>VGAC01000001.1 GCA_016870865.1 Actinomycetota bacterium
TGACCGTGTTCTCGTAGCCCAAGACCCCCGCGAACAATGGTTCACCGGCGCGGATCTTTGCGATCGCATTGCGACGCATCTCGTCTTTCACCGGCACCGACTGCCAACCCGACGCGCGTAGTGCACCAAGGGTCGAGGCAAGGGACGAAGGGGCGGACGGCACGTTGGACATGGGGGCGAGAGTACCCCCTCGGGCTTGCTGTGGTCCCAGGGATCGGGCCCGCTGGGACCCCGCCGCTATTGGGTTTCAGAGGTTTTTGGGAAAAATTACTGTCTTGAGGTTGACAGTAACAGTAATTAGTGTAAGATACTCTCGCCATGGAACTTTCATCTCCACCCATCGCCTCGGGCGACTTGCTCGCAATGGACGACCTGATCGCGGCTGCCAACGAGGCCGTTGCCGACCTGCCCGTCGAGGATGGGCGCATCGCATCTGCTCTCACGCAGCGCAACGTTCGCTATTACGTCACGCTCGGTCTCGTGCGTCCCGCGGTTCGCGTCGGTGGACGCAGTCTCTGGACGCGCGACCACGTCAACGACCTCATCCGCATCCGTCGCGCTCAGGCAACTGGTCAATCGCTCAAGTTGATTCCCCGGTTCCGCGAGTCGCGCGGCGCCGACGCATGGCGGCTTGCGAATGTAGCTCTCGAGTCCCGTCACCTGGTCAGTGCGGCACTGCGTTCGTCGCACGCACTCACCGAGCCCACCGTTCTTTCCGATGCAAGTGGGTGGTCGGTGCGCATCAGTGACTCGATCACGCTGTCGGGCTTCACCACACGACAGCCCACCGCCAAGGAACTGCGCGCTGTCCGCGCGGCACTCGCCCAACTCGACGACAACTGATCACAAAACAAACAACCCATCAACCAACAAACAACAAAGAAAGAGGCAAACACCACAGATGATGACCACACTCTCCGCTCCCCTGCCCACCACCGGCACAAGTCTTCGTGCAGGTGACACCGAACTTCCTCTCGAGTCAGTTCGCATCGATGCCGTCGTCGACGGTGTCGGTGTCGTGTGGACCGTCGTCCAGACTTTCGTCAACACGCTCGAGGAGGCAATGGAAGCCGTCTACACGTTCCCGCTGCCGAATTCCGGCGCGGTGAACCGTGCGACGATGCACATCGGCGGAAGGGCGATCGAGGCGGAGATCAAAGAGCGCGAGGCCGCACAAGCCGAATACGAAGAGGCGCTGGCCAAGGGCCACACCGCAATGCTGCTCGAACAGCACGCCGGAGAAATCTTCGAAACGGCGGTCGGCAACATCCATCCGGGCGAGGCCATCAGCATCGAGATCGTCGTTCATGCGACCGTTGTCCGCGACGGCAACGAAGTCACGGTGCGCTTCCCCACCCTCGTGAAAGAGCGCTACGTCCCCGAAGGCACGCCGAACGCAGAGGCGCTCACTCCACCTCGACATGCGGGCGACGTCCACGTCAACTCCACGGTCAGCATCACCTTCACCGAGGCGGTCGACGAGCTTGTCTGCACAACCGTCGAAGGTGCATCGGTGACCCCGTCGCAGGTCACCATTGGCGACTTCTCCCTCGACCGCGACATCGTGTTGAAGTGGAATGCCGCCAATGAGGTGATGGACGCCAAGTGGACGGCCGACTCTGACAACCCCACACTCGGCACGCTCGAAGTCGTCGTTCGGACCGTGGCGATACCGACCACCAAGACCAAGACTCGTCGCGCTGTCTCCGTTCTCGTCGACCGCTCGGGAAGCATGGACGGCTGGAACATGGATGCTGCGATTCGCATCGCGAACGACGTCATCGGCACACTGACGCGCGATGACCTCGTGCATGTTCTCACCTTCGACTCCGACACCGAGGTTCTCGACGCAACGGCTCACGGCTTCGTTCCGGCAACCGCAGAATGTCGCAACCACCTGCGTCGTGAGATCGCGTCGATCTACGCGCGTGGCGGAACCGAACTCGACGGCGCGATCGAGGTCGCCGGAGCCGCCCTCGCCCAACTCGATGACGGTGAAGATGCGCACGAATTCGAGCGGGTCGTGCTGCTCATCACCGACGGCGCATACGGTGACGAGGCCACAGCGGCCCGTCAACGCGACGTGCAACTGCGCAACGCGCGCGTCATCGTCGTCGGCATCGGCCAGGAACTCAACGGCTACCTCGAGACCCTTGCCGCGAACGGGTGGTTCGTCGGAGTCGAGGCCGCCCATGTCGTCGGGGACGTCGCGAAGAAGGTCTGCGAGCGCATCGCCCAGCCCGCTTACCGCAATGCACGCATTGACATGCCGGGCTTGACCGATCAGGCCCCTCACCTCACACCCGACATCTACGCGAACGCCACCGTCACGCTGTGGGCACGCGCGCCGCGACCGGCGTCCGGTGCCGTCGTACATATCGAGACCGATGCGGGCACTCTTGCAGTCGTCGTGGTTCGCGCCTGCGAAGACGCCTCTGCGACCACACGTTGGGCCAAGGCGCGCATCAACGCCCTCGACTACGACGTGATGACCGACCGCATCGACGAATCAGCGGGTCGTACGGCAATCATCGAACTGTCCGTTCGTCACCGTGTTCTGTCGAAGTACACCGCTTGGTTGGCAGTCGATCGCTCCCGCTCGACCGACACGATCATTCCGACCCGTGTCGTTCAACCAGTCGCCACCGATGCGCATCGCTTCGCGCCGTCCCCCTTGCGGTCGGTGGCATTCCTCTGCCTTGATTCGAGTACGCCACGCATGAGTGAAGATGATCGGGTTCTCGCGCAGCGCACGTTGGCGAGGTTGAGGTCGCCGTCACGCCCACGGGTTGTCTCTGCGCCGCCCATCACAAACCCGATCGACGACCTTGTCGCACTACTCACGACATTGAAGGGACTGCTCGAAGTCCCGGAACTCGACATTGACGCAGTGGCCGAGGCGGTCGTTGCGGTCGCCGAGTGGCTCATCGACAACGAGCCGCAGGACATCGGACGCCGCTTACACCGCAAGTTGCTCACGCGTGCCAAGAAACTGAGGGCAAATCCGTTCCCGCAGCGCCATGTCGCTCGGCGAATCGTGGACGAGTTGATCGCTGCGGCAGACAACTCGGTGCACTGAGGGCACCCCCGGACGAGAGACTCCCCTTAGTCCTGCCCTCGGGCACATTGATCAGGCGCGGGCGAGTTGCTTGCGGTTCTTGCTCTTTGCCTTGCGGTAGTCGGCGTTGGCGAGGGCGATCACGTCGATCGAGATCTCCTTCGGGCACGCCGCTTCGCATTCGCCGTGGTTGGTGCACGAACCGAAGTATTCGTCCATCGTCTCGACCATCGCCTCGACGCGCTTGAAACGCTCGGCCTGGCCCTGCGGAAGCAGGTTCAGGTGGGCGATCTTGGCCGAGGTGAAGAGATTGGCCGCCCCGTTCGGGCAGGCCGCAACGCAGGCACCACAACCAATGCACTGTGCGGCATCCATGGCGGCGTCGGAGACGGGCTTGGGGATGGGGATGAGGTTCGCGTCGGGCGCACCCCCGGTTGGCGAGGTGATGAAACCACCCGACTCAACGATGCGGTCGAACGCAGAACGGTCGACCATCAGGTCCTTGACGATCGGGAACGCCCGCGCACGCCACGGTTCGATGGTGATGCTGTCACCGCTCTTGAACTTGCGCATGTGCAACTGGCAGGTGGTCGTTGCACGCTCGGGACCGTGGGCCTGGCCATTGATCATGAGCGAACAGGTGCCACAGATGCCCTCGCGACAGTCGTGGTCGAACACGACGGCTTCGTTGCCCTCGTTGATGAGGCGCTCGTTGAGGTAGTCGAGCATCTCAAGGAACGAGGCCTCGTCGCTGATCTCGTCGACCTTGTAGGTCTCGAAGTGTCCTGCGTCGTCGGGACCCGACTGACGCCAGATCTTGAGGGTGATGTCCTTGAGATGGTTGCTCACTTGTAGCTCCGTGTCGCGAGGTGGACGGTCTCGTAGTTCAACTCTTCGATGTTGCACTTGGCCGACATCGGGTCGCCGGTCCACTCCCAGGCGAATACATTGCAGAATCTGTCGTCGTCACGCAACGCCTCGCCATCTTCGGTCTGGTATTCGGCGCGGAAGTGGCCGCCGCAACTTTCTTCGCGGTCGAGGGCGTCTCGGCACATCAGTATGCCGAGCTGGAAGAAGTCGTCGACACGACCGGCCTTCTCGAGGGTTTGGTTGAGGCTCTCGCCACCACCCGTGACGCGCAGGTCCTTTTTGAATTCGTCGTACAGCGCGGGCAGTTCCGACAACGCCTTTTCGAGGCCCTGCTGTGTGCGCTCCATGCCGCAGTAGTCCCAGATGATCTTGCCGACTTCACGGTGGAACCAATCGGGTGAACGTGTGCCCTTCACGTTGAGATAACCGTTGAAGCGCTCACGTGCCGCGGACTCGGCGGCCTTGAACTCAGGATGGTCGACACCGGGTATCGGCTTGTTCAACATCGGGGCGAGGTAGTTGCCGATCGTGTACGGCAGGACGAAGTAGCCGTCGGCGAGACCCTGCATCAGGGCCGACGCACCGAGGCGATTGGCGCCGTGGTCCGAGAAGTTCGCCTCACCCGCGGCGTAGAGACCGGGGATCGTGGTCATCAGTTCGTAGTCGACCCAGAGCCCACCCATCGTGTAGTGCGAAGCCGGGTAGATGCGCATCGGCACGTCGTACGGGTTCTCGCCCGCGATGCGCTCGTACATCTCGAAGAGGTTGCCGTAGCGCTCCTCGACGACGCTCTTTCCGAGACGGTTGATCGCATCGGAGAAATCGAGATACACGCCGTTCTTCAGCGGGCCGACACCCTGGCCGCGGTCGATGGCGCGCTTGGCCGCACGCGACGAGATGTCACGTGGCGCGAGGTTGCCGTACGACGGGTAGAGACGCTCGAGGTAATAGTCGCGGTCCTCCTCGGGGATCTGGACGACGGGACGGGTTTCGTCGGCGCTCTTGGGCACCCACACACGTCCGTCGTTGCGCAGTGACTCGGACATGAGCGTCAACTTCGATTGGAACTCGTCACTCTGGGGGATACAGGTTGGGTGAATCTGCGTGTAACAGGGGTTCGCGAAGTATGCACCCCTGCGGTGCGCGCGCCATGCAGCAGTGACGTTGCTGGCCATTGCATTGGTCGACAGGAAGAACACGTTGCCGTAGCCGCCCGTTGCGAGCACGACCGCATGGGCCGAGTGCGACGCGATCTCGCCGGTCATGAGGTCGCGCACGACGATGCCCGCTGCGCGGCCCTCGATGGTTACGACGTCGACGAGTTCGGTGCGGTTGAAGAGACGCACGCCGCCGAGGCCGATCTGGCGGGCCAACTGCTGGTAGGCGCCGAGCAACAACTGCTGGCCCGTTTGGCCCCGTGCGTAGAACGTACGACTGACCTGGGCGCCACCGAACGAACGGTTCTCGAGCAGACCGCCGTACTCACGGGCAAAGGGAACGCCCTGGGCGACCATCTGGTCGATGATGTCCACGGACACCTCGGCGAGGCGGTGCACGTTCGACTCACGGGCGCGGAAGTCACCGCCTTTGATGGTGTCGTAGAAGAGACGATGAATGCTGTCGCCATCACCTTGGTAGTTCTTCGCCGCGTTGATTCCGCCCTGCGCGGCAATCGAGTGCGCGCGACGCGGCGAGTCATGGAACGTGAACGCATCTACCTGGTAGCCAAGTTCAGCCAAGGTTGCGGCAGCCGACGCGCCGGCAAGGCCGGTACCGACCACGATCACCTTGAACTTGCGCTTGTTGTTCGGGTTCACCAACTTCACGTCGGCTTTGTAGTTCTCCCACTTGTCCGACAGTGGACCACCGGGAGCCTTTGAGTTGAGTTCGACGCTCATGATTGTCCTTCTTCCTCAGCCACCGACCACGCCGGCGAGAACTGCGATCGGGAATGAAACGTTGCCGACGACCACCACGGTTGCGAATCCCGTCGCAAATGCCTGGCGCCACTTGTTGAAACGGGGATTGTTCCAACCCATCGACTGGAAGAGGCTCCACGCACCGTGGAAGAGGTGGATACCCAGTGAAATGTTGGCGAGGATGTAGAACGCGGCGACCGGCCAGCGGTCGAGGCTGCGCACCACGTTGTCGTACACGTTTGCGCGAATGAACTCGCCGTCTGCACCGATCGTGTTGGTCACGCCGAAGGTGAGATCGAGCAGGTGCCAGCCGAGAAAGAGGAAAACGGTGACGCCGGTCCAGCGCATTGAGCGGCTGGCGAAGTTGGCGACCTGGTAATCACGCTCACTCTGGTAGCGAACGGGTCGGGCGGTGCGGTTGAGCCGAGTCAGCGAGACCGCTGCATGGATGTGGATGGCCGCCATCACGATCAGGCCGCCGCGCAGCAGCCACAGAACCGCGCCCTTGGGGGCGAGCGGGTAGAGCAACTTCTTGAGGAACTCGGCGTAGCTGTCGAGGTCGGCGGCACCGAAATACATCTTCAGGTTGCCGATCATGTGGAACAGGACGAACCCCATCAGGGCGATGCCCGTGATCGCCATCGCGTACTTCTTGCCGACCGCGGTCGAATACAGGTCGAGGAGGAACGGTCGCCGCTTGCGCGGGGTTTTCGCGGCCGTGCCGGTCACCGGGCCGCGACCGTGGAGAACCTGTGCCATCTGCTTGCCTTTCTTGGCGCTCAACGCCCCGAGGGGCGCAGAAAACGGTACCCCCGCACCCCCCGACGGGCGAACTTTTCCCGAGCCGAATCGGGGGGTGTGACCAAATTCGGTGGTTTCGCTCCGCTTCGTCTCGGTTCCCTACACTCGAGGTCGCCCTGAGCACTTGGCCCGCGTGACCCAAGTGCGCCGGGTTGGCTGGTTGGCGACCCGCCGAAGCACCAAACGAAAAACAAGGACGATCCACCCAATGAGTTCAATCCCCTACCTTGCCGCGCTTTCCGCAATCGCGGCGCTGGCTTTGGCTGCCTTCTACTTCAAGTTGGTGGGCGCCGCCCCTCCCGGGGACGAACGGATGGTCTTTTTGATGACCGAGATCCAAAAGGGGGCAAAAGCCTTCTTGAAGCGGGAATACTCGTGGCTCTCGGTGTTCGTGGCCATTCTCGCGATTGTGCTCGCAATCGTCGTCGCGCCGCTTGCCGGCCTCACCTACGTGTTTGGTGCGTTGCTGTCCGGCCTCGCCGGCTACATCGGTATGACCGTTGCCACTATGGCCAACGCCCGCACCACCCAGGCCGCGAAGTCAGGCCCCGCCAAGGCACTGGGCGTCGCGTTCCGCGGCGGTGCGGTGATGGGTTTCACGGTGGCGGGTCTCGCCCTTCTCGGCCTGACCGTCACGTACATCGTCTTTGTGACTTGGCTGGAGGTCGACGACGCGTTCGAGATCGTGACGGCCTTCGGTCTGGGTGCCTCGTCGATCGCTCTGTTTTCGCGCGTCGGCGGTGGTATCTACACCAAGGCAGCCGATGTCGGCGCCGACCTCGTCGGCAAGGTCGAAGCCGGTATTCCCGAAGACGACCCGCGCAACCCGGCAACGATCGCCGACAACGTGGGCGACAACGTGGGCGACGTCGCGGGCATGGGTGCCGACCTCTTCGAGTCGTACGCGGGGGCGATCATCGCCCCGATTTCTCTGATCGCCTTCGCAGCCGGTGGTGTCGGTACCGGTCTCACCGCCGCCGAAGCGGGCCTCGCGGCAAACATCGGATTCCTCGTGTACCCGATGGCCATCGCCTTCATCGGCATGGTCGCCTCGATTCTGGGTTCGTTCTTCGTGCGTGGTGGCGAGTCGACCGAGGCGCACTCGCTCAGCACGGCTCTCCATCGCGGGACGAACGTTGCGATGGGTCTCACCGTCATCGGCACGATCGCCACTTCCTACTGGGTGTTCGACGGCCCGAACCAGAAGCCGTGGGGTATCTCGGTTGCGGTGATCGGCGGACTCGTTGTTGGATGGGCTCTCGGCAAGGCCGCCGAGTTCTACACGTCGGAACAGTTCAATTCGGTCAAGCGAATTGCCAAGCAATCAGAGACCGGGCCCGCAACGACCGTTCTCAGCGGTATCTCGGTCGGCATGTTGTCCGTCGCAACTTCCGTCATCCTCATTCTCATCGGCGTCGGCCTTGCCTATTGGGGCGGCGACCAGGCCTTTGGCGAGACGAGCGTGCCGGGTGGCATCTATGGCATTGCACTAGCGGCAATCGGCATGCTCGCAACGACCGGTGTCGTCGTGTCGGTCGATGCCTACGGCCCGATTTCCGACAACGCGGGCGGTATCGCGGAAATGGCGCACCTCGACCCCGAGGTTCGCAGGGTCACCGACGCCCTCGATTCATTGGGCAACACCACGGCCGCAATCGCAAAGGGTTTCGCGGTCGGATCCGCCGCGCTCACAGCACTCGCGCTGTTCAAGAGTTTCCAGTACGCCATCGAAAAGGCGGGAAGCACTCTCAGCCTCGACGTCGGTGAGGTCGAGGTTTTCATCGGTCTGTTTGTCGGGGCGGGGTTGCCGTTCCTCTTCGCCGCACTCACGATCGACGCCGTCGGCCGTGCGGCATCGAAGATGATCGAGGAAGTTCGTCGGCAGTTCCGCGAAATTCCGGGTCTCCGCGAGGGCAGGGAGGGTGTCATCCCCGACTCTGCGCGATGCGTCGCGATCTCAGCCGAGGCCTCGCTGCGGGAGATGATCCTGCCCGGTGCACTCGCAGTCCTCGTGCCGCTCGTGACGGGCTTCGTCAGCGTCGATGCACTCGGCGGTTTGCTCGCCGGCGCACTCGTGACCGGCTTCGCGCTGGCCATCTTCATGGCCAACTCGGGTGGCGCCTGGGACAACGCGAAAAAGTACATCGAGGCGACGGGCGGCAAAGGCAGTGACCAGCACAAGGCTGCCGTCGTTGGAGACACCGTTGGCGACCCCTTCAAGGACACCTCGGGTCCCGCAATGAACATTCTCATCAAAGTCATGACGATCGTGGCCTTGGTGTTTGCCAGTGCATTCGTCTGATGCGATACCTGAGCCCCGACTGGATCGAAGAGGTCGGTCGCCTCGTGTCGGCCGATCTTGATCTACAGGCGCTCGGGGCACTGCACAGGATCGGCATCACCCAGGTCATCACCGAGTCACCCGACGGCACGGTGACCTATCACCTGCAATCCGGCAACGGCCGCGTTGCATTCGGACCCGGACCCGCCGGACCCGAGGACGTTCGTCTCGAGCAGGAATGGTTCAGTGCCGTCGATGTTGCAACGGGAGAAATCACGGCGGAAGACGCCTTCATCACCGGCTGCATCAGGCTCTCGGGCAATGCTCCCCTGCTCCTCGAATGCCAGGCAGTCTTGGCCGCCCTCGACCCGATCTTCACCGCCGTCGCGGACCGCACCGACTACCGGAAATGAAAAGGCCCCGGTTCATCCCGGGGCCTTGTGATTCGATCGGGTGGGCCGATCAGATCAGACCGAGTTGACGCACCGCGTCACGCTCCTCGGCGAGCTCGGCCACCGAGGCGTCGATCTTGCCGCGGCTGTAGGCATCGATGTCGAGGCCCTGGACGATGTCGTACCTGCCGTTCTTGCACACGCAGGGAAACGAGGAGATGAGGCCTTCGGGAACGCCGTACGAACCATCCGACACGACCGCCATCGACACCCAGTCTCCCTCGGGCGTACCTTTCACCCACGAGTGGATGTGGTCGATCGCTGCGTTGGCAGCCGACGCAGCCGAGGAGAGACCGCGTGCCTTGATGATGGCGGCACCGCGCTTGGCGACGGTCGGGATGTAGACCTCGTTTAGCCACGCCTGGTCGTTGACCAGCGCGGCTGCGTTCTTGCCGTCCACTTCACAGTGGAAAAGGTCGGGGTACTGCGTGGTGGAGTGGTTGCCCCAGATCGTCATTTTCTTCACCGATGTCACGGGACGGCCCAACTTCTGGGCAATCTGCGTCACGGCGCGGTTGTGGTCGAGGCGGGTCATGGCGGTGAACTGGCCGGGGTCGATGCCCCTGGCGTTGTTCATGGCGATGAGTGCGTTGGTATTGGCCGGGTTGCCGACGACGAGAACCTTGACGTCCTTCTTGGCATTCGCACCGATCGCCTGGCCCTGGGGCCGAAAGATGCCACCGTTCGCACTGAGCAGGCCGGAGCGCTCCATGCCGTCCTTGCGCGGCATCGCGCCGACGAGAAGCGCGATGTCGGCGTCACCGAAGGCAAGGTCGGCATTGTCGGTGGAGATCACATCGACAAGCGGGCTGAACGCGCAGTCGTCGAGTTCCATCTTCACACCCTCGAGCGCGCCGAGAGCCGGCGTGATTTCGAGAAGCTGGAGGATGACGGGGGTCCCGGGCCCGAGCATTGCGCCTGAGGCGATACGGAAAAGGAGGCTGTAGCCGATTTGACCTGCTGCGCCTGTGATGGCGACTCGTACGGGGGTTGTCATGGGGGGAGAGCGTAGGTCGGGCCTAGTCCAGCGCCCCAATCGATGTCGTGGTCGTAGTGGAAACGGGCACGAGGGGTCGGTCGAGGGCAGCCATGATCGCCTCGGTGTAGGCGACCTGACCCGTGGGGCGCAGGTGGGTTCCGTCGTCGTAGACCCAGTCCGGGTTGGGGTCGACAAGCAGTTTCCAGTCGACGACGGTGACGTTCGGGAACCTGTCGGGAAGGGCGCGGATGAGAGTGTTGTTGGCCTCTTCCCAGTCACGGTTGGGCACGGCGTTGGTGAGAACCACGACACGGTCGACATCGCTGAGCACGGAGAAGATCGCATCCATCGTGTCCGCCGCCGTGCCGCTGTTCGTGCCGAGGTGAATGACCACGTTGTCGCCGAGTGCACCGGTTGACTTCACGTAGTTGACGATTTCGAGTGCGGCCTTGAATGACCGGCTCTTCTTGGCATCGACGGTGAAGCCGTATTTCGACATCTCGCGTGCCGCACCCAACATCACCGAGTCGCCGATCGCCAACACGTCGATGCGAGCGGCGGGCAAAGTTGTCGGGGTGGCCACCACGGATGTCGACGACCGCGGTTCGGACGTCGCGGGTCGGGTCGTGGCGGTGGGCTGGGCCAGAACGTCGGTCGTCGCGTCCTGTGCGTCGACGAGGCTCTGGCTGATCGCGTCGAGTTGCAGTTTTGCGGTCGACAGATTGACGATGCCGAAGATTGGAAAAGCGGCAACAGCAACGCCGGCTGCGACCATGCGGGTGCGATGACGACGACGCTCGGATGTTTCTGCCCCGCGCCATGAACGCAGCCAAAGAGAGAAGTTGCCCTTGCGGACCGGCGTTTCGATGAGTCGGTAGGACAACTCAGTGACGACCAGGGTGATCGCCATCAAAGCGACGAACTGCGGCATCGTCAATTCCCCGCCGGCGATCTTGCGCGAAAACTGGAAGATCGCCCAGTGGTAGAGGTACATCCCGTAGGAACGCCGACCGATCCACACCAAGACCCGGTTCCCCAGCACGACACGGCCGAGCACCGCGGTCGGGTGCGTGACTGCCGCGATCACGGCAACGGATGCAAGGCCGACGAGAAAGAAACCGCCGCGGTACAGCAGGTCGTAGCCGCGTGTGCCTTCCTGGCCTCCGGCGACGACGTTCTCGAAGCGCCACATCATTGCGCCCAAACCGATGAGACCGATCAGTCCGATGATGTCGAGTGCTGCACCACGGCTGGCGATGCGCGCACGCGCCACCGACCACGGTCGCCACCAGATCGCAAGTGCGGCACCGATGAACAAGCCACCCATACGGGTGATCGTCGAGAGGTATGCAAAGTCGATCCGCGACACGTTGCGGCCGAGGAACGAGAAGTACTGGTTGGGTGTCTGGGTGATGTCGTCGACGGGGCCGGTGCGGTAGAGCCAGCCGCACGCTACGGCGATTGCAATCGATGCGAGGAGGAACAGAAAACCGACCATAGGCAGTCGACGACGAGCGATTTTCGTGGTGACGAGCATGAGAAGCGGCCAGAGCAGGTAGAACTGCTCTTCCACCGCCAACGACCACAGATGCCGTAACGGCACGTAGCCGAAATCGCTGAAGTACGAACTGCCGGTGTGGATCTGGAACCAGTTGGTGACATAGGTGAAACCTGCGATGACGTCACCTCGCAGATTGCCGAGCTCACTGCGTCGGAAAACGGCGACATACGAGGTGACACCCACGAGCAGCGTCCACAGCGCGGGCAACAGACGTCGTGCGCGCCGCATCCAGAAGTCGCGCAGGCTTATGCGCCCGTTGCGTGTCGACTCGGCGAGCAAGAGCAACGTGATGAGGTATCCGCTGATGACGAAGAACACTTCGACACCCAGAAACCCACCGCGCAACCAGGAATGATTCGCGTGGTAGAAGATGACGGCCACCACGGCGACGGCGCGTAGTCCGTCGAGGCCGGGCAGATAGGACACCACCGCGCGAGCGCGAATTTCAGCGGTGGAATCCTGTGCGGGGGACACGGACTGCGGGGATGCAGCGTCCGACATCGAACCGGACCCTACGAGACCGGCAGACCCAGGTTGGCGTAGATCTCGCGGGTCGCGGTGGATCGGTTGAGCGTGTAGAAGTGCAGGCCCGGGGCTCCGGCTGCAAGTAGATCGGCACACAGTGTGGTGGCGACTTCGACGCCGATGCGACGAACCTCGTCGGCGTCCTCGACACCGTCGAGACGCCTCGCCAGCCACGCGGGGAACACCGCACCCGACAGCTCGGCCATGCGTTGTACCTGGCCGCCGTTGGTGACGGGCATGATGCCGGGGATGATCGGCTTGGTCACGCCGAGTGCGGCGAGTTCGTCGATCATGCGCAAGTAGTGCTCGGCCTCGAAAAAGAACTGCGTGATGGCGAAGTCGGCGCGACGCAACTTCTCTGCGAGAAAGCGACGGTCCTGTGCGCGCGAGGTGCTGCGTGGGTGGCCTTCGGGGTGGGCGGCGACGCCGATGCTGAAGCCCTCGTCTTGGCAGAGGTGCTCGACCAGGTCGAGTGCGTATGCATAGTCACTGGGCCCCACGTCGGCGGGATCGGAGGGCGGGTCGCCACCAAGGGCGAGAATGTTCTCGATCCCGGCCGACCGATAGGTCCCGAGGATCGTGTTGATGTCGGCGCGGGTGTGTCCCACGCACGTCAGGTGCGCCATCGGTGAGATGGTCGTTTCTTTTCGCATCCACACGAGGAGATCTCGCGTGCGCTCGCGGGTGCTGCCACCCGCGCCGTAGGTGACCGAAACGAATGCCGGGTTCAAACCCTCTAGCTCGGCAATGGTGCGACCGAGTGAGAGTTGGGCCGCGTCGTTCTTCGGGGGGAAAAACTCGAAGGAGAAGGTGCGCCCCACAGCAAGAAGGTCGGAGATGCGGGCCATGTGGTTCGAGTTTAGTGACGAAAGTGGCGCGTACCCGTGAAGATGAGCACGATTCCGTGTTCATTTGCCGCGGCAATCACCTCGTCGTCACGCACGCTGCCACCGGGTTCGACGACGACGGTCACGCCCGCGGAGGCGAGCATGTCGAGGCCATCACGGAACGGGAAGAACGCATCACTGGCGGCCACCCCACCTACCGCCCGACCGCCCGCTCGCTCGCAGGCAAGACGCGCCGCATCGAGACGGTTCTGCTGACCTCCACCGATGCCGACCGCGCAAAAATCTCTGGTGATGGTGATCGCATTGGAACTCACCGCCGCACACACCGACCATGCAAACGATGCCTCGTTGATTTGCTCGGGGGTGGCCTGACGTTGAGAGGTGACTCGCCACGTCGCGGGGTCGTCGTTCACCGGGTCGATGTCCTGGACCAACACTCCCCCGCTGACGCTGCGCACTTCGGTTCCGGTCCTCAGCGGTCGGGTCGCTGCGACGATGCGCAGATTCTTCTTTGACCGCAGCACCGCCAGCGCATCGGCCGCATACGACGGGGCGACGACAACCTCGGTGAAGACCTCGTTGATCGATGCCGCCGTGACCGCGTCAACCTCGCGATTCAGCGCGATGATGCCGCCGAATGCACTGACCGGGTCGCATGCATGCGCGCGCACGTAGGCGTCGCCGATGGTCGCCCCCGTGGCCACGCCGCACGGGTTGGAGTGTTTGACCACGACGGCCGCGGGCCCCGTGAGGCGGTTGACGAGGTGCCACGCCGCGTCGGCGTCGAACACGTTCAGGTACGACATTTCCTTGCCGCCGAGTTGCCGGGCGGAGCGCCACCAACCGGGCGACCCCGCAACGTCCCACAGAGTGCCCGTTTGATGGGGGTTCTCTCCGTAGCGCAGGGTTTCGACGCGCTCAAGGTGGACCGAACGTGATGCACCGTCGGTGATCCACTCGACGATGGCCGAGTCGTAGTCGCGCGTGGTGGTGAATGCGCGGGCCGCCAGGGCACGACGTGTCGCATCGCAGAGCGAGCCGTCCCTACGGATCTCTTCGAGCACCGGTGCGTACTGCGACCTCTCGACGACGACGCCGACTCGGGCGAAGCTCTTCGCAGCCGCCCGGATCATCGCGGGTCCGCCAATATCGATGAGTTCGATACCCGGCTGCGACGAAAAGGGATACAGGCCGACAACGACGAGGTCGAACGCCTCGATTCCGTACTTCACCATGTCGGCCAGATGTTCGGGTTTCGTCGTGTCGGCGAGGATTCCCCCGTGCACCGCCGGATGCAACGTCACCACGCGATGGTCGAGGATCGCGGGCACACCCGTCACCTCGGCAACGTCGGTGACGGCAAGGCCCGCAGCGGCGAGCGTCGCAGCCGTGCCACCCGAGGAGACGATTCCCCAACCGGACGCGACGAGACCCCGCGCGAATTCTTCGATCCCCGTTTTGTCGTGGACGCTGAGGAGGGCGCGGGGCACTGTCGAACCTCGGTCCGTTACTTCAGGCCCTTGACGATTTCGGCCATCAACGAGCCGGCCTCGGTGGGGTTGAGACCGACCCGTACACCGGCGGCGCGCAGGGCATCCATCTTCCCCTGCGCGGTTCCCTTGCCGCCCGAAACGATGGCGCCCGCATGGCCCATCTTCTTGCCGGCCGGCGCGGTGACGCCCGCGATGTAGGCGCTCATCGGCTTGGTGACGTTCGCTTTGATGAAGTCGGCGGCTTCTTCCTCGGCAGAACCACCGATTTCGCCGATCATGATGATCGCGTGGGTCTCGGGATCCTCTTGGAACTCGGCAAGGCAGTCGACGAATGACGTACCCGGAACCGGGTCGCCGCCGATACCAACGCATGTGCTCACGCCAATGCCCTGCTGCTTGAGTTCGTAGAGCGCCTGGTAGGTGAGCGTTCCAGAACGCGACACGATGCCGACGTTGGGTCCCTTGGCCGACGGCAACTCGGCGATTTCACCTGCCGTGATACCGATGTTGCACTTGCCGGGGCTGATGATGCCCGGGCAGTTCGGGCCGAGCAGACGCACACCCGGGTAGTCGCGCACCAGCGTGTTGAACGTCTTTGCCTCGTCCTGGGCTGGGATGCCCTCGGTGATGCACACGATGAAGCCCACACCGGCTGCGGCGGCCTCGAGGATGGCCACCGACGCCGCCTTGGGTGGAACCGCAATGAACGACGCATCGGCACCCGTTGCCGACACGGCCGCGGCGACCGAGTCGAACACGGGGACGCCCTCGACATCCTGGCCACCCTTGCCCGGCGTGACACCGCCGACGACTTTGGTGCCGTACGCGCGGTTGCGCAGACCGTGGAATTTGCCCTGGCCGCCGGTGAGGCCCTGAACGATGACCTTCGTGTTTTCGTCGACGAAAATCGCCATGGCCCTCTCCTACTTTCCGTTCGCGATCGCAACGGCGGCGCGTGCCGCCTCCAGCATCGTGGGTCTGCTCTCGAGCTTCGATGTGGGGATGCCGGCCTTGGCGAGAATCTCGCGGCCTTCAACGGCGTTCGTGCCGTCGAGGCGGATCACGATCGGCGCGCGCAGATCGACGCGTGACAGTGCCTCGACGATGCCCTTGGCCACTTCCTCACCACGGGTGATGCCACCGAAGATGTTGATGAAAATACTCTTCACGTTCTTGTCGAAGTTTATGACACCGAGTGCAGCAGCCATCTGGTCGGCGTTTGCACCACCACCGATGTCGAGGAAGTTCGCCGCCGAGCCGCCAACCTGGTTGACCACGTCGAGTGTGCTCATGGCCAGGCCTGCGCCGTTGGCGATGATGCCAACCGTGCCCGACAAACCGATGTACTGGAGGTCCGATTCACGGGCCAACTGTTCGCGCTCGTCAAGCTCCTCCGTGGCGCGGTACTCGTCCCATTCGGGGTGACGGTACGCGGCGTTGTCGTCGAGCGAGACCTTCGCGTCGAGCGCATGGACCTCGCCGGTCGGCTTGAGGATCAACGGGTTGATTTCCGCAAGATCGCAGTCGCCCTTGGTGAAGCACTCGTACAGCGAAACGAGAATTTTCGCGACGCCATCCACTGCCTTGGACGGAATCTTCGCATCTGCGGCGGCCTTTTTTGCCGTTGCCTCGCTGAGTCCCTCGACGGGGTTGACATGCAACTTGACGATCGCACCCGGGTCTCGCTCGGCGACCTCTTCGATGTCGACACCGCCCTGTGCCGACAGCATGAGCAGGTGCTTCTTTGCGGCACGGTCGAGGGTGAATGAGGCGTAGTACTCCTCGTCGATGTCGGAGGCGTGCTCGACCCACAGGCACTTCACGACGTGGCCCTTGATGTCCATTCCGAGGATGTTCCCCGCATGCAGACGCACCTCGTCGGCGTTGTTCGCCAACTTGATACCGCCGGCCTTGCCACGTCCACCAACCTGCACCTGTGCCTTGACCACGACCGGGTACTGCGATGCGTCTGCGACCTTCACCGCTTCGTCGACCGTACGGGCGGCCCCGCCGGCCGACACCGGGATCCCGAATCTCGCAAAGTACTGCTTGCCTTGGTATTCGAAGAGGTCCACTCTGGCTCCTTGCTGACTACGGACGAGACTCGATTGTGGATTGCGATCAGACGGCGACGTTCTTGTCGAGTTCGTCTTCCAGCCATTCACAGATCGCCTTGAGCGACGAACCGGGACCGAACACCGCACCAACGCCCTGCTCTTTTAGCGCACGGGCATCGGCTTCGGGAATGACGCCGCCGCCGAACACCAACACGTCACCCAGGTCACGGCCACGGAGTTCTTCCATGACGCGTGGGAACAGCGTGAGATGTGCACCCGACAAGAGCGACAGGCCCACCGCATCGACGTCTTCTTGCAATGCCGTCTCGGCAATCTGCTCGGGCGTCTGGTGGAGCCCGGTGTAGATGACCTCGAAGCCATGGTCCCGCAGGGCACGCGTGATGGTCTTGGCACCGCGGTCGTGGCCGTCGAGACCGGGCTTGGCGACAACTACTCGGTAGGGGCGTTTCACAAGAACAAAACCCTACGCCGTTGTGCGTAAAAGTCCCCAACCCGCCACACTGGGGGTGTGGCAACCCCTCGGCCCCGCACTCAATTGCGCAGTCCCCTCGCGCGCGCCGTGGTTCCCGTCGTGGCGGGTCTCGGCTTTTTCGCCCTTGTCTTCCTGGCCCTGTGGGGTGCGGCCTCGCTCATCTCCCGCAACCCCGAGCGCATCACCAACCTCGGCGACAAGATCTTCGAGGTCGGCGCGGTCCAACGGGTCGCTGCCTCCGTGGAGGCCAATGGCCCCATCCTCTACCCCGACCTGCGTGACCCCGATGGAACCCGCAGCATCGTTCTCGACCACGAAGGCAACCAACCCGCCGTCGGCTGGCGTGTGTTCTACGCCTGGCCCGCCGACCGCGATTCTGTCTGCATCGCCAAGCAGGTCGAAGGAACCAGGGCCTTCACCGATTGCGAGGGTCGCACCATTGACATCGAAGACCTCGCCCGACCCACCGATGTGCGGCCCCTCGTCGAGAACAAAAAGACGCTCTACATCGACCTGCGCGTCAACGACGACAAATAAACCTCACGCACCGACAGCCGCCAGGAGTCGGTCTGCGAAAGTTTTGCTGTGCTCGTCGAGCGTGGCGCGATGTAGTCCGAGACCAGCCACGACTCCGGCACCGCGACTTTGCAGAGTGCGAGACGCCGTGTCGAGTGAATGTGGCCCCCCTCATGACCCAGAATCCCGACAGATCGCCGTGTTCGAGACGGCTCAGGGGCGTTGGAGAGGAGCCCAGGCGAGGTCGAGGGTCTTGGTGCCCTTGTCGCGGAAGCGGATGGTGGCCTCGGTGCGACCGCGGCCGATGTTGAGCTCGATGATGACACCCTCGCCGAAGGTGGGGTGCAAGACATCTTCGCCGACACGGAAGTCGGTGATGGTGCCCTGGGGCTTGGGCTCATTGCGCTTGCCGGCGGCAAGGGCAGCATCAACCTGACGGTTGGTGAAGTCATCGGAGAACGAGCGGCTCGCGGAGCGTGATCCGCGTTCTTCGCGGCGCCCGCCACCGAAGGCCTTGACGCGACCCTCTTTCCTGAAAAGCTCGTCTGGAACCTCGTCGAGGAAACGTGAGGGCGGGTTGTACTGGGTGTTGCCGTATAGGTTGCGGCTCTCGGCGTGCGACACGTGGAGTACCTCGCGGGCACGGGTGATCCCGACATAGGCGAGACGACGTTCCTCTTCCATCTCCTCGGGGTTGGCAAGGCTGCGACTGTGCGGGAACACGCCCTCTTCGCAGCCGGCGAGAAAGACGAGCGGAAACTCGAGGCCCTTTGCAGCGTGGAGTGTCATCAACATGACACGACTGTCGTTGTCGATCTCGTCGGTGTCGGCCACGAGCGCGACCTGTTCGAGGAACTCGTCGACGGTGTCGAATTCCTCTGCAAAGCCGATGAGCTCGGCGAGGTTCTCCAGACGGCCATCGGCTTCAACCGTGCCCTCTGCCTCGAGCTCGGCCATGTAGCGCGACTTCTCCAGCACCATGCGCAACACTTCGGCCGGACCCTGGCTTTGGTGGTTGCCGGCTTCGTAGATTGTCTCGAGGAATTCTGCGAGGCCCTTCGCCGCGGCACCCGACACGCCTGCGTCTGCGGCGCGGTGCATTGCCGCTGCAAAGCCGATGCGGTTGGCGAGGGCGAACGCATCGATCTTGTCGATGCTGCCGTCGCCGATACCACGCTTGGGCACATTGATGACACGCTTGACACTGACTTCGTCGTTCTCGTTCACTGAAGCACGCAGGTATGCCAGGGCATCCTTGACTTCCCTGCGCTCGTAGAAGCGTGTGCCACCGATGATTTTGTAGGGCACGCCGTAGCGCATGAGCGCTTCTTCGAGAATGCGGCTCTGCGCGTTGGCGCGGTAGAAGACGGCCATTTCGTTCCAGCGCCTGCCGTCGGCTTCATGTGCGTTCTGCAACTGCTGGGCAATCCATCCGGCTTCGTCGTGTTCGTCATCGGCGTAGTAGCGAACGATGGGATCCCCCCCGCCCGCACTGGTCCAGAGATTCTTCGGTCGGCGCTCGATGTTGTGGGCAATGACGGCGTTCGCAGCCGAGAGAATGTTCTGCGTGCTGCGGTAGTTCTGCGCGAGGACGACGGTTGTGACATCGGGGAAGGACTCTTCGAACTGCAGGATGTTGCGGAAGTCGGCACCGCGGAAGCGGTACACCGACTGGTCGGTGTCACCGACAACGCAGACGTTGCGGGACTTGGTGCCGAGCATGAGGACAATCTCGTTCTGGGCAAGGTTCGTATCCTGGTATTCGTCGATGAGAATGTGCAAGAAGCGTTCCTGGTACATCTCGAGTACGTCACGGTTGTCGCGGAACAACTGCACTGTCCGCAGCAAGAGATCGTCGAAGTCCATGGCGCCCGCGCGTTCCAGACGCACCTGGTATTCGGCGTAGATATCGGCGTTGCGCGAATCGAGCAGCCCGGCCGCGACGTCTTTCGCCTTCCCGGGGCTGATGAGTTCGTTCTTCCAGAGACTGATACGCGCCTGCACACCACGCGCCGGGAATCGCTTCACGTCGAGGCCGAAGTCACGCACGACGTAGCCGACGAGACGCTGAGAGTCGGCCTGGTCGTAGATCGAGAACGACCTCGGGAAGTCGAGTCGTGCGGCATTCTCACGCAGAATGCGCACGCATGCCGAGTGAAACGTACCCACCCACATTTTGTTCGCGACCGGGCCGACGAGTGCGGCGACACGCTCACGCATTTCGCCGGCGGCCTTGTTCGTGAACGTGATGGCGAGGATGCGCATCGGGTGCACGCCCTGGTCGATGAGCCAGGCAATTCGTTGGGTGAGCACCCGAGTTTTTCCGGACCCCGCACCGGCGACCACCAACAACGGACCGCCCGGATGGACGACCGCATCGTATTGATCAGGATTGAGGGAGTCGAGGTCGATCACTAACCGTTGTTTGTAGCAGGTGGATGGTCGTCTACGACGGGAAAGGTTCAGTTGGCGCGGCCGATGATACGAACGGGCAGTTCGCGCGGTCCTCGAATTTGGCCGACACTCCACTTCACGACCTCGTCGGGCGCGAGCTCGAAGTCGGGATACGCGGCGAGAAACTCCTCGACCGCAATGCGCAGTTCGAGGCGCGCGAGGTTGGAACCCAGACAACGGTGGATTCCGAGGCCGAAGGCCGCGTGACGGTTCAACTCGCGGTCGAGGATCACCTTGTCGGCGTCGTCCCACTCTTGGGGGTCGCGGTTGGCTGCCGGGAACGGAAGAAGAACCCAGTCGTTTTCCTTCATTTCGACGCCGTGGAAGTTGTAGTCCTCTTTTACGACGCGGGCCATGGTGACCGGTGCGTAGGCGCGGAGGAATTCCTCGATGGCCATCGGCATGAGCGCCGGATTGTCGACGAGGCGACGACGGTCGACCGGATTGGTCGCGAGGTGCCAGAGGCTGGAACCGATCGCGCTCCAGGTGGTGTCGATGCCCGCGATGAGCAGGAGGATGATTGTTCCACCGACGTGCTCTGGCGACAGCGGACTGTCGAAGATCGTCGCATTGAGCAGGAAGCTCGTGAGATCCTCGCGCGGGTTGTCGATATGGTCCTGCACCTGCCTGCTGATGTAGGCATCGAGTTCCTGGAACGCCAAGATACGCGAACCCGGTTCGAGATTGATGGCCTCGAGGACGTTGTGCACGAAGCCACGGAACAGTTCACCGTCCTCGGGCGGAAAACCGAGCATGCGTGCAATCACATTGACGGGGATGTTCTGTGCGTACTGCACGGCGGCATCGACTACTTCGAGTGACCCCATATTCGCGATGAGGTCGCGGCAGAGACGACGCACTTCGGGTTCCCACTCGTTGATGACGGACGGCGCAAAAGCAGGCAGAAGAATTTTGCGTGCGTGCTGGTGGAACGGTGGATCGGATGTGATGGGCGGCGCTCCGCCGATGGGTGCGGGCGGTGCATCGGGGTTGTCGCTCGGCTTCACCGTCGCAACGACGACACTGCGACTAGAGAAGTGATCGGTGTCATAGGCAATTTCGTGCACAAACTCGTGTGTGGTGGGAAGCCAAGTTCCGCCGTAACGCTGCGTGTGGGCGACCGGACAGGTTCCACGCAACTGATCCCAGATCGCGTGTGCGCGCAGGTTGTATTCAGGATCCGCGTGATCGAAGTCGCCCGCCCAGTCGCTGACGGGCCCGTAGATGGAGTTGTGCTCGAGATATGTCATCGCATCTGTCCAAATTTTTCGACCCGCGGACCGCGCCAGCGGTCACGTCGGCTGGACAGATGGTACCCACCGTGAGACAAACTCGCCAGATGCGTCTCAACTTTGTGCTCCTTCTCCCGCCCTCTGAGGGCAAAGCCGAGGGGGGACGGCCCGGTACGAAGTGGAGGCCAAAAAGCGGAACCTTCGGGCTCAAGCTCGGTGCGCGGCGTGGCGAGGTGGCCGCCGCACTTGCCGCCGAGGGTGGCGGAAACGCCGCGCTTTTGGGAGTGGGCGGCAGACACCTGAAGCGGGCGCAGGCGGCGAACCGGGGCGTTGTTGGCGCGCTGACCCTTCCCGCGGCCGAGCGTTACACAGGTGTGGTCTGGGAGCACCTCGACCTGGCGGGGATGACCGCCGCGCAACGCGAGCGGGCCCTGGCGCGGATCATCGTGCTGAGCGGCCTGACGGGGGCGAGCCTGGCCAGCGATCCCGTCCCCGACTACAGGTTGAAAATGGGGGTGCGGCCTCCCGGGTTCTCGGGCACATTGGCGAGGTGGTGGCGTGACGCGGTGAGCGACGCCGTCAATGACTATGCGCGGGGGTGCATCGTGATCGATTTGTTGCCGACCGAACATCGCGCTGCTTACTCCCCCGACCCATTCCTCGACGTGGACCACGTCATCGTCGACTTGGTGACGTCGAACGGTAGGGCGGGAGGCCACGATGCCAAAGCGGCAAAAGGTCGCCTGGCGCGACATCTGTTGCTGACGACCCCGATGATTGCCTCGCGCAAGGGGCTCATGACGGCCATCGAAAAATTCTCGGACGGGGCCTTTCGGGTCGTGACAAAAGTCAACTAACTTTGTTCCGCATGGAACGTCAATTCGCGACCCTTTGGGAATCGATCGCCGATGTGATCGGTGATTCACCGGCGGCAACGCACGGTGACCTCACCCGCACGTGGACGGAGTACGACGACCGTGCCTCGCGTCTCGCCCAGGCAATGGTCGATGTCGGCCTCGGTCCCGACAGCAAGGTTGGCCTCTACCTCTACAACAGCAACGAATACCTTGAGGCGCACTTCGCTGCGTTCAAGTTCCGCGGCGTGCCGGTGAACGTCAACTACCGATACCTCGACGAAGAACTGTGGTACCTACTCGACAACTCCGACGCCGAGGCGCTCTTTTTCCACTCGTCGCTCGGTGACCGCGTGGCACGCGTTGTCGATCGCCTCCCGAAGCTGAAGTTCGTCGTGGAGGTGTCCGACTCGGCCGAGAGTCACGTGGCCAAGGCGGTGCCGTACGAATCCGTCGTCTCGGGGCACTCGCCGATGAAGCGCATCACGCGAAGCGAAGACGATACCTACATGCTCTATACGGGTGGTACCACAGGCATGCCGAAAGGCGTGATGTACAAGATGGGCCCGATGGCGCAGGGCTTCATCACGGGTGGTTTGCCGCTCGTGGGTCTCGCTCCTCCGGCAACTGTCGATGAGTTGCCCGCCGCGGTGCGCGCGGGCATCGAAGCCGGAACCGGTGTTGTCTCGATGCCCGGCTGCCCGCTCATGCACGGTACCGGCATGTGGATCGGCGCGATGATGCCCCACGTCGGCGGTGCGAACGTCATCACGATGAAGTCGCGTAGCTTCGACCCCGTTGAAATGCTCGAAACCGTCGAGGCGAAAAGAGCTTCGATGACAGTCGTCGTGGGCGACTCGTTCGTCAAGCCGATCATCCGCGCCATCGACGAAGCCGCCGCAAAGGGTCGCACCTACGACTTGTCGTCACTCAAGTTGATGCTGTCATCGGGTGTCATGTGGACCGCCGAAGTCAAGGAGCAACTTCTCGACCGCGTCGAGCATCTCGTGCTCGTCGATGCAATGGGTTCCACCGAGGGATCGATGGGAACGCAGATTTCGATGAAGGGTCTGCCGCCCCAGACCGCCAAGTTCTCGCAAATGCCGACCACGAAGGTCTTCACCGACGACGACCGCGAGGTTGTCCCGGGGTCGGGTGAGGTCGGCAAGGTTGCCGCCGGGGGTAGCGTTCCCTTCGGCTATTTCAAGGATCCAGAGAAGTCGGCAAAGACGTTCCGCACGATCGATGGCGTTGCGTACTCCTTCCCCGGAGACCTCGCCATGGTTGCAGAGGATGGTTCGCTGATCCTTCTCGGCCGCGGCAGCCAGGTGATCAACTCCGGCGGCGAGAAGATCTTCCCCGAAGAGGTGGAGGAAGCAGTCAAGCGTGTGCCGGGTGTTCTCGACTGCCTCGTCGTGGGTATCGACGACGAGAAGTTTGGGCAGGCGGTGACGGCCGTTGCGTCTGTTGCGCCGGGCCAAAGTGTCGACGAAGCGACGATCATCGTGGGTGTGAAGAATCAACTCGCCGGCTACAAGGCGCCCAAGCGTGTCGTGTTCGTGTCGACGGTGCCACGTGCGCCGAACGGCAAGGCTGATTACAAGACCGCCAAGACCATGGCGGCCGACGCGCTCAGTTGAGCAATTTCTCGCGCAAGAAACCGAGGACGCGGGCGACGCCTTCCTCTCGGCGATGCTCGGTGAGCACCGAGTGATCCGACTTCCGTGCGGAAGGAAACTCGACGGCCACGAACGCATCGCCGAGCAGTGTGCGCAACGACGCAAAACGGTCCCCCACAAGCTTGTCCTCGGTGAAGCGCAGGCCGAGAACCTGGCACCCTGCAGCCGCACGGTTTGCGACGACCACCGCATCGTCGGCGGACAGGTTCAGATCCGCGCCGCGCGCGCGGCCCACGACGAAGGGCAACGACGGCTGTGACAGAACCGGTGCGACCACGAAGTCGTCGAGCATCATGCCGAGTGCAAACCCGCCACTGAAGCACATGCCTATTGCGCCGACACCCCGACCACCGACGTCTTCATGCAACTGACGAGCGAGTGCGCGTAGGTAGGCGATTACGGGCGAGGTCTTCTTCATCGCCATCGTGGTGAACTCGCGCGAGACACAGATTTTCGACATCGAACTCGCGAGATAACCCCGCGAGACGTCGCGGCCCACCTCACCGACGAGCAAGGGCATCACGACCGTGAAACCCGCCGCCACGACCTCCTCGGCGAAACGCAGGACACTCGGGGTGATGCCGGGGATCTCGTGCACCACGACGACACCGGGTCCGGTGCCCTTGCGGTACGTGGAGTGGGTGAAGCCCGCCGCGCTGAACTCGCCGCGCTGCCACCCATCAAGTTCGGTCCCTGCGGTGGCGCCCATGTTTCCCCCCAACTACACACCAGATTTGAGTGCGGTGAGTGCCGCCTCCGCGAGCAGTTCTACACCACGACGCAGGGGCGTCGGGTCGAAGTCCTGTTTGCCCATCGCACCGTGCGCGTAACGCGCATACACGCCCTCGCTGATCACCGCGAGCCGCCACGACGAGAATGCCACGTAGTAGCCGATGTTCGAGCAGTCACGGCCCGACTTCGACGCATACATGTCGACCATCTCGCGGTACGTCGGGAAACCTTCCAGGCCGGACGGGTCGTTCTCACGGCGCGCCGGCACACCCGGGTCGCTCCAGTAGACACCCAGATAACCGATGTCGGCCATCGGGTCGCCCAGCGTGCACAGTTCCCAGTCGAGTACCGCGGCGATTCGCGCGTCTCTGAGGTCGGCCAGACAGTTGCCGAACCTGTAGTCGCCGTGGGTGATCACCGTGCCGCATTGTGGGGGCACACCCGCACGCAACAGGCCTTCCACTTCGTCGATCTCGGGTAGTTCGCGCTGCTTCGAGTTCGCCCACTGCGTACTCCATCGTTTGATTTGCCGCTCGACGTATGCGTCCCGTTTTGCGAGATCTCCCAAACCGACGGCGTCGATATCGACCGCATGCAGACGCACCATGACATCGATGAGATCCTCGGACAAAGCCCGTCGCGTCGCGGAAGCGAGCCCCATCGCCTTCGCCTGCCCGTCAAGCACGACCCCGTTGACGAATCCCATCACGTAGAACGGTGCCCCGTTCACCGCCGTGTCGTTGCAGACCCCCAGCGTTCTCGGCACGGGCACGTCGGTGGTGCCAACGGCGGAAATGATGCGGTGTTCACGCGCCATGTCGTGGGCGGTGGCGAGCACGTGACCGATCGGTGGCCGACGCAGGACGACGACGCGCCCGGTGGCATCGCCGACGCGATAGGTGATGTTCGAGCGCCCACCCACGATCATGTCGAAGTGGAACGGACCAACGAGACCATCGACGTTGTCCTCGAGCCAACGCGACACTCGCTCTTCGTGAATCACGCGACGAGACTAGTTGTACGGCACCAACGGCGAATCAGCCCGGCCGTGTGATGCCGACGACACGTTCCCACGGCACCGCACCAACCTTGACGACGTCGCCACGACGCGGGGCGTGCACCATTTTGCCGCTGCCGATGTAGATGGAGACGTGCCCAATCGGCGTGCGGCTGAAGATGAGGTCACCGGGCTGGACGGCCTGAATCGGAATGCGCGGGCCGAGCTGGTACTGCGCCTTCGAATAGTGCGGCAAAGACACACCGGCTTGCGCCCACGCAAACTTCGTGAGACCCGAGCAGTCGAAGGCGACGCCCGGTGAACTGCGAGCGAATTGGTACGGCACGCCCAACTGTCCGAGGGCTGCCTGCACCGCGACACCGGCCTTCGACGACGGTGCCTTCACCTTGTACTTTGCCGCCTCGGCCCTGTACTTGGCGGCCAGGGCAGCCGAGCGCTGCAACGCAAGTTCGTCACGCCGGGCACGCTCGGCGGCAAGCGCCTCGCCCAGGTCGGCCTGCGCCTTGCTCAGTCTGCGCTGGTACGCATTGGCCAGGTCCTCGGCAGAGTTGAATTGCGCGTTTGCCGCATCGGCAGCCCGCTCAGCGGCTTTTTGCTTTTTCTGCAGTGCCTTGCGTTCGAGTTCCAGGTCTTCGACCAGCGCGTCGACCTCGTCTGTCGAATTGGCACCGGAATTGAGGGCCACCGCGAGCAGGTGCTCCTTTTGTACCGTCGCGTTCAAGCCACCCGGATCGGTCAAGAGCGACGTCAGGCTGTTGCTTCGGCCACCGTTCATGAACGCCTGCTGGGCCACCTTGACAAGATCGCGACGCATGGTCGACAACTCAGATTCTTTCTGGGCAACGCGAGCTTCGGAATCGATGATCTGCTGCTTCAGGTCGTCCTGCATCGCCACGGCCTCGGCGTAGCGCTCGGAGGCGACGTCCATCTGCGCTTCCAAACGATCCAGTTCGTCGAACAGGGCATTGACCTGGTTCTGGATGTTCGCCGAGGATGCGTTGGCCGGCCCCGACACTGGTAATACGACGCCCATCAACGACCCACACCCGAGGACGAGTGCGATCAGTCGGGCGCGGGGGCGTGCGAACATGACTTCACTGACTCTACCGAGATGAGAAAAGTGGGGGCCCGCAGACCCCCACTTTCGACGAATTCTTCAGTTATGCACAGCAGTTTTCCAGCGTTTTCGCGCAGAATGAGAGTAAAACACCCGTTCAACTCACCTTCACGCGAATCTTTTTCGTTCCTTGTCCACGCGGGATGCTGCAAAGGAGTCTGCGTGCATTGCCGTCAGCGGGGAGACATTGATTGCCGCCCGACGGGGAGAGCAGATCCGGTGCGGTGTGGCCGTCAACGAGCGAGATCACGCCCGAAGAGCCCTGTCCATCGAGAATGACCGTGTCTTTCGTCTGTTCACCCGAGCAGGAACCATTCGCAGCAAGACCCGACGACGGGACCGTTGCGCATGTTCCACCGACGCCCGTGATACCCACAGCAGCGGTCGATGATGCGTCGACACTGATGTCAAGTGTCGTTGCCGACTTGCCTGAGTTATTGTTGCTCCCCGATGAGCCGCTGTTGCCTGAGTTATTGCCGCTCGAACTGTTGCCCGACGAGCTGTTGTTGGAACCACCAATCGTCCCGTTCCAAGTCGACGGGTAAATCCTGAACTGCAGAACCGAACGGTTGTACCCGTTCGTTGAGGGCGAGCCAACCCCGGTCAACGTTGCTTCAATCCAGTTGTCACTATTCGACACGAAGTCGCTCCACTTCAGGTTCAGCACTTCGCCAACCGTCTTTCCTACAAGGTCGGGACGCTGCTGCTTGAAGTGCGCCGGCTTGTGATTCGTCAGACAATCCTTCAGATTGATTTCAAGGTCGAGAACGTTGTCCGCATCGCTGTCGGCAGTTTCGTCCTTCAACGCCCAGAAGTCGGAAGCCGGGTCTTCCGTCGGATCACCGTACGACTTGGTCGACGTCTTCAAAGTCGTGCTCTTGTAGTAACTGTCGACCTCGGCACCCGCGCACCCCACCTCGACGTTCGATTGAATTTGTTGGCCGTTGATACGTCCGCTTGTAACAACGATTCCGTAGTTCAGCCCGTGCTGTGACTTGAACGCCTCGAACCCGGCAGGTCCGGTCTCGCCCTCCAGCACCATGCGCTGTGGACGCCAGAACTCGATTCCGAGCTTGCCGTCCGCACCAATCTTCATGTGACCATTTGCGAAGTTTGCATTGTCCTTGTCGACCTTGACGCCGTCAGCAGTTGCCGACTTTAGGTAGGGCGTCGTGACGAAGAAGGGACTGACGGTGACGGGAATTGCAACATCGTTGGTTCCCACGACTGAATGGAGGATCATGACGTCATTGGCGCGAACAACCTGCGCGACGTCCTTTTCCCTGTAGTTCGGCGTCAAGAAAGCGGCCCAGCGCACTTGATTGTTCTGCGTGAACTTGTAGAGCCCATTCGTCTTGTAGGTCTCGCTTGCCTTGATCGCCGTTTTTGAGAACTCGGTGCTGGCAAAAGACTTCCAATCCTTCGGCGTTTGCCAGTAGGCCGATGCGCCCGAAATCTCGTTCATCTCGGAGTTGCCGTTGATCAAGGCAGTCCCTGTTCCCGAAGCGGCATCACACCACTTGATGCCCGGGCATTCCATGTAGACGGCATCGGGTGCGGCTCCGGCAGCGGCAATCAACGACCAGTCGCCGAGGAACACAGCGAGGTCGAAGGAACCTCCGCCTGCATCCTTCCCGCTGAGCAGACTTGCGATATTCGTCGTCAATTGGTCGATTGTTACGCCGGGCGCGTTGATGTTCAACTTCGAATCCATTGATGCACGCATGCCGCTGTACGTCGCGATGCTCGCCGTGAAGTTTGTCTTGTCGCTCCGGTTGTTCGTCGACTGGTCGAGAATGTCCAGCGAACCGTTGCCGTTGTCATCGACGTCGATGGCATTCGGCACGCTGTCGCAATCGAGGTCTTGGCCCCCGTCGGTTCCATTCAGGTCGACGTCCTTTGGACTGCCGTCGGGGCACGTCGTTGCGGCGAGTTTTCGCAGCGTCGACATCGTGGCGACTTTCGCGGTCACCAACTTCACGCGACCCGCGAGACCAGCACCCTTTGGCTTACCCGACTTGTCACGAGCACGCACACCGGCAGTGCCTGCCGCTGCCGGTTTGGCCGCCTTGTACCAGCCATCCATGTTTCGCAGTGCTCCGACGTTCAACGTGCCGCTCTTCACCGCTTTCAAACCGATGATCGATTTGTAAACGGGCTTGCCCTTCTCCACGCTCTTCACCACGCGATAGACGGCGGTGCCGAGGTACTTGCTCGTCGAGTTGGTGAATTGCAACGTTGCGTTCTTGATGACGGTGGCCGGCACCCCTGTGATCGCGAAGTTGCCCGACGCATCGACGTTCGCACGGTAGGCGCGACCCTTCTTCGTCATGAGGAATGCCTTGGCGGCTCCGGGCGCGGTGCCCTTCACGGTGATGCCTGCCTTCTTGGCCTCGACGATCGACGTCGGCACGGCGATACCGGCAACAGCGATCACTCCTGCGAGAGCGACGGAACGGATCTTCATTGGGCTTGCCTCCCTCATCCCGCCGCATCTTCGGCAGCTGCGGCGAACTACCGATACAGTAACCCGACTCCTATTCCCATTCAATCGTGCCTGGGGGCTTGGAGGTGATGTCGTAAGCAATGCGGTTGACTCCGCGAACCTCGTTGACGATGCGGTTCGAGATCCGCTCGAGCAGGTCGTACGGCAACCGCGCCCAGTCAGCCGTCATCGCATCGTCACTGGTGACGGCCCGGATGATGATCGGGTGGCCGTAGGTGCGCTCGTCGCCCATCACCCCGACCGACCTGATGTCGGCCAGAACGGCGAAGGCCTGCCAGATCTCGCGCTCCAGACCCGCGGCACGGATTTCTTCACGCACGATGGCATCGGCTTCCTGCAGAGTGGCAACCCGCTCGGGGGTCACCTCGCCGATGATCCGCACCCCAAGACCCGGCCCCGGGAAGGGTTGGCGCCACACCATTTCGTCGGGCAGGCCGAGTTCGGTGCCGAGGCGACGCACCTCGTCCTTGAAGAGCGACCGCAGTGGTTCGACGAGCCCGAGGGTCATGTCCTCGGGCAATCCCCCGACGTTGTGGTGGCTTTTGATGACGGCGGCCGTGCCGTCGCTGCCACCGCTTTCGATGACGTCGGGATACAGAGTGCCCTGCACCAGGAACTCGGCGTCGGTGACACCGCCGGTGTTCTCCTCGAAGATCCGCACGAACAGTTCGCCGATCGCCTTGCGCTTCGCTTCGGGTTCGCTGACGCCCCGCAGCTTCTCGAAGAACCGTGCACCCGCGTCGACATGAATCAGCTCGATACCCATGTTGCGACGGAACATCTCGACGACCTGGTCGCTCTCACCTTTGCGCATGAGACCGGTGTCGACGTACACACACGTGAGCTGCGATGGGATTGCGCGGTGCACCAGGGCGGCAGCAACAGACGAGTCGACGCCACCCGACAGACCACAGATTGCACGCTTGTTCCCCACTTGTGCGCGGATCGCCTGGACCTGGGTGTCGATGATCGACTCCATCGTCCACGACGGCGAACAACCAGCCAGTTCGATGAGAAAACACCGGAGAATTTCCTGGCCGTTCTCGCTGTGCACGACCTCGGGGTGAAACTGCACGGCCCACACTTTGCGCGCCGCGTTCTCCATGACGGCAATGGGCGCGTCGGGTGTTGATGCACACCCGGTGAATCCGTCGGGCATGCGCGAGACATGGTCGAAGTGGCTCATCCACACGGGAAACGTCGCCGCCATGCCGTCGAGCAACCGAGACGGTGAACTTCCGCGCGTGAGCGTTGCTCGTCCGTATTCACCACGGCCACCACGCGCGACCTCACCACCTAGCTGACGGGCAATCAATTGATGGCCGTAACAGATGCCGAGAATCGGGGTGCCAAGGTCGTAGATGGCAGGGTCGAGTGTCGGTGCGCCGTCGACGTTCACGCTCTTCGGGCCTCCCGAGAGGATGATCGCTCGCGGCGCCTTCGCGCTCACCTCGGCCGCGGTGATGCGATGCGGAACGATCTCCGAGTACACGTTTGCCTCGCGCACGCGGCGGGCAATCAACTGCGCGTACTGTGCGCCGAAGTCGACGACGAGAACCGTGTCCGACGAACGTGACATTTTTCCAACCCTAGTTGCCGCTTGCCAATCGACTGCGGGCCGTGTGACGATGTGTTGGTGACCACGCCGCAGAACTCCGACGTCCCGTCATCGACCCTCTACGGCTGGGACATCGAGCGCGACCCGTCGGAATGCATCGGGCTCCTGCAAAAGCCGGGCTGTGGCACCAAGCCCACGGATGCGGGTGAGCGTGGGGGCTCGCTCCAACTGGCCACCTTCGCGGTGCTGATCATTGGCCTCGCGATCATCTTCTCGGTTGTTTTCCGCAACGTTCTGCGGGCCGACCGCCGCAAAGCGGCGGAAGTCACTGACCCTGCCTCACGCTGGTCGAAAACCGACACGGAAAACCGCGACACCACCCCGTAGTCTGTGGGGGACAACTGAAAACACCCCTTGCGGGGTTTGGGTGCAAGTCCCAACCGGCGGTGACAGTCCGCGAACCCTTCCGCTCACGCGGTTGGGCCGACCTGGTGAAATCCCGGGACCGACGGTGAGAGTCCGGATGGGAGCAAGGTGGAGGCATGACCGTTTACTCGGGCACGTTTGACGTGCGCGACGAACAACTCATGCGCCGCGCCGTGAGCGCGGCGCTCCAGGCGCGTCTCGTGGCGCGCCCCAATCCCTGGGTGGGTGCGGTTGTCGTTGCTCTCGACGGTTCCACCTACGAAGGCTGCACCGCGGCCCCGGGCGGACCGCACGCCGAGGTTTCCGCACTGCGCCGCGCCGGCGATGCTGCGCGCGGCGCGACTCTTTACACCACTCTCGAGCCGTGCTCGCACAGCGGGCGCACCGGCCCGTGCACGCAGGCGATCATCGACGCCGGTGTGGCCCGCGTGGTCGTGGGTGTCGTCGACCCCGACACGAAGGTCGCGGGGCGAGGCGTCGAACAGTTGCGCTCTGCCGGTATCACCGTGGACGTCGGGGCATGTGCCCCGTTGGTACGGTCGCAGCTTGCGGCGTATCTGCACCACCGCACCACGGGCCGACCCTGGGTGGTGCTCAAAATGGCGAGCACGCTCGACGGTCGCACCGCCGCCACCGATGGTTCGAGTCGCTGGATCACGGGTGACGTTGCACGTCAACGCGCCCACGAATTGCGCGCCGAAAGCGACGCGGTTCTCGTCGGTGCCCGAACCGTGCGGACCGACGACCCGGCGCTGACGGTGCGGAATGCCCAGGGACCCTCGCCCCGGCGCATCGTTCTTGGTTCGGCGCCAGCGGGCGCCAGGGTGCATCCCTGCACCGAATGGTCGGGTGAACTCGAAGCGTTGCTTGATTCCCTCGGCGGGGAGAACGTGTTGCAGCTGTTGGTCGAAGGTGGTGCGCACGTTGCGGCTGACTTTCATCGGCGGGGCCTCGTCAACCGCTACGTAATCCACCTTGCACCTGCCATCGCAGGAGGCGACGACGCACCGGGGGTGTTCGGCGGTGCCGCAGCCGCGAACATCGCCGACATGTGGCGTGGACGTGTCGTTTCACTTCAACAACTCGGCGACGACGTCGAAGTCGTCGTCGAGCCCCTGACAATCGCAGCAGGACAGGACACCAAATGAGCCCGACCGACAATGGTTTTGCGCCGATACCCGACATTCTCGCCGCCGTTGCACGCGGCGAGATAGTGGTGTTGGTCGACGACGAAGACCGCGAGAACGAGGGCGATTTCATCATGGCCGCCCAGTTCGCCACCGCTGAGAAGCTCGCCTTCATCGTCCGCCACAGTTCGGGCGTCGTGTGTGCACCCCTGACCGGCGAACGATGCGACGACCTGCGCCTGCCCGCGATGGTCGACCAGAACACCGAAAGCCACCGCACCGCCTTCACCGTGTCGGTCGACCTGATCGCCGGCACGACAACGGGCATTTCGGCGGCCGACCGTGCCGCCACGATCGCGGCCCTCGCCGACCCGAACGTCGCCCACATCGCCTTTGCGCGCCCGGGTCACATCTTCCCTCTGCGGGCCCGCGAGGGTGGCGTGCTCAAGCGTGCCGGCCACACCGAGGCCGCCGTCGATCTTGCGCGGCTTGCCGGCTGCTCCCCCGCGGGTTTGATCTGCGAAATCCAGAATGACGACGGCACGATGTCGCGTCTCGACGACCTGCGGAAATTCTGCGCCGAACACGGTCTCTTGCTGTCGTCGATCGCGATGCTGATCGAGTACCGCCGACGCAATGAGCGTCTCGTCGAGTACATCGGCGCCGCTCCGGTACCAACCGAGTGGGGCACGTTCACCTGCCACGCGTACCGCAGCACGATCGACGGCATCGAACACCTTGCCTTCACGCAGGGCGACATCGCCGCCGACGGTGCGGTGCTCACCCGGGTGCACAGCGAATGCCTGACCGGTGACGTGTTCGGCAGTCGACGCTGCGACTGCGGGCCGCAGCTCGCCGCGGCCATGGGACTCGTCGCCGCCGAGGGTCGCGGCGTCGTCGTGTACCTGCGCGGCCACGAGGGTCGTGGAATCGGGATCGGCCACAAGATCCGCGCATACTCGTTGCAGGACGAAGGACTCGACACCATCGATGCCAATCTGCAACTGGGTCTCCCCGTCGACAGCCGAGAGTACGGAATCGGTGCACAAATCCTCGCCGATCTCGGAGCACAGGAACTACGCCTGATGACGAACAATCCGGCCAAGTACGGCGGCCTCGGTGGATACGGACTCTCTGTGGTCGAGCGCGTCGCGATCGAAATTCCACCGACGCCTGAAAACGAGAAGTACCTGCGCGCGAAAAAGGAACGCCTCGGTCACCTGATCGAGCTGGACGGGAAGTAGGGGGCACCGTGGTCGGACCGAACGACGGATTGATCGACTCCAACATCGGCGGGGCTGGAATGCGCTTCGGGATCGTGTGCGCAACGTTCAACTTCGAAATCGTCGATGCGTTGCGGAGCGGCGCGGTGCGCGGCCTCACGTCGCACGGCGTTCGGGACACCGATATAGAGACACATTGGGTGCCGGGCGCCTTCGAACTGCCCGTGGCCGCAAAAGCACTGGCCCAAACCGGACGCGTCGATGCGGTCATCGCACTTGGCGCGGTCATTCGTGGCGACACCCCCCATTTCGAGTACGTCTCGGGTGAGGCGGCATCGGGTCTCCAGCGGGCCGCGCTCGACACCGGGGTCCACGTCGCGTTCGGAGTTCTCACGGTGAACACGCTCGATCAGGCCCTCGAACGCTGCGCTGACACCGACAACAAGGGCGAAGAGGCGGCAGTGGGAGCCATGATGACCGTCCAGGCTCTCCGTACGATCAGAGGGGGCTGACGCACACACTGCCCGCGAGGAAAGGAGAGTGAATGGGACTCATCGGATCCCTCCTCTTCGTGGCGGCCTCGGTCGCTGCCCCTTCGCCGCATTCTGCGGCCACTCTTGTCACGGTCGTGGAGCGTGGCGTGTTCACCACCGAACTCACCAAGTTCCCGCGCTTCGTTCGCGAGAACCGACTCGTCTACCGCGAGCTCGACTGGTCGACCGACTACTGCAGCGCGCCCTTCGTCGGGAACGCCGGTCGGTCGTTCAACTTCCGACTTCCCTGCCAGCGTCACGATTTCGGCTACCGCAACCTGAAAATCATCGGAGCATTCACCGAGGAGAACCGCAAGCGTGTCGACGACCGTTTCCTTGCCGACATGAGAACCACTTGTGCGCCCCGCGAGGTTACCCAGCGATACAAATGTTATCTGTGGGCGGACACCTTCTATGTCGCGGTGCGCATCTTTGCCGACTGACTCACACACCGACTGACAAACGAATGATCTGGGTGAGTACCCGTGCGGTTGCTCCCCAGATTGTTTCGTCGTCGAGGTGGTACAGGTACACGTTCATCTTTCCGTAGGGCGTCACCCAGTGTTCTTCACGGTACGTGTCGGCACGGGCGAGATCAGCGAGCGGCACGTGCAAAACGCGGTCCACTTCGCCCGCTGATGCGGTGAGTTGCGGGCGGTAGTCAAGGGTGCCAACGATGGGAATGATGTAGCTGGAGCTCACGACGGTGAGGATGTGGTCGAGTTCACCGACCAGTTCAACGTCGTGCGAGGGCATGGCCACCTCTTCGGCAGCTTCACGCAGCGCGGCTTCACGAATGCTCTCATCCGGTTCGACCCGACCACCGGGAAAGGAAATTTCTCCCCTGTGGTTCGTTAGGTGCGACGCGCGCTTGGTGAGCACCACCTCGGTGCCGTCACCACCGGGATGCAGGGTCACGAGAACTGCACTTGGCCTGGCCTGTTGTGCGGCCTCGGAGTGGATCGATCGTGCGTTGTGTGCCGACAACCGTGAGACAACGTGGTCGAAGGAAAAAGCGGAAAGGTCGGCCTCGGCCCACGGTGCGGGACCCCCCGGTTTCCAATCGGTGGGCCGTGGAATGTGCTGGCTGCCCCCCGGTCGCATGGGCTTGGGGTCGACTAGGCCGATGGCTTCCAGCCCGAGTCGCGCAACTCGCGCAGGATCTCGGCCAGGCCCGCGGTCTTCATGTTGGCAAGCACTTTGCCGGGCATTTCCTCGCCTTTTTCCCACTGCTCCCACGCGGTGAGCAGCTTCGTGAGATCGGGTGCGGGACGTTCGAAGGCCATACGCGCAAGGGTACCGAGGGCATCATTCCTTCACACGATCGACCGCGCGGGAAAGCCACACGTTGGTGCCCTGCAGCAGCGCTGCGGACGCCAACACGAGCGCATCAGTCGTGTTGCCGCGCACCGCGACGGCCCCCACGACGCACGCAGCGATGAGTGCCGTATCGATCGCACCATGCACCGGCAGCGGTATGCGCTGGTACGCAGCAAGTGGGCCGCGTGTCGCGGCGGCATTGACGAGTCCGAACGCACCGATCGCAAGCGGCCACACCCCGGCCTCGGCGCGCGAGAGCGACAGCAACAGAAGCACGGCGACGATGTAGTCACCCGCTTGATGAAAAAGACCGAGACGTGCGGGCTTCACCGACATACGACGACAGTAGGTCCCGACAACCACAGAGCCCGGGCTTTCGCCCGGGCTCTGCGACCATTCGCGGGATGAACGGCTCCCTACATCATCCCCATCCCCGGCATTCCGCCGGGCATGCCGCCACCTGCAGCGGGCGCGTTCTTCTCGGGCTTGTCGGCCACGAGGCACTCGGTGGTCAGAACGAGGGCCGCGATTGATGCCGCGTTCTGCAACGCCGCACGCGTGACCTTTGCAGGGTCGAGGATGCCGGCCTTGATGAGGTCGGTGAACTCGCCGGTCGCCGCATTGAGGCCGACCGCGCCCTTTTCGCTTTCGATGCGCTGCACGACAACGGCGCCTTCGAGGCCCGCGTTGTCGGCAATGTTGCGTGCCGGGGCGATCAGCGACTCGTAGACGGTACGTGCACCGGTTGCCTCGTCACCCGTGAGCGACTCGACGACCTTGGCGACCGCCGGACGTGAACGCACGAGGGCGGTGCCGCCGCCGGCGACAACTCCCTCCTCGATTGCAGCACGGGTTGCAGAGACGGCGTCCTCGATGCGGTGTTTCTTTTCCTTGAGTTCGACCTCTGTTGCAGCGCCGACCTTGATGACGGCGACACCACCGGCCAACTTGGCGAGGCGCTCCTGGAGCTTTTCGCGGTCCCAGTCGGAGTCGGTGTTGTCGATTTCGGTCTTGATCTGCCCGATACGCGCATTCACGTCGTCTTTCGAGCCCGCACCGTCGACGATGGTCGTGTTGTCCTTCGTGATGATGACACGCTTGGCACGGCCGAGCAGGTCGAGCGTGACGTTTTCAAGCTTCAGGCCGACTTCCTCGCTGATGACCTGGCCACCGGTGAGAACCGCCATGTCCTGGAGCATCGCTTTGCGACGGTCACCGAAGCCCGGGGCCTTGATGGCGCTCGAGTTGAAGGTGCCGCGGATCTTGTTGACGACGAGCGTTGCGAGCGCCTCGCCCTCCACGTCTTCGGCGATGATGACGAGCGGCTTGCCCGTCTTCATGACGGCTTCGAGGGCCGGCAGCATCGACTGCACCGACGAGATCTTCGACGAATACAGCAACAGATACGGGTCATCGAGGGTCGCCTCCTGGCGGTCCGCGTCGGTGACGAAATACGGCGAGAGATAGCCCTTGTCGAACTGCATGCCCTCGGTGAAGTCGAGTTCGATGCCGAACGTGTTGCTCTCCTCGACTGTGACGACACCGTCCTTGCCGACCTTGTCGATCGCGTCGGCGATGACGCCACCGATTGCCGAGTCGGCAGCCGAGATCGTCGCGACGTTTGCAATGTCCTGCTTGTCGTCGACGTCCTTTGACTGGCTCTTGATCGACTCGACGGCCGCAGCAACGGCCTTTTCAATGCCACGCTTGAGACCCATCGGGTTGGCACCGGCCGCGACGTTGCGCAGTCCGTGATGCACCATCGCCTGGGCGATGACGGTTGCCGTCGTCGTCCCGTCACCCGCGACATCGTTGGTCTTTGTCGCGACTTCCTTCACGAGCTGTGCGCCCATGTTCTCAAAAGCGTCCTCGAGCTCGACTTCCTTGGCGATCGACACACCGTCGTTGGTGATGGTCGGCGCACCGAACTTCTTGTCGAGAACGACGTTGCGGCCCTTGGGTCCGAGTGTCACCTTGACCGCATCGGCGAGCTTGTTGACACCGGCCTCGAGTGCGCGCCGTGCTTCGTCGTCAAATTTCAGAATCTTTGCCATGTTGAGCTGGTCCCCGAACTACTTCGTGACGATTGCGAGAACGTCACGGCTGGAGAGGATCAGGAGGTCGTCGCCCCCGTGGTTCACTTCGGTACCGCCGTACTTGCTGTACAGGACGGTGTCGCCGACCTTCACGTCGAGCGGGAAGTGCTGGCCTTCGTCGTCGCTCCAACGCCCGGGGCCAACGGCGAGGACGGTTCCCTGTTGGGGCTTCTCCTTGGCGGTGTCGGGGATCACGAGACCAGATGCCGTGGTCTGCTCGGCCTCGTTGGGCTTTACGACAATCCGGTCATCCAACGGCTTCAGGTTCATTTCGCAGCCTCCATTTGGCTTGGGTTGATGGCGATAAACATCGGGAATTGGTAGCCCCCCGGGGGCGGTTAGCACTCGATGGGAGCGAGTGCGAAGGCTACGGGCGGTCGGCAGTGGTTGGCAACCGCGCAGGGCGAGTGCTAGACGCCGAATTCGTCGAGGAGGGCCGCGACGGGCCCGAGCGGCAGGCCCACGACCCCCGACATGAGCCCCCGAACCCCCGTCACGAGGACGGATCCATGACCCTGAACGGCATATGCCCCGGCCTTGCCGAAGGGTTCGCCGGTGTCGAGATACCACTCGACCAGCGCCTCGCCGAGGGGCTGGAGGGTGACCCGCGCGGACTCGAGGATGGTCCGCGACCGGGCCCCGCTGGCGACCGTGACGGCGGTGTGCACGTTGTGGGTACGCCCCGACAGCGTGCGTAGCGTGCGTCGTGCCTCCTCGCGGTCGACCGGCTGGCCGTGCACCACACCATCGAGCTCGACACACGTGTCGGCACCCAGCACGACCGCACCGGGGTGGCGCGCGAGAACGGCCTGTGCCTTTTCCGCACTCAGGCGTTGCACGTAGTCGATGGCCGATTCACCCCGACGCATCGACTCGTCGATGTCGGCGGGGTCGATCGCTGGATTGCGTCCGATGCGTTGCAACAGTTCGATGCGACGCGGCGACCGCGATGCAAGAACGAACGACTGCCGCTGTGCCGGTGGTGCCATCGTTTGCCTCAGCCGCCGCTCAACGCGGCGACCTCGTCGTCGTCGGGTGGCGTGAGATCCTCGAGCGCATCGAGGTACCCCTCGGGCAATACGACACGGATCGGACCGTTCGTGTGACCTCGTTTTGCCCGCTCACCGTCGGGCACCACGGTCATGTCGGGATCGAGACCGGCGAACAGTTCCTGCAGTTGTTCGATGGTGTCGGCCTGCGCGGCGCGGCGTCTCACCTCCCCACCGACGGGGTATCCCGTGAGATACCAACCCGTGTGCTTGCGGAATTCGCGAATGCCCTTGCCGGGAAACGAAAAGTCGACCAGCGAACGTGCATGGCGGAGCATGATGTCGAGAACGAAGCCGAGTGGTGGTGGGTCGGCAAGTGCGCGGCCGTTGAAGGCATCGACGAGATCACGGAACAACCAGGGTCTGCCGAGACAACCGCGGCCCACGATGACACCGTCGCATCCGGTGTGTTCGATCATGCGCAGAGCGTCGCGCGCATCCCAGATGTCACCGTTTCCGAGCACCTGCATACCGGGGACACTTCGCTTGAGCTCCGCGATCGCATCCCAGCGTGCAAGACCCGCGTAGTGCTGTTCCGCGGTTCGCGCGTGCAGTGCGACCCACGCGACGCCTTCCTCGGCCGCGATGGTTCCCGTGTCGAGGTACGTCATCAGGTCGTCAGTGACACCCATACGGAACTTGCAGGTGACGGGGATTCCCTTTGCGTTGTGCACAGTCTCACGGAGAATGGCGCGCAACAAGTTGCGCTTGAGTGGCACGGCTGCACCACCACCGCGGCGTGTCACCTTTGCCGCCGGGCATCCGAAGTTGATGTCGATGTGGTCGACGATGTCATTGTCGGCGAGTCGTGCCGCGGCTTCACCCATCATCACCGGGTCGGAGCCGTACAACTGCAGGCTGCGCGGCGACTCGTCGGCACCGAAGGTGACCATACGCTGCGTTCGTGTGTTGCCGCGCACGAGTGCCGTCGCCATCACCATTTCATTGACGTAGACCAAACCCGGGCCGAACTCGCGACACAGCGCACGGAACGGTGCATTGGTGACGCCGGCCATCGGGGCAAGCACGACGGGTGGCGAAACCGTGTGGCGGCCGAGTCGCAATGCCGCGGTCATCGGCGGTCGCGCAACGCGGCGGATCGGTTCGTACGCACGGTGTCGGCAACGAGGGCGAGGTTCGGTACGGCACCAATGTCGAGACGCGACGGCCCATGATCGCGCAGGCGGTACCAACCCGCGGCGGCGATCATGGCGGCGTTGTCGGTACACATCGCACGGCTCGGCAAGGCGACACGAAAACCATCGACCACAGCCAGCCGTTCGACCTCACTGCGCAGCAAGGTATTCGCAGCAACACCACCACCCAGGACGACGCTGCGTGCCCCGGTGTCGCGCGCGGCTCGCATCAGTTTGGCGGCCAACACGTCGACGACAGCGGCCTGGAAGCTTGCGGCGACGTCGTTGGAGGCGACGTCGGGGTGTTGGCGGACATGGTTCATCACCGCGGTCTTCAAACCGCTGAAGGAGAAGTCGTAACCGTCGTGCAGCATCGCACGGGGGAAATCAACGGCCCGCGGATTGCCCTGCTGCGCGGCGCGGTCGATTGCCGGCCCACCCGGGTATCCGATGTCGAGGAAGCGGGCGACCTTGTCGAAGGCTTCACCGGCTGCATCGTCGATCGTGGCACCGAGCAAGCGGTAACTGCCCGGCGCATCCATCGACAGCAACAGCGTGTTGCCGCCCGACACGAGCAGCACAACGGCGGGAAATTCCAGGTTGGGGTCCTCTATAAGCGCCGCATAGAGGTGGGCCTCGAGATGGTTCACCCCGACGAACGGACGGTCGAGTGCGAATGCCGTGGCCTTGGCCGCCGCGACCCCGACGAGGAGCGCCCCGATCAGGCCGGGTCCGATGGTGACCGCAACAGCGTCGATGCGTTCGGGATGCACACCGGCCGTGTCGAGTGCCTCGTTGATGACGGGTCGAATGAGTTCAAGATGTGCACGACCGGCAATTTCGGGAACCACACCACCGAACCTGGCATGCACGTCGATCTGGCTGGAGACGACCGACGACAACACGTCGGTGCCGCCCATCACGACGGCGGCGGCCGTCTCGTCACAGCTGGTCTCGATACCGAGCACCACCGTCGATTCATCGACATGATCGGCTGCACTCATTGTGCGGTTCCCTTGACGGCAAGGCGACGCTCGTCTTCGATGGCGCGCAGGCGATGCACATGGTCGGGTGACCCGAGGTCGTGACACCACATGATGATCGCATCCTCGACGCCCTCGTAATATTTGCGCCGCACACCCGCGGGTGCGAATCCGAATCGCGCATAGAGCGCCCGGGCGGCGGTGTTGCTGGCGCGGACCTCCAGCGACATTCCTTGGCAACTGCGTTCGCGGGCCTTCCAGCACAGTTCGAGCAACAGTTCCGTGGCGATTCCCCGCCTCTGCCAATCCGGGTCGACTGCGATGTTGGTGACGTGGGCGTCGTCGGGGGTGAAGAGAATACCCGCGTAGCCAACGAGGCAGTCGTCGATGGTGCCGACGATGTAATAGCGCTCGCCGTACTTCACAAGGTCGAGCTCGGCGGTGAATACTCCGATGCTCCACGGGCGGGGGTAGACGACCTCTTCGATCGGCATGACACGGCGCAGATGCCGTTTGCGCATGATCTCGATGTCGAGAACGGGGTTCATCGCCTCACCCAGTTGATTTCCGCATCGGGCGGCCGCAGGTACATGGGTTGCGCACCGTCTCCGACCGCACCCGACTCGACCCGCGCCGCAGCGAGCCGCAACAGGGTCGTGGCCTGAGGGACGTTCGGGTCGAAGGGGAACACCGCGAGGCCTGACCGCATCCCCATGCGCGTGGTCCCGGCACAGGTGGCGAGTTCCTCGGCGTAGCGCGACGCCCCCGTGCCCACGACAAGGGCGCGTTGGCCGCGGTCCAAGATTTCCTCGAGGAGTTCGGCCACGTCGCCGACGCGCGGCTGGCGCACCTCGTCGAGTGGTTCAGTGGCGGAGAAGTTGTTGCGGAACATCGACCAGTACACCTGGCTTCGGCGCGCATCGAGCACGGGCAGAACGATGTCCGCGTCGTCGACGTCGAGCGGCGATGCGGCAAGTGCACCGTGGGCAACGATGCTGAGGCTGTCGAGTCCCACGACGGGGATCTCGGCAAGGTCGGCGAGTATCCCCGCAGTGGCCAGACCCACCCTCATGCCGGTGAAGAGACCCGGACCGACGTCGACCGCGATCGCACTGAGGTCGTGGACCGTCATTCCCAGATTGCCGAGGAGTACGGATACCGCGGGAATGAGCGCCTCGACGTGGCGCCGGTCGCTCGCCACACAGAACGCTGCATCGATGCGTGTCGCATCGCCGACTGCAACACTCACCTGCTCGGTTGCGGTGTCGATTGCAAGAATGTTCACAACCCACTCCAGTCGTCGACCAGGTGACTGGCGAGGGCGTGACGCATTTTCTCCCAACGTGCATCCCACCGACGCCCCACGGGCCGTAATGAGAAGTCGCGTTCGTCTTCGCCGTCCCCGACGGCAATACGTATCTCGAGCTGATCACCGACGACCTCGTCGCCGACATCACCCCATTCCACGAGTACGACACCGCTGCGTGCCAACTCGTCAATGGCGAGATCCTCGATCTCATCAGTGCGTGTCAGACGAAAGAAATCGACATGGTGCACCCTCATCGCCTCGCCCGCGTAGGTGTGCACGAGATTGAAGGTCGGCGAGGTGACGGGTTCGGTGACACCGAGGGCCGATGCCGCCAACTTCGTGAACGCGGTCTTTCCCGAACCCATGTCCCCCGCGAGAACCACGACGTCACCTGTACGCAGGAAGCCTGCGACCACCCGAGCAATGGCCCCGGTGTCGTCAAGGTTGTCGGCATGCAGGTACATCGTGGATCGCTCGCGCTACACGCTAGGGCTGTAGAGCCTCGGCACGCGTCGACCGATTCCACAGGTGATTTCGTAGCCGATCGTGTCGAGGGCCCGCGCCCAGTCCTCGGACCTGATGCGCTCGCTGCCCTGCGTTCCAAAGAGCACGGCTTCATCACCCACTTCGACTTCGTCGTCACCGCAGTCGACCATCAGCTGGTCCATCGTCACCACCCCGATGATCGGCCGCCGCTTTCCCCCGACGAGTACCTCGCCGCCCTGCGACCAGAGCCGTCGTGGCACGCCATCGGCGTACCCAATCGGAAGCGTTGCGACAGTGGTGGGTGCAGACGTGACGAATCGGTGACCGTACGAGACGCCTTCACCGGCGGCGAGACGTTGGATACGTGACACGCGTGCGTGCAACGACATCACCTGCCGTAGGTCGCCACAGTGGTCGATGACGCCTTCCCCCGGGACGACGCCGTACGTTGCGATGCCGACGCGGACCAGATCGCGTCGCTCGGTCGGTATCGACATCGCACCGGCCGAATTGACGGCGTGTATCGCAACCGATGCGTCGACCGGACCGAGCGCGTCGAGCACGGCCGCAAAACGCTGCGATTGGACCGCATTGGCGGGATGCCCGGGGGTGTCGGCGGCCGCGAAGTGGGTGTAGATGCCCGCAAGTCGCAGCGCATCGGCGTTGGCACCGATCGTTGCAACGAGTGCGGGGACATCGGCGGGATCGGCCCCGACGCGGTGCATGCCGGTATCGACCTTGACGTGGACGTCGACACGCACGCCACCCCTGCGACGTGCGGCCGAAGCCAGAGCCTCGACGTATTGCTTTCGGTAGACGGTCGCGGTCAGGCGATGATGCACGATGTCGTCGACTTCGCCGATGGGCTGTTCGGAGAAGATGAGGATCGGTGCGTCGATTCCCGCGTCGCGCAGTTCGACTCCCTCGGCGGTGATCGCGACGCACAAACCGCCGACACCCGCCGACACCGCCGCCCGCGACACGGGAACCGCGCCGTGCCCGTATGCGTCGGCCTTGACCACCACCCACACTCCCGACGGGGCGACCATGCGCTTGAGCACAGTGATGTTGTGTACATATGCATCAAGGTCGACCCTCGCCCAGGCCCACCGCGTCGTGTTGTCAGCCATGCTGATTCAACCCCGCAATGAGATCGCTGGCGACCACTCCGTCTTGGGGCAGGTCGCGCAACGTCGATGCGTGCACGAATGCTCCTGCTGCAGCCGCGTGCAACGGCGTTGCTCCGCGCGCCAGATGCGCTGCGACGATACCCGTGAGCACGTCACCCGACCCGGCGGTGGCGAGGCGTTCGTCTCCCGATTCGACGAGCAGTGCGTCACCCGACGGATCGGCGATGACCGTCGTCGGACCCTTCAACAGCACGACCGCACCGATCTCTGCGGCCGCCGCGCGGGTGGCCGCAATGCGGTCAGCACCGGGAGGACCACCGACGAGGGAACTGAACTCCCCCTCATGTGGCGTGAGAATCGTTGCGGCGCATCGCCGGGCGATGACTTGGGCGGCGAGGCCATGTCGGCCGTCACGTGAAGCACCGAGAAGTTGCAGGCCGTCACCATCGATGACGAGCGGACACGGACAGCCCACCACGAAGTCGATGAAGTCATCGACGAGTTCGTCGCCACGACCGATCCCGGGCCCGATGAAAGCCGCGGCGAATCGGTCGATGTCGCCGAGTGCGGCGCGTAGCCCTCCCTCACCGTGCAGCGGACGATGAACGACCTCGGTCGGTGCGTCGATGTCGCCCGCGATACCGACACACGACAAATGTACGATCCCGGCTCCGGCGCGGTAGGCCGCCGCACACGCGAGCCGTGCAGCGCCCAGCATGCCGCGGCTTCCCGCGATGGCGCGCACACCCATGTTCCATTTGTGAGCCGATGGCGCGCGGCGTGGAACCCATGCGGCAACGTCGTTGGAGTCGACAACTGCAAGCAGGCGAGAATCAATGTCAGCCGCGTGGTGCGTGGCGAGACCGATGTCGACGACCGACACCTCCCCGGCGATGCTGCGACCCGGCTCGAGAACGAGGCCGGGCTTGAGTGCACCGAATGTGATGGTCGCCGTGGCCCGCGGGGGCGAACCGTGCGCGACGCCTGTGAGTGCGTCGACCCCGCTCGGGATGTCGACGGCGAGTATCGGCGCGCGTGTCGTTGGTGCGAAGTATTCACCCCGGAAGCCAGTGCCGTAGGCGGCGTCGATGACAAGGTCGCACTCGGAGAGCAACATCGGGGCCCGCTCGGCATCAAAGACGACGGCGCGCGCACCGCGTTCCTCGAGGTGTCGGGCGGCAATGCGACCGTCGGCACCGTTGTTGCCTTTGCCGGCCACGACGACGACACGGCGACCATAGGTTCCACCCATCAATAGCCGCGCGGCATGGGCGACGGCGTGACCCGCCCGCTCGACGAGCACGTCGAACGACGCGCCGCTGTTCTTGTCGACATGGCGCATCTGCTCGGGCGTGAGTACCGACTGCACGCAGACAGCGTACGGGTCAGAGTGCCGCGACGACCGCGATCGCAACCAATTCGGTGTGACTCAGCGACAGATACCAACCGTTCACACCACGGTCGGTGGCGAGTGCGGCCGCGCGGCCCGCAACGACGAGCTCGGGGGCCCCCGACCGCGCCTTGTGGACCCACACGTCGTGGAAGTCGAAGGCGCCGAGACCCACGCCGAGCGCCTTCATCGCCGCTTCGCGCACGGCAAAGCGTGCGGCAAGGGTCGCGACATCGTTGCCCCGTTCCAGGGCAAGTGAGATCTCTTCGTCAGTGAACAACCGCTGTCTCATCGATGGCGTTCGCTGTAGAGCCGAACGGAATCGCACGACATCGACTATGTCGACACCGATTCCCTTCATCGCGTGCGCCAGCGCTCGGCCGCCTCGGAGATCGGTGCGATGAGCGCCTCGGCGACGCCGATCTGTGCCAGCAGGTCGTCGCGAAACTCGTTCTCGGTTTCCTTGACCCAGTCGACTAGTCGGTTGTAGCGATCGTCATAACCCTTGAGGACGCCCTTCATGCTCGTCGCGTCAAGCGTCGGATGGAAAGTGACGTGCAACAGTGTGATGCCCGTCGTTTCACCCGACTTCACTTCGGGCACGAGGATGACGGTGCGACCGTCGAAACGGCCGCGCGTGACCAGCACTTCTTGGTCACGAGCAACTCGGTGTTTCGTTCCGACGAGCGTCGCAGTTCCGTCGACACGCGACTTCAAGTCTTTCGACAGACCGCCCCGCTCGATGATCGTGATCGTCGCGTCCTGCGATGACCCACCGTCGACCCGGTAGCGGGTGAATCCGTTGACTGCGGCAACCGCCGCATCGAGGTCGGCGAGAGTCCTGAGTGTTCGGTACGTGAGCCGGTCGCGCGAGGTACCCGACGACACCACGGCCTGCACGAGTGCACGGTCCATCAGTCCCTCATCGCTGCGGGAAATACCGACCGTGACCGTCTTGGCTTGGTGACGGATCGCGTCGATGGGGCGTGTGAGTTCATCGATGGCACGGGTCAGGGCTTCGGTGAGGTCGCCGAGGAACACCGCGGGAGTGACGACTTTGCCCGTTTGGCGCTGGTACGAATCAAGCGGATCACGCGAGGAGAGATCGGCGAGCACCGAACTGAGACGCACGGCAGTCGACGCCTCGAGTGTTCCGTCGTATCGACCCGTCAGGAGTGCGTCACGGAACCGCGCCGTGGCGGGTGCGACCGCGTGGCTGACGGTCGACACCAACGTCGCCGCCTCGGCGTGCCTTGCCACGACGTCGCGAATCGTTTCTCGTGCCTCTCGCAGGGGTCGCGCCGTTGCGTCGATGGCAAGGGCAGCCTCGTACCCAAAGAGATGGCCGACCATCGCCGAGAGAACGAAGGCGACCGACTCGTCGACCTCGGGGACGGTGAGCACCGCACTGGCGGCATCGAAGCGCTGCTCGCCCTCGGTGGCAACGACGATGGGGGTCGCCTTGTGTGCGCGGTAGATGGCAATTTCCTTGGCGACGTCGGATGCGGTACCGCCCTCGAGGCCCGCGGCACAGACGAGAATCAGCGGCTCACACGACAGATCGATGTGCTTCTTGTCCTCGGTGATGTCGCAGGAGATCGACTTGTAGCACAGTTCCGACAACTTGATGCGAACTTCATGGGCGGCGACCGCGTTGCCTCCGTTGCCGACGACGGCCCAGTAGCGCTTGGCCGGAGCGTGGCGACGCGCGGCGTCGGCGATGGCTCCACGCTGGCCGATGACGGCCCTCATCGCATCGGGAACACGGCGCAGCGAGCCGAGCACCCTGCTGCGTAGTTGTGCGGAACCAAGGTTGGCCACTTCGCTGATCGCACACGACAGCAAGGCACCGGCCGCTACCTGCGCGTAGAACGCCTTCGTGCTCGCAACGCTCATCTCGACGTCGCGACCGTCGGATGTGTAGAGAACGCCGTCGGAGCGCAGAACCAAATCACTGTTGCGACGATTGACGATTGCAATCACCCGCGCACCACGACCACGCGCGAGATCGACCGTACGGTTCGTATCGGTGGTGGTTCCACTCTGACTGACGGCAATCACGAGCGTGTCGCTCATCTCGGGGCTGAGGCCGAATCCCGACAACTCGGTCGCCGTCTGCGCATCGACGTCGATGGCGTCGCCGGTGAGCGCGACGAGCAACGACACCATGCTGCTGCCGGCAACGGCGGCGGTGCCCTGGCCGATGATGCGAATACGCCTGATCCTGCCTTGGGCGAGTTCACGGCGCAGGAAGTCGGGAAGGACCTCCTCGTCGAGCTCGGCTACGACGAGACCGTCGCGGTCGTGGATGCGACCACGGATGGTCTTGCGAAAACTTTCGGGTGCCTCGAGGATTTCCTTCAACAGGTAGTGCGGTGCATCGCCACGGTCGATGTCGCGCGTCGTGACACCCGCCGACGTGATGTCGGTATCACTCACGGGTGCGGCGGTACCGTCGTAGAGGAAACGCTTGATCCCGGCGAGTTGGCCTGCCGCAGACGAGCGGAGTTCGACGATCTCACCGCGTTCGCCGTCCATGCGCACGATTGCACCCGTCTCCTCGGCGGTTCCGTAGGGCTCGCTCGCCACGATGAAGGAGTCCTCGGCAAGGCCGATGCACATGCCCTGACCACTACCCCGCAGGGCGAGCATCACTCGGTCGGGTTCGGCCACGGATACGGTCGCAATCGCAACCGATCCCTCGAACTGGGTGACGGTCGATACGAACGCATCTTTCAGGTCGACGCCGTCACCCAACCGGCGTGCGACGAGGCTGGGAATAACCTTTGCGTCGGTGGTGATCGGCTCGGCGACGCTGAGGCCATGTTCAACCTTCAGGTCGGCGTAGTTGTCGACATCACCGTTGAGGACTGCCAGGACGAGGGGCGACGGACGATCCACCTCTTCACCCGTGACGGGGTGGGCGTTGGGTTCGGAGATGATGCCGACGCTCGCCCATCTGGTGTGGCCTATCAAGGTGACACGCGCGCCCGGTTGTGCGAGAACGTGGCGCAACACGTCGTCGTCGAGAACCTGTTTGCGAATCGCACGGGTGTTGTCACCGAGCTCGCCGATTTCGGCGGCTGCCTTGTAGACGAAAGTCCACACGTCGTCGGTGACCCGCAGCGAGCGGGAAACAAACAGCGGATCCTGGCAACGCTCGGCCCACGTGACACCGACGGGCAGGCGATCCGTGGTCAACCCGTGTCCCCACACCACCACACCAATACCGGCCGAGTCGCGGCCGCGCACTTCCATGCGGTCGATTGCCGACAACGCCTGTTGAATCGCAAGGTAGCCGTCGAGTGCACCGGGAGTCGCGTGCAGTCCGGCCAGAGCTTCGATCTCGCGCGCCGTGCGCAGACGGTCGTTGCGCAGCGACCACAGGACGTCCTTTGCTGCCGCGATGGATTCGGCCGAGGCCTCGATGGCATGCACATCGTCGGCTGCTTCGAGGTCGGACTCGATTGCAGCGAGAACCGGCAAGATTGCCGCAACCGCTGTGTTGATGCCCGCAACAAGTTCACGGTTGCCGACGAGTGCCCGCACACCGGGCTCACCTTTCAGCAGGGTGTCGGCCGCAGCAAGAGCACGTGTGGCTTCGGCCACGCGCGATGCGTCACGTAGTTCGAGGAGACGACGACCGGTGTCGAGCGCGTCGAGTACCTCGTCTCGATCCGGTGCGGGGCGGTCGGCCTTGCGGCTGAGCACGCAGATGATGCCGCACATGGGGCGAGTTTACCCTTGTGCCGTGCGGGCCGCGTCGGCAATGCGCTCCGCGTGGCGCCGAGCAGTCGCCACGTCGTGTGCTTCGACCATCACGCGCACGAGAGGCTCGGTGCCGCTTGGACGCACGAGGACGCGACCCTCGTCACCAAGTTCTGCTTCCACCTCACGCACCACGTCCCTGCAGGCCTCCACCACCGACGCGGCATCTCCGTTCACCTTCACGTTGACCAATACCTGCGGATAGGACGTCATCGCCGCTGCGGCCAGCTTTGCAAACGGCTCACCGCGCCGGCCGAGCATGTCGATGAGTTCGATTGCCGCAAGCAGACCATCACCCGTCGTTGCGCGTGAGCGGTGAATGATGTGCCCGCTTTGTTCGCCACCGAGCACCGCACCGGTGCGGTCGAGCTCGACGAGAACCGACCTGTCACCTACCGCCGTGGTGTGCACGGTGACGCCTGCCGCCTCCATGGCCCTGTGAAAACCAATGTTGCTCATCACCGTCACGACCACGGCACCATTCGCCAGAAGACCACGCGACTTCAAGTCGAGGGCAGCCAGCGCGAGCAGGTGGTCACCGTCGACAACGCTGCCCTCGTTCGTTGCGGCGATCACTCGGTCGCCGTCGCCGTCGAATGCAATCGCAAGGTCGCATACGTGTCCACGTGCGACCGCTGCCAAATTCCCGGGGTGGGCGGCACCGCATGCCACGTTGATGTTGGTTCCGTCGGGTGACGCATTCACCACGTGTGCTTCGATACCGAGCCTTGCAAAGACCTGTTGGCAAACGAAGCTCATCGCGCCGTTCGCACAATCAACGACGACGCGTGTGCCCGCGCGTACGGAGGTTCCTGCTGCACAGACATGGTCCACATACGCGTCGAGGCCCGTTGAGCCGTCGGGCAGGGACGGCTCGACGTATCCCTCGTTCGTCTTGACGAGCCGTTCGTAAATCACCTGAATCGCTCTTTCTTCGTCGTCGCTGAGCTTCGATCCGCCGTCACGGAAGAACTTGAGTCCGTTGTCGGTGTACGAGTTGTGCGATGCCGTGACGACTGCGGCAGTGCACCCGTGGTGCTGGGCGAGAAAGGCAACGGCGGGAGTCGGTGCCATGCCGACGAAGTCGACGGCGACCCCCTCCGCACGGAAACCTTCGGCGACGGCGTGTGCCAGTGCGGGGCTCGATTCACGCGGGTCGTGGCCGACGACGACCCGCGAGCAGCGCAACACCCGGGCGGCTGCGCGGGCATAGAACTGGACGGCAGTTGGGGTGATCTCGCGGTGCGCAACACCACGAACACCGTCGGTGCCGAACTTCAACAAGTTGACTCGGCGCTTCGACTCAACGCTTGGTGAACTGAGGTGCCTTGCGGGCCTTTTTCAGGCCGTACTTCTTGCTCTCCTTGCGACGCGAATCGCGGGTCAGCAGACCGGCCTTCTTCAACACGGGCCGCAGTTCACCGTCGAGTTCCACGAGCGAGCGCGCAATCGCCATGCGCAGGGCACCGGCCTGGCCGTTCACTCCGCCACCATGGATCGACGCGTCGACGTCGTAGACGGTTTCGGTGCTGGTGACACGCAGAGCCTCGGCAACCACCATGCGCTGGGTCGCCATCGGAAAGTAGTCGTCGAAGGTGCGGCCGTTGACGGTGACGACACCGGTTCCCGAGCGCAATCGCGCACGCGCGACCGATTCCTTGCGGCGTCCGGTGGTTTGGGTGAGCGGCTGGCTTGCCACGGTGTCTCCTTGGTGGTTCCTGTGTCGGTCTTCGTGTTTCGGTAGCTCAGCGAGCAGTGGCGCTCTTGAGAGCGACGGGAGTCGGCTGCTGTGCGGCGTGCGGATGCTCGGGGCCGGCGTAAACCTTCAACTTGGTGATCATCTGTCGACCGAGTGGTCCCTTCGGCAACATGCCCGCGACCGACATACGCAGAGCCTCGGCAGGCTTGCGGTCCAGCAACTGCTGGTACGACTCGCTTTTCATGCCACCCGGGTAGCCCGAGTAGCGGTACACCATCTCGCGGTTGGCTTTGTCGGAGGTGAGGATCACCTTGTCAGCGTTGACGATGACAACGTGGTCACCCGTGTCCATGTGCGGGGCAAAGATCGGCTTGTGCTTGCCGCGCAGCAAACGGGCGGCCTCGGTGCACAGACGACCCAGCACCATGCCATCGGCGTCGATGACGTGCCATGCACGCGTGATTTCGGAAGCTTTCGGAGAATAGGTACCCATGTGATCTCTTTCGGTCGTGCGCCGACTGCGACGACGGACCCCGTAAGGATAAGGGGTCAGGCGGGGAAATCGGTACCCACGGCACCCACCAAAACCCCGGCCAACCACGCCTCGACCCGCTGGGCAAAGGCGCCGTGGGAATGCCGCTCGACGGCCCGTTCGTGGCAGGCCCGGCGGGACAGCGTGCCGACCCGCGCAATCGCCTCGGCCAGTCCGGCCACATCGTCGGGTGTGACGAGAAAACCCGTCTCGCCGTCATCGACGACCTCGGTCGGACCGCCGCGCCGGTACGACACGACGGGCAGGCCGCAGGCCATCGCCTCGACTGCAACGTTGCCGAACGCCTCGACCCACTTCGAGGCCATCACGATCGCAGCACACTCGCCGATCTGCGAACGCATGACGTCCGGTGCGACAAAACCACGGTGTATCAGAGCGCCTTCGGGCATCGAGCCGAGTGCCCTCGCCCATTCGTCGGGATCCTGCAGCAGGCCCCACACGTGCAAGGGCCTTCCCGCGATCGCGCACGCGCGTGCCGCATCGACAAGCCCCTTTTCGGGCGACACACGTCCGACGAATGCCATGCGACCGTCGGCTTGGGGTGATGCGGCGAACCTGCACGTGTCGAAGTCGATTCCACCGCCGACGATCGTTGCAGCCGCGCCACGTGCATACGTCTCGGCCTGTGCACGGGTGTGCATCGCAACGGACGCCGGCGAACACCGCAGGGTCGTGTCGATGGCGGCATCCATCGCATCGGTGAGTGAACCCATGGAGACGAGATGTGCGACGGGGCGCCCGACGTCGACAGCACGGACGAAGGGCAGTTCGTCGTAGGAAAGGTTGAGCACCACATCGAAACCTTCGGCGAGCAGGCTGATCTCGGTCCACATGTTCGTGAGCACCGAACCGTCGTCGGTGGTAGAGACCGTCGACCGTTCAAGCAACTGCATCGACGCCTGCGGGGTTCCATTGACGCAGTGCATCGGCACACCCACGGACTGTGACCCCGCCGGTGCGACCACTTCGACCCGGTGGCCGCGAGCGGTGAGACCACGCACCAGCGCACGCAGCGTGGTCTCGACTCCCCCACCCAGACCCGAACCGATGGGCCCGACGGGGGTGGACATGACGAGCACCGAGAACGGTGCGATCACGCGGGGTAACCGACTTCCATGAGACACAGACCGTGTGGGGGTGCGACGTGACCCGCCATCACACGACTGGACGCACGCAGGATGCCCGTCATCTCACCGGCGCGACGCCGGTGCATGCCCACCTCGACCAGCGTGCCGACGATCGAACGCACCATTTGTTGACAAAATGCATTGGCACGAATTTCGAAGTGCAGCATGCCATCGCCGACATCGCTCCACCGTGCGCTGATGACCCGCCGCACCATCGACGGCCCGGGTGCATCCTTGCTGGGTCCCGACTGCTTGGGTCGACGGCAGAAGGCAGAAAAGTCGTGCTCACCGACGAAGGCATCGGAGGCAAGCTGCATCGCACGTAGATCAAGCGGTGTCTCCACGTGCCACGATGTCGCCGATTCGAACGGATTGCCCGTTGGCGTGTTCAGGACTCGGTATCTGTAGTGACGCCACAGCGCGGAGAAACGCGCGTCAAAGTCATCGGCCACCCACCGCGAGTCTCGCACGACGATGTGCGGCTCGAGCATCGAGTTCAGACTCTTTACGATCTTGTCGAGGTCATGTTCGTCGGGAAGGGTGAAACTAACCACCTGGCCCCATCCGTGCACTCCAGCGTCGGTGCGCCCGGCACCGCTGAGCACCACGTCGTACCCGGTGATGCGACGCAGAGCGTCGCTCAACGTGCCCGCGACGGTCGGAACACCGGTGCTTGGCGCAAACCCGTGGTAGGCCTCACCGTGGTAGGCGAGAACGAAACGAACCCGCCTCAGGGCGGGCCCCGGCGATCCTGAGTCCATATCGACGAGGCGCGTCGCGCCGCGGACTCTAGACCAACTCGATACGCGCCATCGGCGCGTTGTCACCGTGACGCTCACCCAGTTTGAGGACACGCGTGTAGCCCCCGTTGCGGGTGGCGTAACGCGGGGCAACTTCGTTCACCAGCTTGTTCGTCATTTCCTTGTCACCGAGGTAACCCTCGATCTGACGTATGCGGTGAATCCGCAGCGGGGAATCTCCGCCGGCCTTCTTCGCCTTGGTGATGAGTTTTTCGGCGATCGGGCGCAGTGCCTTGGCCTTGGCCTCGGTCGTGACGATTCCTTCGGCCGCGAACAGTGATGCGGCGAGGTTCGCCATCAGCAAACGCTGGTGGGCGGCGCTGCCACCGAATCGCTTCGACTTCTTGGGTGTTGCGGGCATGACGAGTCCTTGTCTACGTCTGGGGAATTTGTCCTACGGGCGCAGCGAAAGACCGCGCTCGTCGAGCTTGGCGATCACCTCGTCGAGGCTCTTCTGACCGAAGTTGGTGATGTTGAGCAGGTCCTCGTAGCTCTTCATCAACAACTCACCGATCGTGTTGACCTGCGCACGCTTGAGGCAGTTGCGCGGACGCTCGGAGAGATCAAGATCTTCGATCGGCAGATCGAGGTCGGGGGACCCGATGTTCGCGCCAATGACCTCGCCCAACTCCAGGCCCTGCGGCTCGTCGGAGAGGCTGGCCACGAGGTCGACGAGTGCGCGCAACGTCGCGCCGGCCGAGGACAGCGCCTCGCGCGGTCCGATGCTCCCGTCGGTCTCGATGTCGAGAACGAGACGCTCGTAGTTCGTGGACTGCTCGACGCGTGTGGGCTCGATGTCGAACATGACGCGACGCACGGGCGAGAAAATGGCGTCGATCGGAATGACACCGATGACACGGCTCTCGGACTCGCGATCGCTCGACATGTAACCGCGACCGCGCTCGACGGTGAGGTCTATGGCAAGGTGGCCCTTGGCATTCAGCGAGGCGATTTTGACGAGCGGGTTGAGGATCTCGACACCGGCTGGAAGCGCTATGTCGCCTGCCGTGATGTCGATAGGGCCCTTCTTGTCGAGACGCAACACGACCGGCTCGTCACTTTCTGACACGATGACGATGTCCTTCAAATTCAGGATGATCTCGGTGACGTCCTCGGCGATGCCTTCGATCGTGTCGAACTCGTGGAGTGCCGCATCGAAGCGCACCGTCGTGATGGCCGATCCGGGGATCGACGACAGAAGTGTGCGGCGCAACGAGTTGCCGATCGTGTGGCCGAAGCCGGGCTCGAGGGGTCCGACCGCGAAACGCTGACGATTGTTCTCGGGATCGCCGATGGCTTCGACCGTGGGGCGCTGGATGACGAGCATTGTGCTCTCCTTCGGATTCGGGGGATTACTTCGAGTACAACTCGACGATGAGTTGTTCGCGGACGGGGACGTCGATGTGTTCGCGCTGGGGCAGGTCACGCACGACGACTTCCTTGCCGCCGTCGCCGGTCTCGAGCCAACCCACCACGGACCGATCGAGCACGTCGATGTTGTGCTGGATGACGATCATGTTTCGCGCCTTCGGGCTGAGGCTGATTTTCATCCCCTTCTTCGCGGTGAACGACGGTATGTTGACGCGCTTCCCGTTGACGAGAACGAGGCCGTGGCTCACGAACTGACGGGCCTGCGGACGGGTGCTGGCCCAACCCGCGCGGTACACGACGTTGTCGAGACGCTGTTCGAGGAGACGCAAGAGGTTCTCACCGGTTGGACCGGCGAGACGGTTGGCCTCGTCGTAGGTCTTGCGGAACTGACGCTCGAGGACGCCGTAGATGTACTTCGCCTTCTGCTTCTCCTGCAGCTGTGCGAGGTACTCACTGCCGGCGTTGCGACGGCGCGTACGGCCGTGGTGTCCCGGGGGAAACGGACGACGGTCGAGGGCCTTGGTACCCTTTTCGTTTTCGTAGATGTTGACATTCAGGCGGCGCGAGATGCGCACCTTGGGTCCGGTGTAGCGTGCCACGACTCAGGCCCTCCGACGCTTGGGCTGACGGCAACCGTTGTGCGGAACCGGCGTGACGTCCTTGATACCCGACACTTCGATCCCGGTGTTCTGAATCGATCGCAGGGCGGTGTCGCGACCCGAGCCCGGGCCCTTCACGTGCACCTCAGCGCGCCGCAGGCCGTGTTCCATCGCAGCACGGGCGGCCTTTTCGGCTGCGAGCTGCGCCGCGAACGGCGTCGACTTGCGTGAGCCCTTGAAGCCGACACCACCCGACGATGCCCACGAGATGACATTGCCCTCCAGGTCGGTGATCGACACGATCGTGTTGTTGAACGAGCTCTTGATGTGCACGACTCCGACAGAGACGTGCTTGCGCTCGCGCTTTCGCGGACGGCGCCCACCTGCTGCTGGCTTTGCCATTACTTCCTCACTGCCTTCTTCTTGTTGGCGACGGTCTTCTTTGGTCCCTTGCGTGTACGGGCGTTCGTGTGCGTGCGCTGGCCACGAACGGGAAGGCCCTTGCGATGACGCACACCCTGGTACGAGCCGATCTCGATCTTGCGTTTGATGTCCTGTTGCACATCGCGGCGCAGGTCACCTTCGACGTTGAGTTTGGCATCGATGTACGCACGGAGACGGTTGGCCTCTTCCTCGGTGAGGTTGCGTACCCGCTGGTTGTGGTCGATGCCGAGTTCCCGGCACATCTTCAGCGCAGTGGAACGACCGATGCCATAGATGTAGGTGAGTGCGACCTCGAGACGCTTTTCGCGCGGAATGTCGACACCGGAAATACGAGCCATTGATGTTTCCTTTTCCTGACCCGGTCAGCCCTGACGCTGCTTGTGTCGGGGGTTCTCGCAGATGACCATGACGGTTCCGCGACGACGGATGATCTTGCACTTCTCACAGAATTTCTTCACGCTGGGGCGCACCTTCATGGCCTTCTCACTTCTACTTCACTTGAATCGGTATGTGATACGACCGCGGGTGAGGTCGTAAGGGGTGAGTTCAACTTGGACCTTGTCGCCGGGGAGGATGCGTATGTAGTGCATGCGCATCTTGCCGCTGATGTGGGCGAGCACCTGATGGCCGTTCTCCAACTCGACGCGGAACATCGCGTTCGGGAGGGACTCGGTGATGGTGCCCTCGAGCACGATCGCATCTTCCTTTGGGTTGGCCAGGAGGAACTCCTTCGACTTTCTGCTTTTCTGACTCGAACAATGTGCCGCCTGGAGGGAACGAACCGACGGTGGCAGCCCCCGGGAGGGCGTAGGGGATGCTATCGGTGGGTGGACCCAACGCCACAGGTCGACCGGGCTGCCCAGTCCTTCCCGGAACGGGCCCTAGCGGGAATCGATGACCGTGGTGAGCCTCTCGAAGACCTGATCGGGGCTGCCCACGCCGTCAACGGGGAACAACCGGTTGCTGGCCCCGTAATACTCGATGAGAGGTGCTGTCTGGCTCTCGTAGAGGTCGAGACGGCGATTGATCGACTCGGGTGTGTCGTCTTCGCGTTGCACCACGTCACCTCCGCAGGTGTCGCAGGTCCAGGGTGAGGGCACGACCGGACCCGCGTGGTAGTTCGCACCACAGTCACGGCAGACACGACGAGCCGACAGGCGCTCGAGCACGACCTCGCGGGGCACGACCAAGTCGATCACCGCATTCAACGGACTTCCATCGGCGATGTCATCGAGGGCCTCGGCCTGCGCCACCGTGCGTGGAAAGCCGTCCAGCAGGAATCCCCTGCGTCGTGCATCGGCCTTGCCGAGGCGTTCGCGAACCAGCACGATGATGACCTCGTCACCGACGAGTCCACCCGAACCGAGGACATCGACGACGCTGCGTCCCAGCAGCGAGTTTTCGCGTACGGCTGCACGCAACATGTCGCCTGTCGAGATGTGCGGCACGACGTAGTGACGCGACAAGCGAACGCACTGCGTACCCTTGCCCGAGCCTTGCCGACCCAGCAAAACGATGCGCGCACCTTTCGACATCAGAGGCTCCTGAACACAGGGACGACCACCGCGACATGCGAAGCGCGGCGGGCCGCTACTTCAGGAATCCCTCGTAGTTGCGGAGCATCAACTGACTGTCGATCTGTCGCATCAGTTCGAGTGCGACACCGACCGCAATGAGCACCGTCGTTCCGGCGAACGGGAACGAATCGACGTCTCCAATCCAAAGGATGATGTACGGCAGGATCGCGATGAACGCAACGAACATTGCGCCGGGGAGAGTGATTCGGTTCACAGTTTTGCCGAAGAACTTTTCTGTCTGCGTGCCGGGACGGATACCCGGAATGAAGCCACCCTGCTTGCGCAACTGGTCGGCCTGGCGCACGGGGTCGAATGCGATCGAGTTGTAGAAGTACGCGAAGGCAACGATCAGGAGGAAAAACACCGAGATGTAGAGCACGTTCTGGCTGTTGATCAGGTAGTCGTTGACGAAGCCCGCGATCGATCCGCGCCAACCTTCGGCACTGCCCAGCATGTTCGAAGCGAGCACGGGAAGAAGCAGGATCGACGAGGCGAAGATGATCGGGACGATGCCCGCCTGATTCACCTTCAACGGGATGTAGGTGCTCTGGCCACCGTACATGCGGCGTCCGACCACGCGCTTGGCGAACTGCACGGGGATACGACGCTGGCCCAACTCAACGCGAACGACCGCGTAGAGAATGGCGATTGACACCGCGACAAGAATGCCGAACACGACGAACTTCTTGCTCTGAAGGATCGAGTAGTAGCTGTACGGCAGGCCACTGACCACCGAGGCGAAGATCATCATCGACATGCCGTTGCCGATGCCGCGCTGGCTGATGAGTTCACCCAGCCACATCAGGAACGCCGTGCCGGCCACGAGCGTCGGAATCACGAGCAAGGCGCGGGGCATGAACGGATCCAGCAACACCACGTCGGGGGCCTGTGCCGCTGCGCCGAAGAACGCCGAGCCACGACCCTGCCCGAAGATGAAGGTGAGACCCGCACCCTGCAGAACCGCGATACCGATGGCCACGTAGCGGGTCCACTGTGTGATCTTGCGCTGACCAACGGCACCCTCTTGCTGCCACTCCTCCAGCTTCGGGATGACGACCGTCAACACCTGCATGATGATGCTCGCCGTGATGTAGGGCATGATCCCGAGCGCGAAAATCGAGAACGACCCGAATGCACCGCCGGAGAAGAGGTTCAAGAAGCCGAGTGCACCCTGGGACTTGGCAGCCTCGTTCAACTGCCGAACCGCCGCGCCGTCGACGCCGGGCACGCGCAGTGCCACACCAAAGCGGTAGATGACGACCATCAGGATCGTGAAGAGGATCTTGTTGCGAAGGTCGGTGACCTTGAACAGGTTCTTCATGTTCGACAGCACTGCAGTGCTCCTTTTCGTCGGCGCATGGCGCCGGCGCTTTTATCGGTTTGTGAACTGGTTGCCCTTGGCGGGCGGACGCACACCACGGAAGGTGGGCGGAAGAATGGTGACACTGCCGCCGGCCGCGGTGATGGCGGTTTCGGCCGATTTCGAGACCGCGTGTGCACTGACCTTCACCGCGCGGGTGATCCGGCCTCGTGCAAGCACTTTGATCGGCTTGCCTTTTCGGGCCACTCCACGCGAAACGAGAACCTCCGGGGTCACCTCGGTCTCGGACAGTTCGTTGATCGAGTCGAGGTTGACCGCGCAGTACTCGACGCGGAACGGGTTGTTGAAACCCTTCAACTTCGGCACGCGCTGCTTGAGGGGCATCTGTCCGCCTTCAAAACCACGAGCGACGGTGTTGCGGGCGTACTGGCCCTTGGTGCCACGACCTGCGGTCTTGCCGCCCTTGCCGCCGATCCCACGACCGACGCGCTTGCGGCGCTTGCCTGAACCAGGTGCGGGTGCGAGTTCGTCGACGCGCATGTCAGCTCTCCTTCACTTCGATGAGATGTGGGACGCGCGCGATCATGCCCCGGATTTCTGGGCGATCGGGCAGCGTGTTGGTGTCGCCGATCTTGTTGAGACCAAGCGCGCGTAGCGTGCCCCGCGATTTTGGCTTGTTGCCGATCTTCGAGCGCACGAGTGTGACGGTGATTGTTTTGTCGGCCATGTTCAGTGGGCTCCCCCGGACTTCTTGCGCTCGTTGTAGGCGCGGAGCATTCCTTTCGGAACGAATTCCTCGGCTGGCAGACCACGGCGCGCTGCAACCACGTCGGGGCGTTGCAACGACTGCAGGCCCTGGATGGTCGCACGTGCAACGTTGATCGCATTCGGGGAACCAAGTGACTTGGCAAGCACGTCGTGGATTCCCGCCTCTTCGAGGATGATTCTCGCGGCACCACCTGCGATGACGCCGGTACCCGGTGTTGCGGGCTTGAGAAGCACACGACCTGCACCGACTGCGCCGATGACCGGATGCGTGATGGTCGAGCCGGCGAGGGCCACTTCGAAGAGATTCTTCTTCGCCTCTTCGGTGCCTTTCTGTATGGCGAGCGGCACTTCTTTCGCCTTGCCGTAACCGAGGCCAACCTTGCCGTTGCCGTCACCGACGACGACGAGTGCCGTGAACGAGAAACGACGACCTCCCTTGACGACCTTGGCGACCCGGTTGATGTTGATGACGCGCGACTCGCGCAGACCACCGGGTTCACCCGTGACGGGTGTGTTTGCTGTGACGTTGCTCATCAGAACTCCAAACCTGCTTGCCGGGCGGCTTCGGCCACCGCGGCGACGCGACCATGGAAGAGGTATCCACCGCGGTCGTAGACGACTTTGCTGACGCCGGCGGCCTTGGCGCGCTGCGCCACCACTCGGCCGACCTCCGTCGCGGCGGCGACTGTCGAACCACTGCCCGACCCGCGCACGGCTGCCTCGGTCGTCGAAGCGGCCACAATGGTGTGACCCGCGTCGTCGTCGATGAGCTGAACGGTCGTGTGCTTGTTGCTGCGATGGACCGCGAGACGCGGACGCTCGGCAGTGCCGACGACCTTTTTGCGCACGCGGCGGTGACGCCGCAGGCGCGATTCCAGACGCTGTTGTGCGATTGATGCCATGGGGCGCTCTCCTTACTTCTTTCCTGCTTTGCCGGCCTTGCGGATGATGCGCTCGTCGAGATAGCGCACTCCCTTGCCCTTGTAGGGCTCGGGCTTGCGGATCGAACGGATGTTGGCGGCAACCTGCCCGACGACTTCCTTGTCGATGCCCTTGACGATGATGCGGGTCGGCTGGGGAACTTCGAAGGTGATGCCCTCGGGTGCATCGATCATGACGGGGTGCGAAAAGCCGAGCGACAGGCGCAACTTGCCGGCGCCTTGCGCCTCGGCGCGGTAGCCGACGCCGACGACATCGAGCTCCTTGAGGAAGCCACCGGTGACGCCCTGCACCATGTTGGCGACGAGCGTGCGGGTCAGACCGTGCAACGAGCGGCTGTCGCGCTCGTCATTGGGCCGCTCGACCAGGAGAGTCGACGCGTCCTTGCGAATGCTGATCTCACCCGGGATCGAACGCGTCAAGGTGCCCTTCGGGCCCTTCACGGTGATGGCACCGTCAGCAATGGTGACGTCGACTCCCGACGGGAGTGTGATGGGGGATTTTCCGATGCGGGACATGTGTCGATTCCTCCGGTCACCACACGAAACAGAGAACTTCGCCGCCGACCTTGCGCTTGCGCGCTTCACGGTCGGTCATGAGTCCCTGGCTGGTGGACAGAACCGCAACACCCAGACCGCCCTGGACACGCGGCACGGATGTTGCGTTGCGATAGACACGCAGACCGGGTGTCGACACGCGGGTGAGACCCGAAATCGTGCGATGGCGGTCGGCTGAGTACTTGAGCTTGATGGTGAGAACGTCACCCGGGCCCTTGGTGGAGGGCGCGACCGTGAAGTCCTCGATGTAGCCCTCGGCCTTGAGGACGATGGCGAGCGCGCGCTTCTGCTTGGAGGACGGCATCTTCACTTCGTCGTGCATCGCCGTGTTGGCGTTGCGGATGCGCGTGAGCATGTCGGCGATGGGGTCGGTCATCATGTCGCTACCTCACCAACTCGCCTTCGTCACGCCCGGGACCTCGCCCTGGTGCACCAGCTCGCGCAGGCACAAACGGCAGAGGCCGAACTTCCGGTACACCGCGCGCGCACGGCCACAACGCTTGCATCGTGTGTACGCACGGACCTTGAACTTGGGCTTGGCGTTCGCCTTGTTGATTAAAGATTTCTTTGCCATTTTTCCTGTGCCCTCTTACTTCTTGCCCTTGGAACCCGGAGCCCCGGGACCACGACGACGGACGATTCTCTTCGGCTTGGCACCTGCGTCCTTGCCGCGCTTGAACGGGAAACCGAACGCCTCCAGCAATGCCTTGCCGTCGTCGTCGGTGGTTGCAGTGGTGACGATGGTGATGTCCATACCCTGCGGTGAGTCGACCTTGTCGTACTCGATTTCGGGAAACATGGTCTGCTCAGCGAGGCCGAAGGTGTAGTTGCCGCGACCGTCCCACGACCACGCGGGTAGGCCGCGGAAGTCTCGAATACGCGGGATCGCAACCGACACGAGCCGGTCGAAGAACTCCCACATCCGGTCTCCTCGCAGCGTGACCTTGCATCCAATGGCCTGGTTCTCGCGCAACTTGAACGATGCGATCGAGGTCTTTGACTTCGTCACGATCGGCTTTTGGCCGGTGATCGCGGCGAGGTCGGCAACGGCGCTTTCCAACAGAGACGGCTGCTGAGTCGCCTTGCCGACGCCCATGTTGACGACGATTTTCTCGATCTTGGGAATCTGCATCACGTTCTGCACGCCGAGCCGGGCACGCAACGCTTCGCGCACCTCGGTCTCGTACTTGGTTTTAAGACGTGGTGCCGTCGTGGTTGCCATCAGATCTCCTCACCCGTGGACTTGGCGACGCGCACCTTGGTGCCATCGGCCTTCACCTTGTAACCCACGCGCGTCGGCTTGCCCTTGTGCACGAGCATGACGTTCGATGCATCGACGGGAACCTCCTTGTCGATGATTCCACCCTGCTGGTTCGCCTGCCGCGGCTTGGTGTGGCGCTTGGCGATGTTGAGACCGCCCAGTAGCACCTTGTTTTCCCTCGGAAGCACGGCCTGGATTTCTCCCTGCTCACCCTTGTTCTTGCCTGCGATCACCACGACGGTGTCGCCTTTGCGCAACTTCATCTAGAGCACCTCCGGTGCGAGCGAAATGATTCGCATGAACTTCTTGTCACGCAGCTCGCGACCAACCGGTCCGAAGATGCGGGTGCCGCGCGGCGTGAGGTCTTCTTTGATGAGCACGGCGGCGTTCTCGTCGAAACGGATGTAGCTGCCGTCGGGACGACGTTTTTCCTTTTTGGTGCGGACGACGACACAACGCACGACCTCGCCCTTCTTCACGCCGGCACCGGGGATGGCGTCCTTCACGGTGGCGATGAAGACGTCGCCGATCGAGGCATAACGACGGCGCGTGCCGCCGAGAACCTTGATGACGAGAACCTCGCGGGCACCGCTGTTGTCGGCGACACGGAGACGGGATTCCTGCTGGATCATTTCGCACGCTCCACGACTTCGATGACGCGCCAGCGCTTGTTTTTCGACAACGGTCGGGTTTCCATGACGCGCACACGATCCCCGATCTGAACGTCATTGGTTTCGTCGTGCGCGTAGAGCTTCTTCGTGCGGAGCACGGATTTTGCATACTTCGGATGGCGCACGCGCTCGACGACGGCGATGACAGCGGTCTTGTCCATCTTGTTGGACACGACCACGCCCTCCCGTACCTTGCGGGCGTTGCGCTCTTGGGTGGTTTGTTCTGACATTGTGTTCACTTACTCCCCTGCTCCGGCGGCAGCGATCTCGCGCTGGCGGATGAGCGTGTTGAGACGAGCGATGCGACGGCGTGCCTTGCGCAGTTCGCTCGTCTTGTCGAGTTGGCCCGTGGCGTGACGGAACCGGAGGTTGAGTGCCTCTTGCTTGGTCGCCCGTAGTTCAGCAACGAGGCCCGCGAGGTCGAGGTCACGCAGCTGGTCGGTGTTCTTCGCCATGGTCAGATCGTCTCCTCGCGGGTGATGATGCGGGCCTTGATGGGCAACTTCTGGACTGCGCGGGAGAGCGCTTCGCGCGCGGTCTGCTCACTGGGGTACGACAGTTCGAAGAGCACACGCCCGGGCTTGACGACGGCAACCCAGAACTCGGGGTTGCCCTTGCCCGAACCCATCCGGGTTTCGGCGGGCTTCTTCGTGACCGGCTTGTCGGGGAACACGTTGATCCATACCTTGCCGCCACGCTTGATGTGGCGGGTCATGGCGATACGCGCGGCCTCGATCTGGCGGGCGGTGAGCCAGCCGGGCTCGAGAGCCTGGATTCCGTATTCGCCAAAAGCCAAGTCGGTTGCGCCCTTGGAGTTTCCTCCGGTGCGACCGCGATGGTGCTTGCGGTGTTTGGTCTTGCGGGGCATCAGCATGATTGATCAGTCCTCTGACCCGCGAAAGTGAGGCGTCTCGTGTGCATCGTGGATGCGACGTTCGATGTCCTCTTCTTCTGCCAAGAGGCGCTCGAACTCGGGGTCTGCTTCCTTGATGAGGGGGGCGATTTCTGCGTCGGCGTCGACAACTCTTGGTCCGGCGCTCGATACAACCTTGCGACCAACCTGCGACTGGCCCGACGTTTCACCGACGGCCATCGCCGCTTCGCGCAGGATCTTGTCGTCACTCTGCGACTTGTACGGAAGAATGTCGCCCTTGTAGAGCCACACCTTGACGCCGATGCGGCCCGACGAGGTGCGTGCCTCGCGGAAGCCGTAGTCGATGTCGGCGCGCAGCGTGTGCAGGGGAACGCGGCCCTCGCGGTACCACTCGGTGCGGCTCATTTCCGCACCACCGAGCCGGCCCGAACACTGGATACGGATGCCCAGGGCTCCGTTCTTTTGTGCATTCTGAACGGCGCGCTTCATCGCGCGGCGGAATGCAATGCGGTTGACCAGTTGGTCGGCAACACCCTGCGCGACGAGCGCAGCGTCGAGTTCAGCCGACTTGATTTCGACGATGTTCAGCTGGACCTTCTGGTTGCCGGTGATGCGTGTGAGACCCGCACGCAGTTCGTCGGCCTTCGCGCCCTTGCGGCCGATGACGATGCCGGGGCGTGCGGTGTGCACGTCGATTCGCAAATAGTCACGGCGGCGCTCCACTTCGATGCGCGACACCGCACCGTCGGACAGTGCGCCCATCAGATACTCGCGAATCTTCCAATCCTCCGTCAGGTACTCCTTGTACTCGCGGGTGCTGAACCACCGGCTCTTCCAGTCGGTGGTCACACCGAGGCGGAACCCGTAGGGGTTGACTTTCTGGCCCATCAGTTCTCCTCGCCGTTCGTGTCGGCGGTTGCGGTGGTTTCGGGTTCGGTTGACTCGTTGGTGGCCGGCGCGGCTTCGTCCTTGGCGGCGGCCGCTCGGGCACGGCCACGCTCGACGCGTGCGCGACGGGCAGCAGTTGCCGGGTTGACACCACGCGATGCGGTCGACGACTGGAAAATGCTCAGGCGACGGTCATCCATGACGCCGACGACAACGGTGATGTGACAGGTGCGCTTGTTGATGCGACCCGCGCGGCCTTTGGCACGCGGGCGGAAACGCTTGAGCGTGGGACCCTCGTCGGCGAAGCACGCCTTCACGTAGAGGGTCTCCGCATCGAGGTCGTCGTTCGTGACAGCGTTGGCCACGGCGGAGGCGACAACCTTGCGGATCACGTGGGCGGCTTCGCGCGTCGTGAACTTCAGGATCTCGTCAGCGGTCCGCACGTCCTTGTCACGGATGAGGTCAAGGACGGGTCGCGCCTTCGACGCCGACATCCGCACCCAGCGCGCAACAGCCTTGGAGCCCGTCTTTTCGCCGGCGACGAAGGAACCTTCGTTGAGCTTGGGACCGGTCATGGATTGGCCTTTACGTTCTTTTCCTGGCCGGAGTGGAACTTGAAGATGCGCGTCGGCGCGAACTCACCGAGCTTGTGTCCGACCATCGACTCCGAGATGTACACGGGGACGTGCCTGCGACCGTCGTGGATTGCGATCGTGTGTCCGACCATGTCGGGGATGACCGTGGAACGACGTGACCAGGTCTTGATGACCCGGCGGTCGGTATCGGCGTTCGCGGCATCGACCTTCTTCAACAGGTGTTCGTCGACGAACGCGCCCTTCTTCAGGCTGCGTGACATTTCTTACCTCCGACCCTTGCCACCACGACGGCGACGAACGATGAGTTGCTGTGATGCCTTGTTGGTGTTGCGCGTGCGCCGCTCGGGCTTGCCCCATGGCGACACAGCGGGACGACCACCCGAGGTCTTGCCTTCGCCACCACCGAGCGGGTGATCGACGGGGTTCATGGCGACACCGCGGCTCTGCGGACGCACACCTTTCCAACGGTTACGACCCGCCTTGCCGATCTTCATGAGTTCGTGCTCGGAGTTGCCGACCTCGCCGACGGTCGCGCGGCAGTCGATGAGCACGCGGCGCATCTCACTCGACGGCATGCGCAGTGTCGCAAAGTCGCCATCTTTTGCGACCAACTGAACGACCATGCCGGCCGAACGGCCGATCTTGCCGCCCTGGCCGGGGCGCAGTTCGACGTTGTGCACCGTGGTACCAACGGGGATGTAACGCAGCGGAAGCGCGTTACCCAACTTGATGTCGGCACCCTGGCCCGACTCGACGTTATCGCCGACCTCGAGACCCTTGGGCGCGAGGATGTACGCCTTTTCACCATCGAGGTAGTGGAGGAGCGCGATGCGACAGGTCCGGTTCGGGTCGTATTCGATGGCCACAACCTTCGCCGCAACGCCGTCCTTGTTGCGCTTGAAATCGATGACGCGGTATTGACGCTTGTGTCCACCGCCTCGGTGACGCGCGGTCTTGCGACCGTATGCATTGCGCCCACCCGTTCGGGGTCGCGGTGCGAGAAGTGTCTTTTCCGGGGTCGACTTCGTGATCTCGGAGAAGTCGGAGACGGTCTGGAAACGACGACCTGCGCTGGTGGGCTTCCTTTTGCGAATTGCCATGAGTGTGCTCTGTTCTCTCGGTTCTTGTCGGTCAGCTCTCGAACAACGGAATCTCGTTGCCTGCGGCCAACGTGACGAGGGCACGCTTGGTGTCCTTGCGGCTGCCAAGGCGGTTGGTGCCGCGTGAACGACGGACCTTGCCCTTGCGGTTCATCGTGTTGACCCCGGCGACCTTGACGCCCCAGATCGCCTCGACGGCGTCGTGGATCTCGGGCTTGGTGGCCGACGGGTGGACCTCGAAGGTGTAGACGCCCTGCTCGATCAATGCGTAGGACTTCTCGGACACGACCGGCTTTAGGATGATGTCGCGGGGATCCTTCATCACTCGCCGTCCTTATCCTTGGGAAGGGTCGCCTTGGTGAAGACGACCCACTCGTTGCACAGCACGTCGTAGGCATTCAGTTCATCGGCCGTGATGACCTGTGCATCTTGGAGGTTGCGGAAGCTCTTTTCGACGTTTGCATCGTTCGGGCCGACGACGACGAGGACCGAACCACTGACACCGAGCGACTTGAGCGCCGCAGATGCCGACTTGGTGCTCGGTGCGGTGAACGACCAGTCGTCCACGACGACGACGCGGTCTTCGTTCACACGGTCGGACAATGCAGACGCCAGCGCGAGCTTGATCATTTTCTTCGGCGTGCGCTCACCGTACTTGCGGGGTTTCGGGCCGAGTGCGACCGCACCACCGCTGTAGTGGGGTGCACGTGTCGATCCCTGGCGTGCGCCGCCGGTGCCCTTCTGCTTGAACGGCTTCTTGCCGCCACCCGAGACTTCGGAGCGGGTCTTCGTGCTTTGCGTGCCCGCGCGGCGATGCGCCAGCTGGGCGGTAACGACCTGGTGCATCACCGGGACGTTCGGCTGCACGCCGAAGACCGACGCGGCGAGTTCGATGTTGCCGGAGTCCTTGCCGGCTGCTGTTCTCACGGTTACCGAAGGCATCGCGTCACTTCGCCTTCACCGCGTTGCGAACGATGACGACTCCGCCGTTCGGGCCGGGAACCGAACCCTTGACGAGCAGCAACCCGCGCTCGAGATCAGCCTGCACGACCTCGAGGTTGAGCGTCGTGACCTGCTCGTGTCCCATGTGGCCCGCCATTTTCAGACCCTTGAAGACACGGCCGGGGAAAGAGCACGAACCGATCGAGCCCGGTGCGCGGTGATGCTTGTGGTTGCCGTGGCTGGCGCCCTGGCCGGCGAAGTTGTGGCGCTTCATGCCACCGGCAAAACCTTTGCCGCGACTGACCGCGGTGACATCCACGCGCTCACCGGCGAGCATCGTCTCGACGGTGATCTCCTGGCCGACTTCGAAACCGTCGACGCTGTCGAGGCGCAACTCGACAAGACGCCGACCGGGTGCGACCCCGGCCTTTGCGAAGTGTCCGACCTCGGCCTTGTTCAACTTCTTTGCTTCCTGGTGGCCGTAGGTGACCTGAACAGCGCTGTAGCCGTCGCGCTCACCGGTCTTCACCTGGACGATGCGCGCTGGTTCAACACGCAACACGGTGACGGGGATGACGCGCTGGTCGTTGCCCCACACTTGTGTCATGCCGACCTTTTCGCCGACGATCGCTTTTTGTGCCATGACGGCAACCCTTTTTCTCTATGAAATGACTTGACTTATTCACGCAAATGCTCCGTACGGCGAGGCCGACGGAGCACTGAGTTCGGTTGTGCCGTGAGGTTCCCGTTGCTGGGCGCACACGGACGTCGATTGGAGGGCAAACCCTATCGGGCCCTCCCCCCTTTCCCCCAGGGTTCTCGGCGTGCGGAGGTGCAGATTCGGACAAGATCCGCGCCCAAAACCCCGGGGTTTCGGTGTGTGGAGGCCTGCTCGTGGAGACTCGCTGCACCCGGAAGCGGGGCAGTTTGGTGTGGGGGGCCGCTATTTGAGGTCAATTGTGGGGAATCGGTCCTCATCGGGCAGGTCCCCGGGGGCCAAGTTTTGATCGGGAAAGGGAGGCGAGGTGGTCCACGGGCGGTGGGCCCAGCGGGCATCGTCACCCAGGTAGCGAAAACTCACGACCCGTCGCCTTGCCGAATGATTTTCGGTCCCTGGTGCCGCGTGGAGGGTACGGAAGTGAAAAGCGACGACGTCGCCGGGCTCAGCCGGGCAAGCGCAGACGCTGGGGTCGGCCCACCATCCCGTCGGGTCCCCCATCGGTTCGAAACCTTGTGCACTTGGCAGATACGGCGCGTCGTCTTTGAAACGGTTGGGGATGAATCGTCGACCCGAGGAATGGCTGGCGCGAAAACAGCGCAGTGCAACCGATTCGGGAATCGAATCAAGAGGTACCCACAAACTGACGTTGTCCATGCCATCGATTCCGTAATAGGGATCGTCGTGGTGCCAGGGAGTGGGCGTGACGGTTCCAGGTTCCTTCACCAGAACGTGTTCGTGGAAGAAACGTGGACGACGGGTTCCCAAGAGAGCACCCGCGATCTCGGGCAGCGAACCGTTGAGGGCGGCGTCACGAAACTCATGGATTCGTTGCCAGCTCACGTAGTCGTCGAAGAAACGACCGCCCGCACCTTTGGGTGTGTAGTCGTTCGTCCAATCACTGGGATTGGCCATGTTTTTCTCCACCCCGACCGCGAGTGCATCAAGCACGTCCCGTGGCACGACACCCCGAAGCACGACGAATCCCTCGCGATGGTACGACTCAACATCGGCACCGTCGACGAGAACGCTCACATTGCTCAGACTATGTCGCTCTCGGCCACCATCCGGATTGGAGGAGTAGCAAACAGGAACTGCCGTACGTCGAGAATCCAACGGAGAATCTCGGAGCAAATCTTGTTGAAATCTGCACCTAGCTGCGCCGAGAAGCCTGTTAGTCGTTGGAGGTGTCGCGCTCCACGAGCGTTGCGCTGAGTGTGATGGTCTTGCCGTCACGTTCGACCTTGATCTTGACCGTGTCACCGGGCTGGGCATCGCGGACCACGGCGATCATGCCGGTCCGACCCGTGATCGGCACGTCGTCGATCGCAAGCACGACATCACCTTCCTTCACCCCGGCCTTCGCGGCAGGCGAGCCATCCTCGACGTTGGCGATGACCGCGCCCTGGCCACCATCCGTGCGGTCAGTAAGACCGACACCGAGGAAGCCCTGCTTGCGCTCGACACCGTTGGCCTGGTCGCGAAGCGTCTCGACTACGCGCAGTACCTCCTCGGTCGAAATGGCAAAGCCGATGTTGTTCGCCGCAGTGCCCATATCGCTGCGCGCGACCGCGGTGTTGATACCGATCACCTGGGCCTTGTCGTTGACGAGTGGTCCACCCGAATTACCCGACGAAATCGCCGCATCGGTTTGGATCAGCCTGTCGAGTGCACCACTTTCGGTGGTGATGGTTCGACCGATCGCCGAGACGATGCCCGAGGTGACACTTGGACCACCATCGAGGTTGAGTGCGTAACCGATTGCAACAACCGGATCACCCAGACGCACGTTCTTCGGGTCGGCGAACACCGCGGCGGTGAGGCCGGTCACGTTGATCTTGACGAGCGCAAGGTCGTTCTGTGGGTCGGAGGCAAGGACCGTCCCCTTCACCGGTTCGGTCTCGTTCATGAGACGGACCTGCACGGTCTTGGTGCCCTCGACAACGTGTGCGTTGGTCAGAAGCTCACCGTTCGAATTGATGATCACCCCGGTGCCGACGGACTCACCCTCACCCATCTGACCGCTGATTGTTGCGGAGAGCGTGACGACACTGGGTGCAACCGCGGCGGCGATCTTTCCGATCTGCGTGGTCGCTTCGCTCACCGGTTCACCATCAGCGGGCTCGACGGTCACGAGGGTTCCCGTGGTGATCGTCTTGTCCTCGTCGCGTGTGGCAACCACACCGATCGCCGCGCCAACGAGTGCTGACACCGCGGACACTAAAGCGAGACCGACAACACGCGTGCCGCGACGGCGCGAACGCGACGGCGAGCCAACATGCGGTGCCGGCGACGGCGCAGCGGGGGGTGGAGGCGGGAGCGGGGACCGGGCCGCGATGGGCGTCCAGTGCGGCTCGAGGGTGGGGATCACTTCTTTTTGATCTGAGTCGTTCCAGCTACTCATGGGTGTGTTCTACAGCGCCAAGGGCCGGTGCCGCGTGTGCTGCGCCCAGAACGTAGCAAAAAAATTGTTGTTCTCGGTCGGGAACTCAGCTCGACTGGAGCTTGATTTCGATGTCCACACCCGCCGGCAGTTCGATGCGCTGGAGGCTGTCAATCGTCTTCTGGTTCGGGTCGACGATGTCGATGAGCCGCTTGTGAATGCGCATCTCGAAGTGCTCGCGGGAGTCCTTATCGACGTGTGGTCCACGGATCACAGTGAAGCGGTGCTTGTCGGTCGGCAGCGGGATCGGACCCCGGATCGACGCGTTGGTACGCGTCACCGTCTCGACGATCTTGCGCGTCGATTGGTCGATGATCTCGTGGTCGAAGGCCTTGAGGCGGATGCGGATGCTTTGAGCCATGGTCGTTTCCCTTACTTGATGATCTTCGTGACGCGACCCGCACCCACCGTACGACCACCCTCACGAATAGCAAAACGCAAACCCTCATCCATCGCGATCGGCTTACCCAACTCCACCTTCATCGTCACATTGTCACCAGGCATCACCATCTCCGTACCCGACGGCAACTGAACAGTCCCCGTCACATCCGTCGTACGGAAAAAGAACTGCGGACGATAATTGTTGAAGAACGGCTTGTGACGACCACCCTCCTCCTTGGTCAACACATACACCTGACCCTCGAACTCGGTATGAGGAGTGATCGAACCAGGCGCACACAACACCTGACCACGCTCAACATCCTCCTTCTTCGTCCCACGAAGAAGAGCACCAATGTTGTCACCCGCCTGACCCTCATCAAGCAACTTACGGAACATCTCCACACCCGTGCACGTCGTCTTCTGCGTATCACGCAAACCAACGATCTCGATCTCATCACCCGTGTGCACACGACCCTGCTCAACCTTGCCGGTCACGACCGTGCCACGACCAGTAATCGTGAACACGTCCTCGATCGGCATCAAGAACGGCTTGTCCAACTCACGCTGCGGCTCGGGAATCTTCGTGTCACACACCCCCATCAACTCCATCACCTTGTCCTGCCACTCACTGTCACCCTCAAGGGCCTTGAGAGCCGACACACGAACAACCGGAGCATCATCACCGGGGAACTCGTACTCATTCAACAACTCACGAACCTCGAGCTCCACCAACTCGAGCAGTTCCTCGTCATCAACCATGTCCGACTTGTTCAACGCCACCACGATGTAAGGCACACCCACCTGACGAGCCAACAACACGTGCTCACGCGTCTGGGGCATCGGACCATCAGTCGCAGCAACCACCAAAATCGCCCCATCAACCTGCGCAGCACCCGTGATCATGTTCTTGATGTAGTCAGCATGACCCGGCATGTCCACGTGCGCATAATGACGCTTGGCGGTCTCGTACTCAATATGAGCAATCGAAATCGTGATACCACGCGCCTTCTCCTCAGGCGCCTTGTCAATCTGATCAAACGGCGTGTACTCCGCCAACCCACGATCAGCCAACGTCTTGGAAATCGCCGCCGTCAACGTCGTCTTCCCATGATCAATATGACCCATCGTCCCAATGTTCACATGAGGCTTCGTACGCTCAAACTTTGCCTTCGACATTTCCTATCTCCGTTTTTGTTGCTGGTGGGTTTTCAAGGATCGGTGATTCGTTCTCGGGTCTTTGGCTATTCGCCGCGGACGCGCTTGACAATTTCCGATGCGATTGCGTCCGGTACCTGCTGGTACGAATGAAATTGCATCGTGTAGGTCGCGCGCCCCTGGGTGCGTGACCTGAGGTCGGTACTGTACCCGAACATGTCCGAGAGCGGCACCTGCGAGCGCACGACCTGCGTGTTGCCGCGGGCCTCCATGCCTTCGATGCGGCCGCGACGGCTGGACAAATCACCCATCACGTCACCCATGTACTCGTCGGGGGTGACGACCTCAACGGCCATGATCGGCTCGAGCAGAACGGGCTTGGCCATCTCGGCAGCCTTCTTGAAGCCCATCTGGCCGGCGATCTTGAATGCCATTTCCGAGGAGTCGACGTCGTGGTACTGACCGTCGACGAGGCTGACCTTGACGTCGACCGTCGGGTAACCGGCCAGGACACCTGATTCGAGCGCTGCCTGGATGCCTTGGTTGGTCGGCTGGATGTATTCGCGCGGAACACGACCACCCGTGATTTCGTCGGCAAACACGTAACCGCCGCCGGGACCCGTCGGCTCGAGCGTCAACTTGATGACGGCAAACTGACCCGAACCGCCCGACTGCTTGATGTGGCGGTACTCGACCGACTCGACCTTCTTCGTGATGGTTTCGCGATAGGCCACCTGGGGCTTGCCGACGGTTGCCTCGACGTTGAATTCGCGTTGCATGCGGTCGACGAGGATTTCGAGGTGCAACTCACCCATTCCTGAGATGACGGTCTGGGCGGTTTCCTCGTCGGTGCGCACACGGAACGTCGGGTCTTCGTCGGACAATGACTTCAATGCCTTGCCCAACTTGTCCTGGTCGTCCTTGGTCTTTGGTTCGATTGCGACGTGGATGACCGGCTCGGGGAATTCCATGCGCTCGAGAACGACCGCGTTGTCTCGGTCGCAGAGCGTGTCGCCGGTGGTGGTCTCCTTGAAACCCAGACCGGCGACGATGTCACCGGCCATGGCGACATCGAGGTCCTCACGCTGATTGGCGTGCATGAGCAGGATCCGACCGAGGCGCTCTTTGCGCTCTTTGGTGCTGTTGTAGACCTCGTCACCCTTGCTGATGGTCCCCGAGTAGACGCGGAAGTACGTCAGCTTGCCGAATGGATCGGCGACGATCTTGAAGGCGAGCGCCGCAAACGGGCCGTTCTCGTCGGCCGCGCGCTCGATGACCTGGTCACCCTTGAGGTTGGTCCCTTGCGCGGGCGGAATGTTGAGCGGGCTCGGCAGGAAGTCGACGACTGCGTCGAGCATCGGCTGGACACCCTTGTTCTTGAAGGCCGAACCGCAGAGAATCGGCACGAAATCGAAGGCGAGGGTGCCGATGCGGATCGCTGCCTTGACTTCCGCCTCGGTGACTTCCTCACCGCCGAGGTACTTCTCCATGAAGGCGTCATCAGAGGTGGCGATCGTTTCGAGCAACTGCTCTCGGTATGCGTTTGCTTCGTCGACCTGGTCGGCAGGAATGTCGACCTCGTCCCACTTGGCACCAAGTTCCTCGTCGCGCCAGATGAGGGCCTTCATCTTGACAAGGTCGATGAGACCGACGAATGGCTTGTTCGACTCGGGACCACCGGCGCCGATGGGCAACTGGATGACTGCCGGCACGGCCTGCAGACGATCCTTCACCATGTCGACGGTGCGGTAGAAGTTCGCACCGATGCGGTCCATCTTGTTGATGAAACACATGCGCGGAACGCGGTACTTGTTGGCCTGGCGCCACACGGTTTCGGTCTGTGGTTCGACGCCTGCGACAGAGTCGAACACGGTCACGGCACCGTCGAGAACGCGCAGCGAGCGCTCGACTTCGATGGTGAAGTCGACGTGTCCGGGGGTGTCGATGATGTTGATGCGGTGGTTGTTCCAGATGCAGGTGGTGGCAGCAGACGTGATGGTGATACCGCGCTCTTGTTCCTGGGCCATGTGGTCCATCGTCGCGGCGCCTTCGTGCACCTCGCCGATCTTGTAGGACTTGCCGGTGTAGTAGAGGATGCGCTCGGTCGTGGTGGTCTTGCCGGCATCGATGTGTGCCATGATGCCGATGTTGCGGGTGCGCTCGAGGGGGTACTCACGCTTTGCCATGTTCAGTGTCTGCCTTGTCTATTGCGTCTCGGTGTCTGTCGCGCGTCGTCCGGTTCGCGCTTTGGGGGATGGGAAGGGAGCCGACTACCAGCGGTAGTGAGCAAAGGCCTTGTTGGATTCAGCCATCTTCTGCATGTCGTCACGCTTTTTGATCGATGCACCAAGACCATTGGCGGCGTCAAGAAGTTCGTTGGCAAGGCATTCAGCCATCGTTTTTTCGCGACGGCTGCGCGAGAACTCGACGACCCAACGAATGGCCAGTGTGCTGGCACGGCGCGGACGAACCTCGACGGGGACCTGATAGGTCGCGCCACCGACGCGGCGGCTGCGAACTTCGAGCGGTGGTTTCACGTTGTCGATGGCGCGCTTCACGGTCGATAGCGGCTCGGATCCGGTCTTGGTTTCGATCAACTTCATCGCGTCGTAGACGATGTTCTCGGCAATGCTCTTCTTGCCGTGGAGCATGATCTTGTTGACAAGTTGTGTCACGAGCAACGACCGGTAGACCGGGTCGGGGGCCATTTCGCGGCGCTGAGCGGGTCCTTTGCGGGGCATGTGCTACCTGTCTTTGTTTTTCTCGAGTGGCTTACTTGTCACGCTTGGCGCCGTAACGGCTACGCGCCTGCTTGCGGTTCTTCACGCCTGCTGCGTCGAGCGCGCCGCGGATGACCTTGTAACGCACTCCCGGAAGGTCGCGCACGCGACCCCCGCGCACGAGCACGATCGAGTGCTCCTGCAGGTTGTGACCCTCACCCGGGATGTACGCGGTCACTTCGACACCACTGGTGAGACGCACACGCGCCACCTTGCGGAGGGCCGAGTTCGGCTTCTTCGGGGTGGTGGTGAACACGCGGGTGCACACGCCACGACGCTGCGGCGATCCCTTCAGGGCGGGGGTCTTCGTCTTGGTTGTCTTGACGCTGCGACCCTGACGGATCAACTGCTGGATTGTGGGCACGCGTGAACCTCTTTGCTGACGGATTGTCGCGGGGCACCGGAGGTCGGAGCCTTCGCTACAGAGAACGAGTTGAGGACGGCAAACCGCCCTCGGGAACCCGTGAAACGCTATACGCGACCCGGCGTCGGCCACAACCTGCCCGATGCCGGGTTGATGCGCTCGGTCAGGCGTTTTCGGCGTCGCCCTCGGGGTGGACGTAAGAGCCCTGGATGCCCGCCAAGAAGGCGGCAGGGTCTTCCTCGTCGCTCGAGTAGAAGGCCATCGGCTCGTAGTCCGGGGCCTCGATACCGAAATTGCGGTAGACGTGCATGCCGGTTCCCGCGGGTATCAGCTTGCCGATGATGATGTTTTCCTTGAGGCCCACGAGGCTGTCGGAACGGCCATCGATCGCGGCCTCGGTCAGGACACGGGTGGTTTCCTGGAACGACGCGGCCGACAGCCATGAGTCGGTGGCAAGTGACGCCTTGGTGATTCCCATGAGTTCGGGACGGCCTTCGGCGGGACGCTTGCCCTCTTCGACCATGCGACGGTTGGTGTCACGGAATGTCTTGGCATCCGTGCGCTCGCCCGGAAGGAAGCCCGTGTCACCCGGCTCTTGAACACCGATCCGACGAGTCATCTGACGAACGATGAGTTCGATGTGCTTGTCGTGGATCGATACGCCTTGGTCGCGGTACACCTTCTGCACCTCCTCGACTAGGTACACCTGCGTCTCGCGGATGCCCTTGATCTCGAGAAGTTCCTTCGGGTCGAAAGGACCGTCAGTGAGAGGTTGGCCCGCCTGCGCATCGACACCGTCACGGATGTTCGGCATGAGACGGCTACCGCTCGGCAGCAAGGTCAGATGCTCTTCGCCCCTGTCGTCGACGACCGAGACAGGAATGCCCTTCCCTTCGTCTTCACCGATGCGAATGACACCCGATGCACGCGACAGACGCGCCGAACCACGGGGTGTGCGTGCCTCGAATAGTTCGACGACGCGCGGCAAACCGCCGGCGATGTCCTTGCCGGCGACACCGCCCGTGTGGAACGTACGCATGGTCAACTGGGTCCCCGGTTCACCGATCGACTGCGCCGCGATGACGCCGACGGCTTCGCCGAGTTCGATCGACTTGCCGGTGGCAAGTGATCGGCCGTAGCACAGCGCGCAGACACCAAGCTCGGCATCACACGTGAGCACCGAACGCACACGGACACGATTGATGCCGGGATCGTCGCGCAGCGCGACGACATCCTCGTCGGACAGGATGCGGTTCTTCTCGAGCACGGTGCCGTCGGCGAGTGTGACATCGCTCAAAAGCGCACGACCGAAAAGCTTGGTTTCGAGGTACGCACGCGTGTTCGCGGTGTCGCGCTGCACGTTCTCGACCCACACGCCCAGCGACGTGCCACAGTCCTGTTCACGGATGATCAGTTCCTGGGCGACGTCCACGAGACGGCGCGTGAGGTAACCCGAGTCGGCGGTGCGCAGAGCGGTATCGACGAGACCCTTGCGGGCACCCGGCGTCGCGATGAAGTACTCGAGCGTTTCGAGGCCCTCACGGAAGTTGCTCTTGATCGGACGCGGAATCATGTCACCGCGAGGGTTGGCCACCAGGCCACGCATGCCCGCGATCTGCTTCATCTGCGTCATGTTTCCGCGTGCACCCGAGCCGACCATCATTTCGATCGGGTTGAAGCGCTGCGCCTTGAACTCTTTCTCCATCGCGTTTTGCACTTCGGCCGTGGCGTCGGTCCAGATGCGCACCTCCTGCTGGCGACGCTCGCCGTCGGTGATGATGCCGCGACGGAACTGGTTTTCGACCTTGTCGGCCTGCTTTTCGAATTCGTCGAGGATGGCCCGCTTGGTGGCGGGGGTCTTCACGTCCTCGATGGAAATGGTGAGACCCGACTGCGCCGCGTAGCGGTAACAGACGTTCTTGATGTTGTCGAGCGATTGGGCAATGACCGCTTTCGGGTAGTTGTCGGCAAGCCGCTCGACGATAAGACCCATCTCCTTCTTCTTCAACGGCTCGTTGATGTGACCGAAGCGCTCGGTGTAGTCGGCGGGCAATGCCTCTTCGAAGAGCAAACGCCCTGCGGTGGTGTCGATCGTTCGACGATCACCGCCCGAGAGTGCTTCGCGAAACTTGATCGGCGTGTGCAGCGAGATCGACTTCTCGTCGAGTGCACGGAACACTTCCCAACGGTGCTGGAACATGCGGCCCGCACCAGCCGACTCGGCGACGAGCTCGGTGAGATAGAAGCCACCGATGATCATGTCCTGCGACGGAGTCACGATCGGGCGACCCGATGCGGGCGACAAGATGTTGTTCGCCGACAACATGAGCACACGAGCCTCGGCCTGGGCCTCGGCCGACAGCGGCAGGTGGACCGCCATCTGGTCGCCGTCGAAGTCGGCGTTGAAAGCCGTGCACACGAGCGGGTGGATCTGGATGGCCTTGCCCTCGACGAGGACCGGCTCGAAGGCCTGAATACCCAGGCGGTGCAGCGTAGGTGCGCGGTTCAACATGACCGGGTGCTCCTTGATGACGTCTTCGAGGACGTCCCACACCTGCGGACGACGGCGCTCCACCATGCGCTTGGCCGACTTGATGTTCTGGGCAAGTTCGAGGTCGACGAGACGCTTCATCACGAAGGGCTTGAAGAGTTCGAGTGCCATCAACTTCGGCAGACCGCACTGGTGCAGACGCAGCGTCGGGCCAGCCACGATGACCGAGCGACCCGAGTAGTCGACGCGCTTGCCGAGGAGGTTCTGGCGGAAGCGACCCTGCTTGCCCTTCAACATGTCGGACAGCGACTTGAGTGGACGGTTGCCCGGACCCGTGACGGGGCGGCCGCGGCGGCCGTTGTCGAAGAGTGCGTCGACGGCTTCCTGAAGCATGCGCTTTTCGTTGTTGACGATGATTTCGGGCGCACCCAGGTCGAGCAGGCGACGAAGACGGTTGTTGCGGTTGATCACGCGGCGGTAGAGGTCGTTCAGATCGGAGGTCGCAAAGCGACCACCGTCTAGCTGCACCATCGGACGAAGCTCCGGCGGGATCACAGGAACGACGTCCAGGATCATCGCCTTCGGGTCGTTCTGGCGACGGCCGTATTCATCGCGCTGGTTGAAAGACGCAACGATCTTGAGACGCTTGATGGCCTTCTGGCGACGTTGTGCCGACAGCGGCTTGCGGCCGCCGCCCGCTTCGATGGCCTCGCGCAGACGCAGTTCCTCCACGTCGAAGTCGATACAGTCGATGAGCGACTTGATCGCATCGGCGCCCGTGCCGCCCTCGAAGTACTCGGCATACGGTCCGAAAGGATCGCGCAGGTTGCGCCACAGCAATTCGTCTTCGATGATGAGCCGCGGGTAGAGGCCCTTGAACTCGTCCCACGTGCGCTTCTCGAGGTCGATGTCGGCTTCGAAGCGCTCGCGAATGGACTGGGCATCCTTGTCGACCGCCTTTTGGCGGGCCCTCATGTCACTGTCCTTCGCACCCTCTTTTTCGAGGGCCTTCAACTCGGCTTCGCCGTCCTTGAGACGACGAGCCAGTGCGAGTTCCATGTCCTTGCGGATGCTGTCGAGGGTTTCGAGGTAACCCTTCTCCAACTCGGGTAGGTCGGCGTGTCGACGCTCATTGTCAACCTCGGTGACGAGGCTCGCGGCGAAGTAGATGACCTTCTCGAGCTGCTTGGCCTTTAGTTCCTCTCGCGGCTCGATACCGCCGAGGAGATAGGCCAACCAGCTGCGTGTACCGCGCAGGTACCAAATGTGGACGACAGGTGCGGACAGTTCGATGTGGCCCATGCGCTCGCGGCGCACCTTCGAGCGCGTGACCTCGACGCCACAGCGTTCGCAGATGATGCCCTTGAAGCGCACTCGCTTGTACTTGCCGCAATAGCACTCCCAGTCGCGGGTCGGTCCGAAGATCTTTTCGCAGAAGAGGCCGTCCTTCTCGGGACGCAGCGTGCGGTAGTTGATGGTCTCGGGCTTCTTCACCTCGCCCTTGGACCACAGACGGATCTGGTCCGCGGTCGCAAGACCGATGCGCAGTTGGTCGAACATGTTGACGTCGAGCATGTGTGTTCCGTTTCTTTCGGTCTCGTGATCCGGCTGTTAGAAGGCGCGCTCGCGACGGCGCTCGCGGTCGTCATCGTCGGACCCGCGCTCGGGTCGGCTGATGTCGATACCGAGGGCCTCCGTTGCGCGGAAGACGTCGTCGTCGATCTCTTGCATCTCGATCTCGGAGCCGTCGGACGACAGCACCTCGACGTCGAGGCAAAGTGCCTGCATTTCCTTCATGAGAACTTTGAACGACTCGGGGATACCCGGCTCGGGGATGTTCTCGCCCTTGACGATCGCCTCGTACACCTTCACACGGCCAAGCACGTCGTCGGACTTGATGGTGAGAAGTTCCTGCAGACAGTAAGCAGCTCCGTACGCCTCGAGTGCCCACACTTCCATTTCGCCGAAGCGCTGGCCACCGAACTGCGCCTTGCCTCCGAGGGGCTGCTGGGTGATCATCGAGTACGGACCCGTCGAACGCGCGTGAATCTTGTCGTCGACGAGGTGGGACAACTTGAGGATGTACATGTAGCCGACCGTGATCGGGTTGTCGTAACGCTCGCCCGTGCGACCGTTGCGCAGCCATGCCTTGCCCGTGGGCTGGATGAGTCGCTGGCCGTCGACACCGTCGGGGTTCAGGTTCGTGAAGATGCTCTGAATCGTCGGGTGCCTGCCCGCTGCCTCGGCTTCGTCCCAGTGCGCACCGTCGAAGACCGGGGTTGCGATGAAGCGGGCGGGGGGCGTCGCCGGACGGGTCTTGACTTCGGTGCCACGCATCGCCTCGCCGACCGGCTGCTTGGTCGCCGGGTCGACCCAACCCCAACGCGCGCAGTAACCAAGGTGCGCTTCGAGCACCTGGCCGACGTTCATGCGTGAGGGCACGCCGAGCGGGTTCAAGATGATGTCGACGGGTGTGCCGTCCTCGAGATACGGCATGTCCTCGACGGGCAGGATCTTCGAGATGACGCCCTTGTTGCCGTGGCGACCGGCGAGTTTGTCGCCCACCGAGATCTTGCGCTTCTGGGCGACGTAAACGCGGACCAGCTGGTTGACACCAGGCGGGAGTTCGTCGCCGCTCTCGCGCGAGAACACCTTGACGTCGATGACCTTGCCGGATTCACCGTGGGGAACTTTCAAGCTCGTGTCGCGAACTTCGCGTGCCTTTTCACCGAAAATGGCGCGGAGCAGACGCTCCTCGGGGGTGAGTTCGGTCTCCCCCTTCGGGGTGACCTTGCCGACGAGCACGTCGCCGGGGCCGACTTCTGCACCGACGCGAATGATGCCACGGTCGTCGAGGTCGCGGAGGATGTCATCGGACAGGTTCGGGATGTCGCGCGAAATTTCCTCCGCACCGAGCTTGGTGTCGCGAGCATCAACCTCATGCTCGTGGATGTGGATCGATGTGAGGACGTCGTCCTTGACCAAACGCTCGGAGAGGATGATCGCATCCTCGAAGTTGTAGCCCTCCCAGGGCATCAACGCGACCAACAGGTTCTTGCCTAGTGCGAGTTCACCGAGGTCGGTCGATGGACCGTCGACGAGCAGGTCACCTTTCTTCACCTTTTCGCCCTCGCGGACACGAATGATCTGGTTGATGCAGGTGTCCTGGTTCGAGCGACGGAACTTGGCAAGGTTGTACTTCTTCTTCCCGAGCTTCTCGTACTGCACGGTGACACCACGACCATTCACTTCGGTTACGGTGCCGTCATCGAGAGCGAGCAGGAGGTCGGCGCCGTCGCGTGCCGCGCGGGCCTCGATGCCGGTGCCGATGTAAGGGGCCTCTGCACGCAACAGCGGAACAGCCTGACGCTGCATGTTCGCGCCCATCAGTGCGCGGTTCGCGTCGTCATGTTCGAGGAACGGGATGAGAGCGGTTGCGACAGAAACGATCTGCTTGGGCGAAACGTCCATGTAGTTGACCTCCGCACCGGGCACGAAACCGATGTCGGTGGTCGCTCCGAAGAACGACTCGGCTTCGAGCATCTTGCGCAGGTCTTCGAGGCTGGCCGCCTGCGGTGAACGACGCACGAGAACACGCTCGTCCTTGAAGGTGCCGTCGGTGTTGAGTGGCGTGTTGGCCTGCGCGACGACGTAGTTCTCTTCTTCGTCAGCGGCCATGTAGACGATCTCGTTGGTGACGCGACCGTTCACGACCTTGCGGTACGGGCTCTCGATGAAACCGAATTCGTTGACACGCGCAAAGGTGCTCAGCGCACCGATCAGGCCGATGTTCGGGCCTTCGGGTGTTTCGATCGGGCACATGCGGCCGTAATGGGAGAAGTGCACGTCACGGACCTCGAAGCCCGCACGCTCGCGGCTCAGACCACCGGGTCCGAGTGCCGACAAACGACGGCGGTGCGTGAGACCCGACAATGGGTTCACCTGGTCCATGAACTGCGACAACTGCGAGGTTCCGAAGAACTCCTTTATCGCGGCCACGACCGGACGTATGTTGATGAGTGTCTGGGGTGTGATGGCCTCGGCATCTTGCGTCGTCATTCGCTCGCGGACGACGCGCTCCATGCGCGACAGACCGATGCGCACCTGGTTTTGGATGAGCTCGCCCACCGAACGGATACGGCGGTTTGCGAAGTGGTCCTGGTCATCGAGGCGGTAACCCGGCTCTTGCTTGACGAGGTGAAGCATGTACGAGATTGTCGCGAGCACTTCGCACTTCGACAGCACGGGCTGGTCGTCGGAGGGAAGGTCGAGCTGGTCGTCGGAGAGTTTGAAGATCGACTTGATCTTCTGTAGTTCGGCGCCGAGTTTGCGGTTCAGCTTGTAGCGACCGACGCGGGACAGGTCGTAGCGACGCGACTCGAAGAACGCGTTCTCGAAATACGCACGGGCAGATTCGAGCGTCGGCGGCTCACCGGGACGCGCGCGCTTGTAGATCTCCACCAATGCTTCGTCGCGGGTCGGGGCGACGTGGCGCTCCTTCTCCCATTGGCCTTCGAGGAAGTCGAAGTAACTAACGAACCGGTCGAGGAAGCCCGGGAAGTGCTCCTCGTCGTAACCCAGGGCACGGAGCAACGTGAAGACACCGAGGCGGCGCTTGCGTGCAACACGCGTTCCGGCCGTGACGTCTTTGCCCGGCTTTTGCTCGACGTCGAACTCCAACCACTCACCGCGGTAAGGATGAATGGTGCCCTTCACCAACTGGTGCTTGGACAGGTTGCGGAGACGGAAGCGCTCACCCGGTTCAAAGATGACACCGGGCGAACGAACAAGCTGCGACACGACGACGCGCTCGGTTCCGTTGATGATGAACGTGCCCTTGTCGGTCATCTTGGGGAAATCCCCCATGAAGACGACCTGCTCCTTGATCTCTCCGGTGTCGGCGCGCAGGAAGCGCGCCCGCACGAAGATCGACGACGAGTACGACATGTCGCGCTCGCGGCACTCTTCCATCTGGAACTTCGGCGGCGGGCAGAGATCTTCGTCGGTCGGATCGAACTCGAGCTCGAGTTTCATGTTTCCGCTGAAATCGCTGATGGGAGAGATGTCCGAGAACGCCTCGGCCAAACCCTGGCGCATGAACCACTCGAAGCTTTCCCGCTGAATGGCGATGAGATCGGGCAACTCGATGGGCTCGCTCAGATTGGCGAAGGTGTACCGGTCGCGGGACAGCGGGCGTGAGGTCACAGTTGACTCCTGGGGGCGAGCGGGGGCAGGGACGCAAAGGAACCCCAAAGACTCATGGAGAGGCAAAGGGGGCATTGCACGGCAACTTCCCATGCTACCGCCGGACCCCGAAAAGCAACTACGGGACGCAAAAAACAGACCCCCGCCCGGGGGTCCAGCCACGCGCTCTGAAACGTAAACCTGCCCGCCCCCGGTGTCAAGCAATTGGGCTTGACGAAAAGACAAAGACCCCGGGGTCTCCCCCGGGGTCCGGTCTGCTCCGCCCGGCCAACGCCGGCGTTCGCTGGGTTGTGGTTGGTCGACTTGGACCCCTGACGGGGTCTTGTCCTACTTGACTTCGACCTTCGCGCCAGCCTCTTCGAGCTTGGCCTTGGCCTTGGCGGCGTCGTCCTTCGTGGCCTTCTCCAAGACGGGCTTGGGCGCGCCGTCGACGAGGTCCTTTGCTTCCTTGAGACCCAGGCTGGTGAGCTCGCGCACAACCTTGATGACCTGGATCTTCTGCGCGCCACCGTCGGCAAGGATGACGTCGAACTCGTCCTTTTCTTCCTCGGCACCTGCTCCGCCACCCGCCGGCGCAGCGCCAACAGCGGCGACTGCCACGGGGGCCGCAGCGGTGACACCGAAGCGCTCTTCGAACGCGTCGAGCAATTCCTTCAATTCGATGACGGTGAGGGCTGAAATGCCGTCGAGGATTTCTTCTTTGCTGAGAGCCATTGCTCTTTCTCCTTTGTGGGTTCTTTGTTGGAAGTTCTTGGTGTTGATGGGATTCGGAAGCGACTATGCCGCTTGTTGGTCGATGAGTGCCTTGATGCCATAGGCCATGTTGCGAGGCAGCGCCTGCAAGAGACCGGCTGTCTTGACGAGCGGCGCCTGGAGTGCGCCGGCGAACTGTGCCAGAAGCACCTCGCGCGGGGGCAGATCTGCGAGAACGTCGAGATCACGCTTGGTCATCGTGGTCGAGCCAACGACGCCACCTCTCACGATGAGAAGCGGGTTCGCTTTCGCTTGATCACGCAACGCCTTTGCCGCTGCTGCCGCATCACCCTGCACGAATGCAATTGCCGTCGGACCGGTGAGGAACTGTTCGAGTCCCTCGAAGCCGGCCTCGCGCACGGCGAAGCGGGCCAAGGTGTTCTTGTACACCTTGAATTCCGCGCCGGCACTGCGCAGTTCACGACGCAACGTCGCCAGGGCAGTCACGGTCATCCCGCGGTATTCGGCCACGATCGCAGCGTCTGCTGCTGCGAGCTTGCCGCGTACCTCGGCGACAATCGCTGCCTTTTCCCCGCGGATTGCTGTTGAAGTCATGTCACCTCCTTCGTGTTCGCTTGGTCGGAGCGCTCGCTTGCACGAACGCTGCAACGACCCGCGATGACGCCGCTAGGCGACGTACACGAAGGGCCATCTCAGGGTTCGCCTCATCTGGTGGAGAATCCATTAACCGAACCAGCGAACCGGTGCGGGCCAGAGGTCTTTGGCGAGAGACCGAATGGTTTATGTGGAAGCCGAGTCTACTGCCGTACCGACTGCAATCACACCGTGTCTGGCTTGAGACGGTTGGTGTCGATCTTGACTCCAGGGCCCATCGTCGAGGCAATGCTGACCTTGCGGAGGTACTTGCCCTTGGACGCGGCCGGTTTGGCGCGCTGGATTTCATCGAGAACGGCGAGCAGATTGGTCGTCAGATCAGCCGCCGAGAAACTGGCCTTGCCGATCGGAACGTGCACGTTGCCGTAGCGGTCGGTGCGGTACTCGACCTTGCCACCCTTGAACTCGCCGACCGCTCGGGCGACGTCCTGGGTGACGGTGCCGGTCTTGGGATTCGGCATCAGACCCCGCGGGCCGAGCACGCGACCGAGACGACCCACGAGGGGCATCAGGTCGGGCGTGGCGATCGCAAGATCGAAATCCATGCTGCCCTTTTCGATTTCGGCCGCAAGATCGTCGGAACCGACCAGATCGGCACCGGCGTCACGCGCCGCCTGGGCGGCCTCACCGTTGGCGAAGACCGCAATTCGCACACTCTTGCCGGTACCCGAGGGCAGCGCAACGGTGCCGCGAATCATCTGGTCGGCCTTGCGCGGGTCGACACCGAGGCGAACCACCACTTCGACACTTTCGTCGAACTTCGCCGTCGCACACTTCTTGACGATCTCCGTTGCTTCGGCGGGCGTGTGGAGCGCCTCACGATCGTAGGACGCGACGGCGGCCTTGTACTTCTTGCCTGAACTTGCTGAGAGTGCCATGACTTTCCTTTCGCGATCACTTTCTGGTGATCATCTCCCTCGTCTTGCGGCGTTTCGCCGGGCGAGGTCCTCCCGGTCGTGCCGTATTCAATTCCAACCGGTCAGACGACCTTCAAGCCCATCGAACGTGCTGTGCCACGAACCTGCTGCTTGGCAGCTTCGAGGTCGTAGGCGTTCAAGTCGGGCATCTTGATCTTTGCGACTTCTTCGATGTCGGCCTCGGTGACCGAACCAGCGACGGCCTTGCCCGGAGTCGAGGATGCCTTGTCCAAGCCGGCCTTCTGGCGCAAAAGCACCGGGGTCGGCGGGGTCTTGAGGATGAAAGTAAAGGAACGATCCTCGAAGATGCTGATCTCCACCGGGATGATGGTGCCGGCCTGGGCCTCGGTTGCAGCGTTGTACTGCTTGACGAAGTCCATGATGGCGATGCCGTGTGGTCCGAGAGCAGTGCCCACGGGTGGTGCCGGGGTGGCCTTGCCGGCCGGGATTTGGATCTTGACGATCGCTGCGAGCTTCTTTTTTGCCATGACGTGTTCCTTGTCGGCTTTCTATCGAGGAATCAGAGCTTTGACACTCTCAGAGTTTTGCAACCTGGCTGAAGTCCATTTCGACCACGGTTTCCCGGCCGAAGATGTTGACAAGAACCTTCAACTTCATGTGGTCGACGTTGATGTCGTCGACGGTGCCGGTGAAGTCGGCAAACGGGCCTTCCTTCACGCGAACACTCTCGCCGACCTCGTATTCGAGTTTCGGCGTCTTGCGCTTCTGGGCAGCCTTGCCGTCGCCCTTGGCGGAGAGGAACGTGTCGACTTCACGGCGCGACAGCGGCGTGGGCTTTTGTCCCTTGTGGCTTTGGCCGACGAAGCCGGTCACACCCGGGGTGTTGCGGATGCAGAACCAGGACTCGTCGCTCATTTCGCAACGTACCAGCAGGTACCCGGGGAACACCTTGCGCTGGACGATCTGCTTCTGGCCCTTCTTGAACTCGACCGCGTCCTCCATCGGAATGATCACTTCGTAAATGCGGTCGTCCATGTTCATCGACTGGATACGGGTGTTGAGGTTCAGTTGAACCTTCTTTTCGTAACCCGACTGCGTGTGGACCACGTACCACTGGCCGGGACGCGAGTACGGTGAGTCGACCTCGACCTCGTCGGTGGACTCGTCGGCGTCGACGTTCTCGTCGGTGGTCGTGAGGTCGAAACTCGCGTCGGGGGTCGTCTCGTCGACGACGTTCGACTCGGCGCTTGAACCGCCCATATTGAGCAGGAAGTTGTCGCTCATTGCTGCATCAGTCCTTGTACAACCAGTTGGCGAAGAAGCCGAAGACCGAATCGAGGCCGCCGACGATCGCTGTGAAAACGACCACCGTTCCGAGAACGACGAGAGAGTAACGACGTACCTCGGGCCAGGTGGGCCATGCGACCTTGCGCATTTCCTCTCGCACCTCGCGGATGTATGTGACGGGTCCGACCTTCGGCTCATTCGGGGCCTTTTGCTGCGGACCACGGGCGTTGCGAACCGGGGCACCCTGTTCGTTCAGGGCACCCATGCGCTTGAGCGCTCGCTTTTGCTCGCGGTTCAGGTCTTGGCTCGACATGTCTTTCTCGTTTGTTCGTACTGTGCAGGGCAGGAGGGACTCGAACCCCCGACCGTCGGTTTTGGAGACCGATGCTCTACCAACTGAGCTACTGCCCTCGGGGAGCAGTCAGGGTACCAGCGGCCTAACGGGTCTCCTTGTGGAGGGTGTGACGACGCTCGCGGGAGCAGTATTTGTTCATCTCCAGGCGCTCGCGGTCGTTGATCTTGGACTTCATGGTGATGTAATTCCGCTCTTTGCACACGGTGCATTCGAGCGTGATCTTCACCCTCTTGTCGCTCTTGGCCATGGCTGGTTCCTGTCTGGTCGAATACTTGCGGTCGGTTACTTGATGATCTTCGTGACGCGACCCGCACCCACCGTACGACCACCCTCACGAATAGCAAAACGCAAACCCTCATCCATCGCGATCGGCTTACCCAACTCCACCTTCATCGTCACATTGTCACCAGGCATCACCATCTCCGTACCCGACGGCAACTGAACAGTCCCCGTCACATCCGTCGTACGGAAAAAGAACTGCGGACGATAATTGTTGAAGAACGGCTTGTGACGACCACCCTCCTCCTTGGTCAACACATACACCTGACCCTCGAACTCGGTATGAGGAGTGATCGAACCAGGCGCACACAACACCTGACCACGCTCAACATCCTCCTTCTTCGTCCCACGAAGAAGAGCACCAATGTTGTCACCCGCCTGACCCTCATCAAGCAACTTACGGAACATCTCCACACCCGTGCACGTCGTCTTCTGCGTATCACGCAAACCAACGATCTCGATCTCATCACCCGTGTGCACACGACCCTGCTCAACCTTGCCGGTCACGACCGTGCCACGACCAGTAATCGTGAACACGTCCTCGATCGGCATCAAGAACGGCTTGTCCAACTCACGCTGCGGCTCGGGAATCTTCGTGTCACACACCCCCATCAACTCCATCACCTTGTCCTGCCACTCACTGTCACCCTCAAGGGCCTTGAGAGCCGACACACGAACAACCGGAGCATCATCACCGGGGAACTCGTACTCATTCAACAACTCACGAACCTCGAGCTCCACCAACTCGAGCAGTTCCTCGTCATCAACCATGTCCGACTTGTTCAACGCCACCACGATGTAAGGCACACCCACCTGACGAGCCAACAACACGTGCTCACGCGTCTGGGGCATCGGACCATCAGTCGCAGCAACCACCAAAATCGCCCCATCAACCTGCGCAGCACCCGTGATCATGTTCTTGATGTAGTCAGCATGACCCGGCATGTCCACGTGCGCATAATGACGCTTGGCGGTCTCGTACTCAATATGAGCAATCGAAATCGTGATACCACGCGCCTTCTCCTCAGGCGCCTTGTCAATCTGATCAAACGGCGTGTACTCCGCCAACCCACGATCAGCCAACGTCTTGGAAATCGCCGCCGTCAACGTCGTCTTCCCATGATCAATATGACCCATCGTCCCAATGTTCACATGAGGCTTCGTACGCTCAAACTTTGCCTTCGACATTTCCTATCTCCGTTTGTTCTGTGGGTGGTTTGTTGGATTTCTTGAAACTGGTTTGGTAGCGGCGATCGGGATCGAACCGATGACCTTCCGATTATGAGCCGGATGCTCTGACCAACTGAGCTACGCCGCCATCGCCGTGCCGGGTTGATCCGAACCAGGCGGAGCCCTCTGTGGGAATCGAACCCACGACCTTTTCCTTACCATGGAAACGCTCTGCCGACTGAGCTAAGAGGGCGTGACCCGAGCGGACCCGAGACGGCTAGTGATGCTATCCGCGGATTTTTCGGGTTCTCCGCCCGCTGTCGGGGCTAGTTTCGGGGGCGGTGTCGAGCATGAACGAGCCCCCGGAACACATCGCCCTGCGGCCCGCCACCATCGCCGACGCCACCGCCATCGCCGCCATCTACAACCACGAGGTCGAGCACACCACGGCAACCTTTGATCTGGTTCTCCGCACTCTGGCCGACCAAGAAGCCTGGATCGCCGCCCGGACCGGTGCCTTTAGCGCCATCGTCGCGGTGAACGCCGAGGGTGAGGTTCTGGGATTCGGTGCCCTCTCCCCCTACAAGGAACGGGCCGCGTACCGCACCTCGGTCGAGGATTCGATCTACGTCGACCGGTCACTCTTCCGGCGCGGGATCGGCCGTCTCCTTCTCAGCGCACTCCTGGAGGTCGCCCGCGAGTCGGGTTTCCACGCGGTCTTCGCCCGCATCGAGGCGAGCGGCTCGGCGTCACGCGCACTCCACGAAGCCTGCGGGTTCCGCCTCGTCGGTGTGGAGGTCGAAGTCGGACGCAAGTTCAATCGGTGGTTGGACGTCGCAGTGATGCAGTGCCTTTTGCACGAAACGAAAAACGACTCCGTCCGTTGATCGGGCGGAGTCGTTTTCGGGTTGGGCTGTTTTTTGTGCGGAGCCACCCGCAGTGGGCCGGGAAGGATTTGAACCTCCGTAGGCAATGCCGGCAGATTTACAGTCTGCTCCCTTTGGCCGCTCGGGCACCGACCCTTTGCGTGGGAGAGGTTACAGGCTGGGTAGCGTTTCGCACATGCCCTCATTCGACATCGTCTCGCAAGTCGACCGCCAGGAACTGCGCAATGCGGTCGACCAGGCCCAGCGGGAAATGGCCAACCGCTTCGATTTCAAGAACACCGATTCATCCATCGAACAGAACGATCTGGTGATCACCATCCGCACGATCAGCGAGGAAAAGGCCCGCGCCGTGCGCACCCTGCTGGAGGAGAAGTTCGTGAAACGCGGCATGTCCCTGAAGGGCATCGACTGGGGCAAGTTCGAGCAAGCCTCGGGTGACACCGTCCGTCAGGTCGTCACCGTGAAGGTCGGCATCAACTCCGACAAGGCCCGCGAAATCAACAAGCTGATCAAGGAAAAAGGCCCGAAGGGCGTGTCGAGCCAGACCCAGGGCGAACAGATTCGCGTCACCGGCAAGAAGCGCGACGACCTGCAGGCTGTCATCGCGCTGCTCAAGGGATCCGACCTGGAGGTCCCCTTGCAGTTCGAAAACTTCCGCGACTGAGCGCGAAGCGGTTCTGGTTCAGTCTTCGGTGGACTGAGCTGCGCGGCTCTGCAGCTCGGCGACGACGCTTGCATCGGCAAGGGTGGTCGTGTCTCCGAGGTTGCGGCCCTCAGCAACGTCACGCAGCAGACGGCGCATGATCTTGCCGCTTCGGGTCTTTGGCAGATCGGGCGTGAAGTAGATCGTCTTTGGTTTTGCGATTGCGCCGATTTCCTTGGCGACGTGGTTGCGCAGATCGGTCTCGGTCGCTTGGGCACCGCCGCGCAAGGTGACGTAGGCGATGATCGCCTGGCCGGTCGTCGCATCGTTGGCACCGACAACCGCCGCCTCGGCGACGCTGGGATGCGATACGAGTGCCGACTCGACCTCGGTCGTGGAGATGCGGTGGCCCGACACGTTCATCACGTCGTCGACGCGACCCAGCAACCACAGGTAGCCGTCGTCGTCGAGCTTCGCGCCGTCGCCGGCGAAATACCGACCCGGGAATCTGGCCCAGTAGGTCTCCTTGTAGCGCTCGGGGTCACCCCAGATGCCGCGCAGCATTCCCGGCCACGGGTGCGTCAGCGTGAGATAGCCACCGCCCTTGGTGATGGTCCTGCCGGACTCGTCGACCACTTCAGCGCCTACTCCGGGGAGAGGGAACGTCGCCGACCCTGGCTTTGTCGTGGTTGCACCCGGCAGCGGACTGATCATGATGCCGCCCGTTTCGGTTTGCCACCAGGTGTCGACGACCGGACAGTCGCCACGGCCGATGTTCTCGCGGTACCACATCCACGCTTCGGGGTTGATGGGTTCACCGACGCTGCCGATGACGCGCAACGAGGAGAGATCGTGCTTGGCGGGTTCCTGCGTTCCCCACTTCATGAAAGTGCGAATCGCAGTGGGGGCGGTGTAGAAGATGGTGACTCCGTACTTCTCGACGATGCTCCAGAGACGGTCGTTGCCCGGAAAATTCGGGACCCCTTCGTAGATCACCTGCGTCGCGCCATTCGACAACGGGCCGTACACGATGTAGGAATGTCCCGTCACCCACCCCACGTCGGCCGTGCACCAGTAGACGTCGGAATCGGGGTGCAGATCGAATACATACTTGTGCGTGTAGGTCACGTGCGTGAGGTAACCGCCAGTGGTGTGCATGATGCCCTTGGGCTTGCCGGTCGTGCCGCTGGTGTAGAGAAGGAACAGCAGTTGTTCCGAATCCATCGGTTCGGCTGCGCACCTTTCATCGGCCCTGGCCATGAGCTCGTGGTACCAGTGGTCGCGACCGGCGGACATGTCGACCGCATTTCCACCACGCCGTACGACCACGACGTGTTCGATCGACGGTGTCGATGCGAGCGCCTCGTCGGCCTGGGGCTTGAGTGCGAACACCTCACCCCTTCGCCAACCGCCGTCGGCGGTCACGAGAACCTTTGCGCTCGCATCGTTGATGCGATCGGCGAGAGCCTGCGAACTAAAACCACCGAAAACAACGGAGTGCGCCGCCCCGATGCGCGCACAGGCCAGCATCGCCACGACGGCCTCGGGGATCATCGGCAGGTAGATGTTGACGCGATCACCGCGGGTGACACCGAGACCACGCAACACGTTTGAGAAGCGTTCGACCTCGTCGAGCAACTGGGCGTAGGTGATGGTGCGGGTGTCGCCCGGTTCACCTTCCCAGTGAATGGCAACCTTGCCGCCACGGCCGGCCTCGACGTGACGATCGAGGCAGTTGTACGCGACGTTCAATTGCCCGCCGATGAACCACTTGCTGAACGGCGGATTCCACTCACACACCGTTTGCCACGGCTGCGACCACGACACGAGTTCTTCTGCTTGGCGGGCCCAGAACGCCTCGTAGTCGGCATGGGCTTCGTCATAGAGATGGGTACCAACGACGTGTGCCCTCTTCTTGAAGGCCTCGCTGGGGGGGAACTTCCGCTGCTCGAGGAGGAGTGCTTCGATTGTTTCATCCGCCATGGACGCAACCCTAGTGGCGCGCGAAACGACGCTTCCTCCGACTACGAACCCGCAGAGCAAGTCGTAACACCACGCTCACGGCAGCCAACTTCGTTCGCATCGATGGTCGTGATCACGGCGCGGGGGCACCGGCCGGCGGGAGCGTGTGCGCGAGGCCACGACCGATGGGATCGCCGCGGTCGGCTTCGAGCGTGCACGACACGCCGAACGTGCCGAGATGACGCCCGGCCCGGTCTCCACGTGTTTTGCGGTCGGAGAGGAAAGACTCGCGCCACAAAGCGCACGGGTGCACGGCAACACCGCCATGATCGAGTCCTGTGGTCCCACGGGCCCGGAGGGACGCGCAAGGTCGCCGTGAGGGTTTCCCGCAACCCCGGTGACGGCGGGTGTCGACCGGCTAGAAGCCGCAGACCTGATCGGGGTCCCTAGCCGGTTCGATAGGTCAATGCAGTGAAGCCTCCGAGGCCACTCACGTCGAGCAATGCCTGAGCTTCGCTGATCCGTGAGCGCATCTTCATCGCGGCCAGATCGGGTTTTGCTGCCGCCGCTAGCCACGCGCTCCGCCCCTCCGCCACGAGGTCATCGATGCCCCACAGTCGCAGAAACTGCGCTTGTGTACGGATCGCTTCTGGGGCGGCGACGGCTTCCAACTGGTCGAGCATGACCTGTGTGGTGATGTCCTGTGTGCCGGGGTCCGTCAAATAATGGCCACCACGTTCGTGCATCGCGTAGGTGCGCAACCATTCACGCCACGGCGACGACGCGGCGGCCGCAGTGAGCGGCGAGCAATAGTCGAACAACAACACATACCCCCGTGCGAGTCGGGTGAGGGCATCGGCGAGCCAGGCCTGCGCGGCGTGTTGTATCGGTGCGCGCGCTCCGTGCGGTGCATTCGTCGGCAGTACGGACGGCAGGACATCGAAGGGTCGCAGTACCTCGACGAAACGACCACCACTCGATGCGACCCACGCTTCGCGCCAGCCCCCGTCGAAGACCGCGATGTCAAAGGGCAGATTGTCGAGCAGTTCGTTGGCGATGATGACGCCGCTGAATGCTGCTTCAGGCATCGTTGATCGCGACTCGACCCCGTCGGGGTGACGTGCACGTTGCACCGCCGACACTTCGACGGCCACGTAACGCCCCGCGTCCAGACACGCGGGCCTTGCGGCCAGAATCGACCGTGCGAGTGTGCCCGGGCCGGCTGCAGCCTCGACGACCGTGAAATCGGCCGGTGAAGCCATCTCCTGCCACCACGCATCGAGTGCTCGCGCAAGAACAGTGCCGAACAACGGACCCACCTCGGGAGACGTGATGAAGTCCCCACGGCGACCTGCTGAACCGGCCCCTGAATAGAAACCGTCCTCACCGTAGAGGGCGAACTCCATGAATCGACGGAACGGAATCGCACCGCCCGCCGCGGAAATCTCCGCGTGGATGAGATCAGCCGGCGAAGGCACCGGCAAAAATGGCGAGATCGCCGAAGTGCAGCGCCACACCGGGCAGCACACCGAGTGCCAGCGTCGAGATCGTCGTGATCGCCAGCGCAAGTACCAATTGTGCAGGTGTGCGAATCGGCATGGTGTTGGCATCGGGCACCGGCCGCATCCAGATTTCACGCATCACGTTGCCGTAGTAGCCGAAGGCGACGACCGAGTTCACCGCACCGATGACCGCAATCGCATACGCCCAACCGGTGCCGGCTTCGAGAACCGCCTGGAACGCCGAGAACTTGCCGATCCAGCCGCCGAGCGGCGGAATGCCCGCGAGCGAACCGAGGAAAAACGTCATGACCACACCGAGAGCGGGTGCATAACCAAATAGACCACCGAACGATGAAATCTCACCGCTGCGCGTCTTGCGGCTGACGGTGAGAATCACGGCGAACATTCCGAGGTTCGTTGCCGCATAGACGATGAGGTAGGTCACGACCGATCGCAGGGCGGCCCCCCCTGCGCCTCCCTCGGCCGCCACGGCGAGCGGCATCAAGATGAATCCACCCTGGCTGATCGACGAGTAAGCGAGCATGCGCACGATGTTTGTTTGCCGCAAGGCGAGCACGTTGCCGACGGTCATCGTCAGCACGGCCAGCACCCACACGAGTGGCTGCCACACGTCCGACCCTTCGGGCACCGCGACATAGAGCACCGTCACCAGGGCCACGAATCCGGCCGCCTTCGACGCCACAGAGAGGAACGCGGTCACGGGCGTGGGTGCACCCTCGTAGGTGTCGGGCGCCCATGTATGGAAGGGAACCGCCGACACCTTGAAGGCGAAGCCGACGATCACGAAGACGATCGCGATGATGCGCACTGCCGTCAGTTCACCCGAAATCGATGCCCCAATGTCGGACAGGAGCGTCGAATTGGTCACGCCGTAGAGGAGCGACATGCCGTAGAGCATCACCGCCGACGCAAACACGCCGAGCAGGAAATATTTCACGCCCGCCTCGTTGCTCTTCGCGTCGCGCTTGCGCCAAGCAGCGAGCATGTAGGCGGGGATGGAGAGGAACTCGAGTGCGACGAACACCGAGATGAGATCCCTACTCGACGTCATCATCATCATGCCCAGAATGCTCGAGAGCATGAGCACCCAGTACTCGCCCTGGTAGTACTCGCCCTCCTCGATGTAGGTGGTCGAGAGCAACACGACGACGTAACCCGCGAGCAGGAAGAGGCCCTTGAGAATGAGGCTGAAGTCGTCGATCACGTAGCGACCGTCGAACATGGCACGCGCGCCACCGTCGTCGAGGGCGAGGGTCAGAACCGGGATGAACGCGCCGAGCAACGTGAAGCCGGAGAGGCTGGCGAGCAGCCACTTGCTGCGCTCCGCGAGGAACAAGTCGACGAGCATCACGACGCACAAGCCGAGAGCCACCACGATCTCGGGAGCGAGACCGTGGTAGTCGACGGTGGGCACCGTCCACGACACTGCGGCCAGGAGCGGGGACGACACTGGTTCAGCCGCCGAATCCGGAGACGATCGTGGTGACCGCTGGGTCGATGATCTTGAACATGAGGTTCGGTAGGACACCGAAGAGCACGATCGCGACGAGGAGCGGCGTCCATGCAATCCACTCGAGCGTGTTGACGTCGTGGACTTCGTCGTGGCCGTCGCCGTGATGGTGTCCGTGACCGTCACCCTGGCCGGTGAACTCGGGGTTCGGCTCGCCGAATGCCGTGCGCTGGTAGAGCCAGAGCAGATATGCGGCGGCAAAGACTGTTCCGAGCGCGGCGATCACCATGTAGACACGGAAGGCCTCTTCTGACAACCCGTCGGCCGGGTTGTAGGCCGAGAGGATCGCGGGGAATTCACCCCAGAAGCCGGCAAGACCCGGCAGTCCCAGCGACGCCATCGCGCAGAAACCGAGGATCCAACCGAGCTTCGGCACCTGCTGGAGCATGCCGCTGAGACGGGAAATTTCGAGGGTGTGGTAACGCTCTTTGACGCTTCCGGCGATGAAGAACAACATGCCGGTGATGAGACCGTGGGCGACCATGCCGAACACGGCGGCGTTCATACCAAAGGAGGTGAGCGTCGAGATGCCCAACATGACGAAGCCCATGTGGGCCACCGACGAGAACGCGATGAGTCGCTTCATGTCGGACTGTGCGAGACAGCCGAGCGCACCGTAGATGATGCCGATGACGGCGAGGAGGCCGATCCACGGCGCCCATTCGACGGCGGCACCGGGAAGAGTCGGGATGGCGATGCGCATGAATCCGTAGGTACCGAGCTTCAGCAAAATCGCAGCGAGGATCACCGAACCCTGCGTGGGTGCCTGCGTGTGCGCGTCGGGCAGCCACGTATGGAACGGGAACATCGGCACCTTCACCGCAAAGCCGATGAACATGCCGGCGAAGATCCACACCTGGGTGTTCTTCGCGATCGCACCACCGTTCTCGACGAGGTACGGAATCGCAAAGCTCTCTGCACCCGTCTTGAAGAACAGTGCGAGGAATGCAACCAGCATGAGTGCCGAGCCGAACATCGTGAATAGGAAGAATTTGAGCGACGCGTACTGACGGTTCTCGCCGCCCCACACACCGATCATGAAGTACATCGGCAACAAGACGATTTCGAAGAACACGAAGAAGAGGATCAGATCCTGGGCAATGAAGGTTCCCGCCATGCCCGTCTGCAGAACCAGCATCAACATGAGGAATGCCTTGGGGTTTCCCGGTGACGGGATGTGGTTCCAGCTGTAGATCATCACGAGCACCGTGATCACCATCGAAAGGAAGTACAGCGGCAGGCTGATGCCGTCGACGCCGATGTGATAGGTGCTCTTGATCACCGAGATCCAATTCGTCTCGGCGACGAACTGCATCTTGCCGGCCTGGTCGTAGTCGAATTGCGTCATCGTGTACACGCCGACAGCAAGGGTCGCCAGTGCCGTCAGCAATGCGACCGCCTTGTTCAATTGTTCCTCCGCCTTGGGGATGAACAGCATCACCAGCACACCGGCCAGCGGTAGGAAGGTGCCGACGCTGAGCACCCAGTTGGCGTCACGGAGTTGGTCCATGCCGAATTGCTCCTCAGGTGTTGATGATGATTAGGACGAGACCTGCCACCGCCGCAGCGGCAAACAGCAGAGCCCCGTATTGGTTGACTTTTCCTGACTGAACCGGACGCAAAGCGCCACCCGCACCGCGGGCAACCGTGCCGGAACCGTTCACTGCACCGTCGACCACTCGCTGGTCGACGTTGCGGTAGACCCAACGCGCGATGCCCTTGGTGCCGTGTCCCGCACCGTTCACCACGCCGTCGAGAATGTTCTGGTTCACCCAGTACGCACCCTTCGCGATCGGATGGGCGACACCCCTGACGATGACTTTTTCGTAGAGGTGGTCGAGGTAGTACTTGTTGACCAGGAAGCCATGGCCTGCGGCAAGCAGCCTGTTCCTCTTGGTCAGACCGACAACCAAGCCACGCTTGCGCGTGTAGAGCTGCACGCTGACGAGCCAGCTGAGAACGATGCCCAGGAAGACGATCGCCGTCGACAGCGCGGCCTTGGACCACTTGAACGGCGCGTGCTTCACGTACGGCGCGTGGCAGACACCCACTTCGGGGGTTTTCTTGCCGCAGACCGACGAATGCGAGTCGCCGTAGCCGCCCGCTTCGGTCGAATGTCCCTCTCCATAGGCGTACGCCGTTGCCTCTTCGCCACCTTCGACGGGTGCCACAGTCGCCATCAACGGCGCCGGCGCCATGTTCGTATCCGGCGAAACAACTTCCTCGCCGGCAACGACGGTGTCCTCGGTGGCAATCACCTCGGTAATTGCGACCGTGTCGGGCGGCAACGTGTCGGCCGTGCGAAAGCCGCGCAACTCGCCGATCGCCGCGCGGTCGACATCGCCGACAACGACCGGTCGCGGCTCGACCCACTTCTTCATGTTTTCCCACTTCTCACCGAAGGGGACCGCGTTCAAGAGACCCGCACCGACCGCCAGTGTGGCAAGGATGACGAGGGGCACGGTGATGAGGGCGTTCGACTCGTGCGGTCCGTGCGACGCGTGCGTCTCATGACCGCCATGGTCCGACGCATGCGCGTCGTGCACGTCATGATGTTCCTCCTCATGGTGTCCGCCGGCGAGCACACCGCGGGGTTCACCAAAGAAGGTGAGATAGGTAGCGCGTGTCATGTAGGCCGCGGTCATGAAAGCGCCGACCAAGCCAACGATCATGAAGATGTCGTAACCCGCATAGCCCACGTTGTCGATGATTTCGTCCTTCGAGAAGAATCCCGACAGCGGGAACACGCCGCACAGTGCGAGCGTCGAGATCACCCATGTCCCGAAGGTGACCGGCATGTACTTGCGCAGGCCACCCATGTCCTTCTTCATGTCGAAGGAGTGGTGCGAGCCACTGTGGCTGACCGAGCCGGCGGCGAGGAACAAACAGGCCTTGAAGAACGCGTGGGTGAAGATGTGGAACACGGCCGGCAGCCATGCACCCGCGCCGAGCCCCATCATCATGTAGCCGAGTTGCGACACCGTCGAGTATGCGAGCACTTTCTTGATGTCGTCCTGCACGAAGGCCAGAAGGGCCGCGATGATGATCGTGATACCACCGATCAACGTGATGAAGTTCATCGATGAGCCGTAGATGTTCATGCCCTCGTAGAACACCGGGAAAAGACGCGCGACGAGGAACACACCCGCGACGACCATCGTCGATGAGTGGAGCAGCGAACTGACGGGGGTCGGACCCGCCATGGCGTCGGGCAACCATGTGTGCAACGGGAACTGACCCGACTTGCCGATGCAGGCGGCGAAGAGCGCAAAAGCACCGGCCGTGATGGCCACGCTGCCCGGGCTGCCGCTGAGCGCCCACGCCGAAAGTCCGCGGATACTGAAGCCCGAAACACCGAGGTTCTCCCGGGTCCAGGAGTTCGCACTGAAGAAGAGAATGCTGGTACCCGCGAGGAGGCCGATGTCACCGGTGCGGGTGGTGAAGAACGCCTTGAGGGCGGCACGGCTGTTCGCCTTGTCCTCCCACCAGTGACCGATCAGCAGGAACGAACAGAGGCCCATGATTTCCCAGCCGAGAATGAGCTGGATCATGTTGTCGGCGATGACCATGTTCATCATGCCCGCCGAGAACAAGGTGAGCGACGCGAAGAAGTGCGTGTAGCGGCGGTCGCCGCGCAGGTACTCGAGCGAATAGACCTGAACCAGTGTCGAGATGAAAGCGACGACGACGAGCACCGTCAGCGACAGACCATCCATGTGTTGGCCGATCGACAGGTCGATTCCACCGCTCTGCCACCAGTTCCAAGTGCGGATGACGGGCTCGATGTACTGGCCCTCGGACGCGGAGTTGACGCGGTCGATCCACTGGAAGGCGGCACCACCGGCGAGCACGAGCGAGGCGACCATCGACAAGACACCAAGTTCGCTGCCCTTCATCGGCAGCTTCTTGCCGAACAGGATGATCAGCGCGAAGGCAACCGCAGGGATGACCGGAATGATCCAGGCGTTGTCGAGGAACCAACCCGACTTGAGGGCGACGGCGGCGGTTTCGGCAGCGGCTTGGGGGGCGGCGAACATGATCAGCCCTTCATCTCCGAGAGCTCCTCGAGGCCGATCGACTTGCGGTTGCGGTAGACGAGGAGAACGAGTGCCAAGCCGACACCGACCTCAGCCGCGGCCACCGCGATGATGTAGAGCGCGAACACATGGCCGTCGGCGCTGCCATTGCGGAGTGCGAACGCGATGAGGTTGAGGTTGACGGAGTTGAGGATCAACTCGATGGACATCAGCACCATGACCGCGTTGCGGCGGGCGATCACGCCATAGACACCGATGCAAAAGAGTACGGCGGCAAGGATGAGGAACTGGTTGACGAGCACCGGTCAGTCCTTCCTCGCGAGAACGATCGCACCGATCACGGCGACAAGCAGGACGAAGGAGAGCGCCCAGAACGGCAACAGGTACGGCCCGAAGATCAGATCCGAGATTTCCTGTGTCGAAACCACGGCCGCATCCTTGGGCAGCTCCTCGTCGCCGAAACCCGAGACGAGTGCGAGCGTGATCACACCCAGAAGCAGTACCGAGGAGGGGACACCGAGCCACCACGACTTGTTGTTGAGTTCCCGTTCGGCTCCGATGCGGGCACGGGTGAGCATCGTTCCGAAGAGGAACAGCACCATCACCGCTCCGATGTACACCAGTACCTGGGTGATTGCGACGAACTCAGCCGCAAGGATCACGTACTGGGCCGCCGCTCCGGCAAGCACGAGCACCAGCCAGAGTGCCGCATGCACCACGTTGTTCACCGTGACGACACGCAGGGCACCCCACACCATGACCGCCGCGACAATGCCGAAGGCGATGTTTTGGGCAACCATCTACTTCTTGCTCTTTTTTTCCGCGCCGGCTTCGAGCTCGGGTGCCTCGGGAACGGTTTCCATCCATTCGCCCAGCTTCGCCTTGTCGTGGAGAAGGTCGGCGATGCGCGGCTCGGAGTACTCGTACTCGGGGCTCCAGAAGAGCGCGTCGAAGGGACACACTTCGACGCAGATGCCGCAGTACATGCATAGCGCATAGTCGATGTCGAAACGGTCGAGTTTGTTCACCTGACGCGGCTTGCCACCCGCGCGGCGCGGCGGAGCGAGTTCCTTGTGACCCTCGATGTAGATGCACCAGTCGGGACACGAACGGGCGCACAGCATGCACGATGTGCAGTTGCCCTCGTGGAGTGCGATGACGCCACGCGAACGGATCGGTGGTGTTTCCTTTTCGTGCGGGTACTGCACGGTGTTCGCGCCCTTGGTGATGGTTTCCACCATCGTGCCCAGCGTGACACCAAGACCCTTCAGCAGGCCGGGAACCTTCGCCATCAGAACGCCACCTTGAGGACCGATGTCGCCATGATGTTGACGAGAGACAGGGGAATGAGGGATTTCCACGCGAAGCGCTGCAGTTGGTCCTCGCGGAAACGCGGGTAGCTGAAGCGCACCCACATGATGACGAAGACGAGGAGCATCATCTTGGTGAACATGATCAGCGGACCAACGACGTTCATCCAGTTGTCGATGCTGTCGATGCTGGTCCAACCGAACCACGAGAACGGCACACCCCAGCCGCCGAGGAAGAGAACCGAGGCGATGAAAGCGAACACCCCGGCCGTCGCGAATTCACCGATGAAGAAGATCAGGAATCGGAAACCCGAGTACTCGGTCATGTAACCCGACACGAGTTCGGATTCGGCTATCGGCATGTCGAATGGTGCCTGGGTCAGTTCGGCCTGCACGGCGATCATGAAGATGACGAATCCGACGCACTGCGTGAGGATGTACGGGTTGCCCAGGCCGGCCCAGCCGAAAATTGAGCCGGTGTTCTGCGCCACGACGATCTGTTGCAGGTTCATCGTGCCGGCCTGGATGACGACCCCGACGACGGCGAGCACCATCGGCAGTTCGTACGCGATGAGTTGGCCAGCCGCACGCAGACCACCGAGAAGCGAGTACTTGTTGGCACTCGCCCAACCGGCGATGAGAATACCGAGTACCGAAACCGACGAGACTGCGAGCGCATAGAAGACACCCGCCTCGAAATTGGTGAACCACGCATCGGGGCCGAAGGGCACGACGGCCACGAGAAGAAAGGTGCTCGACAACACGATGAGCGGCGCCATCTTGAAGATGAACCTGTCGGCGCGTTCGGGATACAGGTCTTCCTTTTGCAGCCACTTCCCCACCTCGGCGAACAGCTGCAACGAACCGAACGGACCGGCCTCCATCGGTCCGAGCCGACTCTGCATGAACGACATCATCTTGAAGAGGAAGACGTAGACGATGGTCCCCGCCGGCAGAAGAATTGCGACGATCCCACCGAACACACGCAACAGTGACTGCGTCCAGTAGGAAACATCGGCGATCAAACCCAACATCAGCGGTCGATGTCCCCGAGAATGAAGTAAAGCGACGCGAGAATCGTGATGATGTCGGGCACGTAGACGCCCTTGAGCAGCCACGGCACGATCGAGATGTTGTTGAAACTTGCCGAGCGAATCTTCACACGGAACGGCCCGAGCTCACCCTTCGAGACGACGTAGTAACCCATCTCGCCGAGTGGGTTCTCCGTCGACACCCAGGCCTCGCCCTCGGGCACCTTGATGATGCGCGGGACCTTGGCCATGACCGGGCCGGACGGCAACGAATCGAGCAACTTCTCGACGATGAGCGTCGACTCGCGTACTTCTTGGAGTCGAATCCAGCATCGTGCGTACGAGTCACCATCAGGATGCGTCCACACCTTCCAGTCGACCTTGTCCCAGGCCATCGGCAACTTCTGGTCACGACGCAGGTCCCAGTCGACACCGCTGCCGCGCAGGTTCGCGCCCGAGAGTCCGTACTGCAGCGCAAGGTCGCGCGGGATGACACCGATCCCACGGGTACGGGCCTCGAAGATTTCGTTGCCAAAGAGGAGACCCTCGATTTCGTCGCAGAACTTGCGCATTTTGCGCATCACCACCCGTGTCTCGTCGATGAAGCCCGCGGGAAGGTCGTCCTTCAGGCCGCCGATGCGGTCGAAGTTCGGGTGGAACCGACCACCGGTCGCGCCTTCGATCAGATTCAACACGTACTCGCGGTCGCGGAACGCGAAGAACACAGGCGTGATCGCGCCCAACTGCACGCCGAGGTCGCCGAGGAACAGCGACACGTTGGCGATCCGGGAAAGTTCGAAGAGGATCGTACGGATCCACTGCGCACGCGGGGGCGCCTCGATGCCCATCAATTCCTCAGCAGCGAGGATGAACGGCACCTCGTTGGCGAAACTTCCCAACCAGTCGATGCGATTCACCAGCGCGGTGACCTGCGGGAACGTGCGCACCTCGGCGAGCTTTTCGTAGCCACGGTGCATGTAGCCGCACGACGGTTCGGCCCACACGACCTGCTCACCGTCGAGGCGGGCGATGATGCGCAGCGTGCCGTGCGTCGCGGGATGCTGCGGCCCGATGTTGAGGGTCATGCCCTCGGTCTCAAGCTCGACGTTCACGCGTGCGTCGGCGGCCTGCGACGCGATGTACGCGAGTTGCTGGCGGTCACCCAACATCGTCATTCGGCTTCTCCCTCTTCGTCACTGCCACCGGGCAGCGGTTCGACATCGACGATTCCCGGCCAGGGTTTCACGATGCGCGCGAGCAACGGAAAATCCTTGCGCAGAGGATGACCCTCGAAATCGGTGGGCAGATACATGTTGCGCAGGTCGGGGTGGCCGGCAAAGGAGATGCCGAACATCTCGTGGGTTTCGCGCTCGTGCCAGTTCGCGCCGGCAAACACACCCACCCACGAGTCGATCGTCAGCGAGTCGTCGGGCACGTCGGCCTTCAACGTGACGCCGTGGTGCGTGCGATGGTTCACCAGACGCGCGAAGACCTGCATGCGTGTCGCGCCGCCGGTGTAGCCCTGGCGGATCGTCGAGTCGATCGCCGCGCGTTCGGCCGTCGGGTCTTCCTCGCCACGGCCGTACGGCGACGGCAACCAGTCGATCGCCGAAAGAAAACAGAAGTAGTCGTAGTCGAGCTTTTCACGCAGCGTGCTCGCCGCGTCACGCCATGCGGAGGTCTTGACGCGAACCCACGTATCGACGTCGTCGTCGGATCCTTTTTCGAACGAGTCCTCGACGGCGTCACCGAGGGCCACGGTGATTTCAGCGAGTGACGACAACGGGTTCTCCCTTCCGCTCGGCTTCGGCCGAGGCAGCCAGTGAGACGGTGCCCTCACCGCGCCAACGCGCTCCCATGTCCTCGTTCTTGATGTGCTGCTGCAGGAGGACGATGCCCTCGAGCAACGCCTCGGGTCGCGGCGGACAACCCGGCACGTACACGTCGACGGGAATGATTTGGTCGACACCCTTCGTCACCGAGTAGCTGTCCCAGTACGGGCCACCACAGTTCGCGCAACTGCCCATCGATATCACGTACTTCGGCTCGGGCATCTGTTCATAGAGACGCTTGACCGCCGGGGCCATCTTGTCGGTCACCGTTCCCGAGATCACGACGAGGTCAGCCTGTCGGGGACTCGCGGGCAACGGAATGACACCCAGACGCATCACGTCGTAGCGCGGAGAGCCAAAAGCGGCACCCATTTCGATGGCGCAGCATGCGAGGCCCCACTGGTACACCCACAGCGAATACGAGCGCCCGAGATTGAACAGTGAATTCAGAGATTTGGGCAGTCGCCCCCGATCTACGAGTCCCATGAGTATCCGTTCCTCTCGAACCTTGTGTGTCCCGCGCGGATCAGACCCAGCGCAGGACCCCCTTGCGCCAGGCATAGACGAGGCCGAGCAGCAGCACCGCGACGAACACGCCCATTTCGATCAGACCGAACGACCCGTACCGCTCGAGTTGCGTCGCCCACGGAAAGAGGAACACCGCCTCGACGTCGAAAACGACGAAGAGAAGCGCAAATACGTAGTAGCGGATCTGGCTCTGCGACCATCCCTCGCCGACCGGGTTGACGCCGCTTTCGTAGGCGAGAACCTTCTCGGGATTGGGCTTGACGGGTCGCAGCAAGGACGCCAGCCAGAGCAGCAGGCCGCCGAGAAGAAAGGCCGCGAGCCCGAACCACACGACCGTGAGGTATGACCGCAGGAAGGGGGACATCGCATGCGAACCTACTACCCACCCAGCGCCGGGACAGAAACAGGCGCAAGGTTGTCGGGTGTGACGATGCGCGGTGCGGAGGTCAGCGCACCGGCATCATGTGATCGATGAACCAATCAACGAGGCGGTGCGCGGCGAGCGCCGATACGTGCGCATGTGAACGGGTCGCGTCGATGAGTGCCACGGGGTCGACACCCACTCGGGCCAGTTCCGCCGCACCCGGGCCGGCCGACCAGCATTCGACGATTGCCGGGGTGACCTCGGGGTGGAACTGAAGCCCTAGGCTGCGCCCGAGCACAAAGGCCTGGGCACCCTGGTCGCCCGTACCCATCACCGCTGCGGTTGGCGGAGGCGAAAACAGGTCGTAATGCCACAAAAACCAGGGGTTTTGCGCCAGAACGGGGCTCATTTCGGGGGTCGCGGCCACCGAAAACCAGCCGATCTCGGGTTGCGCGGCCCGCTCGACCCGCCCGCCGAGGGCGGCGGCGAGCATCTGGCCACCGAAACAGATGCCGAAAATCGGCACCCCCCGGCCATGGGCCAACCGCAACAGGGCTGCTTCGGCGGCAACGAAGGACGCAACATCATCCCAATAGACCGACCAGTCAGAGCCGAGGGGCACAACGAGGCCGACGTCGTCGGGCAGATCCTCCCACCCCGCGGCCTCCTCGCGGATCCAGGTTTCGAACGACCATCCGTGTTGGACAAAGCGCATCGCAACCTCTCCACCGTCGGCGTCGCCGTCGTTGGCGATGATGATTGCACGCACAGGGATACGGTAATTCCGGATGGGCACGGCACCAATAACTCGTGACGAGATCCTTGCCGCGCGCGCGGCCGGCGCCGCCTACGTCAAGCGGACCCCGATCACCGAGTCCGCTGCGCTGACTGCCCGCTGCGGGGGCAGCATCTTGTTGAAGGCCGAGAACCTTCAACGCACGGGTTCCTTCAAGATCCGCGGGGCGATGAACAAGCTGGCCTCGCTCGGTACGGTCGCCTCCGCGGGCGTCGTTGCGGGTAGCGCGGGGAACCACGCTCAGGCCCTTGCCTTCGCCGCGCATGTGAATGGTGTCGCCTGCGAGATTTTTGTTCCGGCCGGGGCCTCACTTTCGAAGATCGCCGCATGCCGTTCCTACGGGGCGACGATCTCAGAGGGCGGTGATTCACTCGACAATGCGGTGGCACTCGCCCAGGAACGTGCGGCCTCCACCGGCATGAATTTCTGCCATCCCTACGACGATCCCGCGGTTGTCGCGGGGCAGGCAACCCTGGGTCTCGAACTGGTCGAGGACATCCCTGATTTGCGCACGGTCGTCATTCCACTCGGCGGTGGTGGTCTCACGGGCGGTGCGGCGATCGCGCTCAAACAACACGACCCGGGTATCAGGGTGATCGGCGTGCAGGTCTCGGCGTGCGCACCTTACGCACACCTGCCCGCGCCCGATGGTCCGGTCGTCACACTCGCGGATGGCATCGCGGTGAAGAAGCCCGGCGTGGTGACGCGTCCGATCATCGAGGCGTTCGTCGATGACGTCGTCGTTGTCGAAGAGGACGATGTCGCCGACGCGATGATCCTGCTGATGGAGCGCGGCAAGTTGCTCGTCGAAGGTGGCGGTGCAGTCGGTGCCTCGGCACTGATGCGCGGCCTCGTGCGCCCCGCGCCCGACGGTGTCACCTGCGTCGTGTTGTCGGGTGGAAACGTCGACCTTGGTCTGTTGCCCGGGCTCGTTCGCCGCCACGAAACGCAGGCCGGACGTCGCTTGCTTCTCTTCGCGCGCATTCCCGACCGTCCGGGCGGACTTGCGAACCTTCTCACGCTGCTGGCCGACCAGGGTGCAAATCTGATCGAGGTCGAGCACGTTCGCGAGGGTGTCGATCTGCACGTGCGGGAGACCGGTGTACAGATCGTTCTCGAGACACGAGGCCCGGAACACGCCGACATCGTTGTCGATGCCGCGCGTGGCGCGGGTTACGAAGTCGAGGAACTCGAACGCTGAATCAGCGGCCGGCGAGTGTGATCACTTGACGTGTCGCGTCGAGCAACCAGCCCGGGACGATACCAACCACGAGGGTGAAGGCAACGGCCGCCGTCACCGCCAGACCCGAGAGGAAGGGAACCGGTGGTGCCGCGTCCTGGCCCTCGGCATCTTCCATCCACGCGCTGACCATGATCCGTAGGTACAGAAACGCACCGATCACCGACGCGAGCATGGCGATGATCGCGATCGCATAGCTGCTTGTTTCGACCGCGGCTCGGATGACACCGAACTTGGCGACGAATCCCGAGGTCAACGGCATGCCGGCCTGTGCAAGGAGGAACACGGTGAGGGCGAGTGCCAGAGCAGGACGACGCCGACCGAGTCCGCGGAAATCGGTGAGGTTCGAAGCACTGTCTCCCCTGCCCGCGACGAGACCGACGATGGTGAAGGTTCCGATGACGAGGACGGTGTAGAGAAGCAGGTAGGTCATCGCCGATGCGATGCCATCGGCGGCGCTCGCCGACCCCGTGTGTGATGCGGCTTCGACACCGAGAAGAATGAAGCCGGCGTGGCTGATTGACGAGTACGCGAGCATGCGCTTGACGTTGGTTTGCGTCACCGCCAGCACCGAACCAACGACGAGGCTGAGAACTGCGAGCACCCACACGACCGGCCGCCAGTCGTCGACACGACTTTCGAGTGCGGTCACGCTCACGCGCAACAGCGCCGCGAATGCAGCCGTCTTGCCGGCCGACGCCATGAAAGACGTGACGGGTGTCGGTGCTCCCTGGTAGACGTCGGGTGTCCAGACCTGAAAGGGCACCGCAGCGACCTTGAAGGCGAGACCGACGAGGAGCAAACCGACGCCGGCGAGCAGCAACACGTCGTTGCGCGGGAACGCCTGCTGGCTCGACAGCGTCTCCATGATGCGGCCGAGGTTGGTGTGTTTGGTCGCGCCGTAGATGAGCGCGATGCCGTAGAGGAAGAACGCCGAGGAGAATCCGCCGAGGATGAAGTACTTGAGACCGGCCTCCTGGCTTTCTTCGCGACGTCTGTTGCTCGCGGCGAGGACGTACAGGGCGAGGCTGAGCGTCTCGAGACCGAGGAACAACACGATGAGGTCCTGTGCGGCGACCATCACGATGCCGCCGATGGCCGCGGAGAGATAAAGCACGAACAGTTCGGGACCGTCCTCACCCTCGCGCACGAGGTAATCACTCGTCGTGAGGCTCGCGAGCAGCACCGCAACACATATGGAGATGGTTCCCAGAACCGCGAAGTGGTCGAAGGCGAGGGCGTCGCCGATGATCGTCTCGGGTCGACCGTCGCTCAGGTTGTCCCACAGGAAGAAACACAAGACGATCGACGTTGCAGCGCTCAAAGCGGTGACGATTCCGTAGAGGCCACGCGGCCACTGCGGCAACAGCGATCCTCCGAGCATGAGCACACACGCCCCGATGAGAAGCGCGAGCAGCGGGCTCAGGGTGAACCACGGAATCGAGGGACCGGTGAGGGTTTCAGCAGCGAACATCGTCAGCCCCCGTGCCCCTCGTCGTCCTTGTTTTCGGTTTCGGACGGGTTCGTGCCGGAATGCACGACCGGGGCGATGTCCTTCTTCTCGAATTCGAAACCGCGACCGACATTCGTCTCGACATGAGCCACGAGCGCCTTCACACTGGGTTCGATTCGCTCGAGCATCGGTTTGGGAAAGACACCCATGAGGATGATCGGTGCGATGAAAGAAAGCAACAAGATGCCCTCACGCGGGCGAAGCTCCGCGAAGGACTTGTTGTCCTCGTCGGGTTCGCCGTGGAAGACACGCTGGTATGCCCACAACAGGTACAGCGCGGCGAGAATGACACCGGTTGCACCGATGACGACCCACCAGCGGGCGTTGCCGAAGGATCCGATGAGGATGAGGAATTCGCCGACGAAGCCGTTGAGACCGGGCACACCGATCGATGACAGCATGACGACCATGAATGCAGCGGCAAAAATCGGTGCCACCGCTTGCAGGCCGGTCAGTTGCGAGATCTCGCGGGTCTGACGGCGTTCGTAGATCATGCCGACGAGGAGGAAGAGCGCGCCCGTGGAGATGCCGTGGTTCACCATCTGCATGACACTGCCGGTGAGGGCCTGCGACGTGAAGGCGAAGGTGCCAAGGACGATGAAACCCAGGTGCGCCACCGACGAGTAGGCGACCAGACGCTTGAGATCCTTTTGCATGGTGGCGGCGATGGCGCCCCACAGAATGCCGATCACCGCCAGAGTGAGGAACAACGGTCGCACCCACACCGATGCCTCGGGGAAGAGGTAGAGACCGAACCGCAGGAATCCGTAGGTACCGAGCTTCAACAACACGCCGGCGAGGATCACCGACCCCCCGGTGGGTGCCTGCGTGTGGGCGTCGGGCAACCAGGTGTGCAACGGAAAGAGCGGGACCTTCACCGCAAAGGCAATCGCGAAGGCCATGAACAACCAACGTCCGCTGGATGCGGCGAACTCGGCACCCTCGGCGAGTTGCACCAGATCGAAGGTGACGTAGCCGAGGCTGTTCTTGGCGAGCACTGCCGTTGCAACGATGCCAACCAGCATGAACGCCGATCCGAACATCGTGTAGAGGAAGAACTTCGTCGCCGCGTACACGCGCTGGTCGTATCCCCAGCCGCCGATGAGGAAATACATCGGGACGAGGACGATCTCGAAGAACAGGAAGAAGAGAAAGAGGTCGAGGCTGATGAAACTACCCATGACACCGGCCTCGAGGACGAGCATCCACCCGAGATAACGCTTGTGGTCGTGGTGCGGATCGATGCCGGCAATGACGAGTGGGAAGAGCAATCCGGTCAACACGACGAGGAACAGCGAAATTCCGTCGACCCCGACATGCCAACCAATGCCCCAATCGCGAATCCAGGGATGCTGCGACACGAACTGGAATCCGGCGTCGGCGGTTTCGAACGATGACAGCAGCCAGATGCTGAGCCCCGCAGTGACGGTGCTGGCAACGAGTGCAACGAACTTCGTCGACTCGGGTCGACGGTTGCTCGTGAGAATCGTGAGGATTCCACCGAGGGCGGGCACCAACACGAGAGTGGTGAGGATCGGGAACGACAGGGCCGAGCCACCCGCGGCTTGGGCGGCGAACATCACGCGATCCCCCTGTAGACGAACCAAACGAGCATCAGGAGAACCGCGAGAGCGATGACGGCGGCATATGCACGGACGAACCCGCTCTGTAGTTTGCGCACGATGCCGCTCGTCGAACGAACGGCGACGCCCGTTCCGCGGACCGCGCCATCGACGACATTCGCGTCGGCCCACGCAACGGCATCAAAGGCGCGTCGACCGGGCCCACCCATGAAGTTCGAGACGAGACGGTCGTAGAACCAGCCATTGGCGAGGATCTCGGGCTCGACGGCCTTGAGTTTCTTCTTGTCGTAGACACCGACGGCGACGACGATACCCGCGACGGCGACGACGATCGCCACGCCCATCAGCAGGTACTTGTTGTCATAGGCCCACGAACCTTTGATGTACGCCTCGCCGTGTTCCACCACCGGCTCGAGCCACTTCTCGAGGAAGTGCAGGTCCTTCGTGAACGGTAATTGCAGCGCACCACCGACGATCGACAGGCCGGCGAGAACGACGAGCGGCAACAACATGATGCGTGGGCTTTCATGCGGCTTGAAGTCGCCGTGTGCACCGTGTTCCTCGCTGTGGTCGTTCCAGCGCGCTTCACCGAAGAACACCATGATCACCTGGCGCGTCATGTAATAAGCGGTGAGCAAGGCGGTGACGAGTCCGACGACGTACAGACCACGGTTGTTCGCGTACACGTAGAGAAGAATCTCGTCCTTTGACCAGAAGCCTGCGAACGGCGGGACGCCCGCAATCGCGAGCCAACCGACGATGAACGTCACCGCGGTGACGGGCATCAACTTGCGCAACGCACCCATGCGGCGCATGTCCTGTTCGTGGTGCATACCGTGGATGACGGAACCCGACCCGAGGAAGAGAAGCGCCTTGAAGAAGGCGTGCGTGATCATGTGGAAGATCGCTGCGATGTAGGCGCCCGAACCAACCGCAAGGAACATGTAACCGAGCTGCGACACGGTGGAATATGCCAGTACCTTCTTGACGTCGTTCTGGGCGACGGCGATGGTTGCCGCGAACAGTGCGGTTGCCGCACCCACCACCGCGATGATCATCGGTGCCCACGTGTACGCCTCGTGGATGACCGGGTTCATGCGAGTCATCAGGAACACCCCCGCAGTCACCATCGTGGCCGCATGGATGAGTGCTGACACCGGTGTCGGGCCTTCCATCGCGTCGGGAAGCCAGATGTAGAGGGGCAACTGCGCGCTCTTGCCGCAGGCCCCGATGAAGAGCATGAGGGCAATCGCGGTTGCCGTGACGTGGCTGAGCGAGCCGCCAATCGCGGCATCATTGATGCCCTTGTACGACAGCGTGCCCACCGAGGCAAAGGCGAGGAACATCGCCGTCATGACGCCCCAGTCACCGACACGGTTGGTGACGAAGGCCTTCTTGCCCGCCGTCGCCGCACTCTCACGCGTGTGCCAGAAGGAGATGAGGAAGTACGAGCACGTACCGACTCCCTCCCAGCCCAGGAAGGTGACCAGCAGGTTCTCGCCGAGGACCAGCATCAGCATCGAGAAGGCGAAGAGGTTGAGGTAGATGAAGAATTTCGAGAACTTGGGGTCACCGTGCATGTACCCCACGGCATAGAGGTGGATCAGGGTGCCGATGCCGGTGACGAACAGCGCCATCGTGATCGACAGCGGGTCGGCGAGGAAGGCCATCTTCACTTCGAGTGAACCGACCGGAATCCACGAAAAGACCTCGACGACGTGGGATCGCTGTTGCCCGCTCTTCGACAACATGTCGAAGAACGCGAGCACGGTGACGACGAATGCACCTCCGCACGTGGCGGCCGCGAGGTAGCCGGCCCTCGGTTCGTTGAGACGCCGGCCGAAGAGCACGAGCAGCAGGAACCCAGCAAGTGGCAGGGCAGGGATCAACCACACGACGTCGAGCACCGGATCAACCCTTCAGTGCCGCGAGGTCGTCGGCCGTCGCCTGTTGGCGCCGGCGCATGATGGAAACGATGATGCCCAGACCGACCACGACCTCGGCAGCGGCGACAACGAGCACGAAGAAAACGGCCGTCTGGCCGTTTATGTCGGTGAGTTCGGTGGCGAGCGCTACGAACGTCAGGTTCACCGCGTTCAACATGAGCTCGATACACATGAACATGATGAGTGGATTGCGGCGCACGAGGACCCCGGTCATGCCGATCGCGAAGAGAGCGGCTGCGAGAATGAGATACCACGTGGTGGTGGGGACCACCGCGGCGGCCATCACGACGGGGTCCTCTCGGACTTCCGCCGGCGCGCGAGTACCACCGTGCCGACGACCGCAACGATCAGCAACACCGAGGTGAGTTCGAAAGCAACGACGTAATCACCGAAGATCGAGCGCGCAATCTGGCGGATGTTGCCATCGGCGTCTTCGAGGGTCGCGGTATCCACGCCCTCACCCCTGAAACGCAGCGACTCCCGCGAGCGCACGATTGCGCCCGCGAGAACGGCAAACATGCCGACACCGAGCACGAGAGCCAACGGACGCTGAATGTTGCCGAGAGGCTCGGCGCGCAGGTCTTCGGCACGATCGACGCCGAGAAGCATGATCACGAAGAGGAACAACACGACGATCGCACCCGCGTACACGATGACCTGCACGGCGGCTAGGAAGTTCGCCTCGCGCGCAACGAAGAGCACCGCGACACCAAAGAGTGTGAGGATCATGCTGAGTGCGGCATGCACCGGGTTCGACCGCAGCACGACACCCAGTGCGCCGACCAAGACCATGATGGCGGCACAGACGAAAACGAACAGATCCATCTAGCGGCGGTCCGCCTCGGCCTGGTCGGCCTCTGCCGCACGCACTCCGTATCCGAGTTCACCGCTCCATGACACGACACCCTCGAAATCGGCGTCACCGCTGGGTGACGTTGCGCGCATCCAACCAGAGGTGTGGAGATCTTCACCCGGACGCCAGTCCTCCCACGGCAAATGCTGGGGCTTGCCCGCGTCATCCACGAGTAGTTCCGACTTGGTGTAGATCGCATCACGGCGGTTGGTGAAGGAGAACTCGAACAACTTTGTTTCGGTGATCGCCTCGGTCGGACACGCCTCGACGCACATGTCACAGTGAATGCAACGCAGATAGTTGATCTCGTAGACGAATCCGAAACGCTCACCGGGCGACGTCGGGTTGGCCGGATCGTTGTCCTTGCCGCGCACGTAGATGCACTTTGCGGGGCACACGCCGGCGCAGAGCTCGCAACCTATGCATTTTTCCATGCCGTCTTCGTAGCGATTGAGGACGTGGCGGCCGTGCAGACGCTCGGGCTTTTCGACCTTCTCGTCGTGCGACTCCTTTTTGCCGCGACGGAACATGCGGCCGCCCGAGTATTCGGTGGTCACACGATTTCGCTTGCCGTGCTGGCGCACGGTGACAAGAAACCCCCCCAGATAACCCATCTAAAACTGCACCCCTTCGGCTTCACGGTTTCGATCACTTGCGCGGAACGCAAGTTGCATCATGGCAAATGCGAGAGTGATGACCGCGAGCGACAGCGGCATGACGATCCACTGGTCCCATTCGCGGTCGTCCGCAAGACGTTGCCCGGCGAGGAGCATGAACCAACCGAGCGATGCGGGGATGAGGAACTTCCAGCCGAGGTCCATGAGCTGGTCGTAACGGAATCGCGGAAGGGTGCCACGGAACCAAACGTATATGTAGAGGAACACGAGCACCTTCAGCAGCAGCCAGACGGTTCCCTCGAGACCGTTCGGAACGAGCGGAATGTCGAGGGACGTGCCACCGATTGTGATCGGCTGGGGGCCCCCGAAGAAGAGGGTGACGATGAGCGCCGACATCGTGATCGTGTTCATGAACTCTGCGAGGAAGAACAAGGCGAAGCGGATCGACGAATACTCGGTGTTGAAGCCGCCCACGAGTTCTTGTTCGGCCTCGACGAGGTCGAAGGGTGGGCGATTCAGTTCAGCCGTTGCGGAAACGAGAAATATGAGGAAGGGAACGACGCCCGTCGCAACGAGGTTCCAGGAGCCGAGCGACGACTGGGCGTTGACAATGCCGCTCGTGGACAACGTTCCGCACACCAGGATCACGGCGGCGAGCGAAAGACCAAGCGATGCTTCGTAACTGACCATTTGCGCCGAGGCACGGACCGAGCCGAGCAGCGGATACTTCGAGCCGCTCGACCAGCCGGCGAGCATGATGCCGTACACGGCAATCGACGAAATCGCGAGAGCAAAGAGCACACCCACGGGTGGGTCGGCCAACTGGACACGTGTGGTTTGGCCGAACCACGTCACTAAGCCACCATTGCCATCGCGGAAGTCGCCACCCAGCGGAATGATTGCAAAGGCGAGGAACGCGGGGACGAACGACAGGTAAGGGGCCAAACGGAAGACGAACTTGTCGGCACGCTCGGGCAGCAGGTCTTCCTTGAAGAACAATTTGATGCCGTCGGCGAGCGTCTGCAACAAACCGAAGGGGCCGGCCTTGTTCGGCCCGACGCGGTTCTGCATGCCCGCGATCGCCTTGCGCTCGAACCACACCATCAACATCGTCGCCACCAGGCCGACGACGAAGACGACGAGCACCTTCACGAGCACGATGAGGAGTGGCGTCCACAGGAAATCGCCCTCGAGCAGAGGATCGATCGCCAGAAACGACACGGCGCTCACGTCAGGTTTTCCACTCGCACGTCGTTCACTGGTTGGTCACAATCGATGAGTTCGCGGATGTCGGCCCCGACCTGGTTGAACGGAACCCAAGCAGTGCCCTTCGTGACGGTCACATCGGCGCGTACGGGCAGAACGACCGACGTGCGCGAGGTAGAAACGCGAACCTCGCGGCCCGCTGCGGTTCCGATGGTCTCGATGTCTCGCGGGTTCAGGTGTACTGCCGCACCCGCGCCGAGGTTGGCGAGCGAACGGCTCGCCGCGGTGCCGACCGCACGGTCGTACATACGGCGCGAAACGACCAGGCGCAGGTCGTACGCGTTGCGGTCGGGTGCGACCAGGTTGCGGGTCTCGAGGGAGGTCCTGCCCGCCACCTGGGCGTGCCGTGCCGCCAAGTCGGTGAGGGAAGCGACTCCGAGGTCGTGGCCGAGGCGCTCGGCGATCTCGATCGCAATCATCCAGTCGGGTCGGCTGGTGCCGCGTGCAGTGACGCGCTGCGACAGGCAACTAATCGTTCCCTCGATGTTCGTGACGCTGCCCGTGCGCTCGGCGTAGGCCGCGACCGGCAGAAGCACGTCGGCGAGCACCGACGATGCTGTGGGGAATGTGTCGAGAGCGATGACGCTGCGAGCCGATGCGAGGGCACGTCGAGCGAGGTCGGCATCCGGTGCGTCGCTCAGCGGATCTGCACCGAGGAGAACCAGACACTCGACACGGCCATCGGCAGCAGCACGCAAAATGTCGCGGGCATCGCCCGCGGCCGGTGCAAGCCCGTGTTCGAGGGCGCCGCGCACGTTGCCTCGGCGCAGTGCCGGGAGCACACGCACGCCCGGTACGGCAGCAGCGAGTGCGTTGTAGGCCTGCAGCGTGAAGTCCGCCGACTCGGCGAGATTCGCCCGGCCCAGGACGACGACCACGTTTCCATCCGCCAACTGCGCGGCGATGGATGCGTCGGCGAGGGCGGCCCGTACCGCGGCAACCTGCTTACCGGGTTCGTAGGGCACGAACTTCCACGCCTCTCGGGTCAGACCCGACGCCTTTGGGGCGATCTCGATGATTCGTGCGCCACGCCTCGTTGCGGCATCGCGCAGACGCAGATGCAGAACGGGCAGTTCTTCCTTCAGGTCGGGTGCGAGCAGCACGATCGTCGAGGCGGATGCCGCATCTTCGATGGTTGCCTGCGGAAGTTCGAACACCGCCGCCGGCAGGCCGTCGTCGATTTGGGGGTCACGCATCGTGATGCCCACTGCATCGGCGAGCATCGCCCAGGCACGAACGTCTTCGTTCGCAAGACGTGCGCCACCGAGGATCGCAACGCCGTCGGCACCGCGCGACGACACGGCGAGACGGATCGTTCGCGCGGCAACTTCGAGGGCGTTGGCCCAGGACGTCGGCGCAAGCCCGTTCTCGCCCTTGAGCATCGGCACCGTCAGACGCTCGTCGCTGGCGATGGATTCGAAGTTGAAACGACCACGGTCGCACAACCAACCCCAGTTGAGCGTTCCCTTGCCGGGCTCATCGGGGTTGTCGATTCCCTGCAGACGCACTATCTGGTCGCGGCTCGACTGCACGGATACACGGCAACCAACCGCACATGTGGTGCAGGTGCTCTCGGTCTCTTCCAGGTCCCACGGGCGGGCCTTGAAGCGGTATGGCTTGGCTGTCAGTGCGCCAACGGGGCAGATCTGCACGGTATTGCCCGAGAAGTACGAGGCGAAGGGCTCGTCGGGGAACGTCAGTACCTGTGTGTTGTTGCCGCGGTGTGTGAACGAAATCAGAGGATCGCCGGCGACGTCGCTGGCAAAGCGCGTGCAACGGTCACACAGGATGCAGCGTTCACGGTCGAGGTACACAAGATCGCTGATCGCGATCGGCTTTTCGTAGTGGCGCTTTTCCTCGACGTAACGGCTTTCACCGGGGCCGTGAGAGAACGCCTGGTCCTGGAGCGGGCACTCGCCGCCCTTGTCGCAGACCGGACAGTCGAGCGGGTGGTTGGCGAGCAGCAGTTCGAGCATGCCCTCCTGTGCACGCTTGACCTGTTCTGTCTCGGTGCGCACGACCTGGCCCTCGGCGACCGGGGTCATGCACGACACGACCATCATCGGACCACGCGGACCTTCGACTTCGACGATGCATTGACGGCACATGCCGACCGATTTCATGCGTGGGTGGTAGCAAAAACGCGGGATGAAATCACCGGCCCGGTCCGCGGCAGCGATGATGAACTCCCCCCTGCGCGCCGCAACGTCACGGCCGTTCAGGTTGATCGACACCGCGTTCGGATCGACTGCCACTTTCTGTTCGGTGTTCGTCGCGACGTTTGATTCTGTGGTGCTCATCACTCACCGGCCACGGCGGTGACGGGGATGCGATTACGTCTCGTGACGCGCGCCGCGAACTCCTCGGGGAACAAGGTGAGAGCCGAGTTCACCGGCGCATAGGCCGATGGTCCGACGAAGCAGATCGTGGTCATCTTGTACGGGAACGGCACGGCGGCGAGTCCTAGACGTTCACTCGCGGCGTGCGGGAAGTCCCCCGGACAAATCGACTTTCCAACTTCGACCAACTGTTCGAGGTCGGCATCGGTCCCGTCACCCTCGACGATCCGGGTGAGAATCCGTTCCAGCCAGGTGCCGCCCTCTCGACACGGCGTGCATTTGCCGCACGATTCGTGTGCGTAGAAACGCGTCAAGGTGAGCGCTGCGTGCGGGATGTCGGTTGTCTCGTCCATCACCATGATTGCCCCCGACCCGAGCATCGAGCCGGCGGGGCCGACCTGGCTCGCCTCGAAGGGAAGGTCGAGCTGATCGGGAAGGAACCACGGCGCAGAACCACCGCCCGGCACGAAGGCCTTCAGCTTGTTCCCGTTGCGGATTCCCTGGCAGAACTCATCGCCGTAGAGAAGGTCGCGGAAGGTGGTCGTGCCGTTGACGATCTCGTACACACCGGGACGCTTCACGTGGCCCGACACCGCAACCATTCGGGTTCCCGGCGAGGTCTGGGTTCCGATTGCGGTGTAGGCCTCGGCGCCGTTGCGGGCGAGCCACGGCAGGTTCGCGAGTGTCTCGACGTTGTTCACGATCGTCGGCTGACCGTAGAGACCGATCGCGGCCGGGAAGTACGGGGGCTTGAGGCGCGGCATCCCGCGGTTGCCCTCGAGGCTTTCGATCAGTGCAGTCTCTTCACCCACGACATAGGCACCCGCGCCCCAGTGCAGAACAATGTCGACCGAGAAGCTCGACCCGAGAATGTTGCGGCCCACGTAGCCCGCGGCGTACGCCTCGTTCAACGCCGCCGCGACGCGCTCCTGCGCGGTCACCATTTCACCGCGGATGTAGAGGAAACAGCGCGTGAGTCCGGCCGCGTAACACGCAATGAGACAACCCTCGATCAACTGGTGTGGATCGCGCTCCATGAGCAGGCGGTCCTTGTACGTGCCGGGTTCGCTCTCGTCACCATTGACCACGAGATAACGGGGGAAGCTTCCCGCGGGCATGAGCCCCCACTTCGTGCCGGCGGGGAATCCGGCACCGCCGCGGCCCAGAACGGTTGCGTTCTTGACCTCTTCGTGTACGTCGGCGGCAGGACGCGCAAGCGAGGCCCGCAGTCCCTTGTAACCGTCGGTCGCGAGGTAGCGCTCGATGGTGTGCGAGTCGGCGTATTCGAACCGCGACGTGACGATCCGGGGCCGGTCGCCGGCGTAGAAGCCTGGAGCATGCGTGTACGTACCGCTCACAACGCAGCCTTTCCGTTCATCCATACCGGTTCCTGCCCGGGTGTTTCCGGTGGCGCGGCACCCACCGCACGATCGGCGGGGATGTGCTGGCGGACGCGGGCGAGCGTGCCGTGCGGCGGAATCTCCTCTGCCAGATTCCCTGCCGCGAGGTCGTCGATGAGTGCATCGAGTTGCGACGGCGTCATGCGAAAGCGGTAGCGGTAATTCACCTGCAGGCACGGGGCCTCCGTACAGGCGGCCTGGCATTCGGCGTGCTCGATCGTGAACAAACCGTCGGGCGTCGTGCCGCCGACCTTGATGCCAAGACGGTGCTCGGCGTGGTGCAGCAATTCCTCTGCGCCCATGAGGGCGCATGACATCGTGCCACAGATGTTGATGACGTACTTGCCGACAGGCTCGAACTTGAACATCTCGTAGAACGAGGCCGTGCCCAGCACCTCTGCGGGTGTCACGCCGACCAGTTCCGCGATGTGTTTCATCGCATCATCGGTCACCCAACCGTTCTGTTCCTGGGAGATGTGCAGCAGGGGGATCAAGGCCGACTTCGGCCGTGGGTAGCGCGCAACGATTTCGTTCGCGATTGCAACGTTGGCATCAGTGAGTCGGCTCATCGGTCGACCTCACCGAGAACTGGATCGACCGATGAAATGACCGCGACTGCGTCGGCCACCAGACCGTCGCGCATCATGTGCGGTAGACACTGGATGTTGACGAACGAGGGGGCGCGCATGTGGATTCGGTACGGCTTTGGTGAGCCATCGCTCACGATGTAGCAGCCAATTTCACCGCGCGGGCTTTCGATTGCGACATACACCTCACCCTCTGGCACCTTGAAACCCTCGGTGAAGATCTTGAAGTGGTGGATGAGTGCCTCCATCGACTCGTCAATACGTGCGCGAGGCGGTGGCGTCACCTTCTTGTCCTGGATGCGGTAGTCACCCGAGGGCATGCGGTCGAGGATCCGACGCACGATCCTCATTGACTCGCGTATCTCGTTCAGACGGATCGCGTAGCGATCGAACGCATCACCGTACGAACCGACGATCACGTCGAATTCGACGTCGTCGTAGCGCAGGTAGGGCATGTCACGACGCAGGTCCCATGCCACCCCGGTCGAGCGCAGGATCGGGCCGGTCGCGCCGAGAGCGACGGCTTCCTGGGCGGTAATGACACCGACACCCTGCAGGCGCTCGCGCCAAATCGGCTGTTCGGTCATCAAGACGTCGTATTCGGCCAGACGATCGGGCAGACGGTCGAGGATGTCGAGTACGTCATCGCGCCAACCACCGGGCAGGTCGGCGGCAAGTCCACCGGGCCGGATGAAATTGTGGTTCATGCGCAGTCCGGTGACCTTCTGGAAGAAACGCAACACCTCTTCGCGCTCGCGCCAGCCGTAGATCATCATCGACACTGCCCCGATGTCCATGCCGTTCGTGGCGAGGAACAACAAGTGGCTGCTCATGCGGTTGAGCTCCGAGAGCAACATACGCATCCAGACCGCGCGCTCGGGAATGTCTTCGTCGATACCGAGCAGTTTCTCGACGGCCATCGAGAAGACAAGTTCGTTGTTCAACGGCGACAGGTAGTCCATGCGGGTGACGTTGGTGCCGCCCTGCATGAAGGTGAGATCCTCGCCCGTCTTTTCCATTCCGGTGTGCAGATAGCCGATGATCGGCTTGCAACGCAGAACGCGCTCACCTTGGAGCTCGAGCATGAGGCGCAGCACTCCATGGGTGCTCGGGTGCTGCGGGCCCATGTTGATGATCATCGATTGATCTTCGGAAACCTCGGTTGGGTCGACGTTGTCGGTGGCGAGCGTGGCGGCCTGCGTCTCGGTCATGCGCAGCACCGCACCGACCTCTCGCATGACCTCGCGCGCGGTGAGCTCGCTGCGCGCACGCATCTCCTGGTTGCCCTCGGCGGTCGCACCGGGTGTCGCGGTGATGAGGTCGGTCACGACGGACTCCCCTTGAACTGAACCGGAATACGCCCGATCGCGTAGTCCTTGCGCAACGGGTGACCCACCCAGTCCTCGGGCATCAAGATGCGCGAGAGATCGGGGTGGCCCACGAACTCGATTCCGAACATGTCGTACACCTCGCGCTCCATTGCTTCGGTACCGGGATACAGGTCGAAAGCCGAGTCCAGAGTCGGGTCGGATTCCGGTACGGCAACTCGCACACGCAGTCGCTCGCGACGCTCGAGCGAAATGAGGTTGAGCACGACTTCGAAACGCTCGGTCGGCCGGCCGACACGCGAAGCGTATGCCGAGTAGTCGACGGCGGTGAGGTCGGTACACGATACGAACGTGTCGTCGACGAGCACCTTGAGTGTGGCGATGTACGTGTCACGGGTCGGGTGGATGACGACCTGCCCTCGCGAGTCGCTGATCCGACAACCGTAACGGGTCGGTGCGGGTGCGTGTTCGGTCGCGGTTGCGTCGTTGTCCATCTTCAGCGGCTTCCGAGTATCACCGGCGTGCTCACCGAGCCGGATGGAATTTCGTGGATGTGGACGTTCGCACCCGCACCGGTCTCCTTGCGGCGGCGCAGAATTTCACCGTCCTCGATGAGTTGGTGGAGAGTTTCAATCGCGTGGATGAGTGTCTCGGGCGTTGGCGGGCAACCCGGTGCGTACACGTCGACGGGCACCACCTGATCGACACCCTGCACGATCGCGTAGTTGTTGAACATGCCGCCACTCGATGCGCAGACACCCATTGAGATCACCCACTTGGGTTCCATCATCTGGTCGTAGACCTGACGCAGAACCGGGGCCATCTTCTGGCTGACGCGACCCGCGACGATCATGATGTCGGCCTGACGCGGGGACGCACGGAACACCTCCATTCCGAAACGCGCGAGGTCGTAGTGTGCAGCACCCGTCGCCATCATCTCGATTGCGCAACACGCGAGACCGAACGAGGCGGGCCAAGACGAACGCGACCGCGACCAGTTCACCAGGTCTTCTATGCGACCGGTGAGGAAGTTGTGCTGCAGGCCCGCGAGGCCTTCGTCGAGGACGTCACGCACTCCCATCAGGCCACCGCACTTTTCTGGTCCTCTTCGATGCGACCCTCTGCCCCGACGCGACGGATGGTCGACGTCGTGGTGCGATTTGCCGAAACGACCCCCTCGAGCGACGAATCGATGCGCCCGGCACGCTGCACCGGGCCCCAGTCGAGTGCGCCACGAGCGACGACATAGACGAATGCAACGAAAAAGACCGCGCTGAACGCGAGCATTTCGAAGAACGCGAACGAACCGAGAAACTCACGGTCGACCGCGTAGGGGTACACGAAGATGATTTCGATGTCGAACATGATGAACAACATCGCGACGATGTAGAACGAGACCGGGAAACGTTGGGGTGGTTCGCGACCGGGGACAATGCCGCACTCGTAGGGCGCTTCCTTCGCCGCGTGCGGACGCTTCGGGGCCAGGAGCGTCGATGCGAGAAAGCTCAATGCACCAAAGAGGATCGCCAGCACCAGAAGGACGATGATCGGGAGGTACTGCCCCACGGTGCCGACCCTTTCTAGACCTTCGCCGGATTCAACTCACCCGCGACGTTCTCCCTCACGAAGCGATCGCGACGGTGGAGTAGCCAGCAGAGGATGAGGAAGATGATCGTCGATCCTATGGTGATGTACACGGCGGGTTGACGCTTCGAGCCGAGGTCTCGGATCATCAGCAGGTAGCGGTGCGGCTGTTTGTCGTCGATGACCGGTCGTGCCGGGGCGCGCCCGGGTTCTGTGCGCTGCGGCACCAACGAGGCGATCTCCACCAGGGCGTAGCGCGGCTTGTGCAGGAGTGCGGTGAAGTCGAGTGATTCGGAAATCTTGGGCCAGCGTTCACCACCCCGGTCGTACACGGCAACCGCGGTGTATTCACCGGCGGCGTACTCCTTGGCCTTGTTCTGGATGATGTCATCGGCCGACGCCACCGCCTGACCGCGACGCGGGTCCGCGTCATCGAGCCTCGTCCAGCCCGCAGCGACGATTTCTGCCTGCGCAGCCCTTGCGAGATCCGTCGGGGTTGCACCGGAGTCGATCCTGATCGGCGCGGCGATGACCTCGGCTCGGTCGAGCAGACGTGCATCACGCACGATCGAAACCGGTGCAGCGGGTTTCCACGTCGGCTGGCGACCTTGCAGACCGATGCCGTACGTCCACCAGATGGCGCCCATCGTTGCCATCCAGCCGAACAGGCCGGCAAGTGCCACGAGCAAGCCGAGGCGCGCACCCATGTTGGTTCCGAGAATCAAATAGACGCTTCCCATCAGTGCAATAACGCCGATGATGACGGTCAGAGCACCGCGAATCTCGGGTTCCCACCCAACGGCGAGAAGAGTGGACAGCACCTAGAGACCTCTCACGTATTCCACGATCGCCTTGATCTGCTCGTCGGTGTACGTGGCGCCGAAGCCGGGCATGCGTCCGCCGCCCTGGCCCTGCTCGCCGTACTTCTTGCCGTACTCCGAGCCGTTCTTGATGAAGGCGATCATTTCGTCCTGGCTCGGGAACTGGCGAACGGTCGAGCCGCCCGTGAGGTTCGGGCCGAATGCTCCGCCGCCGGTGATTTGCGCATCACCGTACGACCAGCCCTTGGTGTGGCAACGTGCGCATGAGTACGCACCGCCGTCGATGTCGAGGTTGAACAGTGCCTCACCGACCGACTTGTATGCACCGGCTTTGACGAGGCGCTCGGCCTCGGCCTGGATTTCGTCGGCCTTGGCTTTTGGCATCTTCGCCTCTTCGAGCGGCAACTGGATGCTCTTCATGTAGTCGATGAGCGTCTGAATTTGCTGTTCGTTCATCGGGCCACCGCCGATGGTGCCCCACGGTGACATCGGTGAGAACGGGCGACCGTATTCGAGGATGAAACGCACCTCTGATTCCGAGAAGCGCTGGTAGACGGTGTTGAGTGCCGGCGCCTTCCAACTGACGGCCTTGACCTCACCCGTTTTAGGGTCGGTGACGGCGAATGGCGCGTTGCCACCGTTCGCCTTCATGCCACCGTGACAGCCCGCGCAGTTGAACCCACCGTTCGCGGTGACATCGAACAACTTGCCACCCCAGCTCGCAAAGCGCTTGTCCCAACCGAACTCCGCATTCGACTGGCGACCGGGTTCGAGTACCCAGTAGAGCGGGAGGGAGATGGTGATGACGGCCAGGAAGGCAAGGCCGAGCAACTGTGTCCGCTCGAGTTTCTTGCCCTCGAGAATCTCGTCGTCGTAGTACGGCTTGCGGTTCGCAGCCAATTCGATTTCGGATCCGTGTTCGCGGCGCGACCCACGGATGTTGAACAATCCGTAGATCACCCACGACACGGTGATCGCACCAAGGACGATCCACGCGATGTTGGTGTTGATGGCGGCAACCACGATCAGTGGCCACCTCCGCCCGCTGCGAGGCAGTGCGGGCCTTCGGCCTCTTGGCCGGTGGTGTTGACGCCGATCGGTGGGCCGCCAAAGACGGCACCGGTGTCGATGACGAGCACACCGTTGTTCACCGCGACACCGAAGCGATCCATACCACGCGGTGCGGGTCCGCCCTTCTTCTCACCGACACGGTTGTACATCGAGCCGTGGCAACCGCATTCGAACCATTGCGAGCTCTTGCAATCAGGAACGCGACATCCGAGGTGCGGACACTTCTGGTAGAGCGCAACGACGCCGGCCTCCATGCCTGCAAGGACGGCAGGTTGACTGCCGTACACGGCCCGCGCCTTGGCGAGCGAATCCTTGGGATATTCGGTGACCCACGCGCGGGCCTCGGGGTAGTACATGAAACCCTTGTTTGACTTGACGCCCTGGAGCACGTCGTCGATCTTGCCAACGGCGATCTTCGACCCGAATCCACCCGACGAGCCCATCCACAGGAAGCCGAGGAGCGACGCACCGAACGCACCGAGTGACGCGCTCATCAGGGTCACCGTTGCACGGTTGAAGAACGCACGGCGCGTTTCACCCAACGCCTCGGGGTCGGGCGCGACCCACTCGGTGATTTCAACCGAGTCGAGCACCGCGACCTCGGTTGACGTCGACGTTGCAGCCGATTCGTAGGCGCGGCCGGTTGCGGTGGCGGCCGATGCCACAGCACTGCGATCGCGTTTCTTGGTTTCGCGTGACAACGCGCCTGCGCCACGCACCTCTGACTTGCGTGCAGCGGTGACGAAGACGAGACCGCCGAGGATGACGATCGCGGCGATTGCCAAGGCGATGATGAGGGGAGTGCTCATGTGTGTGTTCCTGTCAGGTCTCGATGATCACAGCTCGAAGAAAATGCCGTCGCGCCACGGGAAGACGAAATTGAATCCCGGGCCGCGGAAGAACGAACCGATCATGACGAGCACGGCCCAGAACATGAGGTGCACGGTCATCAGGCTGGTGATGAACTTGCGGTCCTCGGGTTTGTTCGAGGGGTTCTTGTCGATGTACGGGGCGAGGATCAATGCGATGAGACCCATTCCCGGCAGTGTCACGCCAGCGATCATCGGGTGGAACATCGTGAGCAGTTCCTGGAGACCGAGGAAGTACCACGGCGCCTTCGACGGGTTCGGCGTCTGGTTGACGTTCGCAGCTTGTAGCAACGGAGCATTGACGAACCATGAAAAGACGAAGAGAAGGGCCGTGCAGGCGAGTGCCGCGACGAACTCGACGGCCAACAAGTGCGGCCAGGTATGCACCTTGTCGACGGGTGCAGCCTTCACTTCCTGGATCGAACCGGACTTGACGACGGTGAGCAGACGTTGTGTGTGACCACCGGGGCCGGCACCAATCGGCAAAGCGCCCGCTGCAGCGGCAGCAACGACGGCCGTAGGGCGTTCGGCGACGGCGACGGCGGCGCCGGCCGCCTTCGTGCGGTCGAGCAGTTGGTCGGGAATGCGATCGCCACCGGCACCAGCACCGGCAGCGTCACCACCGGCCGCTTTTTCGCGTGCCGCTTTCGCTCGCTTCAAAAGGTGTTCGGGGATCTCAGTCATTGTTGTTCTCCTCCATCACAAGGGGCCGGAGATTCCGCCGTCCTTGCGGACGCGCCAGAAGTGGATGGCCATGAATATCACGATGACGAACGGAAGCATGATCACGTGCAGCACGTACCAACGCAGCAATGTCTCGGATCCGATTTCGACACCGCCGAGCAGAACGAAACGCACTTGGCTACCAAAGACGGGTGTGTAACCCATCATGTTGGTGCCCACCGCGACGGCCCACAGAGCCAACTGGTCCCACGGGAGCAGGTAGCCGGTGAACGACAGCAGCAGCGTGAGTGTGAGAAGGATGACGCCGATCACCCAGTTGAACTCGCGCGGCGCCTTGTATGCACCGTGGTAGAAGACGCGTGCCATGTGCAGGAACACGGTGAGCACCATCAGGTGCGCACCCCATCTGTGCATGTTGCGCACCAACAACCCGAATGTCACCGACGTTTGCAGTGTCTGGATGTCCTGCCACGCATTGGCGGCGGTGGGTCGGTAGAAGAACATGAGGAAGATGCCCGTCACCGTGAGCAGGATGAAGAGGAAGAACGACAGGCCGCCGAGGCACAACGTGTAGCTGACCTTCACGGCGTGACGCTTCACCTTCACCGGGTGCAGGTGGTAGAGCACCGAGTTCATGATCACGTACGACCGGTTACGCGGTGAGTCGGTGTAGCCCTTGCGGAAAATCGAACCCGGCCGGAAAATCGAGTTCCAGGCCTGGCTGCCCTGCACCTGTTCACCGATCTTCGAGACGCGGTCCTTTAGCGTCGGTGTGGGTTGGTCGTCAATCGTCTTTGCCATGAGGGGGTGCTCCTAAAAACGCATTCCGTAGGCGTAGCCATGGTTGTTGGTACGAGTGTGAGAATCACCGGTGGCGGCGGGCGCGCCGACCTTGCCGAGAATGATGACCCCGGTGGGGCAACGATCGACGCACAGCGCGCAGCGCGTACAGACGTCGTCGTCGATGATGAACATGACGTTGTCACGCGGGTCGAGGCCCGGCTGTTCGGTGCCGATCGCTTCGGCGACAGCGCTCGGGTCGACCATGTGAATGCACTTCCACGGGCAGATGTCGACACAGCCTTCGCACATGATGCACTCGGACTGATCGATGTGGATGAACTGCTTGGGCTTGACGGCCTTCGTCAAGTAGTCCGCGTCTACCTCAACCAACTGGTACTCGGTCGACCAGTCGGGCATGGGTGGGTTCGCATCTGTTTTGGCCATCTGGTGTCTCCTTTCCTCTTGGTTTTTTCGGTGATCTTCGTGGTTTTGGGTGACGAGTTTTCGCCTCGATCAGGTCTTGCGCACGAGTGGTCGACCGTACGTCGATTTCTCGAGTTCCTTTGGCTGGGCAAGTCCGCGCTTTTGCCACCACACGGCGACGAACATGAAAAGGCCGATGTAAAAAGCGTGAATGACGATGACGATGATGTCTCGCAAGGCCTCGTACGACACCTCGAAAGGAAAACCCCCGCCGCTCGACTGGGCCTTGAGAATTCCGCCCGGGCCGAGCAACGGCTTGTCTTTGCGCCAGCCGAGGTTCTTGTCGGCATGGTCGATCCACTGGTGGGGCACCACTCCGAATGCGAGGAACAACACCGCGAAAATGAAGGTCGCACCGATCATCGCCTCGCCCCAGGACACCGGAGTGCCCGGCTTGCGGCGCTTGCCGTAGGGGATCACGACGAGGGCAAGCGCGGTGGTCAGCAAAAACGAGAAAATGAACGCCTGGTTCACTCCCGGCCACTTGAGTACGTCGATTGCCAGCATTACGCCGAGGATCCTTTCCGGGTCCGCTACCAAGGTCACATGGACGCCATGAAACTTCGAAAATAACTGTAGCGAGCACCCAACGCCCGACCCCCATTTCGGTGACATTCTCATTTGCACGTGCACAGCGAAAGACACGCGTTTGATTCCCCCTCGCGCCGTGCGGAGGATTAGGCTCAAGCGCCGTGACTGAGATCCCCGAGCACCTCCTCAAGCGTTCCCGCGAACGGCGCGCCGGCGGCTCCGCTGACGCGGCCCCCGCGGAGTCGGGTGCCTCGACCCCCGCGGTTCCCGCGGTGTCGGCTCCAACCAAAGCGGCCGCCAAACCGGAACCCGCCCGAAAAGTCGCCAAACCCGACTCCGCGGTGGTCGCCGCAGCCAAGGCCCGCCGGAAGATCCCTTTTTGGGCCATGGCGACCCTCAGTCTGCTGCCGGTGTGGGCTTTTCTCTATGTTTTGGCCATCAAGCCGGCGGAAAAGACCGTCGAGGGCCCGATTGCCAAAGGCATCGAAGTCTGGGGAGGCTGTGCCGGCTGCCATGGGGGTGGCGGCCAGGGCGGCGCAGGGCGCGCTTTGTATCAGGGTGGGGCACTCAAAACCTTCCCGCACATCGAAGACATGCTCAATTTCGTCTACACGGGGAGCCAGGCCTACGCCTCGGCTGGAATCAAGGTGTACGGCGACCCCGATCGAGAGGGCGGGGCACACGCACCCCTTTCCTACAACGGCAACGCGATGCCTCAACAGGGCGAAAAATACGGTGGCGGCCTGACCGAGTACGAGATCCTCGGTGTCGTGTGTCACGTTCGATACGACCTCGCCGGTGCCGACCCGAAAGACGAAAAATGGGCGGCAGAGTACGAGCATTGGTGCTCCCCGGAGTCGGAAATCTTCTCTGCGTTGCAGGGTGGCTCAGCGTCGTTCACCAGCCTCGCCGAGGATTTCAAGGCCCTGATGCCGCCGCCGAATGCGGTCGGGGTCGACCCACGCGAAACCACCGCGGCGAAGTAAGTCACCCCCGGCGCACCGGGCACGGTGGCGCATCCACTGTGGTCCACCTCTACCCTCGGTGGCGTGTCGACGACGGGTGAAATTTCCACCGAGGTTCTCGTCGTGGGCGGTGGTCCCGCAGGAGCCGCCGCGGGTTACTGGTTGTCGCAACTGGGTCATGACTGCGTCGTGCTGGAGAAAAAGACGTACCCGCGCGAAAAGACCTGTGGTGACGGTCTCACGCCACGTGCAGTGAAGCAGCTCAGCGACATGGGCCTGGCCGACGAACTCGCCAAATTCCACCGCTACGAGGGCCTTCGGGCAACCGCACACGGCAAGGCACTCGAATTGCAGTGGCCGACGCACCCCACGTACCCACGACACGGTTACGTCGTGCGGCGTCGTGACCTCGACATGATGGTCGCCTACAACGCCGCGAAGTTCGGCGCAACCCTGCTCGAGGGCCACGAAGCCGTCGAGACGATCATGGACCGCGGATTCGTTCGCGGTGTCGTCGCAAAGAAAAAGGGCAGCGACGAGAGCATCGAAGTCAAAGCCCAGTACGTCATCATCGCCGATGGTGCGAACAGTCGCATTGGGCGCGCGCTCGGCACGTACCGCACCCGCGAGTGGCCCTACGGCACCGCGATCCGCAGTTATTGGGAATCACCATTGCACGCCGATCCATGGATCGAATCGGCGCTCGACGTGAAAGACCGCAACGGCAACTCGATGCCCGGCTACGGGTGGATCTTCCCGGTGGGCGATGGAACGGTCAACATCGGTGTCGGTCTTCTCTCGACATTCCGTGATTTCAAGGAAGTCAACACCACGCACCTTCTCGAGGCGTACGCGCACCAAGTTGCCGACTCCTGGAAGATCGACCCTGCTTGGCCGACACAGAAGCCGACAGCGGGTCGTATTCCGATGGGGGGTTCGGTTGGTCCGAAGGTCGGCGCGAGCCATCTCGTCATCGGCGACGCCGCCGGCAGCGTCAACCCGTTCAACGGTGAGGGTATTGACTACGCATACGAGACCGCTCGTATGGCGGCCGAGGTTCTCCACGAAGCGCTGACCACCCGCAATGCCTCGGTGTTGCAGCAGTACCCCGCGATGCTCGACGCAGAGTATGGCCAGTACTTCAAGGTTGCGCGTCTTTTCGCGCGAGTCATCGGCCGACCGGCACTGATGCGTGAACTGTCCCGTGTGGGGATTCAGAGCCGCTCGCTCATGGAATGGGTCCTGCGCATCATGGCGAACCTCCTGCGACCCGACGAAGTCGGCCCCGCGGAGGCCGCATACAAAGCCGCGTCGGCAATCGTTCGCCTGTTCCCAAACGCCTGATCAATCGGCCGTGCAACGCACGGTGTCGATCTCATCGGCGGCAAGATCGAGCATTACTTCCATGTTCGACCCGAAACGGTCGATGAAGTCACGAAGGTTCGGCGTTGCGGTGTCACATTCACGTTTCGTGGGGGTTGCCAGCGGGACCACCCAACCGTTCTCGAGCACTGCGTCGTCACCGTCGTTCAACATGTCGACGATCGGCGGGAGAGGAAGCCGGGAAAGTGGCTCATCACCGGCGGCCGGCGTGAGTGCAAACCACGTTGGCGCGTCGCCCAGCATTTCAGCAAGGAGAACACACGCGTTCGGGGTGCTCAAATCCGTGCAGAGAATTTCACCGAGCGTCGCCGCCGAGATGTACAGCGTGCGGCCGTCGTCGAGCGCGAGACGTGCCGTGCCGGTCGTCAGACCGTCCTTGACCGCCCAGTTTGCATCGGCCTGCACGGTCACGACCGATGCGGTGTACGAGACGAAATGTGACCGACGTGAGGCGGTGTTCCCACCAGATTCACGAACCGCCACGAACCACCAACACAGTGCCAACATCACAGGAAGGCCGATCGCCAGTGCGAACCGGCGTATCGACACCTGCCACACCGTCTACGCCCCGAGTCGACCGGCAGCGCGATGAACGCGTTCGGCAAGGTCGTCGAGCACACCGTCGTCGTGACCGAGCCCGACGAACAGCGCCTCGTATGCGCCCGGGGCAAGCGCGACGGCCTCTGCCAACATTGCGTGGAACAACCTTGCGTACAGCGCTTCGTCGGTTTTCTTTGCCTCGTCGAAGTTGACCGGCGCGACGCCACGCGCAGCCTCACCCACGAACATCCCGACAAGGGTGCCCACGACGGGAAATTGTGCGGGAACCCCAACCGCGGCGCACGCGTCGCGCATCATCGACGACAAACGTCGGGCGCGTGCCGCGAGTTCCATGTAGACATCGTCCGTCAGTTCGTTGAGTGCCGCGAGCCCGGCTGCCGTTGCCATCGGATTGCCGGCGAGCGTTCCGGCGTGGAACACCTTGCCGATGGGCGACAGAGTCGCCATGAGATCACGCCGGCCTCCGACTGCACCGATCGGTAGCCCCCCACCGATGACCTTGCCAAAACACGTGAGATCGGGGCGAACGTCGTACTTCTCCTGGGCACCACCCGCACCGAGGCGAAAACCCGTGATGACTTCGTCGAAAACGAGCAGCGCACCGACACGGTCGCATTCGCGACGCAGACCCGTCAGGAAGCCCTGGGTCGGGGCAACGACTCCCATGTTCGCCGCCACCGGTTCGACGATCACCGCGGCGACGCGATCATCGAGGGTCGGCACGACGTTGTAAGGCGCGACGATCGTGTTCGCCACAGCTTCATCGGGAACACCCGCCGTTCCGGGCAGTCCGAGCGTTGCCACACCACTTCCACCGGCCGCCAACAATGCGTCGGTCGCACCGTGAAAATTCCCACTGAACGTGACGATGCGTTTGCGACCTGTCGCACCACGCGCGAGACGCACCGCGGTACTCGTCGCCTCGGTGCCACTGTTCATCAGTCGCACCTGTTCACAACTTGCGACACGTGACGAGATCGCTTCGGCGAGTTTCATCTCGCGCGGTGTCGGCGCGCCGTACGAGGTGCCGTCGGGCGCGGCCGCTCGCAGGGCCGCGGTCACGGCCGGATGGGCATGACCGAGAATCACCGCGCCGTAGCTCTGCACGAGATCGACGTACCGCTTGCCCTCGACGTCCCAGACGTGGGCACCCTCGGCGCGCGCCACGATGTACGGACTGCCGCCGACGGCCTTGAACGCGCGAATCGAACTGTTCACTCCGCCCGGGATGGCGCGGGCCGAACGTTCGTAGAACCCCGCATTCGTGGGCATCCCCGCACCCGTGCACAACGTCGGCACGCACCCCGCGGCGCGACAGGCGGTCTCGTCGCAGTACGGAATCGACCTGGCAGCCATGTGGGTGCTCCTTGTTCGCGCGCTAATCGGCTGACTCGGCGAACCAACGGGCGAGATACGTGAGAATGAAATCTGCGCCGGCTCGCTTGATTGCCGTGAGGTGTTCGACCGCCACCGTGTCGTGGTCGATCCATCCGTTGGCTGCCGCGGCCTTCAACATCGCATACTCACCACTCACGTGGTAGGCGGCCACCGGTAGATTTGTCGCCGCTCGAACGGCAGCGATGATGTCGAGATAAGCCAGGGCGGGCTTCACCATCACGATGTCGGCACCCTGCTCTATGTCGGCGGCAACTTCTGTCATTGCCTCGCGGGTGTTGCGCCAATCCTGCTGGTAGCCCTTGCGGTTTCCCCCGCCCGAGATCTGAACGTCGACCGCATCGCGGAACGGTCCGTAGAGCGCGGAGGCGTACTTGGCGGAGTAGCCCATGATCGCGATGTCGTTGAATCCCCCGCCGTCGAGTTCGGCACGGATCGCGGCAACCTGCCCATCCATCATGCCACTGGGAGCAACCACGTGCACCCCGGCCCTGGCTTGTGCCAGGGCGGCCTTGACGTAGACCTCGAGTGTCGCGTCGTTGTCGACTCGCCCCTTGTCGTCGACGATGCCGCAGTGGCCATGTGACGTGTATTCGTCGACGCAGAGATCTGCCATCAGGACGATACGGTCGTCGAAGCGTTCACGAAGTCGACGCAGGGCCACCTGCACGATGCCGTTCGGGTCGAACGCACCGGAACCGACGGGGTCTTTTGACAGCGGGACACCAAAGAGAACGACGCCACGCACGCCGAGGGCGATCAGATCGGCGACCTCGGTCTCCAGCGACGCCAGGGAATGCTGAACGACTCCGGGAAGTGACGAGATGGGCTGGGGAGCATCGATACCTTCTCGCACGAAAAGCGGTGCCACGACGTCGTCGGTGGTCAGACGTGTTTCTGCGACGAGTTCACGCATGGCCGCAGATGAGCGCAACCGCCGGGGACGAGAGACGGGAAACATGCCTGAATGCTACGGGCTGAGGGTCGTGGTGAGAACCGTGACGAGACTCTCGATCGATGGTTCTGCCGCCATCGCATCGACGCGCAGCCCGATGGATTCGGCGACATTCTTGGTGACGGGTCCAATGACGACAATCACACCCGAAAAATCGGCACCGACGAGACGTACCCAGTTCTCGACCGCACTTCCCGATGCAAACACGATCGCGTCGGCCGACGCGGCCCACGCGAGATCCACCGCGGACGGCTCGGTGTCGACCGTTTGGTACACGTTGCAACGCGTGACACGCCAACCCTTCGCAGACAGACCGTCGGCAAGAGTCGTATCGGCACGCTCGCCTTGAACGACGATCAAACGGCCGTCCCCGGGGGGAAACTCCTCGACGAACGATGCGGCATTCGCACGCTGCGAAACGAAGTCAACGTCATGGCCGATGGCTCGCGCGGTCGATTCGCCGATCGCTGCAACGGGAGGCATCGCACAACCCTCTTCGCACAGCGCGGCCAGGGTGCGTGCACCGTTCGGTGACGAAACGACGAGCCATGCGACCTCATCGACACCGACCAGTTCGCTGCGCAGGAATTGCGCACCGTCGTGCAACTCGACGATCTCGATGAGCGGCAGACCCACGACATCGGCACCCGCTGCGACGAGAGCCCCGGCGAGTTCGGCTTGTTGGTGATGCGGGCGAGTGACCACGATTCGTCGACCGGCCAGCGGACCCCGCCTGTCGGCACTGTCCATCGTCAACGCCCGGCAAGTTCGCGACGTGACACCCGCGCCAACTCGGCCGCAACCAATCGTGCCGTATCGGGGTCGCTCACGTCGGCCTGCATCACGACAGAGCGTGCCTTTGGTGCATCTGCCTCGGCGAGAAACGTGGTCAAGGTGCCCGACGGATCGACGTACGCACCAACGGGCAGCGAACACCCGCTGCCGAGAACGGCGAGGAAGGCGCGTTCGGTCTGGACCGCGTGGCGCGTTGCCGCGTCATCGATCGCCCCCAGGGCCTCACCTGCGGCGGTATCCCCGAAGCGATGTTCGACCGCAACGCAGCCCTGACCGACCATCGGGACGAACGTGGTCGGGTCGAGGACCTCGGCGATGCGATCGGTTAGTCCGAGAATTTCGAGTGCGGCAGTGGCCATGACGATCGCACCGCGGTCGGGAATGCGCTCGAGCCTCGTGCCGATGTTGCCCCTCAACTCGGTGAAAGAAAGATCCGGCCGTGCGGCGCGCAACTGTGCCCGACGCCTCGCTGATCCGGTCGCAACGGTTGCACCAGCCCCGAGATCGCCCAAACGGGCACCAACGAGTGCGTCGCGCGGGTCGCGACGCACGCACCATGCCCCGATGACGAGCCCCGGGTCACCCGCGGTCGGCAGGTCCTTCGCCGAGTGCACGGCGACATCGGCACGCCCATCGAGGACTGCGCGCTGCACTTCCTTGATGAAGATTCCCTGCCCCGCCATCTGGTGCAGTGGAACGTCGGCGCGCAGGTCGCCGGTGCTCTCGACGAACACGAGCTCGCACGGCCGCGACGTCGCGGTGCTGATGGCGTCGGCCACCACCTGGGCTTGCGTCCGCGCCTGGGGACTTGGTCGGGTCGCGATGCGAATCACTGCGGTGTCACCCCGTGATCCGGTCATCGCGATCCGGTCATCGAGTCAGTGCAGGTCGAAGAGATCACGCAGGGCATCGGCCAATCGTTCGCCCTGCGGGGTACCCGCATTCTCTTTCAGGCGGACAGTCGGCTCGTGCAACAACTTCGCGGTGATGCCCCGCGTCAGAGCCTCGATTACCTCGGCCTGCTCGGGGGTCAGTTCGGCGAGGCGCTTGGCGTGGCGTTGGAGTTCCGCATCGCGCACACGTTCGGCGACCGCGTGCATCGCAGCGATGAGCGGTGCTGCTTGGCGGGCGGTCGCGTCCAGACCGTACCGCTCGACTTCCTCCGCGACGATCGCCGCGACCTTGGAGGCTTCGCCTTCTCGGGTTTCGATACCCGACTTCACCCAGTCACGCAGATCATCAAGATTGCGTAATTCAACACCGGCGAGTTCGCCGACGGATTCTTCGACGTCGCGGGGCACCGCAATGTCGACGATCAACAACGTGCGGCCCGAACGGCCGGCCATGGTCGACTCGACGAGTTCCCGGTCGAGAACGAACGAGCCAGAACCGGTGCACGTGACGACGACATCCGTGTCGAGCAGCGCCTCGCGCAACTCCGACATTGGCCGCATCGTGGCTCCGAGACGTTCGGCAAGATCGCGACCACGTGATTCGGTGCGATTGATGACCGCCACCTGGGTGGTCGAGTTCATCGTGAGGGCGACCGCCACACCCTCGCCCATCGTGCCCGCACCGACGATGAGGACCTTTCGGGAAGCCAGGGTTCCGATCAGTTCGCGTGCCATCTCCACCGCAGCAAAGGGGATCGACGTCGTCGATCGGGAGATGCCGGTCTCGCTGCGCGCCCGTTTGCCGGTTTCCAAGGCATGGCGGAACAACAAGTTGAGCGTCGTTCGTGCCGCACCCGACTCTTGGGCGAGCGACCAAGCGCCACGAACCTGACCGAGAACCTCGTTCTCACCGATCACGGCGGAGTCAAGGCCACAGGCAACCTCGAAGAGATGCCGCACGGCGGCATCGTCGTGCTGGCTGTAGAGGTGCTGATGTAGTTCATCGCTACGCAGCCCGCCGAGTTCGCAGAAGAACTCCGCGATGTCGTCGTATGCGGCGTGGAATTTCTCGGTCACCGCGTAGACCTCGGTGCGGTTGCAGGTGGAGAGGACCACGGCTTCACGAATGTTGTCCTTGGACGCCAGGGCGTGGAGGGCCTTGGGCATTGCGTCTGCGCCGACCGCCACACGCTCGAGAACCCGCAGGGGGCTCGTCCGGTGGTTCACACCGATGACCACTACCGACATAGCAACCCCACGCTATGCGCTGACGCCCTGCACGGCGGCACCGGCGGCCCTGCGGGCCGCGGCGTTGACGGCCCGACGCTGCTCGTAGTAACTGAGAATCTGCAATTCGCCGGCCAAATCGACCTTGCGAACCGACACCCCGCGGGGCACCGACAAGACGACGGGGGCAAAATTGAGAATCGACCCGACCCCGGCGCGTACGAGCCGGTTGGCTGCCTCCTGGGCCGCGGAGGCCGGCGTGGCAAGCACACCGATGCTCACGTTCTTCGACAACACGACCTGCGACAAGTCGTCGATATGACGCACCCGCACACCCCCTACGACACCGCCAATTTTCAATTCGTCCGTGTCGAAGACACCCGCGATCGAAAATCCACGCTCGGTGAAGCCACCGTAATTTGCAAGGGCCTGGCCGAGATTTCCGGCACCGACGATGACCAGCGGCCAGTCATGGTCGAGGCCGAGCTCGCGCTGGATCTGGTACGTCAGAAAATTGACGTCGTAGCCGACCCCACGCGTGCCGAAACTGCCCAGGTACGACAGGTCTTTGCGCACTTTCGCGGCATTCATGCCGGTCAGTTCGGCGAGCTGTTCACTCGAGATCTGGTTGACGGCGTCACTCGACAGTTCGCCAAGGACGCGCAGGTAGAGAGGCAACCGCGAAAGCGCAACTTCGGGCACGCGACGGCGAGGGGAATCCGACACGCCCCTTACGTTATGCCCTTGCGCCCCCGACCAGAAAGTCCTCTTCGGGGTTCGACCTATAACCTCCGACACATGCAGACGCCCGACGCCGTCGCCACCGCACTCGCGGCAGGTGCATGTCTCGTGGCGAGTGCCTTTTGTCTCCTCACCCTCGATCGCTGGTTCCGCCGTCGCAGCCCCCACGATCTTGCCTGGTCGGTGGCCATGGCCCTGTTCGCCCTCGGAGCCGGTGCGCTGTGGTGGGCCGAGAGCCGGGGCTGGAGTTCGGTCACGTTTCGCCTCTTCTTCCTCGCCGGCGCGGTTCTCAACGTCGCATGGCTCGCACTCGGAACCATCTATCTGATCTTTGGTCGCCGCGTCGGCGACGCGACGCGGACGGTTCTCCTCCTCCTCTCGGGTTACGCGACTGGTGTCGTTGCGATGGCTCCGATGAAGGCACCCGTCGACCCTGATGCTTTCCCAACCGCCAAGGAGCTGTTCGGCACGACACCCCGCATCCTCGCAGCCGTCGGCTCGGGCCTGCCGGCAATGGTCATCATCGTCGGTGCCTTGTGGTCGGCGGCACGTGTTGCGCGTGGACGTGTGCCTGCTGCGACGACCTCGGCGCGACGTGCCGCCACTTCTCCGCGCATGCTCGCGGTCGGCAATGGTCTCATTGCGGTGGCAGCCATCATCCTCTCGGCCAGTGGAACGCTCGCGGGCCGTTTGGGCAGGGACAAGGCGTTTGCGGTCACACTCGCCGTCGGTGTCGTGGTCCTCTTCGCGGGGTTCATGGTCGCATCGAATGCCGTCGGCACCCGACCGCGCATCAGCGCAGCGCTCGCCGCAGCACTTTCCCCGTCACGTTGACCGGCAGTTCGTCGACGAACTTCACCTTTGTCGGGCACTTGTAGCGCGAGAGCTTCTTGCGTGCGTGTTCGATGATCGACTCTTCATCGAGATGCACCCCCGACACAGACACAACGAACACCTTCACGGCCTCACCGGTGTGCGGATGAGCCACACCCACCACGGCACATGCCCTCACGCCGGGATGTTCGGCAATGACCGACTCGACCTCGGCCGGGTAGACGTTGAAGCCCGACACGATGATGAGATCCTTGGCGCGCTCGACGATGAAGAGGTTCCCTTCGTCATCGGACACTGCAATGTCGCCGGTGCGCAGCCATCCGTCCGGGGTGAGAACGCGCGCGGTCGCCTCGTCGTCGTTCCAGTAGCCACGAAACACGTTCGGCCCCTTCACCCAGATTTCACCCTCGTCACCGAGGAGGGCATCGTCACCCGCTTCATCGACGATGCGAATTTCGACACTGCTCACCGCCACACCGATCGAACCACGCGGTGAGCGGACCGCGCCGTCGACGAGACGCGCCGTCGTGACAACAGGAGACGCTTCGGTGAGGCCGTAACCCTCGGCGAGGACTATTCCGCTCTTCGATTCCAGCAACGACGCCATGTCCTCGGGCATCTTCGCTGCGCCGGTGACGGCGAGACGGAGGGTCGACATCGAAACGTGATCGACCCCCGGCATCTGCGCAAGTGCAACCCACATTGCGGGTGCACCAGCCATGACCGTGACACTTCGCTCAACGATCGTCTCGACCGCGCTCGCCGGATCGAAACGCTCGACGAGCACGATCGTGCCACCTGTTGCCATGGCACATCCGAACATCACGTTCAGGCCAAAGATGTGGAACATGGGCAGCACACCGAACGACACATCATCGGCATGCATCGGCGTTGCCCCGATGGTGCTGCGAATGTTCGACAAGAGATTGTCGTGCGACAACATTGCAGCCCGCGGTGCGCCGGCCGTTCCGCTGGTGAAGATCAGGACCGCAAGGTCATCAGGGTGCACGTGTGCTTCGGGGGCTTCGACACCGCTGCGCACCATGTCATCGATCGCATCCGCCGTGAGTACGTGTTCCACCGTGGGCACGCTCACCGCGGAGATTCGTGCCCACGCCGGCGCTGCCGAGGGTCCGACGACCACGGCCTTGGCACCAACTTCGTTGATCTCGCGCTCGAGCTCGGCCGGTGTGGCCGTGGGATTCAACGGCACGGCTACGGCACCCATTCCGACGACGGCGAGGTATGCAACGACAAAGTGACGACCGTTGGCTGCCATGATCACCACGCGCTCGCCACGAGTGACGCCGATTCCCTGGAGAGCACCGCGGAACCGTCGCACCTGACCGAGCAGTTCGCCATACGTCGTCGGACGCCCCCGACTGATGATCGCCACACGGTGACCGGGGTGGCCGGCGATGATGCCCGCCAAATTGTCGGGTGCGGTCACGCTTGTCGGCATTCTTCCCCAAAGACCCGTCAGAGCATCAACAACTGGACGATGCCCGCCACCAAGATGACCCCGATCAGGAGTGCAATGGTCAGGGTGGTTGCCGGCCTCACGCCGCCAAATTACTGCCGCGGGCCGTCGGGGGCGTTTTTCCGGAGCGAAACCCGCGTCGTCGTGCCCTTTCCACCCGGTTGGGGGGCACGAAGTACGACCTGGTCGCCGTTTGCCAGGCCCACGTCGCGGGCGGCCGAGTCCTGGCGCTTCGCGATTGCCAGCATGCCGTAGGAATCGATGACGAGTCCGATCGCACCATCGGCGACGTCATCGAAAGCGCTGACCATGGCTGCACTGCGTTCCACGCCGTCGACGACGACGGTGAGTCGTCGCGACGCGCCTGCCAGGATTTCCACGTCTTCGGGTCCGAGATTCAACTGACAATTGCCGTACACGTCGACCCACGTCACCTCGGCGAGAATTTCGGAGTCACCCACCTGGGGAAGACCGACAAGACCCGGCATCAAGATGTCGGCGTCGACAATGTCACCGAGTTCGTCGAATGTGACACCGTTGCAGAGATGTGCCGCGACCGGCGCGAAGATGTCACGGCCGGCGAACGTGGCACCGGGCGCGGGCAGATGCAGTCCGGTGTTCGACAGTACGACCGCGCGTTCGACACCGCCCACCATTGCGGCCGCCGGCACGAGCAGACCGTTGTCCGGCCCGACGAGAACACCCTCACCGCCTGCAACTTCGACTGCGATCATCCGCCGCTTGGTCGCAACACCGGGATCGACGACTGCGACGACGACACCACGTGGCACGTATTGGATTGCACGCGCCAACATGAGGGAGCCTCCACGCACGTCGTACGCGCGGACGTTGTGGCCAATGTCGGTGATACGCGCATGCGGTGCGATGTCGGCGATGACCGACTTCATTACTCCGACGAATTCGTCGTCGAGGCCGTAGTCGGTGAGCAAAGCAACGTGATCGAAGGGCGAACGGGCGCTCACGCCCCAAGTGTGTCGCATCTGCGGACGAAATTTTTCTCCACCGAAAATTGACCGAAGAAAATGAACCGGAAAATACGAAGGGGTCGGTGTCAACCCCCCGATGACACCGACCCCTCGGCGCGGCCCTTTCGGGCGCGACTCCCGACCGGCGAACCGATCGGTGGTCTATGGCAAACCATACGACCTCGATCGGGGTTGGGAAAAGCGACGGGGCACTTTTTCACAAAAAAGTTTCCGACCGTGTAAAACTGCTCGGGGCAGCCGCGGAGCCGATTCTTTACTGCTTAAACTCAGGGTTCACGCACCGAGTTCGGCGCTGCGTGCCGTCGCCGTGCGGACCGCGGCAAAAAACGCCTCACGGCCGCCCGCCGCTGACAACGCCGCCAAGCCGGCGGCCGTCGTGCCGTTCGGTGAGGTCACGTTTTCGCGCAGGCGCGTCGGCGAATCCGGACTCTCGGCAAGCAACCTTCCCGCACCGACAAAGAGTTGGCGCACCAGTGCCTCGGCGGTCCCGGCCGGCAGACCCTCGGCGACCCCGGCCGCAATCATCGCCTCGGCCACGAAGAAGAGATACGCAGGCCCCGAACCCGTGAGGCCCGTGACCGCGTCGAGCAGCGACTCCTCGACGCGCACCGCAAGGCCGACGCTGCCCAGCACCTCCGCGGCAAATGCCTCGGCCTCCGCGCCACACCCGCTACCCAGAGCAAAGCCCGACGCCGCCTCACCCACCAGCGCCGGCGTGTTCGGCATGGCGCGAATCACATCGACACCGGACCCGGCGGCGGCAGCCAGTTTCGCGAGGGTCACGCCCGCGGCGATCGACAAGACAGTCTTTGCACCCGCCTCGACGGCGGCACGAGTCGCGGCTTCGGCATCGGCGGGCTTCACGGCGATGACCGCATTGGAGCATGCGAGCACCTCACCAGCGACCCTCGAACCGGGGAACTGTGCCGCGAGTACCGCGCGCTTTGCAGCGTCGACCTCGATGATGGTCAGGTCTGCCGCAGCCAGGCCGCCGGCAACGAGGCCGCGGGCAAGCGCACCACCCATGTTCCCGCCACCAATGATCGAGATGCCCCCGTTGATCATGTGCGCAGGCTAGTTCCGAACTGCGGGTGGCTACGGCCGCTTTACGCGTCGAATCGGCTGGCAAACCCGATGCGGATGAGTACCGGAAAGTGCCGTTCGACCGTGGCGTACAGCGTGCCGAGCACGCGGTCGAGTTCGGGCTCGCTGACACCCGACAGGAGCAGTTCACCGCGCAGGAAGAGAGCATCTTCGACGCCGATCGAAAATGCGGCGCCCACCATCTTGTTGCTGCGCCGCAGTGCCTGCTCGTACACCTCGACGGCATTTTCCTCGGGAGCAGGCATCACGTAGGTCTCGTACTGCAGAGTTCGTTGGCCGAGGGTGAGCCACACCGTCGTGAACTCCTTTTCCTCGCCTTTCATGCGCACGAACCAGTGCATGTCGTCCTCGGGGTCGCGCCCGACGGCCAGGCACAGCGCGTTGTTCTCCTTGTACGTGGCCAGCCACTCATCGATTTGCCGGGCGAGAATGCCCCGGACGGCGTCAGCCCAAATTTCACTCATCTGCGGCTACCGGCAAAGGATGCGGTTGCGCGACGTCACGTCGGCGTAGGCACGACGCAAGCGGGCCGCGGCGAAACTCCAGGTGTAACGGCGCGCATTTTCCGCGGCGCGCGCGCCCATCGCCGCGGCCTGAACCGGGTGGGAAAGGATGCGGTCGACGTGGCTTGCAAAAACGTCGGGGCTGCGGTCGGCAACGAGGTGACCGGTGACGCCATCCTCGACGATGGTGATGAGACCCCCGACGCCGCTCGCAACGACGGGAACACCGCACGCCGCGGCCTCCAGTGCGACGAGACCGAAGCTTTCGCTGCGCGAGGGCACTATCACGACGTCGGCCGCCCTGTAGTAGGTCGAGAGCATGTGATGCGCCTGCGGTGCAACGAAGTCAACACGATCGACCACACCGAGGGATTCGATCAGCGACCTGATGCGTGCGACCTCGGATTCACCCTCGTTTCCGCTGGCTCCACCCACGACAACGAGGCGAGCACGACGGTCGGCAAGACGCGCGAGGGTTTCAACCGCAACGTCGAGGCCCTTCAACGGCTGGATGCGTCCGACGAACAACATGACGGGAACGTCGACCGGAAGGCGCAGCGCATGGCGCGCCCCGCGCTTTTCGCCGGGGGCGAAGAACGCCTGCTCGACGCCCGGTGCGACGATTTCTATCGTGCCCGGAGGTATGCCGTAGAGCGATCTGAACTGTCGCTCCTCCTCGGTGCACGAGACGCAGATTGCGTCGGTGCATCCGATGATCGACGACTCGGCGTCCTCGCGTGAGACGGGTTCAGGATCGCCACCCTGGGCCTTGACGCGCGAGAAGGTGTGGAAGGTCATCACGAGGGGCAGGTTGAGTTCGTGCTTGACACGATGTCCCGCAATGCCCGACAGCCAGTAGTTGCCGTGCAGGACGTCGGTACCACCCGTCTCCAAGATGTGATCGCGTACGCCCTCGGCGAACACGTCGACGACCGACACGAGGTCATTCTTCGGCAGATCAAAATCACCGGCTTCGACGTGCACGACGCGATGGTTCGGTTCGACGTTGACCACCCGGGGCAGATCGGGCCGCCAGGCACGCGTATAGGTGGTGCAGTCGAGACCCGCGTGGGCGAGTGCCGACACCAGTTCGCGCACGTAAACATTCATTCCCCCACCGTCACCGACGCCGGGCTGAGCCAAAGGCGAGGTGTGCAGCGAAAGAATCGAGACGCGCTTCATCTCAGCCCGCCACGGGGTTCACGTAGGTGCGGTAGACACTGAGCAGCGAGTTCTTCTGCTCACTGGAGAGAAGCGGATCGGCCAGCACGGCTTCTTCGACCGACTGCGTCGCCGCTGGCGCGCGGGAACTGTCGCCGTCGAGGATCCCGGCGCGGACGTACAGCGTCTCAGCCGAGACATGCAGTGCACGCGCGATCTGCTGGAGGATTTCAGCCGAGGGCTTGCGCAGGCCACGCTCGATCTGCGACAGGTAGGGATTCGACACGCCGGCGAGACGTGAAAGATCGCGAATCGACTGTTGGGTGGCTTCGCGGCGCTGCCGAATGAAGTCACCCAGGTCGACGAGACGCTTGTCCACCCCGTCTGTCTAGTGACGAAATGTCGGAATGGCTACTTGGGCGAAATACCCGAAAGATCGGGTATTTCGGGCTCGTCAGTCCAGCAGGCTGTCGACGGATGCGCCACCACTCTTGTAGCGCTCGACAAGTTCGCGGCTCAAGGCATCGATGCGACCGAAGAGGGTCCTGCGTTCCGTCGAGCGCTCACCTTCGAATGCGGCAAGGGCGGACTCGAGTGCACCCAATTCCCCGTCGTCAAGATCGGCGAAATCAGCGAAGTGCAATCGATCACAGATGTCGCTGAGTTCGACGATTCGCGGGTGGTCGGCACTCACGGCGGTGTCTCGCGGCGGCCGCGCCGACCCGGCGCCCTGTTGCTGGCCGAACACGGCGGCGAGCTCACCCGGTGCGGCACTCGCATGCGACCCCGCACCACGGCGGGACCGCTCCACACGCACGATGTCGAGCCGGCCCTGTGCGACACGGCGCACGAACGACACCACGTCTTCTTCCCCCTGCAACGTCGCGCGCAAAGCGCGCAGTTCACCCAGTGACAGCGACGACGGATCGACGTTCGTGCCTGATGCGGATTCGTCTGGAGCGGCGATGTTCGTACTCTAGAACCCGCCGGAAACCGGAGGGAGGACGGCAACCTCGTCGCCCGGGCCCACCGGTGCGCCGCGATCGGTCTCGTCGCCGTTGCACCACACCCGACACGTTGCGAGCACCGCGGCGAACCCCTCGCCGTAACGGAGGCACGCTTCATCGAGCAGTTCCCCGACCGTGGCGACCTCGAACACATCCGAACCCCTCCCGGCGGCTTCGCGGGCGGCGGCAAAAAGTCTCAAAGTCGCCATGTACGGAGAGGGTATTGCCAAGCCCACGGCAAACCGAAGGGCACATTGAATGGAACCGCCATAGCCTGCAGGACGTGACGCTCGCTCGATTTCTTCTCGTTCGTCACGGCCAATCCGAATGGAACTCGGTCGGTCGGATGCAGGGCCACGCCGACTCCCCCCTCACCCCGGAAGGCCGACGCCAGGCGCAGTCCGCGGCGCGCAAACTAAAGGGCTTCGACTGGGTCACATCGAGCGATTTGTCGCGTGCACTCGAAACCGCGATGATCATCGCGCGCGAGGTTTCTATACCGCGTCTGCCCGCACAGGCCGGACTCCGTGAGGTCGATGTCGGCCCATGGCAGGGCCTCACACGCCGCGACATCGACAAGGGCTTCCCCGGTTTCATCGACAACGACATGCGCCCACCGGGCTACGAGGCGGACGAGTCGGTGTTCGAACGGGTGCGCGCGGTGCTCCTCGAACTCGCCAAGTCGGACGGTGGCAGATCATCCAAACCGACGGGGCTGCTCGTCACGCACAGCGGTGTCATTCGGGTGATGCGTCGCGTCCTCGGCCACCCCGACCAGCGCAGCCACCGCAACCTCGAGGGCTGTTGGTTCACCGTGACGACAAACGGAACGGTCAAGGTCGAGGAATCGGTGAGCGTTCTGCGCAACGCAACGGTCAGCAACACGCTCTGACGATGCCCCGCTTCGACGAATCGTTCTCGCCGACAGTGCGCACTCACGTCGTCTTGCTGACGATCGCGCGCACGACGGCAAACGCTTCGTACCGCTTCGCTCCACCGTTTCTCGCCACGATTGCACGTGGTTTTGACATCTCGATCTCGCAGATGGGCATTGCCCTCACCGTGTCCGAGCTCACGGGCCTCGCTTCTCCCCTGATCGGACAGCGTGTCGATACGATCACCAGGCGTCAGGCAATGCGGATGTCGCTCGTGGGCGTGGGATTCGGCACGATCCTTGCCGCGGCGGCTCCGAACCTTGCGGTGTTCACCATCGCTCTCATTCTTCTGGGTGGATCAAAGGTCGGCTTCGACGTGGCACTCAGCGCATGGATCGCCGATCACGTGCCGTGGAACAAGCGCAGCGCGGTCGTCGGCTTCACCGAAATCTCGTGGGCACTGGGCATGCTCGTTGGTGTCAGTTCGCTCGGGCTCATCACGGCGGCCACGAACTGGAGGTGGTCCTACGCGCTCGGAGCAGTTGCCGTGATGACTTTCGCCTGGCTCGTCAGCAACCGTCTTCCCACAACCGACGACGTGAGCCACCACCACGACGAGACAAGAACCGGTGAACACGGTGTGTTGCTGCCCGGGAGCTGGCTCGCCATCACTTCGTGTTTCACGTTGATGGGTGCAATCCAGTGCATCTTCGTCACGTTCGGTCCGTTTCTCGAGGACACGTTCGGTTTCTCCGAGGCCGGTCTTGCTGCCATGGGTTTCTCGCTCGGTCTTGCCGAACTGCTGTCAGCCACATCGAGCGCACGGTTCACCGACTCGTGGGGCAAGCAACGCAGCGTCGCCATCGGTGCCGCCGTGATGGTTCCCGCCGCCCTGGTGATCGCCGGGCTCGGTGATCGCCTCGTGCCTGCACTCGTCGGTCTCATGCTCGTCATCCTCGGTTTCGAGTTTGCAATCGTGAGCCTTCTACCCATCGGAACGCAGTTGGTGCCCGGCAGCCGCGGCCGGGGCATGGGGCTGCTTCTCGGTGCGGGGACTCTCGGGCGCGCCGCGGTGTCAATCGCCGCCACACGCCTCTATGACAACCACGGTGTCGAACCCGCGGCCGTGGGCTCTGCACTTCTGGCAACCGCAACCGCACTTCTGATCGTCAATCACGCACGGATCAACCACGGTACGCGTTCGTGATCGGCAGGCGTCGGTCCTTGCCGAACGCCTTGGTCGTGATGCGCACACCCGGCGCACACTGACGGCGCTTGTACTCGTTCGAGTCGACGAGCCGGGCAATGCGGCGCACCAAGGTCTCGTCGTGGCCGAGAGCGATGATGTCGCCCGCCGTCATGTCACGTTCGACGTACATCTCGAGAATCGCATCGAGCACCTCGTAGGGCGGTAGCGACTGGTCGTCACGCTGGTCGGGCCGCAATTCGGCCGACGGTGGCTTGTCGATGATCGCGTGCGGAATGATCTCGCGACCCGCACGACGGTTCACGTGGTGGCACAACTCATAGACGGTGAGCTTGAAGACGTCCTTGATGACGGCGTAGCCACCCACCGAATCGCCGTACAACGTGAAGTAGCCGACGGCCATCTCGCTCTTGTTGCCCGTGGTGAGCACCATCCAGCCGTGCTTGTTCGACAGCGCCATCACCACCGTGCCGCGCACACGGCTCTGCAGATTCTCTTCTGTGAGGTCGGCGGGTTTGCCGGCGAAGGATTCATCGAGCATGTCGAGATAGGCGGCGAAGGCCGACTCGATTTCGATGGTCTTCAGGTCGATACCGAGATTCGCTGCCAAGAGTGCTGCATCGGTTCGCGAGCCGTCGCTCGAATAGCGCGACGGCATCGACACACCGTGCACATGGTCGGCGCCCAATGCGTCGACGGCGATTGCTGCCACCAACGCCGAGTCGATACCACCCGACAGACCGAACACGACGTCAGTGAAGCCGTTCTTGAGTACGTAGTCGCGTGTTCCCAACACCAAGGCGTCGTAGACCTGCGCAAGATCGCCGGGCAACGGCCCGGATGCGCCTCCCGAGACGGCATCAACCGTACCGTCGTCGGCAATGTCGACGACCAGCAGATCGTCCGCGAAGAACGGGCTCTGTGCAACGACGGCACCGCGCGCATCGGCGACGAGCGACCCGCCATCGAAAACGAGTTCGTCTTGTCCGCCGACCTGATTGACGTAGGCGATCACGACACCGTTCGCACGGGCACGCCCCGACACGAGGTCGCGCCTCACCCCCGACTTTTCCCGATGGAACGGTGAGCCGTTGATGCTGACGATGATGCGCGCACCCTGCGCGGCCTGGTGCGTGATCGGGCCCTCGGCCCACAGGTCCTCACAGATCGATACCGCGAATCTGTGACCCGCGACGTCGAAGATCGGCTGGTCGTCGGGGCCGGGCACGAAGTACCGCTCTTCGTCGAACACGCTGTAGTTCGGAAGCAACTGCTTGCGGTAGACACCGAGCAATCTCCCGTCACGTGCGACAGCTGCAGCATTGAACAACAAACGCTCCCTCACGCCGTTGACCGTCATTTCGGCGTGGTCGACGAAGCCGACAACGAGGATCGTCGAACCCGTCGCCGCGACGAGCGCGTCGAGTCCCGAGCGGTTGTCGGCAATGAATCCGGGCTTCAACACGAGGTCCTCGGGCGGGTAGCCCATGACTGCCAGTTCGGGAAACGCAACCACATCGCAACCTGCCGCGGTTGCCGCAGCGTAGGCGCGGGAAATGACAGCGGTGTTGTCCGCCAGGTTTCCGACGGTCGGGTTGATTTGGGCCAGGCCGAGGCGCAGTTTCGCCACGGCGTGAGACTACCGACGGGCCAAACGGTGTGCGTCTTTACACAGCGTTCACAATCGGGACACGGAAGGGAAACTGCCCCACGGCAGGATTGTCCGGACTGATAATCCCAACGTGAAGGAGACCCAAAGTGGCCTATCAGGCGGAATACATCTGGATCGACGGCACCGAGCCCACGCCGCTGCTGCGCTCGAAGACGAAGATCCTCAAGGACAGTGTCACAACCCCGCCGATCTGGGGTTTCGACGGTTCATCGACCGAGCAGGCGACGGGAGACAAGTCCGACTGTGGTCTCAAGCCCGTGTTCTGGTGCCCCGACCCGATTCGCGGTGGAAAGAACATTCTGGTTCTCTGCGAGGTCATCCTCGCCCAAACCGATGAGCCGCACCCGACCAACACCCGCGCTGCGTGCGTCGCTGCCGCCGAGAAGTACAAGTCGGCCGAGATGATCTACGGCATCGAGCAGGAATACACGATGATGCGCATCGATGGCACACCCTTCGGATTCCCCATCGGTGGCGGCATGCCCGCCCCGCAGGGCCCGTACTACTGCGGCGTCGGAGCAGGTCGGGTGGTTGGTCGACAGATCATCGAGAGGCACACCGAAGCCTGCATGGCAGCCGGTCTCTTGATCGAAGGCACAAACGCCGAAGTGATGCCCGGACAATGGGAGTTCCAGATCGGAGCGGCCGACGCGATCACCGTGTCCGATCACCTCACCGTTGCGCGCTGGTTGCTCCACCGCATCGCCGAGGACTACGACGTCGTCATCTCGCTTGCCGCAAAGCCGCAAAAGGGCGACTGGAACGGTGCGGGCGCACACACGAACTTCTCCACCAAGGCGATGCGTGAGGACACCAACATGAAGACGATCACTGCCGCATGCGAGGCCATCGGCACCCGCGTCATGGAGCACGTCGAGAACTACGGCCACGACATCCAGAGCCGCCTGACGGGCAAGCACGAGACCGCGCCCTGGAACAAGTTCAGTTACGGCGTCTCGCACCGCGGCGCCTCGATCCGCATCCCGTGGACCGTGGCACGCGACGGCAAGGGCTACGCAGAAGACCGCCGCCCGAACGCCAACTGCGACCCCTACGTCGTCACCCGTCTCATTCTCGAGACGGTCTGCGGCGCCTGATCAGTCGTCCAACGGACCAACCTAATCGACAGTTCCGGGGGCCTTCGGGCCCCCGGTTCGTTTTCCGGTCGAACGCATTCGTGAAGATCAACGGCAGACTTGGGGGATGAGCGAGATGCTCGAGCAACAAGAACAACAGCGCAATTACGTTCTTCGCACCGTCGAGGAGCGCGGTGTGCGCCTCGTACGGCTGTGGTTCACCGACATCCTCGGCAACCTCAAGTCGTTTGCGATCAGCCCGGCCGAACTGGAAAACGCCCTCATCGACGGCATGACCTTCGATGGTTCATCGATCGAGGGCTTCAGCCGCGTGCAGGAAGCCGACGTTCTCGCAATTCCCGACCCGAACACCTTCGAGGTACTGCCGTGGGCCGACCCGAAGGGCACCGAGGCGCGCGTCTTTTGCAACATCCACAACTTGGATGCGACACCGTTCAGCGGTGACCCGCGTCAGGTGCTGCGCCGCAACCTCGACGCTGCGGTTGCGAAGGGCTTCTCTTTCTACGTCGCTCCCGACATCGAGTACTTCTACTTCGCACCGCCACAGCCGGGCGAACTCCCCCGACCCCTCGATGAGGGTGGCTTCTTCGACCTCACGACGTCCGACATGGCCACCTCGCTGCGCAAGGAAACGATTCGCACACTCGAAACGATGGGCATCCCCGTCGAGTACAGCTTCCACGAAGACGCACCGAGCCAGCACGAAATCGACCTCCGCCACACCGATGCCTTGTCGATGGCCGACAGCGTGATGACCTTCCGTCTTGCGGTGAAGGAAGTCGCTGCGGCGCACGGCATCCACGCAACCTTCATGCCCAAGCCCCTCGAGGGCGTACAGGGGTCGGGTATGCACCTTCACCTGTCGCTTTTCCGCGGCAGCGACAATGCGTTCTACGACGAGGCCGACCCCTACAACCTCTCCGCCACCGCGAAGTCGTTCATGGCCGGACTTCTGCGCCACGCGGCCGAGATCACCGCGGTCACCAACCAAACCGTCAACAGTTACAAGCGCCTCGTTCCCGGTTTCGAGGCGCCGGTGCACATCTCGTGGGCGCGCAACAACCGCAGCGGCCTCATCCGCGTTCCGGTACCGAAGAAAGGCAACCCGCTTGCGACACGCATCGAGTACCGCTCGCCCGACCCGGCCGCCAACCCTTATCTCGCCTTCTCGGTTCTGCTTGCAGCGGGAATGAAGGGCATCACAGAGGGTTACGAACTTCCCGTCGAGGCCGATGCGAACTTGTTCGAAATGGACGACGCCGCCCTCACGAAGCTGGGCATCGGTCAACTGCCCCAGTCGTTGTCCGACGCCGTCAACTTGATGGAGCGCTCGGAACTCGTGCACGACGCACTGGGTGAACACATCTTCGAATGGTTCCTGCGCAACAAGCGCAGTGAATGGCGCGGCTACAAGACCCAGGTGACACCGTTCGAAATCAACCGCTACTTGAGGTCGCTGTAGCCGATGGCTTCCGTTTCGCCCGATTTTCTCGTCGTCTGGCCCGACCCGCCCGCCGCCGACCTCGCGCGAACCCTCGACCTTGCCGGCTACCGGTGGAAGGCCGTCACATCCCCTGAAGAGGCCCTCGAACACGAACCCGCGGGTGGCTGGGCGGGTGCAGTGGTCTCCTGCGGCGAAAACCCGGAGAGCGCATGGGCGTTTTGTCGCGCCCTGCGACGCCGTGACGCGATGCCGGTGCCGATTCTTCTCCTCATCTCGGGCGCCGAACTCGGGCAGTTGGAAATGCGCGACGATTCGTTCGACGATTTCTGCCTGGCGCCTTTTCATCCGCGCGAACTCGAAGCACGTCTGCGCCACCTCACGTACTCCGATGGAGCCGCCACTCGTGCCGAGCTCGTCGAGTACGGCGGTCTCGTGTTGAACCTCGAGACCTACCAGGCGACCTTCGAGGGCAACCCCCTCGACCTCACCTTCATGGAGTATGAACTGCTCAAGTTCCTCGCGCAGAACCCGGGCAAGGTGTTCACGCGCGAGATACTGCTCTCGCGAGTGTGGGGTTACGAGTACTACGGCGGCGCGCGCACGGTGGACGTTCACATTCGTCGTCTGCGCGCGAAGTTGGGCGAGGAACACGCCAACCTCATCCAGACCGTGCGCAGTGTCGGCTACCGCTTCGGTCAGTCGCGCTGGAACGGCTGATCAGCCGCGCAGGTCCCCCAAGGCCAACAGGCCAGCAAGCACGGCGGACGCAACCGCCCCCACGCTCTCGGCCGCCGGTGCGCCAAGACCCGAACCAAGCGCATGACCCGTGCCGAGGGGAATGCGTTCAATCGGCGACCTTCTGGATGCGCCGCGAGATCGTCGAGTGCAGGCGCAACATCTCCTCCACACGACGGCTCACGAGTTCACCGTTGCGCACCACGGGCCGGCCCCCGACGATGGTGTCGCGGGCGGCGATGGGCCCACACCGCAGCCACGCCTCGACGGGGTCTGCCACCGCACCGGCAAACGCGGGCCCGGTGAGCGACCACACCGCAATGTCGCCGACAGCGCCAAGGCTCAGTTCACCGATTTCGCCGACTCGGCCGAGACAACCCGCACCGCCAATGGTCGCGCACTCGAGTGCCATGCGTGCGGTGCCGGCACCGGCACCGTTGCGCAACTTGGCAAGAAGCATCGCCTGCCGCGCCTCGAGCCACAGCGATGCGCTGTCGGCGGAAGCAGAACCGTCGACGCCCAGCCCCACGTGCACCCCCGCCGTTCGCAGATCGACAACGGGCGCAATGCCCGAGGCGAGGATGAGATTGCTGCTCGGACAATGCGCCGCACCGATTCCAGCACGACCGAGTCGCCCAACTTCGTCATGGTTCGGCATCACGCAGTGCGCCACCCACGTGCGGTCGGTACACCAGCCCGTGCGCTCGAGGTACTCGGTCGGCCGGCAACCGAATGTTGCAACCGAGAAGTCGTCATCTTCGGTGTTCTCGGCAAAGTGGGTGTGCAGACGCACATCGAGTGATTCGGCCAACTCCGCTGATCGGCGCATCAGATCTTCGGTCACACTGAAGGGGGAACACGGCGCGAGAGCGACACGCACCATCGCGCCGTGTGACCTGTCGTGGTATTTGGCCACGGCTTCGGCTGATTGCGCCAGGATCGTGTCGTCGTCCTGCACGACGTGGTCGGGTGGCAGACCCCCGTCCTTTTCGGACAGCGACATCGACCCGCGCGTCGGATGAAAACGCACCCCGATGTCGCGAGCCGCGGCTATTTCCGCACCAAGCAGGTCGCCCGCGCCGCGTGGATAGAGATAGAGGTGGTCGCTCGAGGTGGTGCAACCCGACAATGCAAGCTCGGCGAGGCCCACCCAGGCGCTGACGTGCACCGCTTCTTCGTCGAGGGCCGCCCACAGCGGGTAGAGGGTCTTGAGCCAACCGAACAAGGCCGCGTTCGTCATCGGCGGATATGCGCGTGTCAGGTTCTGATACAGGTGGTGGTGGGTGTTGACCAGACCCGGAGTCACCAGACAATCGGATGCATCAATGACCACCTCCGCTTCGGGTGCGGGATCGGCCGCCGACCCCACACCCGAGACCAAACCGTTCTTGACTGCGACCCAGCCACCCGGGATTTCACGTCGTCCCGCGTCAACGGTGGCGACAAGCAGCGCATCGCGCACCAAAAGATCGGCGCGCGGCACGGTCAGATGTTGGTGTCGAGAAGTTCGCTGCCGGCGTGGCGGGCTTCGCCATCCTTCCAGAGAAGGTGACCGAGCACGGCTGCGATGACCACAGTCGACAGACCAACGATGATCGGGAACACGAGAAGAACGAGAACGATGACGATTGCACCGGGCATGGATGTCACCGTAGCGGCTTGTATGCCCAGGCTTCGATTTCCACCTGGCCACCCGCGGGAAGAGCTGCCACACCGATGGTGCTGCGGGCCGGGCGGCTCTTGCCGAAACCCGCCACGTAGGCCTCGTTGAACGTCGCGAAGGTGTCCATGTCGGTCAGGAAGCACAATGTCTTCTTCACGTCGTTGACGCTGACACCCGCCTCGGCGAGACGCGCTTTGAGATTCACGACGGCCTGAGCGGTTTGTGCGGATACGCCCTTTTGCATCACACCGTCCTTGAGGCCCAACTGACCCGAGACGATCACCCAGTCACCGGCGCGAACAACGGGGGTGTACGGTCCCACAGGAGCGGCGGCTTTTGACGCTGGTTTGTGGGTCGCGGTCTTTTTTGATGCGGACTTCTTTGATACGGACTTCTTTTTCGCTGCCATTCCGCAACCTTATAGTTCGACCATGGTGAATATCTCGCGCACGACGGGCCTCTCACGTCGGCAGTTCATCCAACGGGGTGTGGGCGTCGGTGCCATTGCAGTCGTTGCGCCGTCGCTTCTCGCAGCCTGTGCCGGCAACGGTGGTTCCGGCCTTGACCTGTCGGGCATGGACCTCGTCAAGCGCTTCCCCGGTGACGTTCTCGTGCCCGGACGATTGCGGCTCCCCTATTCACTCGCCGCCGCCGACGGCGTCCTCACGGCGGACAGCGGTGCCGAAATCCCCGAGAACCTGAGCTTTGTCATCACCGACATCGACGGCAACAGGATCGGCCCCGAGGAGCCGTTGATCGTCGCGTCGCACACCACCGACGTACCCCAGCCGTATTGGCCCCTCGAGGTCACCATCAACGAGCCCGGACTGTACGTCGTCAACCTCCTCGGCAGCGACAAGCCCGGTTCATCGATCCAAATCTTCGACCGGTCACAGGTCGCGATCCCGCTCGTCGGGGATCCGTTACCACCCGTCGACACACCAACGTTCGCCGATGCACGCGACGTCGACCCCGTCTGCACGCGCGAGCCCTCGTGTCCGCTCCATGACATCACGCTGCGCGAGGCGCTCGCTCTGGGCAAGCCGGTTGCCTACCTGCTGGGCACCCCCGCATATTGCCAGACAGGAACGTGCTCACCGGCACTCGATGCCATTCTCGAGGTGCGCGAGAGGGTCGGGGATGCCGTGACCTTTCTCCACGCCGAGATTTATTCCGACAGCACGGCAGCGACACCGGCAGCAGCCGTCACCGCCTACAACATGAAGTACGAACCCGCACTGTTCGTGACCGATGCGCAGGGCATCCTGACCGACCGCCTCGATGCGATCTTCGATGCAAAGGAGGTGCGGGCGGTGTTCGCCCGCAACGGAATCAGCTGAAGCTGTTGCCGCAACCGCAGGTGCGTGTCGCGTTCGGGTTGTTGATGGCGAACCCGGCTTCCTGCAGGCCGTCCTTGTAGTCGAGACTTGCGCCCTCGAGCAGTTGCGCCGAAGCGGGATCAACGATCACTTTCACGTCGCCGAACGTTGCGAGCGTGTCGTCAGTGGCGACATCACCATCGAAATACATCTCGTACGAGAAGCCCGAGCATCCGCCCGGACGCACCGCAACGCGAAGGGCGAGATCGTTCGCGCCCTCGGCTTCGAGCAGTTGCTTGACCTTTGTTGCTGCTGCATCGGTGAGAGTGATCATGCCCGAAAGGATACCGATACATTGAGGGCATGGAAAGCGCACCCGAGGAAAATCCGGGCATGCCGAAGGGGTCCTTGCCCTCTCCCGACGCGGTGCGCAACCTTTTGCGGGCTGTTATCGACCCCGAACTGGGCGACAACGTGGTCGACCTCGGCATGGTGGGTGATGTGACCGTTGGCGACGACGGCGTCGTGCACGTCGGTTTCAAACTCACGATCAGGGGCTGCCCACTGCGGGCACAGCTGAAAAAGGACATCGAGTCGCGCCTCGAGGTTCACCCCGCTGTGACAAAGGTCGTCATCGACTGGGGCGAAATGACCACCGACGAGCGAACCGCAGTGATGACCCGCGCTCGTTGGAAAGCCCGCGAAAATGCCGCTGAGACAGCGGTGCCCGTCAGCGCCCGCGTTCTGGCCATTGCGAGCGGCAAGGGAGGAGTCGGCAAGAGCTCCGTCACCGTCAACCTTGCTGCGGCACTCGCCGCGCGTGGCGCCACCGTTGGCGTGCTCGATGCCGACATCTGGGGCTTTTCGATTCCGCGCATGCTCGGCATGCCCGATCGCCTCGAGGCCCAACGTGTCGAGAACCGTGAAAAGCCGATGATTCTGCCGAATGAGCGGCGTGTGGGCGCTGGTCTGTTGAAAGTGGTGTCGATGGGAATGCTCGTCGACGACGAGGGCACCGCCTTGATGTGGCGCGGACTGATGCTCACCAAGGCCGTCGAACAATTTCTCAACGACGTGCATTGGGGGCAACTCGACTATCTGCTCATCGACATGCCGCCCGGCACGGGTGACGTACAGATGGGCCTCGCCCGGATGTTGCCGCGTACCGATCTGCTGATCGTCACCACACCCGCCATCTCGGCCCAAAAAGTGGCGATTCGTGCGGCCGACATGGCGCGTCGCAGTTTTCTTCGTATCGCAGGTGTCATCGAAAACATGAGCCACTTCCGCTGTGATCGAGGTGAGTCCTATCCGCTGTTCGGCGTCGGCGGCGGTCGCGCACTCGCCGACGAGATTGGTGTCGAACTGCTCGGTCAGGTGCCGATCGAACCCACCGTTGCCGCGGGTGGCGATGCGGGTGAACCCGTCGCAATGCACGGCACGGGTGAGGCCGCGCGCATCTTCACCGATATCGCCGCACGCATCGCCGAGCAGACCGTCTCATCAGAAGCCATGTCGGGTTGCAGTGCACGCGACGAAAGTGACGGCGTTGCGGTGTCGATCCGGCCGCCCGCCTGATCAGTCGGGCAACTCGTCGTAACCCGGTTCATCGGGCATCACGACGGCCGTCACCTTGCCCTCGTCGTTGACGCGCAACCGTGGAATGATCGCAGGGGGAATACCCACCTTCATCGCCACGGCAAGGGCCTCGTCGGCGGTGTTGTGGGGAACGAGGAACTCGAGATTTCGGATGGTCGGGGGGATCATTGCGAGTTCCCCCCGCTTGAAGCGTTCGATTGCCCCGGTCGGCGAGACCCACAGGCTTTCGATCGTCTCGCCGTCGTCGTGCAGCGGATCCTGCGCCTGGGGTGCACGGGCGAGGAAGAACCGCGTGTCGAAACGGCGAACCTCGCCCCTCGGTGTGATCCAGTGGCTGACGTAGCGGATCGCGTCGGTGGCCAGACGCAACGACTCGCGCTCGCACAGTTCGTGGAGGCCCAGGCTGCCGTCGTGGATGTGCTGTCTGTAGTCGGTGAACCGCTGCGCGACTACGGGATCGTCAAACCCCACCGGCTCACCGGACGAGGCGTGGCGTGCGAGCAGAACACCCGCTTCTTCGAAGCACTCGCGAATCGCGGCGACCCAGTAGGCGAGACCACCCGACGACAACTGCAACAGACGACTCGCCTCGGCATCGGAGAGACCGTCACAGAGATCTTCGATGTGGTCGCCGCCGTCGGCGGCGTCGACCTTGCCGCCCGGGAACACGTACATTCCCCCGGCAAACGCTGCATTGAGGGTCCGTCGCAGCATGAACACCTCAATGTCGTGCGTCGCATCGTCGTCACGAACCAGCATCACGGTGGCCGCGGGCTTCACCGGCACGTCATCGTGAATTTCACGATCGCTCGATGCACGGTGCCTCATGATTCGATCGCCTCCGGTGGGGTTGCAGGACCACGCTTTTCAAAGGTTCCGTGCACGTCGTGAACACGGCCGTTGTGAACGATGCGACCGCCGTGGGTGGCCATGACACGAATTTTCTTCCCATTGCGACGGCGTAGTACCGACCGCAACAGCGCCCGGAACGGTGGAAGCAAGACCAGAAGGCCGACGATGTCGGTGACGAAACCGGGAACCACCAACAGCAGACCCGCGAGCACAAGACACACGCCGTCGACGATCTCATTCGACGGCATGTTGCCCGCAGCGACCTGGTCCCGCATACGATGCAGCACCCGGAGACCCTCGCGCTTGAGCAGTGTCACACCGGCGGCCGACACCAGCAACAACAGGGCGATCGTCGGAAAAATCCCGAGCCACGACCCCACCTTGATGAGCGCGTAGATCTCGGCAAGGGGAAGCACCACGAAAATGAGGAAGAAAACCACCACCGGCACGCAGGCTAGCCACCGTTCGGGCGGCACGTTAGGTTGGCGCGCGTGAGCGACCGTCCTCCCTCTGTTGACTCTCTTGCACGTGTCGTCACGGCCGGTTCATCCCTGCCGCACGCCCTTGCAGTGCGCTGTGCCCGCCTCGCCATCGCGAGTGGCGGTGACTTCGAATCCCTTGCGCTGAGCCTCGCGCGTGGTCTCGAACTATCTTTCGTGCAACCCGTCATCAACGCCACGGGTGTGCTCCTCCACACGAACCTCGGTCGCGCACCGCTCGATTCGTCGTTCTTCGGGTTCGATGCCGGTGCCAGACCGACATCACTGGAGTTCGACCTGAACACGGGCAACCGCGGTTCGCGGCTCGCCGCCGTTGCGGCCTTGCTCGCCGAGCTGACGGGCGCCGAGGACGCCCTCGTCGTCAACAACAATGCGGCCGCGGTCTTACTCGTCGTTGGTGCACTGGCGGCGGGTCGTGATGTCGCCGTGTCGCGTGGTGAAAGCGTGGAGATCGGCGGGGGTTTCCGTATCCCCGAGGTGCTCGAGCAATCGGGCGCTCGACTCGTCGATGTGGGCACCACCAACAAAACGCGTGCATCCGACTACGCGCGTGCCATGGCCAAGCACGGCAACGACATTGCGCTCATTCTGCGCGTGCATCCGTCGAATTTTCACATCGAGGGATTCACCCAGCAGCCCTCGCTTGGCGAACTCTCTGCTCTGGGTGTACCCGTCGTGTCCGACATCGGCTCCGGACTCCTAGACGCCCGATGTCCCTGGGTCGAAGGTCCGGCTCCGGCGTGGCTGCACGGTGAACCAGCGGCGCGCCAGACGCTCGCCGATGGTGCGGCACTCGTGGCCTTCAGCGGCGACAAACTGATGGGTGGCCCACAATGCGGGATCGTCGCCGGTCGCGCCGACCTCGTCGCCTCATGTCGTGCGCATCCCTTGATGCGCGCACTGCGTCCCGGTGGTCAGACTTTCATCGCACTCCAGCAGGTTCTGCTCGCCTTCGCCACCAAGCGCGCATGCACAGATGTCCCGTTCTGGGCGATGGCAACGGCGTCGGTCGAATCGGTGTACGAACGCGCCCAAGCCGTCGTCGCTTCACTTGGTACGGCGCTCGGGGGTTCCCTGGGCGCGCGCGTCGAAGCAACCGATGCGGTTCCCGGCGCCGGAAGCACCCCCGGTGCGACGATCCCGTCGGCCGGAGTCGTGGTGGACGGCGACCGCTGTGCGCAACTCAGATCGCGCCCCGTTCCCGTGATCGCGCGGCGCGAGGGCGACCGCACCGTGCTTGACCTGCGCTCGGTGGCCCCCGCCGACGATGCGGCCGTTGTCGAATCCCTTTCGTCCCTGACCGTGTCATGACGGTCGTCGCCACGGCCGGGCATGTCGACCACGGCAAAACTTCGCTCGTTCGTGCCCTCACCGGGGTCGACACCGACCGACTCCTCGAGGAGAAACGTCGCGGTCTCACGATCGACCTCGGCTTTGCGCATGTCGATGGTCTTTCGTTCGTCGACGTTCCCGGCCACGTGCGATTTCTGCGCAACATGCTTGCCGGTGTTGGTGGGATCGATGCCTGCCTCTTCGTCGTCGATGCACGCGAGGGGTGGATGCCCCAGACAGAGGAGCACTTCGAAATTCTTCGCCTGCTCGGAGTTCCCGAGGGCGTGATCGCGATCACCAAGTGCGACCTCGTCGAGACCCCGTACATCGATGAAGTCGAGATGCTGGTGCGCCACAGATGTGCGGGATCGTTTCTCGACCACGCTCCGCTCGTGCGGACGAGCATCCACAACCCCGCCAGTATCGACGAACTCGCCGGGTTTCTACGTTCGGTTCCGGTGCGCACCTCGACGAGCCGGACCAGGCCGCGGATGTGGATCGACCGTGTCTTTGCCGCGGCGGGCGTCGGAACCATCGTGACGGGAACCTTGCTCGATGCGATGCTGACCCGCGGTGACGAGCTGGAGGTCGTACCGGGCGCGATGCGTGCACGGGTGCGGAGTCTGCAGACGGCGGGCCGTGACGTCGAGTCGGCAAACCCGGGCACCCGAGTCGCGGTGAATCTCGCGGGCGTCGCCCACGCCGACATCGAACGTGGACACCAATTGGTCAGACCAGACGAGTGGTGGCTCGCCGACACGTTCGATGCGACCCTCCACGTGCTGCCCGGTTTGCGTCACGCACTCTCGAAACGCGGCAACTTCCTGCTCTACGTCGGCACCGAGGAACTTCCCGCAACCATCCGACTCATCGGAGTGGAGGAACTACAGCCGGGCACTTCGGGCCACGCCCGTGTTTTTCTGCCGCGAGCGTTGGCACTCGCACCACACGATCGGTTCGTGGTGCGTGAAACCGGCCGTGACGAAACCGTTGCCGGCGGCGAGATTCTTGAGATCGACCCGACATCCCCTTTGTCCCGTGCCCGACCCTCCGGCGATGTCGACACGCTGATCGCACAGCGGGGGATCGTTGGAACCCGCGAACTCTTCTTGCGTACGGGTCAGGTGCACGAACCGACGGTCGACGACGTCATTTTCAGTGCGGCGATGTTGTCGGCCGCGCACACCGACCTGATCGACATGGTTCGTTCATCGGGTGAACATGGTGTTGACGTGTCGGGACTCGACGATGCGCTGCGTCAGGCGGTGAAGATGCTCCGTCCCGGTGTCGCGACCATCGAAAATGGTCGCCTGTACGCACCCGACAAGGCTCCTTCACAACAACTGCGCAGCCCGGTTCGTGAGGCATTCGAAGCGGAACCTTTCGCCCCACCCGCAGCTTCGGGTTTCGATCGCGACGAACTACGTCGACTCGTGCAATCGGGTCGACTCATCACCCTCGATGGAATTCATTTCCCAACGTCGGCGATCGATCGGGCCCACGACGTCGTGCGTCAACTGCTGGCGCTCAAACCCGAGGGCTTCAGCGCCAGCGAGTTCCGCGATGCTCTCGGCACGTCGCGCAAGTTTGCGATTCCCCTCGCCGAAGCGCTCGACGCGCGGGGTATCACCCGGCGTCGCGGAGATGTACGCATCGCCGGACCACGTCTCTAGGTCGCGCAGCGATCAGCCGAAAAATCACTCCTCGGCGCGGAGTGCGCGGCGCTCGACTTCGTTGAGGCCACCCCAGATGCCGTGCGCTTCGCCGGTCTTGAGCGCGTGTTTGAGGCACTCTTCCGTCACGGCACAAGCCGCGCACACGTTCTTCGCACGTGCCTCGCGACAGTCGCGTTCGGCTTTGGTCTCGACGCGCACAGGAGGGAAGAAGGCCTCGGCGAGCGCGCCCTTGCATCCTGCTTGACGCTGCCAAGCAAGGGCCGAACGGCTCTGTTCTTCTTCGCGGCGTAACGCCACTTTTCCCCCCAATTTGCTCCCATAAGTTTACGGCAGGGGTTACCACGGGACAAGGACTCCGGGTCCGGGAGAAAACGCGGCAAATGGGCTCTTAGTGCCGCTCGCGGTAGTCCTTGGCCGCCCCTTCGAGGGGTTCGACCTCAAGGGTGACGCCATCGATGGCCACCACGTTGACGGTCGCTCCCCGCTCGATCGGGGTTGCCCGGTTCGTGCGGGCACGCCATGCACCCTCGTGAACACGCACGGTTCCCTCGGGTGAAATGTCGTCGAGTGCCACACCCTGCGAGCCGACCATCCATTCGCGACCGATCGTGGGAGTCCCGAAACGTGTGCGCGTCATCGATGGCATGCCGACGATGTAGGTCAGGGCGGCACCACCGATACCGACGAGCAGGGTGATCCACGAGGGTCGCAGGCTCGCGCCATCGACATCACGGAACAAAAAGAACGAGCTGACGGAAAACAACACAAGGCCAAGACCGGTCCACAGACGTGGAACACCGACCTGTACGTCAACGGCGAAGGAAACCATCGCCAACAGCATCGCTACGAGCGCCACGCCCCTGATCGGCAGCTCGGCGAGACCGAAGCACGCGAGCACCGAACAGCACGCGCCGACGAGACCCGCAATGCCGATACCCGCGGTGTAGAACTCGAAGATGAGAAGCGACAGACCGATGATGAGCAGCAGATACGTCACGGGCGAACTGGCGACCGTGTGGAAAAGACCCGGGACCAAACCCAATTTGAAGAACCGTACGGTCGTGGCCTCACGCACGACCTGGCCCGCGCCGTCGAGTGACTCGGCCACGGTGTCGAGCACCTTGCCGTCGACGGTCAGGCCGTCGAGGGCAAAGACCATGTTCTTCAACACGGGCACACCCTCATCGTTGCTGGCGAACTTGAGCGCACCGCTCTTGCGTGCCTCGGCGAATCCGAGGGTGTCGGTCTGCAACAAATCGGTGCTGGAGCCGAAATCGAATGTCACGCCCTCGGCGGCGACAGGGGTGCCCATCTTCCCGATTCGCGAGCCGGGGGCCATGGCCGTCACGTCGGCTGCCGCCAGCATCTGGGCTGCCATTCCGTAGAGACGGGAGCCCGACGGTCCGACCCATATCGCGACGGGGACTTTCGATGATGCGATCTGCTCGAGGAGCTCGACCATGCGTTCACGCGCGACGACGGCACCACGTGTGTTGACCTGGAGGATCAAGGCCTGCGAGCCGGCCTCGGCAGAACGCACCAGTGCCTTTTCGATCGCGTCGGCCTGGATCTCATCGAGGAGACCGCTCACTTCCTGGACGTCGACCGGTGACAGCTCGGCCGCGGCGGCCTCGGCGGCGGCATTTCCGCTGCCTTCCGCCGCAGCGGGCCCTTTTGCCAGGCCGAGGAATGCGCAACCACCAAGCACGACTGCCAAACTGAGTTTTCGCATGCCAGCCCTTTCGTCAGATCCATTCGGTGAGTGAGTGGACCCGAAACTTTTCCTGTCTGCATCCCGCGTCTTCATTGTTGCGGGAAAAGGTGGCGTGGGGAAATCCACGGTCGCAGCGACGCTGGTCACCGCGGCTCGACGGGTGGGTCTGACGTCGCTCCTCGTCGAGACCGACGGCAAGCCGCTGCTCGTTGGTGGCGCAGGCGATCGAGGCCTCACCGCCTGCACGATCACCCCGGCCGAGGCGCTGGCCGAATACCTCGACAGCTCGGGCCTGGGACGCATTTCACGTCGTCTTGTCACCTCGGGCATCGTCGACGTGGTCGCCTCAGCGTCGCCGGGCATCGACCACCTGCTCGTACTGGGCAAGGTGAAACAACTCGAGCGGGGCCGGGCCGCCGATGTGATCGTGGTGGATGGACCCGCGGCCGGGCACGCCCTCACGATGCTGCGCACGCCCCGCGCCCTTGCCGACTCGGTCGTTGTCGGGCCCATCAAACAGCAGGCGAACGACGTGCTGGGGATGTTGAACGACGAGACACGATGCCAGGTCGTACTCGTCACGATTCCCGAACCGACTCCGGTAAATGAAGCCGTCGAGACCGCATTCTCGCTCGAAGAAAACATCGGTGTTCGTCTCGCACCCGTTGTCGTGAACCGTGTCGACGTGCACCCGCCAATCGACATCCCCGACGTGCTCGCCCAAGATTCGGCGGCTGTCCGCGCCGCACGATTCCGCAACGATCGCATCGCCGGTCACGCACGGTGTCTCGACGACCTCTCCAGACGTCTTCCGTTGCCGCGGATTCAGCTGCCACTCGACACGCACGCGACGCTCGCCGACCGCACAGATCAGCTCCTTGGCGCAATCGAAAATCTCGAGGGTGGTGCACCATGACCCGTACCCACCTCGACCAGACGCTTGCCAACTCGCGGGTCGTCGTCGTGGCCGGGAGTGGTGGTGTCGGCAAGACCACGCTGTCGGCGGCACTCGCCGTTCGAGCGGCGATCGGCGGCCGCCGTGTTGCCGTCGTGACGATCGACCCGGCGAAGCGGCTCGCCGATGCCCTCGGGATCGCGGGCCAAACTGCGATCGGCAATGAACCGGTGCGCATTCCACTCGACGACGCACACGGAGAGCTCTGGGCCCTGATGCTCGACACTCGTTCGACCTTCGATGCCCTGGTCGATCGCTACAGCCCGAATGCAGACCAGGCGCAGAGAATCAGGTCGAACCTCTTCTACAAGAACATCTCGGGTGCTCTTTCGGGTACGCAGGAATACATGGCAGCGGAAAAGTTGTACGACCTGAACGGCGACGAGCGCTTCGACCTTGTCATCGTCGACACCCCGCCGACCCGCCAGGCACTCGACTTCCTCAGCGCACCTGCCCGGCTGCGTCGATTCATCGACCATCCCGTCTACCGCATCGTCATTGCGCCCTCGTCGGTGGGTCTGCGCGCGGTCAGTGCCGTCAGTCAACCCGTGTTGCGAGCGATCGCAAAAGTGGTGGGTGCACAAGCGCTGGACGACGCGCTTGCGTTCTTCAGGGCCTTCCAAGGACTGGACGCGGGCTTCCGGCAGCGTGCACACGACGTGGACCGGGTGTTGCACGAACCTTCCACCGCCTACATCATCGTGACGAGTGGCCAGGCTGAGCCGGTTGCGGAGGCGACCTATTTCGTCGACGCACTCGAATCGGCGAACGTGGCTGTTTCCCTCGTCGTTGCAAACCGCTTGATGCCGTACTTCGGTGGCGGCGACATCTCCCTTCCGGCGCCGCTGGCCGGCAACCTTCGCGAGCTGGCCGACGAACGCCGGGCGGAAGAGTCCAACCTCGAGGTCCTGCGCACCGCGCGCCCCGACACCCCGTGGATCCGTGTGCCCTTGGTCCCCGAACTCGTGGACGAACGCCTCGACACATTCGCGTCGTTGCGGCTGCTCGGGAGGGCGTTGGGGGACGCCGACTAGAGTCGCCGGCGTGCACATTCTCGTTGCCACGGATGCCCAGTGGGTCTTGGACGAGGTCGTGGCCGCTCTCGGTTCCCCCGAAACTTCCTTCACCGTCTGTACGAACGGCCGCGACGTGACTGACGCAGTCACCGGCAGAACACCGGATCTCGCAGTGCTCGACTCACAGATCGGCTCGATGGGTGGAATGGCAGTGACCATGAATCTCCGCCTCGACGAAACGGGTGGACGCCTGCCCCATGTTCCGGTTCTCATGCTCCTCGACCGCGAAGCCGACGCACAGATGGCCAAGCGCAGTGGATGCGAGGCCTACCTCGTCAAACCACTCGACGCATTACGGCTGCAACGCGCCGCAAAAGAAATCACCCGATAGGCTCCCCCGCGCATAACACGGGGTGTGGCGCAGCTTGGTAGCGCGCGTCGTTCGGGACGACGAGGCCGCAGGTTCAAATCCTGTCACCCCGACCATTTTTTCGCTGCCCGGGCAGACGACGCAATCCCGATCCCTAGATCAGGAGCTCGGCGATTTGGATTGCGTTGAGCGCGGCGCCTTTCCGCAGGTTGTCGTTCGACACGAAAAGTGCCAGACCGCGACTGCCTTCCACCGAACGGTCCTGGCGGATACGACCAACGAAACTGGGGTCGGCACCGGCTGCGAGCAGCGGGTTGGGCACGTCCACAACACTCACACCGGGTGCGTTGGAGAGGATCTCTATTGCCTCGGCGACGGTGATGTCGCGGGCGAATTCGGCGTTGATCGACAGTGAGTGGCCGGTGAACACCGGAACGCGCACGCAGGTGCCCGAGACTCGCAGGTCGGGAATGCCGAGAATTTTGCGGCTCTCGTTGCGCAACTTGATTTCCTCGTCGGTTTCGAACTCGCCGTTGTCGACCAGGGATCCTGCGAAGGGAACGACATTGAAGGCAATTGGACGCACGAACCTCTTCGGCTGCGGGAAGGACACGGCATCACCCGCGTAGGTGAGGCCGCGCGCACCGTTAACGACTGCAGCTGTCTGCATGCCAAGCTCCTCGACACCCGCGAGACCTCCGCCACTGACGGCTTGATAGGTGCTGGCGACGAGACGCACGAGGCCTGCCTTGCGATGCAACGGCATCAGTACGGGCATCGCTGCCATCGTGGTGCAGTTCGGGTTGGCAATGATGCCCTTTTTTGCGTTGTGCACCTCTTCGGGGTTGACCTCGGACACCACGAGTGGAACGTCCGGATCCATGCGCCATGCCGACGAGTTGTCGATGACAGTGGCACCGGCGGCGGCAAAACGCGGGGCAAGTTCACGTGACGAGGTGGCGCCCGAGGAAAAAAGAGCAACGTCGAGACCCGACACGTCGGCCGTTGCGGCATCTTCGACCGTGATGTCGGTGCCCTTCCACTCCAGGGTCGTGCCGGCAGAACGTGCCGAAGCGAAATAGCGAATTTGTGTGACGGGGAAATTACGTTCTGCGAGAAGCGCGCGCATCACGCCCCCCACTTGACCGGTCGCTCCGACGACTCCTACGCGCATGGGCGGCAGACTAGCGGTATACGCGTTACGAAAGCCGGAGAATTAACCACCAGTGGCTCTTGTTGGCTCGCGGCAGTGGTCGCTCCTCGGGGCGCGTGCCACCGACAACCGCGGGTGAAGACGACAACAAATTGCGCCGCGACGGATTGCGGAACACGAGCACTTCGCGACAGCCCCTTCCACTCGCGGCGACCAACGCCATGACCTCGGCGACACCGACGCGATTGGCCTGCCAACCGAGGCGCGTCGCCCATCGCTGTCGTGCGACGCGGGGACCAATCGCCCTGTTCTTCCACAGTGCCCGCACGGCCGCACCGGCGGGCTGCAACATGACGTCTGCGGGTACCCAGGTGCGGTAGTTCAGCATCACGGTGCCACCGGGCTTCACCACGCGCAAGGCCTCGGATGTCAGACGCAGCGCGTCGGCATGCGCGCAGTGCTGCAGGGTGATGTACGAAAAGACGACGTCGACCGATTCCTCGGGAAGGTTGATCGAATGACCATCGGCCACGTGCAGGGTGCGCAACTTTTCCACCTCGCCGTGACGCGCAACGGTTTCACGGCAGCGCTCGAGGAACGCCGCATCGACATCGGCGGCGACCACCGAGGCGAAGCGACGGGTGAAGCGTGACGTCATGCGACCGATGCCCGAGCCGATCTCGAGAATCGACAGGCTGTTGGTGTCGAGGTCGTTCATCCCGAAGGCGCGCATGTATGCATTGACTTCCTTGTTGCCCGACATCACGAAATCACCAAGTGTCAGGTCATCACCGATTTCGTTGTTGAACACCCAACCGGTCTCGCGGACAACCGCGTCGGGATTCGTGTTCTCGTCCGCAACACCACCGGCCACACGCCACGGAGTGAGTTGCGCGCGGCGTCGGCTCATTGGTTCAGTATTGCCGACCTACCCGAGCGCGGGCTTACTTTCGTTCGGGAAGCGGCGCCGAATAGGCTTGGCCACTGTCGAGGCCGAACGCGGTGTGCAGTGAGCGCATTGCGATTTCGGTGCTCGCCGAGTCGATCACGACCGACACTCGGATCGTGCTTGTCGAGATCATCTCGATGTTCACACCCGCCCCCGCGAGAACGCGGAACATCTTTGCCGCGACGCCCGGGCTGGTTTTCATTCCCGCGCCGACGAGCGAAATCTTGGCAACCGAGTCGACGTGCGTGACCTCGGCAGCGCCGATCTCCTTGGCCACACCGTTGACGATGTCGAGTGCCTTCTTCAAGTCGGCTCTCGGGGCTGTGAAGGAGATGTCCGTACGGCCTTCCTTCGAGGTGTTCTGCACGATCATGTCGACGTTGATGTTCGCGCCGGCCAACGGCTCGAACAGCGCGGCGGAGATGCCCGGCTTGTCGGTGACGCCGACCACGGTGATCTTTGCCTCGGCGGTGTCCTGCACGACACCCGAGATGATTGGCTCTTCCATCGCTTTCTCCTTCGACGAAATCTGTTCACTGCGGTCGAGTACCAAGGTTCCCGTTTCCCATGTGAAGCTCGACCTCACATGCAGGGGAATGTTGTGGTTGCGCGCGAACTCAACGGAGCGCAGCGCGAGAACCTTGCTGCCGGCACCCGCCATTTCGAGCATCTCTTCGAAGTCGAGCTGCTGCAGTTTGCGCGCCTGGGGGACGATACGGGGGTCGGCCGTGAAGACACCGGTGACGTCGGTGTAGATCTCACAGACATCGGCGTTCACCGCGGCGGCGAGAGCAACCGCCGTGGTGTCCGAACCACCACGGCCGAGCGTGGTGATTTCACGGTCGGTGCTGACTCCCTGGAAACCGGCGACGACCGCAACCTTTCCCGCGGCGAGTGCGTCGCGGAGACGGTCACCCCTGACCTCGAGAATCTTTGCCTTGGTGTGAACGGTGTCGGTGATGATGCCCACCTGACTGCCGGTGAAGGACACCGCGTCGATGCCGAGGTCGGCGAGCGCCATGCACACGAGTGCCATCGAGATGCGTTCGCCCGTCGTCAACAACATGTCGAGTTCGCGGCCCGGGTGGGTGGACGAAACCTGGTTGGCGAGGGAAATGAGGTTGTCGGTGGTCTTTCCCATGGCCGACACGACCACGACGACGTCGTTGCCGTGGCGCTTGGTGAAGGCCACGTGCTCAGCGACGGCCTTGATGCGCTCGGGGTCGGCGACCGAGGTACCGCCGAATTTTTGGACCACTACTGCCACAGGTGAGAAACGCTATCGGCGTAGGGCTAACCTGCGGAACCCGTGGGCACCGAAAAGCGCGAACGTCAAAAGCAGAACCGTCAACAGCGACTCTCCGAACTCGCCGTGCAGCAAAAGCGAGCGAAAGTGAAGAAGCGTGGGCTCCAGCTCGGCATCGGTATTCCCGCCGTCATCTTGGCGTTGTTTCTCATCGTGAACGTCGTCGCCGATGATGATTCAGGGCCCAGCGATGAAGCGATCCAAGAAGAGATCCAGGCCCTCCTGGGTGCGAGCAGCCTCCCCGAGCCTGCGGCCAACGACGCCACAGCCTCCACCGTTCCCGGACAGACCATCTCCGGGGACACCGCATGTCCGCAGGCCGACGGTACCCAAGCGCGCGTCACCAAGTTCGAAAAAGCACCACCTCTGTGTATTGACGCCACCAAGACTTACACGGCCATCTTCGACACCTCCGAGGGTGAGATACAGGTTGTTCTCGACACCGCAAAGACGCCCAAGACCGTGAACAACTTCGTCGTACTCGCGCGTTACAAGTACTACGACGGCACCACGATCTTCCGCACAGACCCGTCGATCGACATCATTCAGGGGGGCGGCCTGACCAATACCGATGACCCGGGCTACACCATCGAAGACGAGGGCAACGGCTACAAATACGTCGAAGGTGATCTTGCGATGGCGCGCACGATGGAACCAAACAGCGCGGGTGGTCAGTGGTTCTTTGTGACCGGCCCGAACGCCGCGGCACTCGACGGTCAGGGCACCTACGTCAACTTCGGCAAGGTTGTGTCGGGCCTCGACGTGGTCAAGGGTATTCTCGCGCTCAACGCGGGATCGGGTGATCTTGGAGGGGCACCCAGCCGCACCGTCGTCGTGAACTCGGTTGCAATCCTCGAATCCTGAGCCGAGGCTCAGACGGGCGGCCCCGGGACGACGAAGCGCTCCTCGAGGCGCGTCATCGCCTCATCGCTGACACCGAGGCTTCGCGCAAACGTGCGCATGGATCCGTGTTCGGCGACCCAACCCACCATCAAGTCGCGCAGCGCACGACCATCGGCGGCGAGGAATGCTGCGGGTGCATTGCCGAGTCGCTCTCTGAGATTCGAGTCGTATGACTCGGCCCATGCACGCAGGCGCTCCATGCCGTTGTTGCTGAGCTCGAAGTCGGCAACCACGATGTCGTCGGAAACGCCAACGATCGTCAGCATCATCATTGCCACAAGGCCCGTGCGGTCTTTGCCCGCCGCGCAATTGAACACGACAGGGTCGTCGAGCATTGCCACGGTTTCGACGGCGGCTGCAAGCTGGTGGCCACCCTTGCGAATCATCTCTGGATAGGCCCACATCAAGAATTCGTACGCCGAGTCGACGTCGGGGGTGTCGTCGTCGGTCCAGGGAATGTCGAGGACAGGAAAATGGTGCAGCGTCACGGGGTACAGGTCGTCGCGGAAGCGTCCGCGGGTTTCCCATTCGTGGGCCGATCGCAGGTCGACGACGTGGCGCACGCTGCGCGACTGCAGGTGTGCCCAGTCGGCTTCGTTCAGCCTGTAGAGGGCATCCGATCGGTACACCACACCCCATCGCGTCGAGCGACCATCAACCGTCGGATAACCCCCCAGGTCTCGGCAGTTGTGGGCTGTTTCTAGCGGCACATGCCGGTCGGGGTGCGCGGCGAATTTGCTTGCCGGTCCGATGCTCACGGGACCACGCTATTCACCCTTGCAAAAGTTACCGATTGGTAACTAGGGTGACCGCCATGTCTTCACCTGCTGTTTCGTGTCTCGGCATCGCGGGTTCAGGAATCATGGCGGCCGGCATCGCAGAGGTTGCGCTGCTCGCCGGTTTCGAAGTCGTGGTGCGCTCGCGAACCGAGCGCGGCGCGGCCGACCTCGTTGCCCAAGTGTCCAAGAGCCTTGGCAAGCGGGTCGAACGCGGCAAGTTGGAGTCACACGTACGCGATACCGCACTGCAGCATCTCACCACGACGACGACCCTCGAGGATTTGTCGCGTGGATCGATCGTCATCGAGTCCGTCGTCGAGGACTACGAACAAAAAATGCTGCTCCTGCGCCAACTCGACTCCGTGATGCCGGTTGGCTCGATCATCGCGACGAACACGAGCACGCTGTCGGTGTCGGATCTCGCCTTGGCGACGCTGCAGCCTGATCGCGTGTGCGGCATCCACTTCTTCAACCCCGCCACGACGATGCCCCTCGTCGAGGTCATCCGTCCGGCCACTGCGTCACAGTCGACGATCGAGGCTGCCCTGGCCTTCGTTGCTGCGTGCGGCAAGGACGCCGTTCTCGTGCGCGATGATCCGGGATTCATCGTCAACGCCTTGCTGTTTCCCTATCTCAACAACGCGATCAAGATGATGGAACGCGGTACCGCATCGATCGACGACATCGACACGGCCATGAAGGGCGGATGCAACTTCCCGATGGGGCCTTTCGCCCTGCTCGACCTCGTTGGTCTCGACACCTCGCTCTCCATCATCGAAACCCTCCATGCTGCTTCGGGCAAGGACGCTGATCGCCCCGCCGAATCGTTGGTTCGCCTCGTCGGCGAGGGACACCTTGGCCGCAAGACCGGTCGGGGCTTCCACACCTACTGACACGAGGCACTAGAACTGGTTGCGTGTCATGGGATGCAACGCCGGTTCCCGTCGGTGAAAGCCGCTGGGATTTCCCACCGCCCGAGAATTGGTCGAACGACGACCTCGTTGCGGCAGGTGCCGACCTCGAACCGGCGACTCTCGTCCGCGCATATCGGTCGGGGCTCTTTCCGATGGGTATCGGACGCACCAACCGCCAACTCGGATGGTGGTCTCCTGCTGCCCGTGGCGTTCTTCCCCTCGACGCACTGCGCGTCACTCGTTCGATGCGCCAGAGTGCGCGCCGCTACACCGTGAGCATCGACACCTGTTTTGGGGAGGTGATCCGCGCCTGTGCGTCACCGACGCGCGAGGGCGTGTGGATCACACGCCAATTCATCGAGGCCTACGAAGAACTTCACCGACTCGGCTGGGCACACTCGGTCGAGACCCGCAACGCCGAGGGCCACCTGGTCGGTGGTCTCTACGGCGTGCGCATCGGGGCATTCTTCGCCGGCGAGTCGATGTTCCACATCCAACGCGACGCAAGCAAGGTCGCGCTCATGCACCTTGTTTCCAAGATGCGGGCCGCGGGCATGACCCTGCTCGACGTTCAGTGGACCACTCCACACCTCGAATCACTCGGGGTGGTCGAGGTGCCCCGGTCCGAGTATCTCGAGCTACTGGGATGCGCCGTTGGGAAATCTCGCCCGGCGCGTGAGACTTGACCCATGACCGCCGAGAACCGCCCCGCTGAACCCCGTCGCCAAGACGCGTGGCTGATGCGCACCTATTCGGGGCATTCCACCGCCACGGCATCCAATGAGCTGTACCGAACGAACCTGTCCAAGGGTCAAACGGGTCTCTCGATCGCGTTCGACCTGCCGACACAAACGGGCTATGACCCCGACCACGTTCTCGCCCGTGGTGAAGTCGGCAAGGTCGGTGTTCCCGTCGCACACCTCGGCCACATGCGCACGCTGCTCGATGGAATTCCGCCGGGGCAGATGAACACCTCGATGACGATCAATGCGACTGCTCCATGGTTGCTCGCCCTCTACGTCGCCAATGCCGAGGAGCAGGGAACACCGAGTGGCGCGCTGCGCGGCACGACGCAGAACGACATCGTGAAGGAGTACCTCTCGCGTGGAACCTACATCTTCCCGCCGGCGCCGTCGAAGCGGTTGATCGTCGACATGGTGGCCTGGTGCACGAACAACGCACCTAAGTGGAACCCGATGAACGTGTGCTCCTACCACCTCCAAGAAGCAGGAGCCACACCGGTTCAGGAAATTGCCTACTCACTGGCGACTGCCATCGACATTCTCGACGCGGTCCGCGCCAGCGGACAGGTGCAAGAGGCACAGTTTGCACAGGTGTTCGGCTCCATCTCGTTCTTCGTCAACGCCGGTATTCGCTTCGTCGAGGAAATGTGCAAGATGCGCGCATTCACCGAATTGTGGGATCGCATCGGTCTCGAACACTTCGGCGTCACCGACCCAAAAGCCCGTCGCTTTCGCTACGGCGTGCAGGTCAACTCACTTGGTCTCACCGAAGTACAACCCGAAAACAACGTCCAGCGCATCGTGCTCGAAATGCTCGCCGTCACCTTGTCGAAAAAGGCACGTGCACGTTCGGTTCAGTTGCCCGCGTGGAACGAGGCCCTCGGCCTTCCGCGCCCGTGGGACCAACAGTGGTCGCTGCGCATGCAACAGGTCCTCGCATTCGAAACCGACCTACTCGAACACGGCGACATCTTCGACGGCTCGAAGGTCGTCGAGTCCCGGACGGCCGAGATTCGTGACGCAGCGTGGGAGGAACTCCAGGAAATCCTTTCGCTCGGTGGTGCCTTCGAAGCCATCGAGGAACTCAAGGGTCGCCTCGTCGCATCGATGGCCGAGCGCACCCGTCGCATCGAAAGCGGCGACCAGGTCGTGGTGGGCGTCAACAAGTTCACCGAGACCACCGACTCGCCACTCGGAGGCGACGGCAACATCCTCAAGGTCGACCCGGCGGTCGAGGCGCAGACGGTGGCCGATACCAACGCCTGGCGTGCCGCGCGTGACAACGCCGCGGTGCAGGCCGCCCTTGGCGACCTGCGTCGCGCGGCCACCGAGGGTCAAAACATCGTGCCGCCGTCGATCGCGCTTGCAAAAGCCGGCGGAACCACGGGCGAATGGGGCTCGGCGCTGCGCGAGATTTTTGGTGAGTACCGCGCCCCGACGGGTGTCGGCGCAGCACTGGGTCGCCGCACCGCCGAACTTGCCGAGGTCGCCCGGTTCGTGAAGAGCATCCCGGGTGGCCCGCCCAAGTTCCTCGTCGCCAAGCCCGGCCTCGACGGTCACTCGAACGGCGCCGAACAGATCGCCGTCGCCGCGCGTGATGCCGGCATGGAAGTCGTCTACAGCGGCATTCGGCTAACGCCCGAGCAAATCGTCGCCAGCGCACGCGATGAAGACCCCGACATCATCGGCCTGTCCATCCTGTCGGGCTCGCACCTCGCGCTTGTTCCCGAGGTTCTCACCCTGCTCGCCGCCGAAGGTCTCGACACGCCTGTCATCGTCGGCGGCATCATTCCCGAGGACGACCGCGATGATCTCCGCAAGCGCGGCATCGCGGCGGTCTATACGCCGAAAGACTTCGACATTTCGCGCATCATGGGCGAAATTGCCCACATCGCCGCGGCGCGCCGCAGCAAATAGTCACGATCGTTGCCGCGTGTTGGCGTCGACCACCTAGAGGCGTTCGCGGTTGGTCCATCCTGCGAAGGCGGGGGTGGACTCGAAGGATGTGATCAGTGCATAGCGGGGGAAGTCATGGTTGTGTACCACGACGTGCCACAAACGCTGCGTGTCGACGACGAATCGTGCACCTTGAGGCAACGGAACACGACGTTCGGTGGCCGGATCAGGAAGACCGTCGGCATCGTTGTCCATCAGCAGCATGTAACTGTCGGGGCTGTGCGTGAGTTCCACCCAGCTGCGAACGATCCAACCCTCGTTTTCGGGGTTCAAACGGTTGTTGTCATCGCGATGGATCGAGCGGATGGCGGTGTCACGATCTTGTGGTTCGAGTTTTATGACGCGAACACGACCGAAGTTTCCACCGGTTGCCTCCACGTACTTCGCCAGCGTCGGGGCCTTCGCCGCATTCGATGTGAAGATCGCACCCTTGTCGGGTTTGCCCTTGTCCCAGAATCCGCGACAATCGAGTTCACCGTCGGCCGAAGCGATCGGCGCGAAGTTCGTGTCGCCACCGCTCTTCCAGTCCAGGTACTCGAGCGACTCCCATTCATCCGACGTCACCGTGAATTCGATGGGCTTCAACGCGACGAAGCCCGTGTCGTGGAGTGCCGGAATTCGGTAGTGGCTGCTGTGCAGCGGAATCTTCACCGACCAGTGGTCGGGCGTCGGCCAGAACGACGTTTCCATGCCCGTCAGTCTAGGGCGCTACGGCTCCGCAGTGGTGTTGGAAATGACCGCCACAAAACCCGTTGCGGACGGAAGTTTGAGCACGTCACCTGCATTGAGCTTGTCGGGGTCATCGATCTCGTTGAGATCGATGATCTCCTGCATGTCGAGGTTGAACTTCCGCGCGATTGAAAACAGGGACTCACCGGGCAGCACCGTGTAGTCGGACGGTGGCGAGGATGTGGTCGTTGTCGACACGGGAACGATCGTGGATGTCGATGTCGTCGTCGTCGTCGATGTGGAGGACTCATCATCACCGATGAACGACGCCGCGACGGCTGCAAGCGAGAAGACGAGCATTCCTCCTGCCAACGACCACTGGAGACGTCCCCGAAGAAGCATCGAGGTGATGGTATGTCAGACACTGCGCCATGCGATGGCATGGGCGAGGGACAGGAACTTTTCACGGACGTCCTCGCGCAGATCGAGGACGTCGAGTGCGCGTACGGCGACGTCGGTGAGTGTGCTGATTCTTGATTCCACTGATGCAAGCGCGCCCGTTTCCACGATGACTCGACGAATGTCGTCGATCTGCGATGCGTCGAGCCCCGAGGTGCCGATGCGCCCGAGCACCGAACGCTGGGCCGGGGTGGATGCGGCGATCGCCTCGGCAACCAAAGCCGTCGGCTTCGACGCCCGCAGGTCGTCCCCGGCTGGCTTGCCCGTCACGTCGGGTTCCCCGAAGACGCCGAGCACGTCATCGCGCATCTGGAACGCCACCCCCAGGGACACTCCGTACCCTGACAACGCATCGAGGATGCCACCGGCAACGGACGGGTCGGCGATCAACGCACCGATGTGCAGTGGCCTCTCGATGGTGTACTTGGCGGTCTTCAACAACCCGATGCGCTCGACGGTTGTGGATGCGAAGTCACGGCGTGCCGAGCCGATGACGTCGAGGTACTGCCCGATGTTCACCTCGAGACGCATCTGCCCCCACACATCACGCACCATTGCGGACATCGACCCCATCAATTGGTCGGCAAAGACGTGGGCAATGTCACCCACCAAGATCGCCACCCCGTCACCGAAACGGTTCGCGTCTCCGGCCCACGCACCCTCGACATGGAGCCGTGTGTGGCGGATGTGGGTTGTTTCGTGTCCGCGACGTGATGCCGAACCGTCGATGACGTCGTCATGAAACAGCGCCATCGCATGCAACATCTCCAGCGCAGCACCCGCCCGCACGATGTCGGCGTTCGCCGTACCCCCCGCGGCAAGGGCGCCGAGCAGACAGAACGCGGGGCGCATCCGCTTGCCACCACCCAGCACGAGGCCCCGCAACTCGTCGAAAAGCACACCGAGGTCGGGGTTGTCGGCGAGCCAACGATGCTCCTCGTGCGTGATCAATGCGGCAAGTTCGGCCTCGACCTCATGCGCCAGATCGCCGACGAATGCGGGAACCTCAGCCTTTGGCATCGATCTCGCCAACGACCTGTTCGACGTGCAGACGTGCGTCACCGATTTTCGAACGACAGTGCTTGATGAGGGCGGCGGCACGCTTGACGCGGTCGGCCAGCACGTCGACGTCGATGCTCTCTGACTCGAGGGTGTCGAGAATCTCTTCGAGTTCGGCAACGGCATCGGCATAGCCCAACGATTCGATGTCGGATTTTGCTTTTGGGATCTTCTTGCCTTCAGCCATTTGCCGTGTCCTTTCCGGTCACCGTGCTCGTGATTGTGCCGTCTGCAACGGTGGTCACCAACGTTTCGCCTTCGTTTGCCTGCTTCGTCGAACGCAACGTGCTGCCATCGGTGGTACGGGTGATACTCCATCCGCGGGCCATCGTGTTCACCGGGTCGAGCAACCTCGCCCGCGCGTCGAACACCGACAGGTTTCGTTCCGCCGCCGAGACAATGGCACCCGGCCGAGTGGTCAATTGCTGCGTCACCAGTGCGAGACGGGTGTTCGCCCGCTCCACTGCACCGATCGCCCTGGTTCTGATTCCTCCCGCCCGCTCGAGCAACCGCGACTCGGAAAGGTCGAGAAGCCCGCGCGCGTGGCGCGCGATCGATTGCCAGCCAGACTCGGCAGCATCGACCATTGCCAAGACACGATCTATCAGCGCTGCCGCACACGCGGTGGGTGTGGTGTAGTGCGCGTGAGCCACTTCATCGGCGATGCTGACGTCGATTTCGTGGCCGAGACCCGTGATGACGGGCAGGGGCGACTGTGCAATCGCCACCGCGATCGCCTCGGCATCGAAACACGCAAGGTCGGTCTTCGAGCCGCCGCCACGCACCATCATGATCACGTCAATGTCGTCGCGCGCACCGAGGGCCCACAAGGCGTCCACGATCTGCGGCACGGCGAGATCACCCTGTACGCGTACGTTGGCAACCTTGAGTTGGAACGGAAGACCCGACGCCTCGAACCTGCTGCGGATGTCGTGCCAAGCCGCCGTTCCCACACTCGTGACGACACCGACGCGCAGTGGCAGATCGGGGAACTCGCGGTGGCGGTTCTCGTCGTACAAGCCGGCCGTCTTCAACTTCCTCACGAGTTCATCGCGCGACGCCTGCATGTCACCGAGGGTGAAACGTGGGTCGATCGATCTGACCACCAGGCTGAACTTGCCAGCTTCGACCCATACCTCCGGTTTGCCGTAGACCCGAACCTTGATGCCGTCTTTCATCGCCACCCGGTGTTCGCGCAGTGTGTTGTTCACCCGCACGAGATCGCTATCAAAGAACGTCGCTTCGAGCGTCCCGATGGACTTACCGTTCCTGTTCTCGACGAGTTGGCAGTACGCATGGCGACCAACCACACGCCACTTCACGACCTCGCCCTGCACCCAGGCCCCGGTGCTGAACCCGCGGCCCAGTACACGGTTGACCGCATCGTTGAATTCGCTGACGCTCAGCGTCCGGTCTGCCGGCTCCCCACCCTCGGGTTCGTCCCCGAAGCCCTCGTTGCCGAAGTCATCTTCGAGAAGGCTCACGAAAGAATCCCCTCGGCCGAGCCGGCACGTACCTGCGCTGCATAGAGCCCGTCACGTTCCATCAGTTCTTCATGCGTACCGGACTCGACGATGCGCCCCCGGTCGAGCACCACGATGCGGTCGGCGCTGCGCACCGTGCTCAGGCGGTGTGCGATGACAAGTGCGGTACGTCCCCGCAATGCTTCGTCGAGAGCGGCCTGAACTGCTGCCTCGTTCTCGTTGTCGAGATGGCTCGTCGCCTCATCCAGCACCATGATCGTCGGGTTCTTGAGCAGCAAACGCGCGATTGCCAGACGCTGTTTTTCTCCACCCGACATGCGGTAGCCACGTTCACCCACGACGGTACGGAACCCGTCGGGCAACGTATCGATCGTGTCGATGATGCGCGCGGCCGTGCACGCCACACGCATTTCATCAACCGTTGCATCAGGTTTCGCATAACGCAGGTTGTCGCCGATCGATTCGTGGAACAAGTGCGGATCCTGCGACACCACCGCGATGGTGGAGCGCAGCGACTCCAGGGTCAATGAGCGGACATCATGACCGTCGATCAGTACCGCACCAGCCGTTACGTCATAGAGACGAGGAACGAGTGCGGCGAGCGTACTCTTTCCGGCGCCACTGGCGCCGACGAGGGCGACCGTCTCGCCCGGCTCGACACGAAACGAAACTCCCCGCAGCACGTCGCTGTCGGGGTCGCTCTCCTGCATCACGCCGGGGGCCTCGAGCGACGCGATCGACACCTCGCGGCCGGCCGGATACCTAAAGACGACATTGCGCAGTTCGATTGCTCCCCTCGCGTCAACCAGGTCGACCGCAGCGGGCGAGTCGGTGATCATCACCGGGGCATCGAGCACCTCGAACACCCTCTCGAAACTGACGAACGCGGTCATCACCTCGATCCGTGAGTTCGTGAGGCCCGTCAGGGGTTGATAGATGCGCTGGACGAACGCCGCCATGGCCACGAGCGTTCCGGCAGAGATGTCACCGTCGACAACGAGGTGGGCACCGACTCCGTAGATCGCCGCGGCTCCCAACGCACCGACGAGGCCGAGCGCCACGAAGAAAACCCGGCCGTAGAGCGCGGCACGCACACCGGTGTCACGCACCCCTCCGGCTCGCCGGCCAAACGCCTCGACTTCGTCGCGGTGACGCCCGAACAGTTTGACAAGCAGGGCACCCGACACATTGAAGCGCTCGGTCATCTGGGTATTCATCTCGGCATTGAGGCCCATCTGTTCGCGCGCAATCTCCTGCAGCTTTTGGCCAACGCGCTTGGCGGGGAAAATGAAGAGGGGTAACACCACCAACGACAGCGCGGTGAGCCGCCACTCGAGGGCGATCATTGCCGTCAGGGTCGTCGTGAGAACAACCACGTTCGACACAACACTGCCAAGCGTGGTGGTGAGCGCTGTCTGCGCACCAACGACGTCGTTGTTGAGGCGACTGATCAGTGAACCGGTCTGGGTGCGCGTGAAGAAGGCGATCGGCATCTGCTGCACCTTGTCGAACAGAGCAACACGCAAGTCGTAGATCAAACCCTCACCGATACGCGACGAGTACCACCGCTGCACGATGGCCAACAATGCGTCGCCCAGCGCGGCCAGCACCAAGATCGCTCCGAGAACGGTGACGAGGCCCTTGTCGGCTTCGGGAATGGCTGTGTCGAGAATCGCGCGGAACAACAGCGGTGGGGCAAGGGCCAGCAAAGCCGAGACGAGAATCGCCCCGAGAAAGCCGGCGATCGACAATTTGTAGGGCCGTGCGAAGGTCCACACCCGACGAAACTGCCGTCGCCCGAGCTTCGCTCCGGCGACCGCACTTGCGTCTCCCGGCAGCATCATGTGTGGATTCATGCGCACCCTCGAGAGGTTAGAGGTCGTAGCCTATGAACCCATGCGTCGACCGTCCCCTGTTCGGTCGGTCATTCGCATCACGGTCACGGTCGCCGTACTCGCCTCGTGTGGATCCACCGACTCGGCGACTTCGACCAGCACCGGCGCCACGATCGGGAACCCCGGCACCTTGACGCCCGTCGGTGCGAACCCGACAACGACACTTGCTGCATCCAGTTCGATTCCCCAACCACCAGTTCAACCCATCACATGGTCGGCCTGCGAAGACTCGGCGAAATTGAAGTGTGCGTCACTCGAGGTGCCATACGACTACGAGAACCCTTCGGTCGGGTCGTTCACACTCGCCGTACGGATGCGACCTGCCGTCAAATCGCCCTCGGTTGGACCACTCTTCGTCAATCGTGGAGGCCCCGGCGCCGAAAGTGCCTCGATGGCCAACGATGCCGAGTTCTATTTTTCCCAACGTCTCATCGACAATTTCGACATCGTCGCCTTCGATCCTCGCGGTACGGGCGTGTCCGAGCCCCACGTCGACTGTGTCGATGAAGTCGACCCCTACTTCTCGGCCGAGATCGCCTACGACACACCGGACAGACGCCAGCGATTGATCGACGATACACAGGCCTTCAACGATGCGTGCCAGTCCAAGAGCGGCGAGATCCTGCCCTACATCTCGACTGTTGCCAGTGCCCGCGACATCGACACGCTGCGCCGTGCGCTTGGTTATGAGAAGATCTCGTTCTTCGGGTTCTCATACGGCAGTGAACTCGGTGCAACGTGGGCAAGGTTTTTCCCCAACACGGTCCGAGCAGCGGTATTCGATGGTGCCTCGGACCCGAATGCGTCGTATCTGCAGGCAGGCCTCGACCAGGCCGCCGGTTTCGAACGCGAACTGAACAAGTTCTTCGCCGACTGTGCGACACGCAAGACATGCGCCGCCCACAACTACGGCAACCCCGCGGCACTTTTCGATGAAATGGTGCGCCGCGTCGAACGTGACCCGTTGTTCGTCAATGACAAGCGAACCCTCGTCACGTCGACGGTTGCGTACACCGCGGTGGTCGATGCCATGTATTCATCGGCACTCTGGCCCACGCTTGCCGAAGCAATCGCCGATGCCACGAAGAAGCCGATTGCCGACGGAACCGGCTTGCTCGCTCTCTACGACGACTACTACCAGCGTCGCCCCGACGGTAGCTACGACAACCTGCTCGAGGCGTTCATCGCGATCAGTTGCCTGGACGACGACGGCGATGAAACGGTCGACGACGTCGCGGCCGGACTCCCAAAGTTTGAGGCGGTCGCACCGCGCCTCGGCAGATTCTTCGCAATCGGCTACAACTGCGCACTCTGGCCTGTGCAGTCAAAACCCAGGTCGCGCGTCGCGAATATCGGCATCGGCCCCATCGTCGTCGTGGGCACCACGGGTGATGCGGCCACACCACTCGAATCGTCACGCAAGATGGCGGCAGCTCTCACCGACGGTCGTCTCATCATCGCAACCGAAAATCAACACACCGGCTACGGCACCAGTGAGTGCGTCACCGACCGCGTCGACGCCTATCTCGTCGATCTCAAGATTCCCGACAAAGAATCCACCTGCACCTGATTACCCAAATAGCTGCGGAAAATTGACCTTCGATTCTGGTCTATATTTCTTCAATGACATCAAGGACGGCAGTTCGGAAAGTGTGCATAGCGGTCATGGCGGCTCTGCTGGCGGGAATTGTCCAAACTCCGGGCCGAGACCGTGATGCCCGCGCAGCGGATTGGGCGCCAGTCGCACCGCCAGCCGAGTATCCGGTGAATGCTGGACCAAACGCCGTGAGACGACGCGACTTCATCGTCGACGTCTGTTTGACACCAACTCAACTCGATTGTGTTGAGTCGGTCTCTGCCTTCATCAATGGCTCGTGGGTCGAAGGCACTTCCACGAACACCATCGGGAACGGCGCGAATGGCCAGCCAGCAAACCGCAATTGGACGATTCCCGGAATCACGGCGCTCGACGGTCGAACCGAACTGACGGTCACCCACCTGGTCAACTACACCGGGAACTTGCTCTTGCAGACGTCGATTGCCTCGAGTGGAACGAACGGTGACCGCGACGCCAATTCCTTGCCGCGCGACACCAAGTTTCGCGCAACCATTCGAACGAGTTGGGTGTTGCCTACTCACGTTTCAGGCAAGTTGACCGAGGCAAGTGTCACGGTCAAAAAGCTGTCGACGTCCGGTGCATCACGAATCACGATGGAGGGAACGCCCCTCGTGTACATGGTCATCAGCAACAACACAAGTCTGACGGATCCTGCGGGTCGCGGTGACTACGAAGTCCGACACTTCAGCATGACCGTGTCTGATGGTCGCTTTTATCCGATCAAGCAAGACTGCATCGAAAAGCCTGCGATCATGACCTCCGAGAATGGGTACGGGCATCCGCTCCCCACCTTCACCGGTGGAAAGCTTGACTTGAAGATCTCTGCTCCACACTTCCGCTCGAACGGAACCACCGAGCATTTGGGGATTTACGAAGCAAACGTCCCGATGGAAATGGCGAAGTGCCTGTGGGGTGACACGGTCACCAAGTCGTCATCGTTCAAGATCGAGGTCTTCGAAACGGAAGGCACGGCGAAAACGTCTACGAGTTCCGTCTCGGTGACCGACGACGCCGTCGTCATTCGGGCATCGGGCTTCACGTTCTCCACCCCCACTGTACGAGTGTCGTATTCGGCTCCCGCAGCCCCCCCATCCTCGTCGTCGACGTCCACCATTCCTGCGCCCGGCAAACCCGCAGCGGTCAAAGTCGTTGCCGGAAAGTCGGGTGGCAGCATTTCGTTTGCGCGGGTCGAAGGCGTGACGTATTCGGTTGTGGCCACGAAAGGATCCGCCCGCAAAACGATCCGTTGCGCTCAATCGTCAATCAAAGTCACTTGCAAAGCGACCGCTCTGTCCCGCGGTCGGTGGAAAATCACCATCACACCTCGCATCGGGTCGACCACCGGGGTCGCTCGCACAACACAACTCAACGTCAAGTAGACGGGAATGAAAAAAGCCCGCCTGGCGGCGGGCTTTCTGGCGGAAGAGGTGGGATTTGAACCCACGGTGGGCACAAACCCACAACGGTTTTCGAGACCGTCCCATTCGGCCGCTCTGGCACCCTTCCGATCGTTGACGCTATCGGCGTTCGGCGAAAAAGTCAGAAACAAGAGCCGAACACTCGACGGCCAGCACGCCGTGACGGAACGGCGGATTGTGGTTCAAACGCGGGTCGACGCACACGTTGTAGAGACTCGAGGTTGCACCCGCCTTCGGGTCGGGAGCCCCGAACACCAGTCGGCCGATGCGCGCATTCAACAACGCACCGGCACACATCACACACGGTTCGAGGGTCACATAAAGCGTGCAATCCTCGAGGCGCCAGCGACCCAGACGGGCGGCGGCATCGCGCAGAGCAAGCACCTCGGCATGCGCCGTGGGATCACCGGACTTTTCGCGTTCGTTGTGGCGTGAAGCGATGATCTCACCGTTGTGCACCACGACAGCGCCGACAGGGACGTCACCGTGAGCCAAGGCCATGCGTGCTTCGCCCAACGCGTCACGCATCGCCTGCTCGTCGACCGCATGGTCCGCGCCTGAGTTTGCCTCGGTTGCCACCTCGGGCAATGTAGTCAAACAATGATGTCTGGCGGAAGAGGTGGGATTTGAACCCACGGACCCCTTGCGAGGTCACAGCATTTCCAGTGCTGCCGATTCGGCCGCTCTCGCACTCTTCCCGATACCTGTACCGGATGTCGCAGGCTATCCACCGATAGCATCACAACAGCAGCAAGTGAGGTGGCGGTCGGGTCCTGTGCAACGTCGGCCCGGTCAACCAGGTCAGGGCGGGAACGCAGCAGCCTCCACCGGATCAGGCGTGTGCCGCAGACCGCCTGGCCGTCACCTCAGTTGTTACGTGAGTTGTCACGTACCCGTCGTTTTGGCACGCGAGGCCAGCGCGTCGGCTTTCTTCGACAGGTTCGGCTGACCAATGTCACTTGCCAATTCCGCGAAGTCGCTCGTCGGGCCCGACCAGCACCAGTCGTCGACATTCCCGACCGCCACATCGGTGACGATGGTGGCGATTCGCTTGAAGAGTGCTGCCGCTTCACGGTTGTCGCGCAACGTCGCGGCCAACTTCGTGGCACCACGCACCTGAACATCCCACTCGGTCTCGTCGTCGGGGATCGCCTCGATCGACTTCCACTTCGCCAGCACAGCGGATGCGCTCTTGGCCCCCCATCCCGACAAACCCGGAAAACCGTCGGATGTGTCGCCCACCAAACCCAGATAGTCGGCGATCGATTCGGGCCCCACTCCGAACTTCTCACGAATCGCGGCGTCGTCGATGAGGAGATTGTTGCGCCTGTCGAACTGCACGACACGTCTGCCCACCACGCACTGGCCGAGATCCTTGTCGGGCGACAGCATCAAGACCTGCCTCACGCGCGGGTCGGCCGCCGCCACGGCGGCCGCACTGCCCAATGCATCATCGGCTTCGTACTCCTCCATCGCCCACACCGTGACACCGAGCGCCCGCAGCGCGTCTTCAAGCAGTGGGATCTGGTGCAGTAGCACCGGTTCCATACCATCACTCGTCTTGTAGCCGGAATAGAGACCGTTGCGAAAGCTCTCGATCACATGGTCGGTGGCGACGCCCAGGTGCGTCGCACCATCGGCAATCAACTGCAGCGTCGACGACAGGACTCCGATGGTCGCCGCCAACGGTGGCGGTTCGCTGTGTCGCACGGCCTGGCCGTAGTGCTGGCGGTACAGCTCGTACGTGCCGTCGATGAGGTGAACCTTCACGACCGGAGCGTCAGATCGAGGAAACCTTGACGCGACGACGGTTGACGAGGACGTCGAGGTGGTGCCGTTTGATCTTCCAACCCTGTGCCGTCCGGACCATGTCATCGACGTAGGCCGCCCACAACACAACCAAGTGGTCGGGGTCGGATGGATCCTCGTGCGTCGCCTGAACGTAACTGCGCAGCTTCGCCTCATCTCCGTTCAGGGTTACTTGGATGTTGCCGATGAGGTGTTGCGTGCGTCCGTACTTGCCGCGGGCCGCCGATACCCATTCGCGGTACTTTGCGAGGCCCTCGATTGGACTCGGTCCGAAACCGGTGACCACCAGATCGTCCGTGAAACACGTGCAGTACCGGTCGTAGTCGCACTGGTCGATCGAGTCCGCATATCGGATGATCACGTCGCCAATGGCGAGCCTGTCCTCGATTTCACTCATGGCCCGAGCCTAGACGGCTCACCTCGAGGGCCTAAACGAGGAAAGAAATGAACGCGCCCGTGGCGATGTAGGGCACGAACGCGATGCGGTCGCGACGATCAAGGGCACGCATCGCCAACAACACCGCACTCACCACCCCGGCGAGCACGAAGGTGTACACGGTGCCACGGATCAGAACATCCCAGCCACGGTAGGCAAGCAACAAACCAACGGACGGGGCGAGCATGACGTCACCCTTTCCGAATCCGCCTCGCGACACCGCAGAGATGAGGTAATACACGACGAACAACGCGACAGCACCGGCAACGCCCCGCAACAAGTCGGTCGGGTCCCAGTGCCAGATGGCGTCGAGCACGATCGTGGGGGTACCGGTCACGATCATCAGGCCGGTCACATAGCGCGGCACACGGTGGGTGTAGGCATCGATGATCGACAAGGCCAACAGCCCCGTGAACACCGCGATGGCGGCAACGGTGAGAAAAGCGCGTGTTGCCTCACGGTGGATGAGGAGGGCACCCACGGCAGTCCAGGTGGCGATCGCAGCCGTCTGCGGCAGGCCGATGTGCAGGGTGTACTTGCGGATACGGCGCAGGTTCTTCTGGGCGGTGTCGACCACCCAATAGCCGGCCGCAAGACCAAGGAGCGCGGCGACGTAGGGCGTGGTCTACTCCTGCACCAGCTCGATGAGCGTGCCGAACGAACCCTTGGGGTGGATGAAGGCGACGGTTGTCCCGCGGCTGCCGGGCCGTGGCGCCTTGTCGATGGGTTGTGCACCGGCCGCGATCATCGCCTCGAGAGCCTTGCCACAGTCCGCGACGCGGTACCCGATGTGATGGAGACCTTCACCGCGCTTTTCGATCGCCTTGGCAACGGGTGAGTCTTCGCGGGTCGGCGTGAGCAACTGCACGTAGCTTTCGGCGACCTTCAGCAGTGCCTCTTCGACGCCGTCGCTTTCGACGACTTCGCGGTGTTCGACCTCCGCACCGAAGGCGCGATGGTAGTAGTCGATGGCCGCTTCGAGGTCACGAACGGCGATGGCAACGTGGTCGATCTCGGTCAGCAGCATGGCTCCATCGTCCCATTTTGCTTCGCCTACTGGCGAAACATGTTGATATTCCCCTCGCCGGCCTTTGCCCGCAGTGCGGGATCGTCGATACCGAGGCCCGGATCGGGGGCCAGACACAACACCCCCAGTTTGCCCTCGTGCATGTTGTGGTGGACCTGATGAGCCGCCTCACCCACCTGGTTCAGGTCGAAAACCTGCGACATGACGGGGTGGATCATCCCCTTGGCAATCAGACGGTTGGCCTCCCACGCTTCGCGGTAGTTGGCGAAGTGGCTGCCGACAAGACGCTTGAGTCGCATCCAGAAGTGACGGTTGTCGAATTCCATCATGAAACCACTCGTCGCTGCACACGTGACAACCGTGCCACCACGCTTTGCCACGTACATCGATGCACCAAACGTCGAACGTCCGGGATGCTCGAAGACGATGTCGGGGTCCTCACCAACAAGGTCGCGGATATCGGACCCGAGGCGACGCCACTCTTTTTCGTCGTGGTTGCCGTCGTCATCGAAGAACCGGTAATTCGCCGACTTGCGGTCGATGACCGCCTCACAGCCCATCTCGCGGAGGATCTTCGCCTTCCCGGCCGAGCTGACGACGCCGACGGGGATCCCGCCACCGTTGAGCACGTACTGCACCGCGTATGCCCCGATTCCACCCGTGGCACCCCAGATGAGAACGACGTCGCCCTGCTTCATCTGTGCACCGTTCTTTGACACGAGCATCCGGTAACTGGTCGAGTTGCACAGGGCGTTGACTGCCGCTTCCTCCCACGACAGATGAGTGGGCTTGGGCATCAATTGGTTGGCCTTCACCACCGCGAGATCGGCGAGACCCCCGAAGTTGGTTTCATAACCCCAGATGCGTTGGTTTGCCGCGATCATCGAGTCGTTGTGTGCCGACTGGTCCTGGTCGTCGACGTGATTGCAATGCACGGTCACACGGTCGCCCGCTTTCCAGTTGCGCACGGCAGCACCGACACGCAGCACGACACCCGATGCATCGCTGCCGACGACCTGATAATCACGATCGTGGCGCTTGGCCCATTCACTTTCACGCGCGAGTCGCTGCATCGGACCGAAACTCGACACGGGCTCGAAGATGCTGCTCCACACCGTGTTGAAATTGATCGACGACGCCATCACAGCGACGTACACCTCGTCGGGCGCAAGCTCGGGTGTCGGTACGTCACCGACGTGGAGGCTCTTGCGAGGGTCCTTGTCGTTGGATGCCACGCCCTCGAACATTGAGGTCTCCGATTTCAACAGGTGCGCACCGCGGTACGCCGCCGGTATCGGTAACTTTCCGATCGTTGCCGAATCGGCGCCCGTGAGAATCGCATCGCGGATCTCAGCCATCGTTCCTGAAGCGGTGTTGCCAGCCATGCGGAGAGGTTACCCACGGGTACCGTCGCGTTGGCGGGAAACGCCTAGGCTTGCCGCCATGCCAGGTTCATACATCGTCAGCGGAGCACGCACACCGATCGGCAAGATGAGCGGGGCGCTCGCAGGATTCAGCGCCGCCGAGCTCGGTGCCATGGCCATCGCCGAGGCACTGTCGCGCGCGAACGTGGAACCCGACCGGGTCGACCACGTGATGATGGGCCAGGTCTTGATGGCCGGCCAAGGCCAGGTGCCGGCACGTCAGGCGGCGATCAAGGCGGGCATTCCGTTGCGCGTGCCCGCGGTCAACGTCAACAAGGTGTGCCTGTCGGGAATCAACACCATTTATCTCGCCGACCAAATGATCCAGGCCGGCGATGCCGACATCGTCGTTGCCGGCGGCATGGAGTCGATGACCGGTGCGCCCTACATCGCGAGCGGTGCGCGCGGCGGTTTCCGCTACGGAAACACGGAGCTTGCCGACGCGATCATCAAGGACGGTCTGTGGTGTGCTTTCGATGCCTGCCTCATGGGTGAGGGCACCGAAAAGTACAACGCGGGTGGAATCAGCCGCGCCGCTCAAGATGAATTCGCCGCAAAGAGCCACGAGCGTGCGGCGAATGCAATCAAAGAAGGACGTCTCGGCGAGGAAATCGTTCCGGTTGCCATCCCTCAACGCAAGGGCGACCCCCTCATGTTCGACACTGACGAAGGTGTTCGCCCCGGTACCACCGGTGAATCACTCGGCGGTCTGAAACCGGCCTTCGTGAAGGAGGGCTCGATCACGGCAGGCAACGCATCGCAGATCAGCGACGGTGGTAGTGCCGTCATCGTGATGAGCAAAAAGGCTGCCGATGCCTGCGGCGTCAGACCACTCGGTGAGGTGGTGTCGTACGGCCTCGTTGCCGGACCCGACAACATCTCGCTTCTCCACCAGCCCAGTCGCGCGATTCAGGCTGCGCTTGCAAAGGTCGGCAGGAAAGTCTCCGACCTCGACCTCTTCGAACTGAACGAAGCCTTTGCTGCGGTGGGCATCGCATCGATGAAGGAACTCGGTATCACCGACGAAATCACGAACGTGAACGGTGGTGCCATCGCGCTCGGCCACCCCATCGGCATGAGTGGTAATCGCATCACCTTGCACCTGCTCCACGAACTTCGTCGCCGCGGCGGTGGTATGGGTGCGGCCGCTTTGTGCGGAGGTGGCGGCCAGGGCGACGCGATCATTGTCCGCTCGCTCTAGGACACTCTTCGTCCACACCGTCGGCGCCACGTTCATCGGCGTCGCTGGTGGTCTGCTCGCTGCTCTGTTTCTCGGGTCGCTGAATTGGGCGACAACGACACGCACCGACCTTGACTGGCTCGTCTGGCTGTTGCCCGTCGGTGGCCTCGTCGTCGGCTTCCTCTATCACCGCTTCGGCCAACCGGCCGCGGGTGGCACGAGCCTGGTTCTGGATGCAGCCCACGTTCCCGACGGTGATGTCCCCGCGCGCATGGCACCGATGGTCTGGTCGGGAAGCGTCGCATCGCACTTGGTCGGCGCCAGCGTCGGGCGGGAGGGCGCAGCGGTACAGATCGTTGCGAGCGTGGTCGACGGGGCAGCACGGCGCTTGGGCATCGACCGCAGGTCGCGCTCGGCGTTGCTCGTGTGTGCCGTTGCCGCCGCATTCGGCGGGCTGTTCGGGGTGCCCGCAGCCGGCGGGCTTTTCGCCCTCGAGGTGCAGCGTGTGTCACGACGTCATCTGTCCGTCCTACCGTTTGCCGTCGCGTCGAGCGTGATCGCACACATCACGGCACGGGCCGTCGGCATCGAACACAACCAGCTGTTCCGCACCGATGCACTGAACCTCGATTGGCCGCATCTTTGGCGGTACGTCGTCGCCGGAATTTTCTTTGGCGGTGTTGCCGGGGTCTTCATCGCAGTCGAGTGCTTCGTGAAGGATGCCTTCGCACGCACCATTTCCTGGGCACCGGCACGTCCGGCCGTCGGTGGCTTGTGTGTGCTTGGTCTGGTGGCGCTCGCCGACTCCCGACTCTATCTCGGGGTGTCGTACGACCTGGTCGACAGTGCGCTGACCGGTGCAGTGGGCGTCGCCGCCATCGCCTTCGTGTGGAAGATGATTTTCACCGCGGTTTCGCTCGGCAGCGGATTCGTTGGTGGAGAGATGCTGCCGCTTTTCGTGATGGGGGCACTCGCCGGTGCCCAATTCGCCCGCGTCACTGACGCCTCGGTGTCGTTGTTCGCCGCGCTTGGCCTCGTCGCAGTGTTTGCAGCGGCGTCAAAGACGCCACTCGCCTGCATCGCCATCGGTACCGAGTTGTTCGGTTGGAAGGGATTGCCGGCCTTCGGCATTGTCTGCATCGTTGCAGTTCTCGCCGGTGGAAAGCGGAGCATCTATCCGCTGTCGCCCCTCGCACGCCGTCACGGCGCGACCAACGATGTGGCTCTCTAGGCCGCAGAGTTGACCGGGTAGCGCGACCACTTGCCGGCGTCAAAGTCGTACACCTTGCAGCCAACCGTCGTCGAGAGATAGTCGCGCAGACGCAATTTCTTCGTTATGGCGATGCCCGGAAACTGTGACTCGATGGATCGCATCGTGCGCGGCAGTCGGTAGAACGGAATACGCATATCGACGTGGTGCGGCACATGCACGAAAATGTTGTGGAGGAAGAAGTTCAACACGCGGGGGATGCGAAGGTTGGTGGTGCCCTCCATCTGACCGCGGAACTTCGTCCATTCGCGGCGCGGGTACCAGCGAATCTCGTCGTTGACGTGTTGGACGTAGACGACGAAGCCGATCATCCAGGTGAACAGCAGCCAGGGAACGACGACGACCTTGACGATCATCCAGGAGATTCCGGGCACGTTTCCGTACGCGCGCCAACCGGCGTAGCCGACCGCGGCGGCGGCAAGCGTGAGGAACAACGACATCACCCGACGCTCACGCGCGATGGTGCCGCCGAGTTTGCCCTCCGTGGTGAAACGCATCATTTTGTTCCACCACACGTTGCGTCCGTAGTAGACACCCGCACCGAGCCACGACCACTCGAATCGGTGACGCAGACGCTCAACACGACCCATCGTCGACCACTCTTCGGCGGTGACCGGATGCCAAACGAAGTCCATGCCCTGTTTCACGGTGTGACCATGATGGACGCGGTTGTGTCCGAAATCCCAGGCTGACTCCACGTGGGCCGACGGCAGCAGTGCGAGCTTCGCCACGAAAGTGTTGAGGCGCTTCGAGTCGAACAGGGCGTTGTGTGATGCATCATGGCCGATGACGAAAATGCCGCTGATGGACAGACCCGTTGCCAACCACAACAAGGGCACCGCCCACCACACATCGACGGTGACCAGGGCGTACAGCAGGACCGCATAAAGCGCAGCGTCGCGTACAACGTAGGAGAGACCACGCACGGTCGAGCGTCTGTAGCAGGCTTCGGGGATAGCACGAACCACGTCGATCAGAGCAGGTGGGACGACTTTTTCGGAGAGATTCGTCACGCCGCCAAATTACAGTTCGGGGGTCGGTTTCGGGTGATCGTGGTGCAAATTATTGGCGGCTGTTGCACTAGTCACGCAGTTCGTGGCGGCCCTCGAGCGCACGACCAAGGGTCAGCTCGTCGGCATATTCAAGGTCGCCACCCACGGGTAGCCCCGTACCGATACGTGTCACCTTGATGTCGAGCGTGCTGAGGGCGCGTGCGAGGTACATCGCGGTGACGTCACCCTCGATGGTGGGGTTCGTGCACACGATCACTTCACGCACGGTCTCGGGCTCGAGCCGTGTCAGTAGTTCGCGGATTTTCAACTGTTCCGGTCCGATGCCGTCCATTGGACTGATCGCACCCAACAGAACGTGGTAGCGGCCACGGAACACGCCCGTCTTCTCGATCGCGATGATGTCACGGGCCTCTTCGACGACGCACAACATCGAACCCTCGCGGCGGGTGTCCGTGCAAATCGGGCAGAGATTCTCGTCGGCGATGTTGAAACAACGTTCACAAAAACGAACGCGTTTCTTGGCGATCACGATTGCCTCGGCCAGACGGGCCACATCGTGATCCTCGGCCTTCAACAGGTGCAGTGCAATGCGCTGTGCCGACTTCGGTCCGACCCCCGGAAGCCTTCCGAGTTCATCGATGAGCGCCTGCACCGGTGGGGTGTACGCACTCACTTGCCGTGGTCCTCGTTGATCACCTTCGACCCGGGAAAACTGCGGCTGATGCGATCAAGTGCGCTTTCAGCGGGAACAACCTGCGCGTCGGACGATCCGGTCGTTTCATGGTCGTCGTGGGGAGTTTCGTTGCTTGCAGCTTTCGGGTGTGATGCCCGGGGCACCCCAGCCGACCTGTCTTTGGCCGTGTCTCCAACATCGACGTTCAACCCGATCTTCCGGCCGGTCACCTTTTCGAACGCCGCCGCGACGATGGCGACGTGTTCGTTGCACTTCGCCTGGTGCACCGCGTTCGGGGCGCTCAGGACCACCGTGTCGGGACCCGGCGACGACACACTGCACGCGCTGTAGAGGGCACGCACCAACGGCTTGAGTGAGGTCAGCACCTGTGGCCACAATTCGGCCGCGCTGTGCGTAGTGCCCGCCGTAGCCGTTGCCGGTAACGGCACACGTTCGGCAACCGGTACCGGCGGAGGGGCGACCTCGCCTGCCAACTTTTCATGCGCCTGTGGCGCCGGGGGCTTCACCACCTTCGGCTCGGGTGCGGCGCGCGGCGTGTCGCTGGCCGGCCGTGCCGCACCTCCCAACTTCGCGCGCCCCGTGGCAGGGTCGCGCGGTGGCGGCGGTGTCGCAGGTGCAGCAGATGCAGCGCGGGCAACCGCGCGTTCGAGTTGCTCGATGCGTGCGATGAGACCCGACACGTCACCCGAGTCACCCGGACTGCACAATTTCATCAGCGACACTTCGAGCAACAGGCGCGCGTCGGGTGCATGACGCATCTCGATGAGCGTGTCGCCGATGGCCTCCATCGATCGAACGATCGAGCCGTTACCCATGCGCTGTGCCCATGCAGCCACGTGCTCGGCACGTTCCACGGGCAGTTGCACGAGTTCTGGCGCCACCTGCGTGAGGAACGCCTCGCGCAGGTGGCGCACGAGTTGATCGCCGAGTGTGCGAGGGTCGTGACCCTGTTGCACGGCAAAGGCGACGGCGGCGAGTGCGCGAGCCGGTTCGCCGTCGATGATCGCTTCGATGAAATCGTCGAGATCGACGGCCTCTGGCGCGACGCCGCCTGCCGCAACGACCAGTTCGAGCGCCGACAAGGTGTCGCGGGCACTTCCCCCTCCTTGCACGAGGACCTGTTCGATCGCGGCGTCGGTGACTTCGAGACCCGCATCGGCGACGATGAAACGCACGTGCTCGGCGAGGTCGTGCATCGCCAGCAGGTGGAACTGCAGGTGCTGGGTGCGGCTGCGGATGGTTTCACTGACCTTCTGCGGGTCGGTGGTCGCAAGAACGAAAACAACGTGTGACGGTGGCTCTTCGAGGGTCTTTAGAAGCGCCGCCTCGGCGGGCTTGGACAACATGTGGACTTCGTCGAGAATGAACACGCGGTGGCGACCGGGACTACCGAGCCCCGCCCTGTCGATGAGTTCGCGCGCCGCTTCCACACCGTTGTTGCTGGCTGCATCGAGCTCGATGACGTCGTAGCTGGTACCGGCCTCGACGGCGACACACGATGCACATTCGCAACACGGTTCACCCTCGACGGGTGACTCGCAGTTCAACACCTTGGCGAGAATGCGGGCAGTCGAGGTTTTACCCGTACCGCGCGGCCCCGAAAACAGGTACGCCTGACCCTCTCGCTCGTTGATCACCGAATTGCGCAACGCGCGAACGATGTGCTCCTGGCCGCGCAGTTCACTGAATCGGCGCGGCCGGTAGCGACGGTAGAGCGATTGCACGGCCACGGACCGAGCCTACCGAGTGGGTGCGGCGTGACCCGTCGCACACGGCGAATTGGCTACCGTGCAGAGCGTCATGTTTCCCGTCCGTCATCGTGTCCGGTCGTCGGTTTTCGCCCCCATCGTCGTCGGATTCCTCTTCGGGCTCTGGGCTGCACTTTGCTCGGCGGCCACGGCGAACGCGGTGGGGGACAACACCTTGTCGTCGTCGAACCCTGCACCGAGCGAGAACGTCACCGTCGCCCCCACACAACTGCAACTCGTCTTCACGAACCCGCTCGCCAACCCGAACGACGTCGATCAGATGGGACTCTCTCTCGTCTGCGACGGCAACATCGTCAGCCTCGGCGCGGCACAACTCGGCACCGACCTGAAAACCGTCAGTGCACCACTCACACAGGTTCCCGCCGCGGGAGCCTGTGTCGTGAGTTGGGCACTTCCCGACGGCAGCAGTGGAGCATTCAGCTTCACCTCTTCGATCGCCACGCCCACCACGTCGACGTCGTTACCCACGGGCACCACGATTCCAGCGCCGGTAGCCCCCGGCGACGGGAACCCCGTCGTCGAGAAGTCGCCGCGCGTCGGGGGACCGCTCGGCCTCTTCCGGCTTCTCGCCTACATCTTCTCCGCGACACTCGTCGGCGGGGTGATCCTCATTCTGTTCGCTTGGCCCGAGGGCGTCGAGTACGCGGTCTGCCGACGTTTTCTGCGCATCGTCGTCGTGTTGAACGTCGCTGCTCTCGTTCTCGTCGCCATCTACACGACCGCGCAGTACACGGGTAGGGGCGTCACCGCCTCGATCAGTCCCAATACCTGGCGGGATCTCTGGGACACATGGCCGGGGAAGGCGTTGCTCTTCCGTGTCCTCATCTGCCTCTTCGCCATCTGGGCCGTGTGGAACCCGCAACACGTTCTCGACCCGGGCACACAGTTGATGAGTGTCGGCATCATCGCCGCGCTCGCCGTCACCTACGGCTTCGACCGCACCGGCGGCCGCCTCCCACCACTCGGCTATGCGTCGGGCATCGTGCACATGGTGGCGGTGTCGGCGTGGTTCGGAGGTCTCGTTCTTCTCTCGCGCGTCGTGCTCATCGGCCCGGGCGAGATCGACCTCGTGCAAGCCGTCCGCGGCTTCGGACGCATCGCGACGCGTGCCGTGCCGCTCGCGATAGTCACCGGCGTCATCGCCACCTACCGCTTCGACGGTTTCAGTCTCGTCACCAGCCAACACGGCCGCCTCGTCACGCTCAAGATTCTCTTCGTCGGGTTCATGACGTATGCAACCTGGGTGACCCGCCGGTTCGTGCTCACGCGCATGCAGCGGGTCTCCACGCTCAACGAAAACATCTCCTCGCATCTACGACGGGCGGTCGGCACCGAAGCAACAGCGGGCGTCGTGGTCCTCGCGCTCACGTCGTGGATGATGGCAACGACACCGATCCACTACGACGAGGCCCCGCGCGACGACGGCCCTCGTTATGCGTTCAGCGAAGAGTTGGAGAACGATCGCTTCCGCGTGCGCTTCTCGGTCAGCCCCGCAACAACGGGCCGCAACCAGATCCTGGTCGAACTTTTCGAGCCACGCCGCATTCAGGAATTCACCGTGCGCATGACACCCAAGGCACCGGGCTACGACGGGTACCTCATCAACGTGCCACTCACACGACGCGGCGCCGCGCTGCTCGGCGACACGGGTAACTTCACGCTCGCCGCACCCGGCGAATGGAGTATCGAGATTTCGGGTACCAGCACGACCGGTGACCTCGAGGCACTGTCGAGTGCCTTCACGCTCAATGACCCCGCGGCCACCACCACCTCGTCGCTGCCACCCGATGTCGCCAGCCCGACGACAGCCCCGCCGATCACCCCGGTGACGACTCTCGCGCCCGCTGCCGTCACGACAACACCCCCGACCCAGGCGACTTCGCCCCCCTCAACGACTGGCTAGTAGCGTCTCGCGGGTGAGCGACAACCCCATGCACGCGAAAATCGAGGACCTCCGCCAGCGCAAGCACGAGGCCTACAACGCGGGATCGCCCCGCTCGGTCGAGCGTCAGCACGAAAAGGGCAAGATGCTCGCCCGTGAGCGCATCGACTATTTCCTCGACCCCGGTTCGTTCCAGGAACTCGACCTGCTCGCCCGCCACCGCGCGCATGCCGCCGGCCTCGAGGAGCGCCCCTACACCGATGGCGTCATCACCGGCTGGGGAACCGTCGAGGGCCGCAAGGTGTTCGTCTTCTCCCAGGACTTCACCGTCTTCGGTGGTGCGCTCGGTGAAGTATTCGCCGAAAAGATCCACAAGTTGATGGACCTCGCCCTCAAGGTTGGCGCCCCGGTCGTCGGCTTGAACGACGGCGCCGGCGCGCGCATCCAAGAAGGCGTCGTGTCGCTCGCCAGCTACGGCGGCATCTTCTACCGCAACGTGTTGTCGTCGGGTGTCGTGCCGCAGATCTCGGTCATCCTCGGCCCGTGCGCCGGTGGTGCGGTGTACTCGCCTGCCATGACCGACTTCATTTTCATGGTGCGTGAAAGCAGCCACATGTTCATCACGGGCCCCGACGTGGTGAAAACCGTGACCGGTGAAGACGTGACGCTCGAACAGTTGGGTGGTGCGATGAGCCATGCTTCGAAGTCGGGTGTTGCGACATTCGTGTCGCAGGACGAAAAGGCATGCCTCGACGATGTGCGCTACCTGCTCTCGTTCCTTCCGCAGAACAACCTCGAAGACCCGCCGACGGTCGACTCGTCTGACGACCCGAACCGCCAGTGCCCGATGCTGCGTGACATCCTGCCTCCGTCGCCGAACCAGCCCTACGACATGAAGAAGGTCATCCGCGAGGTCGTCGATGACGACGAGTACTTCGAGTACTTCCCGTACTGGGCAAAAAGCATCACCTGCGGATTCTCGCGCCTGAATGGTCAGGTCGTGGGCGTCGTCGGCAACCAGCCGATGGAATTCGCCGGCGTTCTCGACATCGAAAGCTCGGAGAAAGCCGCGCGTTTCGTGCGTACCTGTGATGCGTTCAACATTCCGCTCATCACCTTCGTCGACGTGCCCGGCTTCCTCCCCGGCGTCAACCAGGAACACGACGGCATCATTCGCCACGGTGCGAAGTTGCTCTACGCGTACTGCGAATCGACGGTTCCGCGCATCCAGATCATCACGCGCAAGGCATACGGTGGCGCGTACGTCGTCATGAACTCGAAGTCCATCGGTGCCGACCTCGCCTATGCGTGGCCGACGGCAGAACTCGCCGTGATGGGTCCGCAGGGGGCGGTCGAAATCGTCTACCGCCGCGAACTGCAGCAGGCCGCCGACCCCGTCGCGCGTCGTGCAGAGTTGGTGGCCGACTACACCGAGAAGTACGCCAACCCGTACAGCGCAGCCGAGCGCGGTTACGTCGACGACGTCATCGACCCGGCAGAGACACGCATCAAACTCATCAACGGCCTGCAGATGCTCCAGACCAAGCGTGAAGAACTGCCGCGTCGCAAGCACGGCAACATGCCGCTGTAGCCGGCGTCGATGAACTCACTGCCGCCCCCCGATCCGTCGACACGCGTCGCGTGGCAGTACGCGGGTTTCTGGGTGCGTCTCTTTGCGCGCATCGGCGACAACGTCATCGCGCTCATCTATGCCTCACCGATTCTCGTCGGTGGCATTTTCCTCGTCGCGCTCGGCGTTCAGAACTGCGACACCACGAACGACACGATCACCTGCACCTCCGACCAGATCGAATGGACTCCCATTGGTCTTGGCATTGCCGCACTCGTCGTGAGCGTGGTCTTTGCTGTCGTAGTCCCGATTCGCTGGATCGCCACGACCGGAGCCGGACCCGTGTCACGGCGCATGCGGGTGCGCGTGGTGTGCCGCCGCACAACGACGCCCATCGGGACCGGGCGGGCGGTCGGACGGCTGTTCGGGTCGTTCGTCTCGGGAGCGATTTTCTACCTCGGCTACCTCTGGATGCTCTGGGATTCGGAAAAGCAGACCTGGCACGACAAACTGGTGTCCTCGGTGGTGATCCGCGCATGAACCAGAACCTCTCCATTTCTCCCGAACCCTCGGACGAAGAAACAGCGGCGATCGCCGCCGCTCTGCATGCGACGGTGGCAGCGGGTGGAATGGTTGCCTCACCGTTGCGTGATCGTCGCAGTGCGTGGAAGTTCAGTGGCCGTTGGTGGGCACGCCCCTCCACGGCCCGTCGTGACCGGCCTTGGTTCTGAGCATCGAAGATTCGGCACGGACCCGCAGCGATGCCACGGCTCCCCCTCGCTGACATCCGTGTCGTCGATATCTCGACGGTGCTTGCCGGCCCGAACTGCGCTCGTTATCTCGCCGACTACGGCGCCGACGTCATCAAGGTCGAGCACCCCGATACGGGCGACTCGATGCGCAACATGGCCTGGCGAGACCCGCGCGACGGTACGGGTTTGTGGTGGAAGATGGTCAATCGCAACAAGCGCACCATCGCACTCGACCTGAAGGTCGATGCCGACCGTGACGTCTTGTTGTCGTTGCTCGATGACGCACACGTACTCGTCGAGAACTTTCGCCCCGGAACTCTCGAGCGTCTTGGTCTCGGGCCCGACGTGTTGCACGCTCGCAATCCGCAACTCGTCGTCACCCGTGTCACCGGGTTCGGCCAGGACGGTCCGTATGCACAAAAGGCCGGTTTCGCTTCCATCGCCGAGGCGATGAGCGGTTTGTCGGCCATCAGTGGCGAACCAGACCGCGGACCACTGTTGCCACCGATCGCTCTCACCGACGAAGTCACGGGCATCGTTGCAGCTTTCTCGACGATGGTCGCATTGCACTCGGGCGAGGGCCAAGTGGTCGATGTGTCGCTGCTCGAGAGCATCTTTCAGATGATGGGGCCGCTGCCAGCGCTCTATGCACTCACAGGTGAACAACAACAACGGCTCGGCTCGGGCATTCCCTACACCGTTCCGCGCGGCACGTTTCGGTGCAGCGACGGCAAGTGGGTCGGCATCTCCACGTCCAGCGATTCGGTGGCCGCGCGCGTGCTCGCGCTTCTCGGCGTCGCTGACGACCCTCGCTTTGCAACGTTCAACCTCCGAGTCGAACACCGTGCAGAAATCAATTCACTGCTCACGTCCTGGTGCGCGCAGCGCACGCAGGCAGAAGTCATCCGCATCTTCGAGGAAGCCGATGCAGCGGTCGGGCCCGTGTACGACATGGCCGACATCGCACACGACCCACACTTCGCCGAACGTAGGATGATCGAACAAGTGGAGGGCACACCCATGCAGGGGCTGGTGGCGCGCCTTTCGAAAACACCGGGTGCACTCCGCTGGCAGGGAAAGTCGAAAGACGCCGACGGAAAGGACATCCGCAAACACGGTTGGGGGTAACAACCCGGCACTGTCCCTTGGCGCGAATTGACGTGGCTCTTCTCGGCCTACGTCATCGCCATGCGGCGGCAGGGCTCGTCAGACGCCGGCGACGCCGACGGGACACGACACGCCCGTGCCACCCAACCCGCAGTAACCGTTCGGGTTCTTGCCCAAATACTGCTGGTGGTACGGCTCGGCGTAGAAGTAGTCACCCGCCGGTGCGATCTCGGTGGTGATCTCGCCGTAACCGGCCTTTGCCAACACCACCTGGAACGCATCGCGGCTCGCCGTTGCCGCCGCACGCTGTGCATCGTTCATCGTGTAGATCGCACTGCGGTACTGCGTACCGACGTCGTTGCCCTGACGCATACCCTGGGTCGGGTCGTGCGATTCCCAGAACACCGCCAGCAACTTCGCGTACGTGGTGACGGCCGGGTCGAACACCACCAGCACCACCTCGGTGTGGCCCGTCAACCCCGAACACACCTCCTCATATGCGGGATTCGGCGTGTAGCCACCCGCGTAGCCAACCGACGTCGACCACACGCCTTCGGTCTGCCAGAACTTGCGCTCGGCACCCCAGAAACAACCCAAACCGAACACCGCGGCCTCCATTCCATCTGGCCACGGACCCGCCAACGGGTTGCCGTTCACGAAGTGTGCGGCGGGCACGGGCATCGTCTGGTCTGTCCGACCGGGCAACGCATCGGCCGGGGACACCATTGCGACTTTCTTGAAACCGAACATGACTCTGACCGTACAACGAAAGGAGGCCCGGGTTCATCTCGAACCCGGGCCTCCTTTCGTTTGTGGCCAGTGTCAGCGCACGGTGCGCAAGACCACGTCCTTCGATGTCGTCACACCCTTGCGGGTGACGCTCACGCGAACCTTGCAGGGGCCCGACGCCTTGCCGATGATCGCACCGGCTTTCACCGAGCAGAAGCCCGGCGACTTCTTGCCGATCACCTTCACCGAGAACTTGGCGGACGCGGGAACCTTCAAGCCGGCGAACTGCGCGATGTCCTTTGCGACCGCGCTCTTTGAGCGCGATACCTTCGGCTGGGTCCACACGTTGCGTGATGCAGCCGACGCCTCGCCGTTGCCGACAATGTTCGTCGCCACCACCGAGAACGTGTACTTCTTCATGTCGCCCAGCTTGCCGATGACACACGTTGTTGTCGTGGCATCCGGCGTGGTGCAGCTGCGACCACCCGGTGTTGCCGTCACGGTGTAACCGAGAATTGGCTGGCCACCGTCACCTGCCGGCGCTGTCCAACTGATTTTTACGTTGCGACGACCACCGACGACCTTCACGCCCGTCACGGCTCCCGGAGCCGAGCCGAGTCCCGTGAGTGGTGTGGCTCCTCCGGCCACGTTGCCGGGTGCTGCCTGGTCAGGTGCCGCCTGTCCGGTGTCAGGTGCCGCCTGTCCGGTGAAACCTTCGGGCAATTGCGGGTTGACAATCGCTGCCAACGGCGTGGCTGTGAGAACCGTGCTCGCGACGCTGGTGCCGAGAACGTTCGTTGCCTTTACCGTGAAATCGTACGACGTGCCGTTCGAAAGATTCAACGCCAGACACGCCGTCCCGATCGTTCTGCACTTGAGCACATTCCCTGCGTACACCTGGTAGGTCGTCAACAGGTCCGCGCTTGCATTCAACGATGCCTTCCACGTCAGGGCAACGAACTGGTCACCGGGTGTTGCAGTGCTGATTGAGGGCACGGTCGGTGCCTTCAACGTGTCACTGATCCGGACGAATCCGAGCGTATTCTCCGCAATTGGCGCCGATGCGACGAATACCTGTCCGGCATCGGAGATGGCCACGGCGGAACCGAGTCTTTCCAAATTTCCACCGCCGCCACCGTATTCGAGCGCATGCGTTTTCGTGTTGATGATTCCCCATGCTCCGAAGGTGACGTCGGACGTCGGTGCGCCGACTATCAAACGCGAACCATCACCGGAGAGGTCCAGAGTCCAACCCGTCTGGCGCAGTCTCGTGGCTCCGGTCGCACCCTCATAGTACGCCTTTCTGAATTTGAAGGAGCCTATCGCCGTGTCGAAAGTCTGTACGAGTACTGCGCCGCCGTTGTTCCTCGAACCCGGTGCACCGAGAGCCATGGTCGATCCATCAGCAGAAATCGCGACTCTCCATCCAAAGTACGACTTGAGACCACGAATCGGATCTAATAAGCCATCGTTAATCAACTGGCGATAGTAGAACGAGTTGCCGAGTACACCGTTCTCGAAGCGGTAGTAAAGCGCACGACCGTCGTCTTCAAGATTCGTGTCGTAATACGGGCTCCCGATGATCAACCGCATGCCGTCGTCGCTCATCGCAATCGAATGACCAAACCGCGCGTTTAATTGTGGTCTGGTGTCGGAAACACGTGCTTGTCGTTTCCATCTTATCGAGTCGCCGACTTTGCCGTCCGCCAAATCGAACACTTCGACAACTCCGGAGTTAACCGTCGCGACGCTGCCCGTGTCCGCCGTCGTTGCATTGGCGATCGGTGCTCCGACGGCCAAGCGCGAGCCCTCTTTACTAAGCGCGACCGAATAACCGAATTGCTGATTCGTATCGACGAAGAGGTTCGACGCGGTGATGCTGCTCGACAACACGTGCTCGTCGCCGGGTGCGATGCGGGAGAAAACAAAGACATTTCCTGCGGCCCTGTATTCAACGGTGCCGGGTGCACCGACGGCAATGATGCTGCCCGTTGCGTTCACTGCAACAGACGTGCCGAACACCTGCAACGGTGCCGGGTATTGGGCTGTGAGCACGCCGACCAAACCCCAGGACAATTCCGTGTTTTCACGTTCGTAAACCCGAACGAGGCCGGCTTCTTGGAGTCCAGCGGATTTTGCTGTCGGCACGCCGACCGCCATCACGAGCCCGTTTCCGGACATCGCCACGGACGATCCGAACGATCCGGTTCTCTCTGTGTTGGAGTTGGTGCCCTTGATCGTCTGTCGTGGCCCGACCGTCTCGCAGGCCGTCAAAGCAAAGAGGCCGACAAGGGCCGTCGTTGCTCCCAAGAACCGGCGGCGCCTGCCGGTGACGCTTAATTTTCCGAACATGATCAAATCCTTTCGTCGCCCATGGCGACATTAGCGGTCTAGCGGTCGCGTGACGGAGTCCCGAACCCTCCGCCTGCGGACACTTTTTGTCGTCCTGATAGGAATCTTTCATGCCCGTTCCCATGCCCGTCGCCTTCATCGGTCACGGAAGCCCGATGAACACATTGGAAAATAACGAGTTCACGGCCGCGTGGGGCCAGTTCGGGGCGTTGTTCGCCAACGCCGAGCACTCGCGGGCGATGAACGACCTCGGCATCTACGCCACGCCACGGGCAATCCTGTGCGTCTCGGCCCACTGGGCTCCAACGCCTGCGGGGGCGACGCTGGTACAGATGAGTGACGACCCCGCGATGATCCACGACTACTCCGGGTTCCCGCCCGAACTGTCGCAGTTCCGTTACCCCGCGGCCGGTGCACCGAGTGTCGCGCTGCGTGTGGCCGACCTCTTGCGACCGATGTGTGCTCCCGCACCGATCGGCCGCACCACGACGTGGGGTATCGACCACGGTGCCTGGTCGGTTCTCGCCCATGTGTTTCCCCATGCCAACGTACCCGTCACCCAGTTGTCGATCGATCTCACGCGTCCCGCTGCCTGGCATCTCGAGGCGGGTCGCCGACTCGCCATTCTTCGCCATCAAGGTGTGCTCATCTTGGGCAGCGGCAACATCGTGCACAACCTCGGCGCAATCGATTGGTCGGTCGACGCCAAGGCACATCCAGCGGGAGTGCGCTTCCACGACTACATCGTCGATGCCATCGAACGCGAGGACACTGCCGCCATCGAGGCGTGGCAGGAACACCCCGACGCCGCGTACGCCGCGCCGACCCCCGAACATTTTTTGCCCCTTCTCTATGTGCTCGGCGCCCGCGCCAAGGGCGAGCGGGCGAAGATCATCACCGACGGGTACGTCTATTCCTCACTCACCATGTACTCGGTGCGATTCGGCTGATTTCGCTAGCCCTTCCACCCCTAGGGTGGAGGCATGGAAATTGAAATGGTTGTC
>VGAC01000002.1 GCA_016870865.1 Actinomycetota bacterium
TCTGTTTGTTTACTTACGGTTTGGATTCAACTCTGCCTTGAGCGTTGAGCTCGCGGAGAACTTCATTGCGGTCGAAGCCGGGACCGTCACTGCTGCACCCGTTTGCGGGTTGCGACCAGTACGTGCCTTGCGCTTCGTGGTGCTGAACGAGCCAAAGCCCGGCCACGCGACCTTGTCACCGTTCTTGGTGATCTCAATGACCACGTCAAAGAACGCTGCGACGGTCCTTTCGGCATCTGCCTTCGAGACATTCGCTTTCTGTGACACCGCATCAATCAGCTCTGCCTTGGTCATGCTGTTACTTCCTCCTCGGAATCGGAGCGTTGTGCAACACATATCTGAATACGTCGCAACGGTGATTTCAAGCATTTCCGCACCCCGGGGTGCGCTCGCGCGCGTCCCGGGCGGCCTGCGACACCACCCACGAATCGGGGTCGTCGTGACTCCTCACGACACGCGTGCGTGATCATCAACGACCCCTTGGTGAACCGTCCGCTCAGGCTCGATGACGGTCAGTCGGGTGCGGCAGGATCGGATGAAACGCTTGTATTGCATGGGTTTGCGGGGTCTCCGCAGCCCACTGTGGGGTGCGTCGCGACACCTCACGACAACGATTTCACTCTCTCGGAGGCCTCCTTTGAGGAACGTCGCGAGCCAACACGTCCAAGGACGGTTGCGCGGGCGGCGCAGGTGCCCAGACCCCTTACAAAAAATTTCCTGAAAAATCCACGGAGGGGGACTCAAAATCCCGAAAAATCGGCTCGGGCACGGGCGTGGCGCTCGGCGACCGTCCACCAGTCGCGCGGCATGATCGGCAACACTTTGCACATCGCGTCGGATAAACGCTCCGTCAAGAAGAGGTGGTAATGACCGAGACGCGCCGTGTGGCCGGTTTCAATTCACCTCCCCTCGGAGGGGCAAGTACGACGAGGCAACGCACGCGCGTCGTGCTCGACACGTCGGTCCTGATCGGTGATCCCTCGAGCCTCACGTCATTTCCCGGGAGCGAGGTCGTCGTACCACTCACCGTTGTGGAGGAACTCGACGGCTTAAAGACACGACTCGACGATGTCGGTCGTGCAGCACGCACGGCACTGCGAACACTCGAAGACCTGCGGCGGCGGGCAGGCGGCGTGCTCGACACACCGCTCGAGGTGCATTCGGGTGCCGAAGGCGGCAGCGTGCACATCGAAGTGAACGGAATTCAACGGCACCTTCTCGTGGAGCACGGCCTTGACCCCGAGGTTCCCGACAACCGGATCATCGGCGCGGCCCTCGGCCAGGCCCAACACGGCCGCACCTGCCTCGTATCCAACGACGCGGCCCTGCGTATCAAGGCCGCGCACCTGGGTATCGAGGCTGACGAGCACCAGCCCGCCGGACGGTCCGCCTCGACGCGGCCGATCGGATGGGTGTCGCTTGCGGCACCGTTCCAGGTCATCGACGATCTCTATGCCGCCGGCGCGATTCCGTGCGATGCCGTGGAGCATGGCGAGCATCAACCCGAGAACTCATTCGCGGTTCTGCGCGACGGTTCGCATTCCGCGCTCGCCCGCCGCCGCTTCGACGAGTGGGTGCTCTTGCCCAACAATCCGGCCGAAGCCTGGGGCTTGCGTGGCCGCAGCAAGGAGCAGCGCTTCGCGCTGGAACTGTTGCTCGACCCGGAAGTCACGGTGCTCGCACTCGACGGTCGCGCCGGCACCGGCAAGACGGTGATGGCGATTGCCGCGGGCCTCGAACAAGTCGTCGAGCGTCGCCTCTACGAGCGCCTCGCGGTCTACCGACCGCTGGTCCCCGTGGGTCGCGCCGAGGTCGGGTTCCTGCCCGGTGGACTCGACGAAAAACTCGATCCCTGGATGTCGGCGATCCACGACTCGGTCGTTGCGCTGACCGACCAGCGTTCGAGCCGTGATGCGCGTCGATTGATCGACGACCTCACTGCGCGAGGCCAACTCTCGCTCGAATCGGTGACGTTCCTGCGTGGGCGCTCCCTGCAGCGTCAGTTCGTCGTTGTTGACGAGGCCCAGAACCTCGAACCCACCACCTTGAAGACGATCCTCACCCGCGTTGGCGAAGGAACAAAGGTCGTCTTCACGGGCGACACCAGCCAGATCGACGCCCCCTACATGGGTGAGTCGAACAATGCACTTGCGGTGCTCATCCAGGCCTTCGGTGGCCAGGAATGCTTCGGACACGTGACGCTGGCCGCCTGCGAGCGCAGCGAGGTCGCCAGCCTCGCCGCCGAGCTTCTCTAGGCCCGCGGACCTTCAAAGGCCACCAAACCCTTGCCGTACAAGGCTTGGAATCTTTAGCACTAAATGCTTGACATTCGGCTTCGACTTATTTAGTATTAAATACGTGCGGTAGGGCCGCCCCCTCCCTGGCCCACCGCCACCTTCGCTAGGCATTGTCGGAAAATGAACTGAAAAGGATTGCAAATGACACTCCTTGAGTCCCCCACAAGCGTGACTTTGACTTCTGCGCCGTCGGCCAGCCACTGGACCGACTTCGCAATGTGCAAGGGGCGCACGGCCTTGTTCTTCCCCCCGAAGGCCGAGCGCCCCCAGGCACGTGCACGACGTGAGGCGCGTGCCCGCCAATTGTGCAGCCAATGTCCCGTGGTCGCCCCGTGTCGCGAGTTCGCTCGGCAAAACCATGAATACGGGTTCTGGGCCGGCGAAAGCGAAGAAGATCGCCACCTGGCGGGCTTCACCGTGGCCGCGCCGATCGGTATTCGGGCTCGCATGCCGCGCAGCGCCTAGTCAGGCCCCCAAGGCGCGGATGCCGCGCAGCACAACCTCATGGACCACAATTGCGCCATGACACCTGATCAGCTCGTGCGCACATTCATCAAGCACATCGAAGCCAAAGACCTCGATTCGGCTTGTGCCCTGTTGACCCCCGACTGCGAATACGACAACGTCCCGATGTCGAAGGTCTTCGGCCCCGATGCGGTCAAAGAGCTCCTTTCACCCTTCACGGCCGCCTGCAGCGAAATCGACTGGGTTGTCGTGCGCCAGGCGGCCTCCGGCGACATGACCTGGGGTGTCGTTCTCAACGAGCGTGTCGACCGTTTCAAGATGGGTGAACGCTGGGTCGAACTGCCCCTCGCGGGCGTGTTTGAGGTCAGGGACGGAAAGATCGCCTTGTGGCGGGATTACTTCGATCTGACCACCTTCCAGAAGGCCATGGCGGGCTGACGCCGCGCCTCTCCCCGACCACCCTCACACCGCTTGCCTAACGTGGGCCCCATGCGAAGCAAAAACATCGGGGACGCCGATGCGCGTCCACTCGGCCACGTTGAGTTCCTGGTAGTGGACGTCGAAACAACCGGTTTGTCCACTGCCAGCGACGTCATCCTGCAGGTGGGTGCGGTGATCACCGATGCCGAAGGTCGCATCAAGCGCCGCTTTTCAACCTACGTCCGGCCGGGCGACGGCCGACTGCCCTGGGACACGCCGAACCCGCCTGCACACGAAGTCCACGGCATCACCAACGACGACGTGAACCGTGGCCTCTCGACACGGCGCGTGCTGCGGCGGTTGCGCCGCCTCGCCAAACGACGAGTGCTCGTGGCGCACAACGCCAAGTTTGACTACGGCTTCATCGCCTCCGAATCGCAGCGCCACTCGATCGACTTGGAGGTCGACCGCCCCGTCTGCACGCTCGAACTTTCGAGAAAACTCGACCCACAGCGCGCCGAATCGCACCGTCTGGCAACGTTGTGCGAGAGATACGGCATCCCCCTCGACGACGCCCACGACGCACTCTGCGACGCCACTGCGACCGCGCAACTGTTGTCCATACTGATCAAGAACCATGGCGCAAACACGCTGGGCGACTTGCGCCGAATCACCGCCCAAACGGCGGCCTGAGGGGACTCAGGCGTAGCGTGCGCGAATCTCGCGTGCGGTGCGTGCTGCGAGCGTCGCGTATTTCGATGGTGCCACGACCTTGGCATCGTTGCCCGCTCGGACGAGCAGACGTCCCAGCCATGCTTCGTTGGCGACGTAGAGTTTGACCTCCATCGCGCCGGTGGAGAGTTTTTTTACCCTCAGCGTCGGGTAACGCTCGGCCACCCACTGCGCGCCGGCCGCCAAGTGCAGGGTCACGACCTCGGAGTCGGCCGACCAGTTGAAGCCCGGTTCGTCGGGGATCGCAGGCAATGCACTCGGCTCGGCGAAGCGACCCGTACGGCTCATTGCGGTCATGCGATCGAGGCGGAACAGACGATGCTCGCCCGACAGGAAGTCATGTGAATCGCAGTACCAGTGTTCGCCGTCGACCCACAGTCGCATCGGCACGATGTCACGTTTGGTCGTCTTGGTGCTGACCGGTGAGAAGTAGTCGATCGTCACGATTTCGTTCGACGCTGCGCAATCCTCGAGCTCGAGGAGTTTGGGGTCGCTGGGTTGGCGCACGACGACGGGGGCCTCGTCGGCAAGGTTGGGTAGCTTGGCCAATGCCGACGCGAGGGCCGACGACGTACCGGCTCCCATCACGCCGAGAGCGGCCTCGCCGACCGCCTTGAGTGTGAATGCCTCCTCGACGGTGAGACGCAGCGGCCGGGTGAAGATACGTGGTTCGCGAATCCAGACCTCGTCCTCGTCGATGAAAATCTCGACCAGCTCGTCGGGGGTGTAGGGAGGCGTTCCACAAAATGTCGACAGGTGCAGGTCCCGCAGCAGGGTTTCCCTGTCGAGGCCGAACGTCTCGGCCATTTCATCGATCGACGCGGACTTGCGTTCGAAGAGCCAGGGCAGCATGACGAGCAGACCCTGTACGCGGTCGGAGGACTTGCGCCGCTTCACCGTGTGCCCACCATCGTGTCGAGCCAATCAATGAGGTCCTGGCGCACCTCGGGGGGCGACAAGACCTCGGCGCCGGCGACGAGACCCAGCACCCACGAACGGAACGCCGATCGGTTCGCACAGGGAACCGCGACAACGACCGCGTCGTCGCGTGTTTCAACCACACAGCCCTCACCGAAGTCACGCACGATGCTCGGCCTGAGCTTTTCGCTGACGAGAACGTGGGCAATCGACCCGCCCGCATCACCGAGCATTTCGACGTCGGTGGCGACTGCGGCCTCGACATCGAAGTCGGCGGGGCGCTCGAACTTGTCGCTGGTCAACTCGACACCGCCGACGATGCGATCGACACGAAAACTGCGAATTGCCTTGCGGTCCAGGTCGTACCCGACGACGTACCAGTATCCGCCGCGGCTGAGCAGGCCGTATGCGTTCAGCGAGCGATGCGTACCGCCCACATAGTCGAACCGGACACACACCGTTTTTGCCGCCGCATCGGCGAGTGTCGGCAACAATTCGCTGTTGACGGGCAGGTTTACCTGTGCAACCGAGGGCATCTGTGCCTCGGTGAGATCCAGCTTCATGCGGGCCCGCTCCGCCCACGCCGAGTCGACGTGCACTGCGGCAAGCGCCAACTGCAGCGCACGACGTTCGGCCTCGGTGAAGTTGATGTTCGCGAGCTCCATTTCACGCCTGTCGATGCGGTAACTGGAAACCCCCGCCTTGCTGCCGCCCAGCACCTTTGAATCGATGGGGACGCCCATGTCGCGCAGGATCGCCTTGTCGCGTTCAAAAAGCGACCGATCGCCGTACATGTTCGTCGCGAAATGGATTTCTTCGAGTGTGCGGTAGTTGCTGTCGTGGGTCAACAATGCCAGCAGGTTCAACAGGCGCTCGGCCTGGTCCTTCGGCTTGTCGGCTTTCTTGGCCGCTGCTTTCGTGGCCGATCGCTTGGCCGGTTCCTTTGGTGTCTTTTTCGCGGCCACGGGGCTACTCTGCCATGCCCGAGGACCCTGCTTTTGCGGCGTCGATGATTTCGCGGACGAGCGCAACGACCTGGTCGGCGGTGGATCCGGGGCTGAGCACCCCGGCCACACCCGCGGCCTTCAACTTCGGCGCATCCTGGTCGGGGATGATGCCCCCGACGATCACCGGCACGTCGACGCCGCGTTCACGCAATTTGTCGACGACCTTGGGCGCGAGGGTCATGTGCGCACCCGACAGCATCGACAAACCGACGGCATCGACGTCTTCGTCGACGGCCGCGGCGGCCACTTTCTCCGGCGTCTGGAACAGACCCGTGTAGATGACCTCGAAGCCTGCGTCGCGAAGTATCCGCGCGACCACCTTGACACCCCGGTCGTGACCATCGAGGCCGACCTTGGCTACGAGTACTCGTTCGCCTGCCATGTCGCCAGAGTCTACGGCTGGTGCTCAGGCGAGCGTCAGGTGAAGATCGAGTTTCTGTAGTCCACGGAGCATGAACGACGGGTGATAGTGGAAATCGTTCGTCTCGGCGAACTCCCACGAGGCAACCCTGTCGGCGAGCTTTTCGAAGGCAATCTGCAGTTCCAGACGCGCCAGCGGTGCACCGATGCAGAAATGGATCCCCTTCCCGAAGGCGAGATGCTCCTTCAGGTTCGGCCGTGTCGGGTCGAAGCGATCGGGATCCTCTCCCCACACCTTCGGGTCGCGGTTGGCGGCCGAGTACATCACCATCACGCGCTCGCCCTTGTTCACGGGACAGCCGTCGATTTCGACGCCGTCTTTCGTGACGACACGGAACATGCCACCCGAGGGCGATGCGAGGCGCAACATTTCCTCGACGGCAGGCGCGATGAGCGAACGATCGGCGCGTACCTTGTCCCAAACGGACATGTCCTGGCCGAAATACAGCATGCCTTCGGCGAACGTGTTGGTGGTCGTCTCGTTGCCCGCCACGAGCAACTGGGAAATGATCGACAACATTTCGGGCATGTGCAACGTGCGCTTGCCGCCCTCGCCGTCGTCGACCTGGCTGTTGACGAGATCGGACAGGAAGTCACCCTGCGGATTGTTGCGGCGCGCCTCGAGCCGCTCGGCAAAGTAATGCTGCATCTCGACGATGCCCTTGGTTGCGGAGATACGGCGTTCGTCGGTCACCGACGAACCGATGGTCGAGATGTTGTCGTCGCTCCAGCGCTTGAAGTCGGCCATGTTGTCGGGCGACACGCCGAGGATCGTCGCTATTGCGATGACCGGCAGTGGAACCGCGAACTCGGCAACCCACTCAATGGTACGGTTCGGGTTCGCGAGAATCTTGTCGAGAAGGGTGTCGACGTACTGCTCGATGACCGGACGCAGTTCGGCGATCTTGCGCGGCGTGAAGTACGCAGCCACCGTGTTGCGGTAACGCGTGTGCCACGGTGGGTCCATGGTCAACATCGTCGGCACCGGGGGCCAACCGGTTGCAAAGATCTCCTTGATCGTCTGCATGACGTCACCCTTGGCGGGCTCGCCGGCGCTACCGAACTGGTTCGAGAAGGTTTCGATGTCGCGGACGATCGGCACGATCAACTCGTGGCGTGTCACGATGTGGACGTCGGTTCCCTCGACGTCGTAGAGCGGCGTTTCTTGCTGCATGCGACGGAAGTACATGTGCGGGCACTGGTGCATGACCGAGTCGCGGAAGGGGTTGATGCCCTTGATATCGGCTTCTTCCGGACTCTTTGGTCCGATCTGCGGTGGCTGGATACCCATTTCCCTATTCTATTCCCCCTCTGAGACCCGGATTCCGGTGAGTCCGGGATCGCCGATGCTGCAGGTCATACCTTTGCGAGCGTGCGCTCGAGGGCACGGGCCATGCGTAGCGCTCGTTCCACCGCCGGGATCAGGTCGAGGTCGTCGTCGATGATCTCGACCGAGATCGGCGCGTTCGGCGGGGTCGAGCGGAAAAAGTCGACAAGTGGGAATTCGCCCTCACCCAACAACTCGCGGTTGTGTATGCAGTCGGGGATGTAGTCGGGGTCGACGGGCTTCATCGTCCCGTCGTCGACCTGCACGTTCTTGACCCGCGCGAAGTCGAGGTCGGCGAGCGATGCCGCCCCACCGCCCCGGTAGACGTGCCAGGTGTCGACGCACAGACCCACGTTCGGATGTCCGGCGATGTCGCACACCTTCTGCGCGGTTGCGATGTCGGGGATTCGCGTCGGTGGCAGAAACTCGATTGCGTAGTGCACGTCGGCATCTTCGGTACGGCGCGCCAGGTCACCGATCCATTTGCCCGCCACATTCAGGTCGATGTCGACGTTGCCGGCAAACGGCGCAATGACCTGCACGCGTTCGGCGCCGAACGTACGGGCAATGTGCTCGAAGTCGCGCGATGCGTCGTCGTCGAGCAGTCGCAGCGCCTCGAGCTCGAGGATCCGCACGCCGCACTTGTCGAGAACCGATCGGAAACCATCGTCGGTCCATCCTGCCGAGCGCAGCTTGAGATACTCCGCACCGCCGTAACCGATGCCATCGAACCCCGCGGTGGCTGCAGCCGAGCAGCGCTCTTCGAAACCGACCCCACGCATCGAGAAATAGGCGATGATCGTCTGTCGCGTTCCGGTCCCCTCGATACGGCCGGCTCCGACCCCGTACGGCGGCTTCGACATCGCATCCCTTCCCTTCGATTCGGCCCGATGTGCGCCCGACACTACAGTTGCCGCGGAGACAACGACGAAGGGGGAAATCGTGGCTGGTCGTTTCGAGGGAAAGGTTGCACTCGTCACGGGAGGTGCGAGCGGTCTCGGTGAGGAAACCGCACGTCTTGCGGTCGCCGAGGGCGGCAAGGTCGTCATCGCCGACTATGGCGTCGAGCGCGGCGAAGCCGTAGCCAAGTCACTCGGCGACAAGGCGATCTTCGTCAAGTGCGACGTCACCATTGAAGGCGATGTCGCGGCTGCCGCCGATGCGGCAATCGCCAAGTGGGGTCGTCTCGACGGCTGCTTCGCCAACGCAGGCATCGTGGGAATCGCCGGTCCCATTGCAGCGACACCTCTCGAAGATTTCGATAGAACAATTGCCGTCCTCGTACGGGGTGTGTTCACCACGTACAAGCATGCGGCCCGGGTCATGATCAACGCCGGGAACGGCGGCTGCATCGTCGGAACCTCATCGGTGGCCGGCGTGACGGGCGGCCTTGGACCCCATGCCTACGCAATGGCCAAGGCCGGCGTGATCGGTCTCGCCCGCAGTGCCGCGTCCGAACTTGCCGCACACCGGATTCGTTCAAACTCGATCGCTCCCGGCTCGATTCCGACCCGCATGACGGCACATGTCCTGACAGGTGACCCCGACGCGGTCGACAAGGCCGCGGAGCGCATGGCCACAACCTCACCGCTCAAGCGTGCGCCGCACGCCAGCGACATCGCCGAAACCGTCATGTTCCTCTGGAGCGATGGCGGAAGTTACATCACAGGCCAGAACATCACCGTTGATGCCGGCATCACCACCGGAGCAGGCATGGCTTCCATCTGGAACGATGTGAAGATGGTCGTCGCCCAATAAGGGCAACTCCTGATGACCGTCGGCGGCGCGCCTAGGCGTTGAGCCAGGAGACAGCCGCGAGCGTTGCGGGGTCGAGCGTGGTGGGTGCCGCTGTGTCGGCGATGTGGGCGAGGACTGAGTTGGCAAGCACCTTGCCCAGCTCCACTCCCCATTGGTCGAAGCTATTGATGCCCCACACCACACCCTGGACGAACGTCGCGTGTTCGTACAACGCGATCAACTGACCCAGTGTCGAGGGTGTCAGGGCATCGAACAGAATCGTCGTCGATGGCCTGTTGCCGGGGAACGCGCGGTGTTCGCCCAATGCGTTGGGGTTGTCGGTCGCGGTGGGTGCACCAAAGGCAAGGGCCGCGGCCTGCGCGAAGAGATTCGACATCAACTTTTGGTGCTGTGACGCGATGTCGTCATCGGCCAGACCAACCGCTGTCGACCTGCGTGCGCCGATGAAGTCGACGGGAATGATGTCGGTGCCCTGGTGCAGCAACTGAAAGAACGCATGTTGGCCGTTCGTGCCGGGTTCGCCCCAGACCACGGGCGAGGTGTGCCGCTCGACCGAGTTGCCCTCGATGTCGGATCGTTTGCCGTTGCTTTCCATTTCCAACTGCTGCAAGTAGGCGGGGAAACGGCCGAGTTGCTGCAAGTACGGAATGACTGCCCGCGAGCCGTAGCCATAGCCGTTCCGGTTGAGGATGCCGACGAGGCCCATCAACACCGGGACGTTGCCTTCAAGTGGCGCTTCGACGAAGTGCCGGTCGATGGCGTGCATGCCCGCGAGCATTTCGCGGAAGTTGTCCGCACCGATCGAACACATCAACGAGAACCCGATGGCCGAGGCGAGCGAGAACCGCCCGCCGACCCAATCCCACATCGGCAACACATGCTCGGCCGGCACACCGAACGCACCGGCGGCTGCAACGTTCGACGACACTGCATACACCCGTGCGGCGGCAGTCGCCTCGGGATCGAGACCGAGACCCGCCGAAAGCCAGTTGATTGCGCTGCGTGCATTGGCCATCGTTTCCTGGGTGGTGAAGGTCTTCGACGACACCACGATCGCGGTGGTGCGGGGGTCGAGGTCGGCGAGACACGCCGCCAGGTCGGCCGGGTCGACGTTCGAGACGAAGCGTGCATCGATGCCCGTGGTGGCGAAAGGGGCGAGGGCGAGCGCAGCCATTGCAGGCCCGAGGTTGCTTCCCCCGATACCGATGTTCACCACGGTGCGAATACCCGATGCCCTCACCTCTTCGACGAGTCGTGCCATGCGGTCGAGCGTGCGGTGCACATCGGCCACCACGTCGACCCCGTCAACCTCGATGCGCGTACCCGCCGGAGCACGCAGAGCGGTGTGCAGCACGGCGCGTTGTTCCGTTGCATTGATGGGCAGGCCCGCGAACATCGCCGTGCGTTTGTCGGCAAGTTCGGTTGCCTCGGCGAGGGCCAACAGGACCTTGAGCGCCCCGGCGTCGAGACGCTGACGCGAGAAATCGACCCGCAGATCGCCGGCATCCACCACCATCGCGGTGACACGGTCGGGATCAACGGCGAAGAGATCGGCGATCGTGATGCCCGAAAGTCTGGCTGCCTCGCGGTCGAGAGCCGCCCACACTCTGCGCACCGACTCTTCCATGGGTGTCACGCTAACCCGACGATTTACACTGCAGACAGCAATCGGATGGGGGCAGGCGATGGCAACGCAAAAGGTGACGGATCTCTCGACACACGACCAGATCAGGCAGGTTGCGGCGCGTTATGCACGCGGTGTCGACCGTCTCGATGGCGACCTCATGAAGTCGGCCTACTGGCCCGACGCCACCGACGACCACGGAGTCTTCGTCGGCAACGCGATGGACTTCTGCGATCGCGTCGTGTCGACACACCGACGTTTCACCTCGACCATGCACTGCGTCATGAACCATGCCATCGAGGTCGACGAACAGGCGGGTACCGCTCACGGTGAGATCTACAACGTCACCTACGTTTTCCGCGAGGAGGACGGACGCGAGATCGCCGAGACCTGGTGGGGTCGTTACCTCGACACCTACGAACGTCGCGGCGGTGAATGGCGCATTCGGACCCGCGTCTGCGTGCACGAGCAGACCCGTGCCGAGACCATCGGCTTGCACATGGCCATCGACTCATCGCTCTTCCGCCAGGGCCACACCGACCGCGGCAACGCCACGCCCCTCGGCCGTTAGACGGCCAGTGCGTCGACGAGTGCGGTGAGGCGCACGTCGCGTGAGGTGACGCCCCCCGCGTCGTGCGAGGTCGTGTGCACGCTGACCACGCCGGGGTACTGCAGCGACACCTCGGGGTGATGGTCGACCTCATCGGCAATGCGACCGATCCGCGCGACAAACTCTGCAGCCTGTGCGTACGACGGAAACCGGAATTCGCGCACGAATGCGCCGTCGACGAGGTGCCATCCCGGCGGTGTGTCGGCCATGGGCGGACTCGACTAGGACCGACCCTACCCACGACCGACAAGGTCGAGGGCCCCGAGAATCTGCATTTCGACCGCGGATCGGGCGTCGAGTGCGGCGCGGGCGGCGTCGATGCGTGCCTGGTCGCCCGAAGCGAAGGCTGCTTCGACTTCATCGGACAGTGCCGTGCTGACGCGTTGGTACCACGCGACGACGTCGTCGAGGTGCAGGCTCGCCGGTATGCCCAGGTCCTTGCCGGTGAGGGTGGCGACACGCAGTGCTTCTTCGTGGACGAAGGCAATCTCGTGTGCGGCGCGGCGCGAACAACCCATCAGAATCTGGTCGATCTGCTGCAGAAGAATCTTCGTTGGTTCGGTTTGGATCTCCGCCATGACGGTCGTGCGCAATTGCTCGGCGATACCTGCGAGCAGTTGCTCGGTGGTCGGCTTGGAAAACATCATTTGCCCCCTCTCGCCGCAGCGGCGATTTGCTTCATCGGCTCCGCCAACTGGGATGCGGCGGCGAGCCACATGCTCTGGCCGAAGAGAACCGACGACATGTTGAACACGGATGTGAAGAGGTGGTTCTCCCCCGTTGCCCACTTGGCACCGCCCTGCATCAACTGCTCGACCGTGCCCACGACACCGAGAATGAGGAAATAGGCCACGGTTGCGGGGTTGATCTGCAACTCGGTCATACCCGTCAGTTCGCGGTAACGCGCGCAGAACTCCTCGATGCGCGTGTCATCGAGCAGATCGGGCGGCATCGCCTGCGCGACCGCCTTGAAGTAGCCCATGTCCTCGCGGGGGTCGCCGATACCGGCGAGTTCCCAGTCGATCATTTCGAACTGGCCTTCGGCGGAGATCATGACGTTCGAGCTTTGGAAGTCGCCATGACGCAGAACGAGCGGTGCCGCGGGCGGACGATGCGCATCGAGCCATTCAGCCACGTAGTGGAAAATGGGCAACGACTCGACGTGGTTGTGGCTCGCCTGTCGCCACGCGTCGATTCGTTTTGTCATGTAGGCCTCCCAACTCGCGGGGCGCTCCATGCAAGCGGGCAAGGACTCGAGCGGTATCGCCTGGTACGAGGCGATCGCCTCTGCGAGCCGCAGGTGCAAACCGTCGAGTGAACCGCCGGCATTGAACCAAGGCACGAACGACGTGCACTTCGAATACTCGAGCACGATCGTTGCGGTTCCCAGGTCGGCGCCGGTCGGGTCGAAGTGCAGGGCGCGCGGGGTGCGCACACCATGGTCGGCGACGACCAGTAGGAGTTCGTACTCCTGCTGGCGACTCGTCTCGATCAACTGCCTGTCCTTGGGCGGATCGCCACGCAACACGAGCGTTTCGTGACCCAGCGAATGACTCACCTCGGCGCGCGCAAGCAAGCGGCTGTAGCCACCGGTCATCACCTCGTACGAGTCGACGGTGACGTTCTTCCAACTCGGTTCGGCCTTCGCGAGAAAGGTGGCGACCCGTGCAGGCATTTCGTTGACGTTGTGCACGATGCCCCCGATCGTGTGACGCGCCCTAGATCGTGGGCACCTCGACGTGACGCCCGAAGACGTCGGCCAGTGTGTTCATGATCTCGCCGAGCGTGGCGTACCGGCCGACGGCTTCGATGAGGGTTGGCATGAGATTGATCTCGGGATCGGCGGCCTCCTCGGCCAACTTCGCCAGAACGGCCTCCACCGCGGCCTGGCTGCGCCTGCCCTTGACGAGGTCGAGGCGCTTCAACTGACGGGCCTCGTCCTCGTTCGTGATCTGGAGGATCTCGATGTTGTCTTCCTCGTTGCCCTCGGTGAACTTGTTGACACCCACGATGGTGCGTCGGCCCTGGTTGAAGGCGCGCTCGAGTTCGTAGGCCGAGTCGGCGATACGACCCTGGAACCAGTTTTCCTCGATGCCACGGATGCAGCCCTCGAGGATCGACCCGCCACCAAGTTCGTCGAGATGGGCGAAAATTTCCTCGGCGCGGCGTTCCATCTCGTCGGTGAGTTCCTCCACGTACCACGAGCCACCCAACGGGTCGGCCACGTGTGCAACGTTGGTCTCGTAGGCGATGATCTGCTGCGTGCGCAGGGCGATGCGCGCGGCCTTTTCGGTGGGCAGCGCGAGTGCCTCGTCCATCGAGTTTGTATGCAGGCTCTGCGTTCCGCCGAGAACGCCGGCGAGCGCTTCAATGGCGGTACGCGCAATGTTGATTTCGGGCTGCTGGGCCGTCAACGACACACCGGCCGTCTGGGTGTGGAAACGCAACTGCATCGAACGGTCCTGCTTCGCCCCGTAGCGCTCTTTCAACCAGCGGGCCCAGATGCGGCGCGCGGCGCGATACTTGGCGATCTCCTCGAAGAAGTCGATGTGCGCGTTGAAGAAGAACGACAGACGCGGTGCGAACGAGTCGATGGACAGACCCGCCTGCAGCGCGAGCTCGACGTAGGCGAATCCGTTCGCCACGGTGAAGGCAAGCTCCTCGGCTGCCGTCGCTCCGGCTTCGCGGATGTGGTAGCCCGAAATCGAAATCGAGTGCCATTTCGGCATCTCGGCCGCGGTGAAGACGATCGTGTCGCGCACGAGACGCATGCTCTGGCGTGGAGGGAAGACGAATTCCTTCTGCGCCTGGTACTCCTTCAAGATGTCGTTCTGGAGCGTGCCGCCCAGGCGGCTGCGGTGCACACCGGCCTTTTCAGCCTGCGCGATGAACATCGCAAAGATGACCGCGGCCGGCGAGTTGATTGTCATCGACGTGGTGATTTCACCTAGGTCGATTCCGGCGTAGAGATCCTCCATGTCGGACAACGTGTCGACGGCAACGCCGCAACGGCCAACCTCACCGTCCGCCATCGGGTCGTCGGAGTCGAGGCCGAGGAGGGTCGGCATGTCGAACGCCGTCGACAGACCGTCGCCACCCGACTTGACGATTTCCTTGAAGCGCCAGTTGGTGTCTTCGGCCGTCCCGAAGCCGGCGAACATGCGCATGGTCCACAACTTCGAGCGGTACATCGACGCGTACGGCCCGCGGGTGTAGGGGTACACACCGGGTTGTTCGGCGTCATCGGGGCCATAGACGGGTGCGAGCGGAATGCCCGACATCGTGGTGAAGTCGGCCTCGCGTTTCTTCGACGACGCAAACGCGTCGCTCCACTGCTTGCGGGGGGACTCGGCTGCACTCACGGGTAAACCTCACAGGCTCAGGGACTAACGGGGCAGGACTGACCATTAGTGTAGGAACCCATGGGCTTCAACTTCGATTTGGGCCAGGTGGACCACCTTCTCTCGACCACCCGTGCCGTCCGCAAGCGCCTCGACCTGACCCGTCCGGTCCCCCGTGACCTGATCAGCGACTGCATCCGCCTCGCCACTCAGGCCCCGGCCGGCCAGAACATCCAAAAATGGCGTTGGCTCGTCGTCGACGATCCGCAGTTGAAACAGGGCCTGGCCGACATCTACCGCAGGGCGTATCAGCCCTACATCGACTACCAGAAGAAAATGGTCGACAAGGTCGGCCGCACCGATGCCAGCGGCATCATGGAATCCTCCGACCATCTCGCCAACGTCCTCCAGGACGTGCCGACGCTCGTCATCCCGTGTGGTCTTGACCGCATCTCGACCGACGCCATTCCCGCGAACTTCGCCGGTTACTACGGTTCGCTGCTGCCTGCCGTGTGGAGTTTCATGCTCGCCTGTCGGTCGCGTGAACTCGGCACCGCCTATACGACGCTGCATCTCAACTATGAAAAAGATGCCGCCGAACTGTTGGGCATCCCCGACACCGTCACGCAGTTGGCCCTCATCCCCGTCGCCTACTACACCGGTGACGACTTCAAGCCCGCCAAGCGCCTTCCCGTCGAGAAGGTCACCTACTTCAACGGCTGGAAGAACACGCTCTGAACGACCGCAACGAACTCCGCGACGGCCTCGCCGCCGGAGTTCTGGCCTACATCCTCTGGGGTCTGTTGACCATCTACTGGAAGACCCTCCAGGCATTTCCACCCTTCGAGCTCATCGGCTGGCGTATCGTCTCGAGTTTCCTCATTCTCGGGGTGTTGGCGGTTCTCAACGGGCGCGTGCGGTCGATCGCACGTGCGGCGTTTTCGCCTCCGCTGGCACCGCGCATCGCCGCGGCGGCGCTGCTCGTCGCGGTGAACTGGAGCTCCTACGTCTGGGCCGTCTCCAACGACCATGTCATCGAAACCGCACTCGGCTATTTCATGGCGCCGCTTCTCACGATGTGGCTCGGGGTCGCCGTGTTGAAGGAGCGGTTGAACAGCGCGCAGCGCACAACGATCGGCCTCGCCGGAATCGCCGTCATCACGCTCAGCGCCGGTTACGGCAGGGTGCCCTTCCTCGCCCTTCTCATCGCGGCCTCCTGGGCGCTCTACGGACTCTTCAAGCGACAGGTGCCGATGTCGTCGCTCGAGAGCCTGACGGCCGAGATGTTGTGGCTCGTGGCGCCCGCCATCGGCCTCGCCGTCGCCCAGTCCTCACGCGCCAACAGCGTCACGGCCATGGCCGACGGGCTGCACCTGACCCTCGTTGTCCTCGCCGGCCCCGTCACCGTGGTTCCGCTGTGGATGTTCGGCCGCGCGGCCAAGCGAGTGCCGTTGACCGTGCTCGGCCCTCTGCAGTACTCGGTACCGACGATCAACTTCCTGCTGGGCTGGCTCGCCTACGGCGAGGACCTCGACACGACGAAGATCATCGGCTTCGGATTCGTGTGGGTTGCCCTCGTGGTGCTCGGCGTCGATACGTATCGACGAGGTGTGCGTCGCAGCGTCAGTTCGACAGCACCGTACAGGCGCTGATTCCCGGCGCACCGTACACGTGCGTGAACGCGGTGCGGATCTTTTTCGGAACCTGGTGGTCGCCCGCGTCTCCGCGCAACTGCAGGGCGCTCTCGAACACCTGGCGCAGACCCGATGCACCGATGGGCTCACCGTTGGCGAGACACCCACCGTCGGTGTTGATGGGAAGACGACCATCCACGCGGGTCTCACCCGACTGGATCATGTCCTCTTGTTCACCGTCCTTGCAAAAGCCCGTCTCGGCCATGTGCATGATCTCCGCGCCGCTCTCGGTGTCCTGCAACTGCGCGATGTCGATGTCCTGGGGACCCATGCCGGCCATCTTGAATGCGGCAGCTGCCGCACCCACCGACGGGCTGTCACCGCGGTCGGGTGACAACCACGAGTTGAACACCTCGAAACTGCCGAAGGGGCGGCTGCGCAGAACCGCCGAACGCAGATACACGGGCTTTTTCGTGAACTTCTTGGCGACTTCACCACGCGCGAGAACGAGGGCCACACCACCTTCGCCGGGCGAGCAGAACATGTACTGGGTCAAGGGGTTCGACAGCATCAGCGAATTGAGCACTTCCTCTTCGGTCATCGGCTTACGACGCCACGCGTTCGGGTTCTTCGAGCCGTTCTCGAAGTTTTTCACCGCGACCTTGGCGAGTGTCGAGGGACTGATGCCGTACTGGTGCATGTAGCGCTGGATCTTCAGGCCGAAGAACTGCGTCGTGAGCATGAGACCCGTGTCGCCGTACCACTGACCGAGACCAAACGATGCAGGGTCGGGGTCGAATGCGCCCTTTGGGTGCTTGTCGAAGCCGATCGCCATGACGATGTCGGCCGCCCCGGCATTCAAGGCGTTGTAGGCGCTGATCAGGCTGCTGCCACCCGTCGCGCAACCGTTGGCCACGTTGATGAACGGAAGGCCCGTCAGACCGAGCGTGGACACCATCGTGTCGGCGTTACCCGCCGCAGACGAACCGCCGAAGGCGTACTGCACGTCGGACCATTCACAGCCCGCATCACGCAGTGCTTCGCGCGCGGCGTGTGCTCCCTGCTCCATTCCCGTCGAGTCGTGGCGACCGAACGGGTGGATGCCGATACCGATGATCGCAACGTCTTGTGCCATGTGACTCCCCTTTTTAGTTCTTCACCGGAGCGAACGCGTAGGTGACGACTTCGTTGCCATCGGCGTCCTTGTTGAACGGGATGATGACGAGTTCCATTTCCATGCCGATCTTCAAAACGTCGGGGTCGGACGTCGTGAGACGCGACTCGACGATCACTTGGTTTCCCAATTGTATGTAACCAACACCGTAAGGTTTGAACGTCGCCTGGGTCTCAGGCCCCGCGTAGGGCGGCGACTTCGGCAGGAAGCCTTGGATCGTCCAGCTCCACAGCGTTCCCCGGCGCGGCAGCAACACTCGCTCGCCATCCTGCGATGCAGAGCGCGGACAGGCCTTGGCCTCGGGGAACACGGTGACACCACTTTCCCGAAAGAAGGTACCGATCAGTTGGGGCTCGTCGGCGGGCCACGTGAAGAGATCCGGCGCGACGGGTACTTGGGTCGTCATCTCACCAGTCTCGCAGGCTGGTCGACCGGGCTGCGAGTCCCTGCGCTGCCCCACCGTGCGCGGGGCCTGGCGGGTCGGCGGGTGTGGCGAACACATCGGTCGACCGCAACATCGCCTTCAAGACCTCGACCGCGGCCGCCTGGCGGGGTGAGTCGTCGACGGACGTGGAAAACCGCAGGAGGCCCGACAGCAAAACCGAGAGCAGATCCTCGAGCGCGGCCCGGGACACGCCTTCGTGAACCTCGCCCTTGGCCACCGCGTCCTGGCAGAGTCGCCTGACGAGGTTCGCACTGCGCCGGCGCCCAGGCTCGACGAAGGAGAGGAGTTCGGGGTGGTGTTGAACCTCGTAGTTGACGTCAACGACGAAGCCCGCGATGGATGGGTCGTCACGGTGGATGCGCACCGATACATCGAGTGCCGCCGAGAAGCGGTCGACCAGGGTGTGGTGTGGCCCGATGCCTTTTTCGATCTCGGCGTAGATGTACTCCTGAACCTCGTCAAAGACGGCGGCGTAGAGGTCGATCTTCGAGGGGAAGTAGTGATAGATCGCGGCCGGGGTGAGCCCGGCGACATCGGCGATCTGGGCGTTCGTAGTGCGCTCGAAACCGCTCTCACCGAAACACCTGCGGGCCGCTGCCAAGAGACGGGTCCGCGTTTCCGCCGAATCGGCGTCGCGCGGGCGACCCAACCTTCGCACCGCTGTCTTTTGCGTCATGCCGTTGCCCCTCGTTGCCCTCGGGCAAGGGTACTTGGCGCGTCAGGTCTTCTCGCGTTGAGAGGGACCCGGGTCGACGGGCATTCCGAACTTCACCCTGTTGTGTGAGTGGGCGAGGTGCTGGTGCACGAAGGCGGTACGAAGAGCGTTCCACTGTCCCTGCGCCTCGAGGGTTTGGTTCACGCTCTCTTTCGCGAGCTTCAAGGCGAACGAGGGACGCTTGGCGATCGTGCGCGCCATCTCCATGGCGGCGTCACGCAGCTTGTCGTTCGCTACGACCTTGTTGACCATGCCCCACTGCATCGCTTCGTGGGCACTTAGCCACTCACCGGTGAAGAGCATCTCCTTGGCCTTGCGCGGGCCGACTTCCCACGGGTGTGCGAAGTACTCGACACCGTTGACCCCCATCCCTACGACGGGGTCGGAGAACATCGCATCCTCGGAGGCGATGATCACGTCGGCGATCCACAGCAGCATCAGGCCGCCCGCGATGGTCTTGCCCTGCGCGGCGGCGATCACCGGCTTGGGCAGGTTGCGCCAGCGCCAGCACATGTTGAAGTAGACCTCTTCTTCCCACGCCATGTGGCCCTCCTGGCCCTCACGACCGAAGCCACCGTAGGGAAAAACGAGCGAAAACTCCTTGTGGCTCTCGGTGTCGCGCATGTCGTGGCCCGAGCAAAAGTGCGGACCCTCGGCGCGAAACACGATGACCTTCACGTCGCTGCGGCGCGCCGCATCCGTGAACGCCGCCTCGAGTTCGTAGGTCATGCGCTTGTTCTGGGCATTGCGGGCCTCGGGACGATCGAGGGTGACGACAGCGATGCCGTTTTCACCGGGCGTTTCGACCTCGTAGTGGATCGTCTTGAGGTCGGTCAGATCGACTGCCATGTGGGGCCCTCCGTTCGGCCTGCGTGATCCCTATTTGATCTTTGTGAAGGTCAGCTCGAGCTTGGTCAGGCCGCGCAGGGTCATCGACAGTTCGCGGTGCATCACTTCTTCGACCGGCGCAAAGGCGAAGTTGTCGAGACGCTCAAAGAGCAGTTCGAAGGCGATGCGCGCCTCGCTGCGCGCCAGCGCGGCGCCGACACAGAAGTGCGGCCCCTGGCCGAATGCCATGTGGGTTCTGGCATTGTCGCGCTCGACATCGAACTTCTCGGGGTTCGGGAACTTGCGCTCGTCACGTCCGGAACTGCCGTACATCGCCATGATCACCGAACCCTTGGGAACGCTCACGCCGCCGACGACGGCGTCCTTGGTGCAAAAGCGCGGGAGCATCTGCACCGGTGCCTCATGACGCAAGGCCTCTTCGACCATGTTCGGGATCAGCGCCCGATTGGCGCGAACCTTGGCCATCTGGTCGGGGTTCTCGATGAGGTGCTGCATCGCCATCGCGATGAGGTTCGTGGTGGTTTCGTTGCCCGCCACCAACACCTGGTCGACGATGCTGAGCATCTCGTCGATTTCGAGGCCCTCACCCTGACGCGGACCCGAGTCGAAACGTGCCTGCACGAGGTCGGTGAGCAAGTCGTCGCGCGGGTCGGTTTCGCGCTCGCGCACGCACGCAGCCATGTACCGGTGCAGGTCGTAGCGGCTCTGTGCACACTCGATCTGACGCTCGGCCGAGAGCATGCCCGACAGCGGCGCCACCGCGTCGTCGCTCCACTTCTTGAACTTGGGCATGTCCGTGCGGTCGACGCCCAGTGCATCGGCGATCACGGTCAGCGGCACCCAGATCGCGAACTCGGCAACCAGGTCGACCCGACCCTTGTCGGCGAACTTGTCGATGAGATCGTTCGTGATCTGCCTGATCGACTCCTCCAACTGAGCCACGCGCTTGGGGAGGAACGCCTTGTTCACCAACGAACGGAACTGCGTGTGCGACGGCGGGTCGTTCGTCAGCAACGTGTCGACGCGCTTGTAGTCGCGCCTGGAGATCTCGACGGCCTCTTCGGGCAGTTGCGAGAATGCACCATTGGTCATCGACTGCGAGGAGAAGGTGTCGTGGTCGCGGACCATGGTCATGATGTCCTCGTAACGCGACACGGCCCAAAAACCCATCGGCGTCTGGTGCACAGGTGCCTCGTCACGGACGCGTGCGTAGTAGTGGTAAGGACAATCCAAAACGTCGGGCGTCACCATGTTGACTTTCGTGATGTCTGCTCCGAGATCCTCACGCGCGTTCTCGCTGATGCTCACTTGTTGGCCCCCTTTTCACCCGTTCGGTAATCCCCGAAACCAGAGTCTCTCGCATCCAGGGCCTTGGTGACACCCTGGGCGAACTTGGCGAAATATTCACGGCTCGAGCGCTGGTGGAAGCCGAGCGCATTGATGTCGGCCGTGGCACGCATGCCGTCACGCATGCCCATCGCGTCCATGGCCCGCTGGACGACCCGCTTGTTGAGAGCCTGCAGGTCGGGCGGGACTTTTGCCACGCGCTCGGCAATCGAGAGAACCTCCGCATCGAGGGTGTCGGCGGCAAAGGCCCGGTTTGCGAATCCGTTTTCGGCGGCCTCGACACCCGTCATCGAGTCGCCCGTGAGCATCGCCTCCATGGCCCGCCGCATGCCGAGCAACCACGGCTGCCATGCCATGTCGGGTGACGACATCGACCGTACCGGCGGGTAGCCGACCTGGGCATCATCGGCGACGTAGACGAGGTCGCACGCCGCCGCGAGTTCCGTGCCACCGGCGAGACAGTAACCGTGCACCTGGGCGATGATCGGCGTCGCCATGTCCATCATCTCGAACCAGCCTGCTAGCACGTGCCGCGCCCACGCACCGTCGGCGGTGCTGATCGGCCACGGCGGCACCTCGCTTTTGTCCTGGGCGAGGTCGTAACCCGCACAGAAACTCTTGCCGGCACCGCGGATGATGACGACGCGCACTTCGGGATCGGCGTCGGCCTCGCGCATCAACTCGAAGAGTCGTGTACGCAGTGCGTGCGACAGCGCATTGCGCTTGTCGGGACGATTCAGCGTCAGGCGGCGCACGTGGGGTGCGGGCTCGTCGGCGAGAACGGTGTCGTTGTCCTCGATGCTCACTTCGCCTGCTTCTCCCAGTAGGGCGCACGCAGTTCGCGCTTGTTGATCTTGCCCATCGCGGTGCGTCCGACCGTCGTCACGATCTCGACGGTCTTGGGACACTTGTAACCCGCCAGCTGCCCACGGCACAGCGCGATGATCTCCTCGGGCGTTGGAGCCTTTGCCCTGTCGATCGGCACGACGAGAGCCTTGACGGCCTCGCCCATGTCGGCATCGGGAACCCCGATCACGGCGACATCGGCGACGAGTGGGTGCTCGATGATCACCTTCTCGGCCTCGGCCGGGTAGATGTTCACGCCACCCGACACGATCATGTCGCTGAAGCGGTCGGTGATGTAGACGAATCCGTCCTCGTCGACGTAGCCAATTTCACCGAGCGTAAAGACACCCGGACGCAGATGGGCCTTGGCGGACTTTTCGGGGTCGTTCGGATAGACGACACCGCGGCCGGTGGAGTCCTCGAAGAAGAGCCGGCCCTCGGTGTTGGCCGGTAACTCGTTGCCGTCATCGTCGACGACGACGCAACGGGCAAAGGGTGGGTTCATCACCTTGCCGACCGAGCCCGGATGCAAGAGCCAGTCCTCGCTGGTGATGGAACACACGGTTCCCACTTCTGTGGCGCCGTATGCATCGACGAACACCGGGCCGAACCACTCGATCATCCGCTTCTTCACGTCGACCGGACACTTCGCACCCGTGTGGGACAGCATCTTCATCGACGACACGTCGTACTTCGCGCGCACATCGGCGGGAAGGTCGAGCATGCGCTTGAAGTGCGTCGGCACCATCACGCTGCTGGCAGCCTTGAACTCCTGGATCCTTGCGAGCGTGCGCTCGGGATCGAACTTTTCGATGATGACGACCGGTGTGCCGGTGGCGAGAATGCGCACACCCGACAACGGACCCGTGTGGTACATCGGCCCGACGACGAGGTGCACGCCGAGCGAAGCAAAACGGTTCGTTGCCAACACCGCGATGTGTTCGGCAATGTTCCTGCCACCGGCGAACATCGTGGGCGGCAGGTCGACACCCTTGGGAAAGCCCGTCGTGCCGCTCGTGTAGAGCATGTTCGGCCGCGGGGGCACGTCGTCGGGCGGCTCGCCGTCACTCGACGAGGCGAGCAACACCTCGAACGACTCGACCCCGGCGGGCACTGACCCCGCGATGCGCCAGGCGACCACGGGAATCGGCGTGGGCAAGTGTGACACTGCTTCGACGCTGCGTTCGAGGTTTTCGGGGCCGGTGAAGAGAAGTCGGGTGCCCGAGTCCTCGAGGATGTAGGCGGCCTCTTCGGCGTTGAGGTGAAAGTTCACGGGCACACTGCTCAGCCCGGCATGCAAAGCGCCCATGTGGGCGAGCGCGGTCTCGACGCTGTTCTCGGCGTACACCGCGACGCGCCTGTCGGGCCCGAGGTCGCGCGCCCGGAGGTTGTTGACGAGACGGTTGATCGCAGAGTTCAACTCGGGCCACGTCAAGGTTGTCGATGAGTCGCGGATCGCGACCTCGTTCGACTTCGCCCGCGCGGCATCAGTCAAAACGACCGCCACGGCTACTTCCTCGAAACGGTTGCCCAGACCGCGGGCGCGGCCAGACCGGCGATGGCCATCTTGATGAGGTCACCGACCAGGAACGGGGTGACACCCATCGTGATCGCGTTCTGCTCGCCGTTGGCAATCGGAACGCCGAGGTCATGCGCCAGCCACAGCGCACCCATCGTGTAGATGACGACCGTGCCGAGAGCCATCGCCGAGAGTGACGACAGCACCCGGCGGTCGTGGCGGCGCTCGGCGAGGTGGCCAACGACGGCCGCCGCAACGATGAAGCCCATGAGATAACCAAGGGTCGCACCGGTACCCGACTGCCAGCCACTCTCGCCACCCGAATAGAAGGGAAGACCCACGAGGCCCATCACCCAGTAGAGAAGTTGGCTGGCTGCGCCGCGGCTCATGCCCAGTGACGTGCCCGCGAGGAGCACGGCGAGTGTCTGGCCCGTGATCGGCACCGGCGTGAATCCAAGCGAGATCTCGACCTGTGCGAGTGCGGCGGTGAGGAGCGCGAAGGCGACGACGAGAACCGCGCTGGGCGCGGCCGCGCGGGCGCGCAGACCCGGCACAAGGTCGGCAAGAACGACGGGGCTCGACGGGGAAACTGCGTTGGCGGTCATTCGGCGAATCGTAGTGAGCCAGAGACCGATGTCACGAACCCCGGCCGGGTGGCCGGGTGCCCGCCGCGCGACCAGCCAATTGCCCGCCGGAGCGGACGCTTGCGAACCTCTGCTACTAGCGTTTTGGGGGTGAGCGAGCTTCCCGACATCGACCAGTTCCGCAAAGAAGCCCGAGTCTGGCTCGAGCAGAATGCCGAGCCACTGCCTGAAATCAACGAGGCCGAGGAAGAAGACCAAGAGGTCGTCTGGGGCGAGGGCTCCGACAACGTTGCGATCTTCCACAACTTCACCGACGAGGAGGAGCTCGCCCGTTTGAACGCCGTGAAGGCGTGGCAGGCAAAAAAGTTCGATGCCGGCTACGCAATGATCAACTGGCCCGAGGAACTGGGTGGACGTGGACTGTCCGCGAGCTACGTGCGCGCCTACATGGCCGAAGAGCGCAAGTTCGTGGTTCCCTCTGCGGGCGAATTGCCGCCCACCTCGATGGGCCTCATCGCACCGACCGTTGCTGCTTTCGGTACGCCCGAGCAGAAGGACAGGTGGTGCAAGGCGATCATGCGCATGGACATCTGCGGCTGCCAGTTGTTTTCCGAGCCGAGCGCCGGTTCCGACCTTGCGTCGCTGACCACCCGCGCCGTGCGCGACGGCGACGAATGGGTGCTGAACGGCCAGAAGGTGTGGACCTCGGGCGCACGCTTCTCGGAGTGGGGACTCGCGATCACGCGCAGTGACTTTGACGTGCCCAAGCACAAGGGTCTCACCGCTTTCATGGTGCCCTTCGACTGCAAGGGCGTCGAGGTTCGCCCCATCAAGCAAATGTCGGGTGGCGCGAATTTCAACGAGGTGTTCTTCACCGACGCGCGTATCCCCGACGAGTACCGCCTCGGGCCCGTGGGTGAGGGCTGGCGCGTTGCGCTCACGTGTCTCGGATTCGAGCGCGACCATTCGAGCAGTTCATCGAGTAGCCACACCGGTGGATCTTTCAAGCAGGTCGTTGCGGCAGCGGCCTGGGCCGGGGTGCTCGAGGACCCGATCATCCGTCAGGAGATCGCCGCGCTCTATTCGATGTTGCGCACCGCGCAGTACACGAATCGGCGCGTTGCTGCGGGCATGCGCGCCGGCCAGACGCCCGGCCCCGAAGGTTCGCTCGGCAAGTTGATGTGGACCGCTGGCATGACGAAAACCGGTGAAGTGATCGCACGGGTCCTCGGTGCAAAGGTCGTGGTCGACGGTGGTGAGTGGGGTACCTACGCGTGGAGCGAACACATCCTCGGTGCGCCCGGCTACCGCATCGCGGGTGGCAGCGACGAAATCCAGCGCAACATCATCGGCGAGCGCGTGCTCGGCCTTCCCGCAGAACCGCGTGTCGACAAGGACCTCCCGTTCTCAGAGGCGCAACGCCAGACCCGCAAGGCCTAGTCGTCGGCTGCGATATGTCCGCGGGGCGGGATCAGTCGATCGAACCGATTTGGGTGCCGACCTCGTAGGTTTCGCCCTCTTCGCCGCTGAGCCGCACGACGCCGGCAATCGGTGCTTCGATGTCGTTTTCCACCTTGTCGGTCTCCAAGCGATACAGCACGTCACCCGGCTGAACCTCTTGACCATCTTCGACGAGCCACTCCACGAGTGTTCCCTCGGTCATCGAGACGCCGAGTTTGGGGATGCTGATCGGGGTTGACATGGACTTCTTTCTACCCTCTTTTGGCTGGCATAATGCGCACAGTGGTCGATTACCCACCGCAAAGCGGCCCCGCCGGGACCGATGAGAAGGTTCTGCCATGGTGGATGAACCCCGTCAATATCGTCGTCATGGTTGTCGCGGCCGCGGTTCTCGCGGCTGCCATCGGCTTCGTGTTCGGGGAATCCCGCGGCAAGGGTGCGAAAAATGAATCCGATATCGGCTTCCTTCAGGACATGCGGATCCACCACGAGCAGGCTGTGAATATGGGCCTCATCTACCTCGATGTGTCGGCGTCCGGCATGGGCGATGGGTCCGACTCGCGGGGCATCCTGCGCCTGATCGCGCGCGAGATCATCGTCAACCAGTCGAACGAGTCGGGGCGAATGGTGCAAATACTGCGCCAGTTCGACGCTGCCGAAACGAACGAAACCGACGAGGTGATGGGATGGATGGGTGAGCCCGTTCCCCTCGCCCGAATGCCCGGTTACGCCACCGACGAGGAGATGCGGACGCTGCAGCAGTCACGTGGCGCCGAAGCCGACCGCCTCTTTGCGAAACTGATGATCGCCCACCACAAGGGCGGGGTCCACATGGCCGAACACGCGGGGATGCACGGCTCGAGCGATGAGGTTCGCGCCATGGCGGACTCGATGGTCAAGGCTCAGAACAGCGAAATCGCCGAGATGAAGAAACTCCTCGCCGCCGCCGACTGAGGCTTCTATTTGTTCGTGCGCTTGACTGCGGCGACGACGTCGTCGACCTGCGGAAGGAATGCCTTTTCGAGGTTGCTGGCGTACGGGATCGGAATGTTCTTGCCGCCGACGCGCTGAACGGGTGCGGCAAGGGTGCCGAAGAGCTCCTCGTGGATGCGACTCGACAATTCGGCGCCGAAACCGCAGCGCGTCACCGCTTCGTGCACCACGACGGCGCGCTTGGTTTTGGTCACCGACGCCATCACCGCGGCCTCGTCGTAGGGAACGATCGAGCGCAGGTCGATGACCTCTGCGCTGATGCCCTCGGCGGCGAGTGCCTCGGCGGCCTGCTTGCAGGTGTGCACCTGTCGGCCGTAGGAGACGATCGAGACGTCCTTGCCCTCGACGACGGTGTTTGCCTTGCCGAGCGGAACACGGTGGTCACCTGCAGGAACTTCACCCGCATACGCCGGATCCCAGTACATGAGCATCGGCTCGACGAAGAGCACCGGGTCGGCGTCGAAGATCGAACTGATGAGGAGGCCCTTTGCATCGGCGGGGTTCGAAGGGATGGCCACCTTCATGCCCGGCGAGTGCACCGCAAAAGCCTCGAGAAGCTCGGAGTGCTGCGCGCCGAAACCGCGACCGGCACCCGCGCTGGTGCGGATGACCATCGGCACGGTGGTCTGACCACCCGACATGTATCGGATCTTCGCGGCGTGGTTCGTGATCTGGTCGAGGCACACGCCTATGAAATCCATGATCATGATTTCGGCGACGGGCTTGTACCCGGCGATCGCCGCACCGACGGCGGCACCGATGATCGCCGCTTCGGAAATCGGCGTCTTGCGAACGCGCTGGGTGCCGTACTTGGTCGAGAGGCCCTTGGTGATCTTGTAGACGCCACCCGACGGTTCGGCGATGTCCTCACCGAGGAGGAACACCTTTTCGTCGAGTCCCATGGCGACATCCATCGCCTCGTTGATGGCCATACCCATCGGCATGATGCGGGGTTCGGTCGTTGTCATCGCGCGTTCCTCACTTGATGATTTCTTCGTAGACGTCGGTGTAGAGCTCGTCCATCGGCGGTTCGGGGCTGTTCGTTGCGAAGTCGACGGCGTCGTCGACGAGGGCCTTGATCCGGTCCTCGATCTCGGCGAGTTGCGATTCGTTTGCGTGGCCGTTCTCGATGAGCCACGCGCGGAATGCCGGCAGTGGGTCGGCCGCCATGGCGGCCTTGCGCTCTTCTTTGGGCATGTACTCCATCGCGTCACCCATGAGATGGCCCCAGAAGCGGTAGGTGCGGGCCTCGATGAGCGTCGGGCCCTCGCCTGAGCGGGCTCGGGCGACTGCCTCGCCGGCCACCTTCCACATTGCGACGGGATCGTTGCCGTTCACAGTCACTCCGGGCATGCCGTAGGAGGCGGCGCGCTCGGAGATGTACTCCACTCCCGTCGACATCGCCATCGGGGTGTGCTCGCCGTAGAGGTTGTTCTGGCACACGAAGACGACGGGCAGCTTCCATACGGCCGCCATGTTCAGGCCCTCGTGGAAGGCACCGATGTTCGCTGCACCGTCACCGAAGTTCACCACGGTCACCTGGTCGGTTCCCGACAGTTGCGCCGCAAGGCCGAAACCGTTGGCGATCGGGATGCCCGCGCCGACGATGCCCGTGGTCACCATGAGTCCCGAAGCAGGGTGGGTGACGTGCATCGGACCACCCTTGCCTTTGCAGGTGCCCGTGCCGCGGCCGAGGAACTCGGCCCACAGTTCACGCATCGGTACACCCTTTGCGATGTGGTCGTGGAGACCCCGGTAGATCGTCACGACATAGTCGTCGGGACGCAGGTGCACCGCGTAACCCGCACTGATGCATTCCTGGCCGCGGGGCGAGTAGTAGATCAACTGAACCTGACCGCTCGTCAACATCGAACGGAATCTCTCGTCGGCAGTCTTGATCTTCTGCTGGATTTCAAACATCCGGAGGAGCGTCTCGCGATCCGGTGCATCAGGGCGGTTCGTGGTTGCCATAGGGACCCTTTCCTATCAGAAATCGTTCACAGCGCAGGGGGTCGGGCGGGTCCTAGCGATCGAGAAGCCCGCGCAGCAGGCCGGCGAGTTCGACCGGCCTGTCGCCCTGAATGCTGTGGCCGGCTCCCTCGATTTCGACCACCTCGGCATCGGGACGTCGTCGCAGGAGTTCGTCAACATCGGCATCGTCGACGACGGGCGACAGCGACCCCCGGAAGAGAGTGAGCGGACAGCCCAGGCCGGACACGATGTCCCACAACCCCGAGAGGGCTGCCACGGGCGCAGGTTCGGCCGCCACCGCTGCATCACGCACATGACCACGACGGTCGTAGCGCCACTGCCATGAGCCATCCTCGAGTTGCTTCGCATTGTGGAGAATGCCGCGGCGCAACGACGAAACGGTGCGCGTCGGATTGTGTTCGATGGTGCGCGCCAACAGGTCGTCGAAGGAGGCAAAGGATTGCGGGCCGTTGACGAAGTCGAGCACCGCTTTGGCCTTCGCCCCGGTGACACCCGGCGTGATGTCGACGAGTGCCAGCGTGCGCACCAGATGCGGGGCATGACCCGCCAGCGCGAGCGACGTGAGACCACCAAGGGACATGCCGACCACAACCTCGGCCGAGGGACCGTGCGCGGACATCAGATCGGCGAGATCCGCCGCCATCGAAGCAGGCGTATACGCGGCATCCTCGCGCCACTGGGAATGGCCGTGGCCGGGCAGGTCGACTGCGATCAGCGACTCACCGAGACCGAGGCACACAGTGTCCCACGTGTGCGCATTCTGCGAGCCGCCGTGCACGAGAACCAGACGCGGCTCACCGGTGCCCCACCTCAGGAAACTCATCGCGCGACCGTCGGCGAGCACGTGCGTGACACGGTCGACGCGCGGCTTCGGCGACACCCCGAGCGCGTACTCGGCGATGTTCTCGTGGAAGAGACCGAACTCGTCGTAATCAATGCGCTCACCCATCGATTCAGCCTCCGGTCGTGGGCACGGGGGCCCCGGTTGTGGTCGTGGGGTCGAGCATCTCGGGGATGGTCGTCGCTTGCTTCGGCCGCTTGGCCGCCGTTGTCGGCGCGACCGACGTCGTCGTGTTTTCACCGGTGTTCGTCGTCGTCGTCGACGTCTGCGCCTTCGGCTCGGATGTCGTGGTCGTGTAGTTCGGGTCGGGCTTGTCTGCAGGCGGCAACGGAGCTCCATACTTCTCGGGTTCCTGCACACCGTCAAAGACGTAGATGCGATCACCGTATGCCACGAGGTCCTGAAGGTACTCGGAGATGAACATCGGAATTCGAATGCATCCGTGCGACGCGGGGCGGATCGGCACCTGCGCCGCACCATGCACGGCAATACCGCCGTTGAAGTAGATGGGGTTCCACATGGTGCCGAGCTTGCTCTCGCGCGTGCCGGTGCGACGGTTGTAGAAATAGTAGAGACCTGCGGGTGTGATCGACTCGCCGCAGATTCCCTTTTTGATGGCTTCGGTTCCGTTGAGGTTTCCGTCCTCACCCGGGTCGATCGTTACCTCCTCACACCACGGCTTGTTGTCACCCGAGGACATATGCGTGATCACGACGGGTTGGTCCTGCTTGAAGACGATCAGCACCTGCTCGGGCAGGTATACCTCGACATGTGTGTCGGTTTGCGCATTCGGCCGGCGCGGACGCACGAGGCCATCGCGTTGCGCGACTTTCCACATCTCGTTGGTGAACTCATCCTTCACACCGCTGATGGGAATGCGCATGACCAACTTCTGAAAAGCCCACACGGCCTGCAGGGTCTGGTAGCCGAAGTCGCCGTCGATCAGGTTCGGGTCGAAACCGATGTCCTTCAGGCGGCGCTGCATTTGCATCACATCGTCGCCCGTGTCGCCGAGCGCGAGGGTTCGCGACAACGCAACGTCGGGTTGCGTGGTCGCGACGGCTTTCGTCGTCGTCGTGGCAGAGACCGCCGGCGGCGACCCATCACGGCCCGCCAGGGCAACCCCGACAACCGCCGACAACACCACCAGCGCGAGGTATGCCGGCCGCCAGCGACGCAAATGAGAACCCCGCTGATGGGGGGCTTGGTTGGGGTGGTCGGTGTGGGTGTCCATGAGGGCTGGACCGTCGGGGTGGTGGACCCCGAGATCAACCCCGAAGGCTACGAAGTTCCCTGCGCAGTGAGAACATCTCGCGCAGGATCTTGCGGATGACCGAGGGTGAACTGAGCGTGGAGATGCCTCGTGTGCGGGGGAAGTAGTCGACCCCGAACTGGATGACGCTCTTGCCCGTCTTTCGGGCCCGTATCACGAGTTCCGCATCGATGAACGAGCCTTCGCTCTTGAGTTCCATTGCGCGCAGGAGCGACCCTCGGCACAATTTGAAGGCGAAATTGATGTCGCGCACCTTCACGCCGAAGAGCAGGCGCACGAGACCGTTGTAGACGGCCGAATAGACGGTGCGGACGTAGCCCTCACCCGTGCGGTCGAAACGGTACGCACTGACGATATCGGCCTCGTAATAGCGCATCAGACGCACTGCCTTGCGGGCTTCGAGCATGTCGAAGGGCAGGTCGGCGTCGGTGTAGAGAACGAGGTCGCCGGTCGCGTTGGCAAAGCCCGTTTTCATCGACCCACCGAGTTTGCGGTTCACGGGGTGGTGCACGACCCGCACACGAGGGTCTTCCACTGCGTACTTGTCGGCGAGCTCGGGCGTGGAGTCGGTCGATGCGTCGTCGATGATCAACAATTCGTACGTCTCGATCTCACCCGTGCGCACGAGTTCCTCGCAGAGCTCGCGACCCGCGGCCAGGGCGCGCCCGATGTAGTCCTCTTCGTTCCACATCGGGAAAAAGACCGTCATTTTCTCGAAGTTCGCCATCCCTTCGTCAGGCTACAGCGGTCACATTCGGCGTAGTATTCGGGCAAATGTCCGCACCTTGGTCCCGTATTCTCGCGGCCACGTGGGTTTTGGTGGCGGTGGCACATGGTTTCATCTCGGTCGCAAGCAGGCGCACGGGTAAACCACTCTGGTGGGTCGACAACCACGGCATCGCCGGAGATGCGACACCCGTCATCGGTGCGGCGGTCGTCTATCTCGCGATGCTCGCGGCTTTTGTCGTCGCGCTGCGGCGCGCACCGCGGTCACCATTCATCTCCGCAGGCGTCGCCATCGCACTCGGCGCGAATGCGGTGGCCGACCTCGCCGCGGCTCCGGGCTCGGCGCTCGTCGCCCTTGCCGCGGTGGCATCAGCACTCGTCGCGTCGGTCGCGGCAGTGGCGGGGCGCACCGCGCGACGCTAATCTCTCGTGGGGCAACGCGTTCGAGACTCAGGGGAGCGAAAATGCGCGGAATCAAACATCCGCTGTCGGGGGCGACATACGACCTCACCGAAGCGGGAACCATCCTCGTCCGCAAAGACGGCAAGGCCGGCGAGTTCACCAAGGACGGCATTTACCTCAACGGGGACATCAAGCAGTGCGATCCACACCTGTGCGTGTGGATCGGTGGGCGGCAGATCACGGTCGACCCGAACATGGCAAGAAACCAACGGGCCGTCGCAGCGCAACGGCTGGCGAATCAAGGGGCAACGAAATGACAATGACTTCACCTGCACCCGGCGAGGCCCGCTCACCGGGCCTCTCCTACCAGGACCTGCACAAGAACGACTCGCGGCCGGTGCCCGAGGTTCTGCGTTGGGTCAACTGGGAATTCATGGGCGATACCGACATTCCGGTCGCCGCCTACACCAACCGTGAATGGCACGAACTCGAGAAGGAGAAAATCTGGAAGCGCGTCTGGCAGATGGCCTGTCGCGAAGAAGACGTACCGAACGTCGGCGACACGCTGCGCTACGACATCTGCGAAAACTCGATTCTCGTGGTGCGTACAGCGCCCGACACCGTGAAGGCGTTCCACAACGTGTGTCTGCACCGTGGGCGCCTGCTGCGCGAGTTCGACGGCCCAGCCAACGAACTGCGCTGCCCATTCCATGGTTTTTGCTGGAACCTCGACGGCTCACTCAAGCAGGTGCCGTGCGAATGGGACTTCCCGCACGTCGAAAAGGACGAATGGAACCTGCCCGAGGTGAGGGTCGGCACATGGGGCGGGTTCGTGTTCATCAACATGGACCCGAACGCCGAGTCGCTCGAATCCTTCCTCGGTGACTTTCCGTGGCACTTCGAGCGTTGGCCGCTCGAGAAGCGCTACAAGAGCGTGCACGTCGCCAAGATCTTCCCGACGAACTGGAAGGTCGTGCAGGATGCCTTCAGCGAGGCCTTCCACGTCGTGGCCACCCACCCACAGTTGCTGTCGAGCATCGGTGACGCCAATTCGCAGTACGACTGGAAGGGCAACTACTCGCGCGCGATCACGCCGAACGGCACTCCGAGCCCGCACATCAAATACGTGCCCACGCAGCAAGAGATGTTCGACGCGGTGGCCGACAAGCGTCTCGACGAGGAACCGTCGGTCGTTCTGCCGCCCGGGGTCACTGCGCGAGAGATGTTCGGCAACGGTGGTCGTGCGACCATGCACGACGTCTTGGGCGACAAAGCCGACGACTTCTGTGATGCCGAGTTCAGCGACAGCATCTATTACACGCTGTTTCCGAACTTCCATCCGTGGGGCGCGTTCAACCGCATTTGCTACCGCTTCCGTCCGTATGAGGACCGCCACGACATGTCGATCATGGAGTGCATGTACCTCGAGCCGTACGACGAGTCGAAGCCCAAACCGCCGGCGGCACCGATCCACTGGCTGGGTGTCGACGACGACTGGGCCGAGGCACCCGAACTGGGCAACCTCGCCCGCGTCTTCAACCAGGACACGTTCAATCTTCCGAAGGTGCAACGCGGCCTGCGGGCAATGACGAAGCCCGGCGTCACCTTGGCGAACTATCAGGAAACGAAAATTCGCCACGTGCACATGCTCATGAACCGGTGGTTCCAAAAGCCCTGACGGGCAAATTGAAGCCCTCAGCGGGCGCGCGCGGTCGGTACGGTATGCACCATGTCCGAGTCGTCTCGCAGCAAGGTCCTCACGTCTCTGCCCTCGGGCGAGAGAGTGGGCATCGCTTTCTCGGGCGGACTCGACACGTCGGCGGCCGTTGCCTGGATGCGCGAGCGCGGCGCACTTCCCTACTGTTACACCGCCGACCTTGGCCAGCCCGACGAACCCGAACTCGACCAGATTCCCGGCCGCGCGCTGCAGTACGGAGCCCAGACAGCACGCCTGGTGGATTGCCGCGAGGAGCTCGTCCGTGAGGGCCTCATCGCCCTGCAGTGCGGCGCCTTCCACATCACCACCGCCGGCAAGACCTACTTCAACACCACACCGCTGGGCCGCGCGGTCACCGGAACGTTGCTCGTACGTGCCATGCAGTCCGACGAGGTCGACATCTGGGGTGACGGCAGCACCTACAAGGGCAACGACATCGAGCGCTTCTACCGCTACGGGCTGATGGTCAACCCGTCGCTGCGCATCTACAAGCCGTGGCTCGACCCGACCTTCGTCGACGAACTCGGTGGTCGCAGCGAGATGAGCGAGTTCCTGTCGTCCCGCAAACTCCCGTACCGCGCCAGCAGGGAAAAGGCCTACTCCACCGATGCGAACATCTGGGGCGCCACGCACGAGGCGAAGTCGCTCGAGGAATTGGACAACGGCATGGACCTCGTCGAGCCGATCATGGGTGTCGCACACTGGAAGTCCGACGTCGCAATCGCCGAGGAGACGGTCAGCATTGAATTCCTCGAGGGCTGGCCGATTGCGATCAACGGCAGGCAGTTCGCCTCACGGGTCGAGCTGGTCGACGAAGCGAACACGATCGGTGGTCGGCATGGCCTTGGTATGTCCGACCAAATCGAGAACCGCATCATCGAGGCCAAGAGCCGTGGCATCTATGAAGCGCCCGCACTTGCTCTGCTGCACATCGCCTACGAACGCCTGGTGAGCGGCATTCACAACGAGAACACGATCGAGAACTACCGCACGATGGGCCGCCGCCTCGGACGTCTTCTCTACGAGGGACGCTGGTTCGACCCGCAGGCACTGATGCTGCGTGAACCCCTCATGCGCTGGGTCGGAAGCGCGGTCACCGGCACGGTCACGGTGCGTCTGCGCCGTGGTGACGACTACACGATCGTCGACACGGCCGGACCGCACCTCACCTACGCACCCGAGAGACTCAGCATGGAGCGCGTCGAGGGTGCTGCGTTCGGCCCACTCGACCGCATAGGCCAGCTGACAATGCGCAACCTGGACATCGACGACAGCCGCGAGAAACTCGACATCTACCGCAAGACCGGCACGCTCGGCGCGGGTGGGGTGCTGGCGCTGGGCAGCCCCGACAACGACTGATCAGCCGGCAATGACACGGGCAGCGATGCCCGCAACGAGTGCCGTACGGAACGGAATCGTCTCGACGATCACGTGCTCGCTCACCCCGTGCGCACCGCCGCCCACCGCGCCGAGACCATCGAGGGTCTTGACGCCGATTGCCGCGGTGAAATTGCCGTCGGATCCGCCGCCCACCGCCACGCCAGCGATGTCGCGGCCGTCGATCTCGCCCGCCACCTCTCGGGCCAATGCGAAGAGTTCCGCCGACATCGATTCGTGCAGTGGCGGACGGTGGAGGCTGCCCGACACGGTGATCTTCGCCCCGTTGACGACGGGCTGCAGCGAGTTCATCAAGGACTCGACACGGGCTTTTTCCTCGGGCACCACGACGCGTGCATCGACGACTATCGAGGCACGATCGGGCACGGTGTTGTCAGTCGTGCCTGCACTGGCCAAGGTCGGTGTCACGGTCGTACCAAGCTCGGGTTTTCCGAAACCGTTGATCACCCCCACCTGGTGGGCCAACTCGACCAGCGCATTGATTCCCTTTTCGGGTTCGAGTCCGGCGTGTGATGCACGACCCTCAATCGACACGTCGAACGTTCCGGTGCCCTTGCGTGCCACTTTCAACGCGCCGCCGTCGGCACTCGGCTCGAGCACGAGGACCGCGTCGACGCTGCGCGCCATTTCTTCCACGAGGCCTCGACTGGCTTTGGATCCAACCTCTTCATCCGCGGTGAACAACATCGCCACGCGGGAGAGGTCGAAACCCGAGTCGCGGAGGATTCGTGTCGCGTACACGGCCTGCACGATGCCTGCCTTCATGTCAAAGACACCCGGCCCGCGCAGCACACCGGCCTCGTTGGTGAACGGTCGCTGCTCGAGCGAACCCACCTGGTGCACCGTGTCGTGATGGCCGAGGAACAGCACCGCCGGGCGCGCCGATGGCCGCACGACCACGTGCGGGCCGACGGGTGATTCCATCACTTCTGCCACCATCCCCGTTTCGCGCTCGATGAGTTCGGCGACGCAACGTGCACCGACCGCCACGCGTTCGGCGTCACGCGACGGTGATTCCACCGAGACGAGTCGACCGATGTCTGCGACGGCGGCTGCGAGCGACTCGGTCGCTGCGACAAGGAAAGGGTGCACGGGAAAAGAATAGGGTGAATCGATGGATTTCATCGCCAATTTGATGGATGCCGAACTCGATCCCGTCGAGTGGGCACGCGTGCGCGAAGACGAGGGCTGGCACGTCCTGGGTTGCGCCGATCACTTCTTTAGCGCCACCAAGACCTATCCCCACGTGTGGGTGACGCTCGCCGCCATGGCGTCGGCGACCACGAAGGTGAACCTCACGACGTCCTTTGCCAACAATCTCTTCCGTTCACCCGTCGAATTCGCACAGGCATCGCTGCAGATGCAACGCATTTCACACGGCCGATTCGAGGCGGGTCTCGGAGCGGGTTGGGAGCGGGCCGAAGCCATCGGAGCCGACATCGACTATCCCGAGGCGGCGGTTCGCGCCGAGCGGTTCATCGAAGCGGCCAAGATCGTGCGCCAGTTCTTCGACACCGGCGCCTGCAGGTTCGAGGGCAAGCACTACGACATCGACGTGCCGCGCCTCGGGCCCGTCCCGGCCGGGGGTGCACCTCCCCTCGTGTGCTCGCTCGGCGGACCGCGCACGATCAGGAACATCGCCCCGATTGCCGACCGTGTCGAGGTGAAGTTGATCTCGAACATCACCCGCGACGGTGCTGTGAATCTGTCCGCAATGGCAAGCGTGCCCGAATCGCATCTTCATGATCTGGTGAAACAGATTCGCGACGTCAATCCCACGGTTCCGCTCAGCGTGTTCATTCTCTGTTCGGCGGGCGATGACGAACGCTCCAAGAGTGTCGAGTCCATGCTCGGTGACTCGTTCCTCGGTGAGTTCTTCGGCGCACCAGGAAAGGTGGCGGCGGCGATGGTGCGGCTTGCCGACGCAGGCGTGGACCGCATCGAGGTCAGCCCGTTCACCGAGGCGAGCTTTGCGGCACTCGCCAGGGAGCTGTTTTGATCAGAGCGTCGTGACGACCCGCGAGCAGTCGAGTCGCGGCAGCGGTGGATCGTCCCCGAATTCGTGGCGGAAGGTCGGTGCCCGGGGTGGGGATCGAACCCACACGGTCCTTTCGGACCAGGGGGGTTTAAGCCCCCCGCGTCTGCCAATTCCGCCACCCGGACGCGAACGTCAGGCTACGCGTGAAACATTGCCAACCCTTTGGCCCGCGGCAACGGCCGAGACCAAAAGGGGCGTGACGGCCGACCACAACGCGGCGCGCACGGTGTCGGACTCGGGAGGCGCGATGTTGTTGACGACGATGACACCGTCGATCATGTCGGCGAGAACCGCGGCAACCGGACGGTTCTTGACCGCGACGGCAACGACGCCGCCACCCGGCCGGCGACGTACGGTGCGCTGGGCGCCGACGATGCGCGGGGGCATGCGAAAACCGGGGGCAACAAGGCCGAAACGCCCCGCGACGGTGCCCAAGAGGTTCGCGGCACTCACAAAGGTGGTGTTGTTCATGCCCGCTGTCGTCACGCCAACATAGTGACATCGGGGTGTGACACGGCCGTCCTAAATTTGTCGGGATGAGCGCCGAACCCCTCAACCCAATCCAGCAAATGGTGCTTGATTCACTCGCCAAACGCCCCGATTTCGTGCCGTCCGCCCCCGGGCTGGCGGACGAAATCGAAGCCCACGTGTCCGAGGCGCTCGAACCAATCGCCGTCAACTACACACCTGCTCATCCGCTCAAAATCAGCAAGCACGTGCTGAACACGGTCCACGGATGCGAGGCCCGGTACGTCGCCAACCGCGACACTTTCGCATGGTCCGTTCCGCTGGTTCGTGGCACCGTGCTGCACAAAGCCATAGAGCTTCTCATCAATGTTCGGGGGCCCCGAACACCTTCGGACATTGTCGACGACGCGCTCGACCGCATCGTCGAATCCGAACGTGGAACGGCCTCCGACTTCATCGCCTCGTTGTCGCCCGCCGAGCAAGCCGAACTACGTGCCACCGTCGTCGACCTCGTCACGAAATACGAAGACTCGTTCCCGCCGCTCAAGCCGGAGTGGCGACCCGTCGTCGAATCGAACGCCAAGGCCGAACTCTGCGGCGGTTCGATCTTCCTCACGTCGCGCACCGACCTCACCATCGGCCCACCGGGGAGCAAGGTCATCATCGACCTGAAAACCGGACGCCCCAGCGCCACCCACCGCGAGGACCTGCGGTTCTACTCACTCGTTGAAATTCTCAAATCACGCCAGGCCCCGCGTCTCGCCGCCACATTCAACGTCGACACGCAGCGCATCGACGCCGAACCAGTCACGACCGACACCTTGCGTTCCGCCGTCCGCCGTCTCGTGGAGGGTGCGCAACTTCTCGACGAACTCGACCGCCGGAGGCGTCCCGCCACAAAATCGCCCGGCTTCACCTGTCGCTGGTGTTCATTGCTGTCCTCGTGCGACGATGGCCGCACGTTCCTCGAAACCGACAGCGACAACTCCGACGCCTACTGAACGTCCATCAGCGCGAAGGGAACGCCGAGCCCGGCGCCCGACCGTGCCGTTGCGATGCGGCGTCCCCTCTGTGTGGCCGGTTTCGGGGCTCCGATGAGCTCGGGCCCGGCGAGCCCACACACGGCGTCGAGGTCGGTGACGTTGACGACGAATCCCCACAGATGCGGCTGGTCGACCACGCCTCCCCCAGCGACGACTTCGACGATGACGTTGTCGACCCGGTGGAAGCCCTGGGACACACCGTTGCCCGCATCGCGCACACGCTTGCACGGTGCGCCGGTGAGACGCGTGACTTCGGCACAGGTGGACTCGAGGTCGTTCGTACGCCACACCACGTGGTCGACACCCAAACAGCCGATGGTCCCCGGTGGGCCCGCAAAGGGCTGGTCGGCGAGTTGCCAGCCGACCGAGCCGACTCGACGAGACGTGTCGACGATCAGCAACACGTCGGACAAAGAAAAAAGGGTTCGCGTCCCCTCGGTGGAGAGTTTCGCGAACCCCAGTGACTCCCACGGCTCGGGAGCGCCACCCACCGTCAAGGCGGCGATGGATGTCATTGCAGGAACGTGGGTCTGCGGCTCAGCCGCGACCCATGTTCGGACGCTTGCCGTGGTTGGCCTTCGAGCGGCGGAGGCGGGCCTTGCGCTTTTTCGTCTTTTTCGACATAGATCCGCAACGCTATCGCGGGGTGTCATCGACGCCACCGGTTGCGGGACTCCGTCTCTGAGGGTTTGCAGGTGTAGCTCACGCCCTTGTCCGACACGCCTGTCGCACCGAGCGGCGCGCAGAACGCGCCGGGGCTCACCGTGCTCGTCGCAGGTGCGCCACCCGCCGACGCGGCCGGTGGCACGGCCGGAGCCGCAGGACTCGTCCGTGTCGCACAACCCGCCAGTGCCGACTTGACCGCAGCGTGTTCGCCCTCGTCCATCGACAGCGACCACCGCGCCTTGATCGACACCCAATTCGCAAGGTAGGTGCACCTATAGGAAGCAAGCGGCGGCAACCATTCGGTCGGGTCCTTGTCGGACTTGGATTGGTTGACCGAGTCGGTGACGGCCAAGAGCGTGCGGTCGTCGGTGAGGTCGTTGGCGTAGTTGGTCCGCTGCTGGGTCGACCAGGCATAGCCACCCGACTGCCACGCCTCGTTCAACGCAACGACATGGTCGATGTCGACATCGGACGGGTTCGTCCATGTCGCGCCGTCGTAGGGCGAGTACCACGTTCCACTCGAAACGGTGCACGACGATCCAACGACCACCTTCGTTTGACTGTCACGTTTGAGAACCTCTCTGCGGGTATCGCAGCCGTCAGCGTCGAGATCTTTCCAATGCGGAAACAGTTCGCGGTCGTAACCCACGGTGTACTCGGGAACGATGCGGATGGTGGCCAGCACCTCGAGGGCCGACGACCCTGCCACCGGAACGGCCACTTTTGACGACGTGGTCGGTGCGGCGGCGACCGTCGTCGAGGGCATCGGTACCGTCGCACCAACGGTTGAGGTGGTCGTCGTCGTCGTCGTCGTCGTCGTCGGAACGGCCAACGCCCCGCACGTGGCGACAAGGCGGCCGAGGAGCGCCGCCTCGGCCGGGTCGACCGTCAGGCTCCACGTCTTTTTCACCGCTATCCACTTGGCTACGTAGACACAACGTTTTGCCGGAGTGGGCAACCACTGCGCAGGATCACGGTCGCCGCGTTCGGCATTCGTTTCGACCGACAGGCCGATGCCGGCCGAGCGCGCGCCCGCACTTCGCGCGAACGACGAGCGCCGAGCCGCCGACCACGAGTTTGCCCCGGACTCCCACGCTTCGCGCAGCGGCACGACGAAGGGCACGCGCGACGAGCCCGCCCCCGCAAAGCGGGCGGGTGAGAAACCGGTGCGGACTTCGGCGCGGACTTCGAGACCGCTGACAGGTTCGACGGCACGCGCCAGGTTGGGATCAGAGACGACGAGCGTGGCGCCGCATGCGACCACGAGCCATCGCTTCATCGCAGTCAGGCACCAATCGCCAGGTCCATCTCGATGAAGATGCACTCGCCCGGGCACACATCGGCCGCTTTGACCACCGACCCGTGGTGACGCGACGGGACCCACGCGAGGCTCCGCGCTCCACCCGGGTCGTTCAACGGCGAACCTTCCTCGGCGACGTAGGCGATGCCGTCTTCCAACTGCACGAAAACGTCGGGGCAGTGATCCACGCACAAACCGTCACCCGTGCACAGGTCTTGGTCGATCCACACGCGCATCGACCAAAATCTACCCGCGCGATCGTGCTTCTGCCCTACCCTGACGCCGTGACCGACGCCGTGACACCCCGCGCCGCGCGGCGCGGACATGTGCGCCGGCGGGTCACGGGTGACGTCGACGATCCGTGGGCATGGTTGCAGAACCGAAACGACGCGGAAACGATCGCCTATCTCGAATCAGAGAACGCTTTCGCCGATTCATGGTTCGGTGCGGGAACACCGTCGATTGACGACGTGTTCGGCGAGATCAAGTCCCGTGTCGTGGAGACCGACATGTCGGTGCCGGTACGGCACGGTGACTGGTGGTACGTCTCCCAGACCCGCGAGGGTCTTGCCTATCCGGTGCATTGCAGGGGTCGCAGCGCAACCGCCGCAACCGAGACCGTTCTGCTCGACGAGAACGTCGAGGCGGGCGACAACGAGTATTTCGGCCTCGGTATTTTCGAAATCGACCGCATGCACTCCTTGGTTGCGTGGTCGCGCGACCTCGACGGCAGCGAGCAGTACGAAATGCTGATCCGCAACCTCACCACCGGCGTCGACCTCGACGATCGCCTCACGGGCACGTCGTACGCCGGTGCCGCCTTCAGCAGCGATTCGGCGTACCTGTTCTATGTGTTGAATGACGAGGCGATGCGCCCCTGTCGGGTGATGCGCCACCGCATCGGCGACCCACAATCGGCCGACGTCGAGGTCTTCAACGAATCCGACGAACGCTTCTACGTCGGTGTCAGAGTCACGCGGTCAGGGCGCTTCATCATCATCGAAGCGGCGTCACGTACGAGCAGCGAGTGCATGATCATCGACGCGACGAAACCACTCGAACATCCGCGACTGGTTCGCGCTCGCAGCGCCGACCTCGAGTACTCGGTCGATGACTGGGGTGACCGATTCGTCATTCTCACGAACCTCGATGCGATGGACTTCCGCATCGTGACGGCACCGCACGACAACCCGGGTGATTGGACCGAACTCGAGCCGCACGAGGCGGGGTGCCGCATCACCGATGTCGATGCTTTCGAGAGTTTCCTCGCCATCACCGAATGGAAAGATGCGCAACCCCGTATTCGATTGCTTCACCGGGACGGTGGGCGCTGCGTGGTGCCCGTCATCGACGAACCCCACGATGTCGAGGTGGACTCGAACCCACAGTGGGTGACGGGGGTGCTTCGCTTTTCGTACCAGTCGATGCTCACTCCCCCGACCGTCGCCGAATTCGACGTCGAGAGCGCCAATGTGAACGTCTTGAAGCGTGTGGATACGCCGAACGTCAACCCCATCGATTACGTCTCGTTCCGTGAATGGGCAACTGCCGATGACGGCACGCGCATTCCACTCGACGTGATGGTGCGTCGCGACACACCGACCGACGGCACCTCACCCGGCGTTCTCTACGCGTACGGCAGTTACGAATACTCGATTGCGCCCCGTTTTTCGGTCTCACATTTTTCGATGCTCGACCGGGGCTGGCTTTGGGCGATCGCCCATCCGCGCGGGGGTGGTGAACTCGGCCGCCGTTGGTACCTCGAGGGCCGACTCCTCAACAAGCGCAACACGTTCACCGACACGATCGCCTGCGCGCGACACCTCGAGGAACGTGCCCTCGTCGGCCGTCGCCGCCTTGCCTTGTACGGCGGAAGTGCCGGAGGGCTTCTCGTCGGGGCGTGCTTGAACATCGCACCCGAATCGTTCGGTGCTGCCGTCGCAGCGGTTCCGTTCGTCGACGTGGTGTCGACGATGAGTGATCCATCACTTCCCCTCACGGTCACCGAATGGGAGGAATGGGGCGACCCGCGCGTCGAGCCTTGGGCGTCGTACATGCTGTCGTACTCGCCGTACGACAACGTGAAGCAGCGTGACTACCCACCTCTGTACGTCACCGCTGGCCTCAACGACCCGCGTGTGGGGTACCACGAACCGGCGAAGTGGGTCGCAAAGCTGCGCGCACTGGACTCACCCCCCGTCGTCTACTTCCGTTGCGAGATGGGGTCGGGCCACGGCGGGCCGTCGGGTCGCTACGAACTCTGGCGCGACGAGGCCCACAACCTCGTCTTCATGCTGCGAATGCTCACGCCCCGGCGATGACGAGGCCCGCCGCGGCGACCAGCAGCGCGTTGCGCACGACGCTCGCCCACGAGATGGGCGTTGCGCGCACCGCGCCGAAACACATGCAGCGGGGTCGCTGGCCCGTGGCCAGGACGCGCACCAACGCAGCCGTGAACGCAACGAGCATCACGGCCGCGGCGGCCGCGGAGGCAACCGGGGCCAGTCTCAAGATGAGCAGTGTGCCGACAAGGACTTCAAGCCACGGCAGGGCAATCCGCAGGACGGAATCAACGGCAGCGTTCCCGGTCGAAAAAGGCGTCCCCGCAACCTGCCAAGCCGCACGACTCGCGATCTTTGCGACACCCGACCATTCAAAGACGAGGCCCAGTACGACGGCGGCCAGCGAACCCCAGGTCGTCACGGCGCGATCACCCGGCCGGGGTGACCGGCACGACCTTGCCGCGGTAGAACGCCAACGCGTTCTCGTCGCCCGCAGAGTCGAGATACGTGACGTGACCGACCGCAAAATGATGGTCACCGTGCACGTCGTTGGACTCCAGGTCACAATCGATCACCACGATCGAACCGGCAAGCCGCGGACAACCGTTCCGCGATGGCGACCAGTCGACACCAGCGAATCGGTCGTCTGATTCCTTCGCGAAGCGCCAGCACAGTTCATCCTGATTGGCGGCAAGAACATTGACCGTGAACTTCTTCGCAGCAGCGATGCCCGACCACGTGCGCGAAGAGACCCCGGGCAAGAAGCCCACCAGTGGTGGGTCGAGGGAAACCGAAACGAACGACCCGATGGTGACGCCCTGGGGCGCGCCATCGGGGTCGAATCCCGTCACCACGACGACACTCGTTGGCACCTGGCCCAGCACCTGGCGAAAGAGTTGTGAATCGAAGCCCACCACGAAAGAAAACTAGACCAGAACGGTCCGACTTGATCGACAGGTCAGACCAAAACGGTCTGGCCTTCGTGCGCCGCAAAGACCTCACAGCCGGCGGAGGCCGCGGCGCCGCGCAGGCACGACAACCGGGCATCGAGTGCGTCGTCGGAGCGCGAGGGGTCGTGGTGGAAGAGTGCAAGGTTCTTGACGCCGTGGGTCGTGGCGACCCACACCGCGTACTCGGCCGTGCAGTGGCCCCAGTCGGCTTTCTGGACGAACTCTTCGGGCGTGTACTGCGAATCGTGGATCAAGAGGTCGACGCCGTCGACGAGCTCGCGGGAAGCGTCGCTGATGCCGTACGAACCGTCCACGGGTTGTTGATGATCGGGAAGGTACGCGATCGAGCGGCCGTTGAAGTCGAGTCGGTAGCCGAAGGTTGGGCCGACGTGTGGGACGTACTTCGCGGTGACCTTCACGTGATCGACGAAAAACTCGCCCTCGTCGGTGTCGACAAAGTCGATCGTGCCGGGAATCCGATCGAGGTCCACCGGGAACAGTGGCGGACTCACCAGCTTGTCGAACATTTGCCTCACGCTCATGCCGTCCTCCTGCCGGGGACCGTGCACTCTGAAGGTGGTGTCGGGATTCAAAAGCGGTGCGAAGAACGGGAGACCCTGGGTGTGGTCGAAGTGCGAGTGGGTGAGAAGGCACGTGCCGACGAACTTGGAGTCGCGTGTCAGGCACTCACTGCCAAAGGAACGGAGTCCGGTTCCCAAGTCGAAGAGAATCGGCTGACTGTCCGGTGACAGGACCGACACACACGACGTGTTGCCCCCGTAGCGGACGATGTCGCTGCCGTGACACGGGGTCGAACCACGCACCCCGTGGAATGTGACGCTGAACGCGGCGCCACGATTCGATTCACGAAAGACCCCCATCGCAATCGAAAGGTAAACCCGAAGTGAGCGGGAGCAAACGGTCGGGACACGTGACCTTCGTCGCAACGACTAGTTTTTCGTTCATGTCCACGTCATCGGTCGGATCCATGCGGGTCAGCGCCCGCGGCATGGACTTCCACTGCCTGACGATGGGCAGCGGTCCACTCGCCCTCTTGCTGCACGGTTTTCCCGACTCGGCGAGTTCGTGGATCCCGTTGATGCAACGACTCGCCGACCGTGGCTGGAGTGCGGTCGCCCCCTACATGCGCGGCTACGCCCCGAGTGCGGTTCCCCCCGACGGGTGCTTCCAGACGGCGGCACTCGCCGCCGATGCCGTCGCACTCCACGAGGCCCTCGGCGGGGGCGGTGACGCGGTGATCATCGGCCACGACTGGGGGGCACCGGCCGCCTACGGCGCGGCTGTTCTGGCACCCGAAAGGTGGCGCCGCGTCGTGGGCATGGCCGTGCCACCGGGGCCCGCCGTGGGTGCGGCGCTCGTCGGCAACCTCGAGCAGTTGAAGCGCAGTTGGTACATGTTCTTCTTTCAGCACCCCCTCTCGGATCTCGTCGTTGGGGCGAACGACCTGGCCTACATCGACATGTTGTGGGCCGACTGGTCGCCCGGGTTCGACGGCGCGGCGGCGGTCGCCGCCACGAAAGATGCCCTGCGCGACCCGGCCAATCTTGCAGCCGCACTCGGCTACTACCGCGCCACTCTCGGCGTCGGCAAGAAGGACCCCGCGCTTGCCGACTTGCAGGCGCGCATGGGCTCGGAAGTGCCCACGCAGCCACTGCTCTACCTGCACGGTGCGAACGACGGCTGTATCGGCCGCGAGGTGGCCGAATTCGCCGCCGGTCTCGCGCCCGCCAACGTCGAGGTTCGCATCGTCGGTGGTGCGGGCCACTTCCTGCAACTCGAACAATCGGACACCGTGGCCCAACACGTGCTGGGCTGGATCTCGTGACAAAGCCCGTGCTCCCCGACGGTCTGGTGGCCGTCGTCAAACGCGAATGCGCAACCTGCGTGATGACCGAGCCGGTACTCGCCACCATCGCCGCATCGACGACCCTGAGCGTCTTCACCCAGGACGACGCGGCCTTCCCCGAATCGGTTCCCCATTCCCACGATTCGGACCTGTCGATCTCGTGGCACCACGACATCGAGACGGTACCCACCCTCATCCGCGTCGAGAACGGCGTCGAAGTCGACCGCACCGTCGGCTGGAGCCGCGTTGCATGGCGAGCCATCACCGGTATCGGTGATCTCGGCGAAGAACTCCCCGTCATGCGACCGGGCTGCGGCTCGCTCAGCGTCGACCCCGACCTCGTCGACAAACTGCGTGCGCGCTTCACCGGTTCGGTTCTCACGGCACGACACATCGACATGGCATCCGCCGAGGACGAGTTCGAGTCGATGTTCAATCGTGGCTGGACCGACGGCCTACCCGTGATTCCACCCACGGCCGAACGTGTGTTGCGAATGCTCGCCGGCACCACGCGCGCGCCCGACGAGATCGTTGCGGTTGCACCACCCGACCTCGTGCCCCTCAGCGTCGAGAAGATCGCCATCAATGCGGTCATGGCCGGCTGTCTGCCCGAGTACATGCCGTGGGTCATCGCCGCGCTCGAAGCAGTGTGCAACGACAGGTTCAACATGCACGGTGTGCTCGCCACGACGATGCCCGTCGGTCCGGTGATCGTGTGCAACGGCCCCGGCACCAAGCGCATCGGTATGAACAGCGGAATAAATGTGTTCGGCCAGGGCAACCGCGCGAACATGACGATCGGACGTGCGGTGCAACTGGCGATTCGCAACGTCGGTGGTGGCCGACCGGGCGAGGTCGACCGCGCGACGCACGGCAATCCGGGCAAGCTGAGCTTTTGTTTCGCCGAGGACGAGGACGGCTCCCCCTTCGGCTCGCTCGCATCCGAGCGCGGAATCCCCCCGGGCACCGATGCCCTCACCGTCTTCGCCGGTGAGGGTCCGCGTTGTGCCGTCGACCAACTCGCTCGAACGCCCGACGAACTCACGAACTCGTTCGCTGCCTGCCTGCGCAGCGTGATGCACCCGAAGTCGGCGCTGGCCTTCGACGTGTTGCTCGTCGTGAGCCCCGACCACTCACGCATCTACGCCGAGGCCGGTTGGGCTCGCGGGCGGATCCTGAGGGAGTTGCATGCGCGGCTTGAGATCGAGGCGAACTTGATCCTTCGCGGCGTCGACGGCATGGCCGAGGGTCTGCCCGATCGCTTCCGTGATCGCACGGTGCCGAAGTTCCGACCCGACGGGATTCTCTTGGCCCACGCCGGCGGCGGTGCGGGACTGTTCTCGTCGATCATCGCGGGTTGGGCGAACGGTGACATGGGCAGCCAGCCCGTCACCGTCGCGGTGAAGAGTTGAATTCGTGACAGGATGGGAAATGTGACGACTCCACGCCTGACCATCCTCGATCCGACGAGTGAGTCCCGGCCTGCTCGACGTGCGCTGCTGTCACGGCCGTCGTCGGTCGACGGCATGACGATTGGTCTGCTTGACATTCGCAAACCACGCGGAGATGTGTTCCTCGATCGCATCGAAGAATTGCTGACCGAGCGCGGCGCACGGGTGCTTCGCTACGCGAAGCCAACGTTCACAAAGCCCGCTCCGGCCGATCTGCGCCACGAGATCGCATCACAGTGCAACCTCGTGATCGAGGCTCTCGCTGATTGAGGCAGCTGCACGTCGTGCAGTGTGCACGACATCGCGGATCTGGAACTCCGTGGCGTGCCGTCGATGTTCGTCGCCTCGAGTGAGTTCATGACCGCCGCCATCTCGCAGTCCGAGGGGATCGGCTTCCCCGACGTCGCCCGCGTCTTTGTCGAGCATCCGATCCAGGATCGTACGGACGCGGAGATGGTCGCGATTGCCGAGGCTGCTTTCCCGGGGATCCTGGCTGCTATCTGCGCTTCGAACTGAGCCTGTAACTACCGTCCACGAGCTCGACGAGGCCGTCGGTGACGAGCGAGGCGGCCAGCCGTTGGGCACGAACGACGTCGTCCAATCGCATCGCCCCCGCCACCGCGGCAACATCGACGCCACCCTCCGTGAGTCGCTTCATCAATCTTCCGCGCGCCTGACGATCAGAACCCTCGAACCGAGCCTGGGCTCGGCTCGTGAAGGCCGTGGTACGGGCCGGATCCTGGCCATCACCGCGCCAGGCACAGTGCCCTGCGACGGGACACGATGCGCAGTCGGGTGTTCGTGCGTCGCACACGGTCGCACCGAAGTCCATGATCACTTGGTTCCAGTCGCGGGCGAGGCCACTCGGCAACATCTCGTCGGCGATCTCTTGCGTTTCCCGCGGCTTCAAGGCGCGGCCGTGCACCCGTGCGATGACGCGCGCCACGTTCGTGTCGACGACGGCGGCATCGTCACCAAACGCAAAGGCCAGGACCGCCCGTGCCGTGTACGGGCCGACACCCGGTAACTCCATCAGGGTCGCAAGGTCACGCGGCACGACTCCGTCGTGTCGGTCGACGATCTCGCGTGCCGAGTCCTGGATGTTGCGACAGCGGCGCGGGTATCCCATCCCCTGCCACTCCACGAGTAGGTCGGCGAGCGGAACCGCGACACACGCTGCAGGCGTCGGGGCAAGGGCCATGAATCTCTCGAACCGCGGATAAACCCGACCCACGTTGGTCTGTTGCAACATCACCTCCGAGACGAGAATTCGCCATGGATCACGCGTGGCGCGCCAGGGGAACTCGCGCACGCGGGGCATGCCCCAGGCGAGCAGGTCACTGGTGAAAGGATCTAGACGTCCCAAGCGGCGCTGACATCGTACGGGCGCGTGCGCGCGGGGGCGTTGGCCCGTTTCCACACCATCACCCGGCGACGGAAGTAACACACTTCCTTGCCGTCCTGGTTGAAACCCTTGGTTTCCACCGTCACGATGCCGCGATCGGGCTTCGATTTCGACTCGCTGACATCGACCACACGCGTCTCGGCGTGGATCGTGTCACCGTGGAACGTGGGGAACTTGTGCTGCAGCGTTTCGACTTCGAGGTTGGCGATCGCCGCACCGCTGACATCGGCGACACTCATGCCGAGAACCAGCGAATAGACGAGGTTGCCGACGACTACGTTGCGACCCTGCACGCTTTGCCCCGCGAACCAATCGTTTGTGTGCAACGGGTGGTGGTTCATCGTGATCATGCAGAAGAGGTGGTCGTCATACTCGGTGATCGTCTTGCCCGGCCAGTGGCGGTAGACGTCGCCGATCGTGAAATCCTCGAGGTGGCGCCCAAAGGGACGGTCGTGCTCTGACATGAAACCGAACGCTAACCCACGGGTCCGGTGTCGTCATCATTGACGGGTGGCAGTGGATATTGACCCGTTCGGTCACGCGGGGCGCGCTTTTCGAAGAAGGCGATCTTGCTCTCGCTCTTCGTCACCGCTTCTTCGGCAACCACGCGCAACGGTTTGAGGCGGTCCCTTCGCTCGAGGGACCACGGCCCGACGCGCAGGCTGAGATAACAGCCCGCGCCGACGACGATCGGCAACCAGAACTGCGCAAGTCGGTAGGCGAGGATGCCGACCGTGGCAGTCGACCGCGCGAGACCGAAACCCACGAGCGTCGGGATGTAGATGCCCTCGATTATTCCCAGACCACCGGGTGTGATCGGCACGACCGCCATCACATTCGCCAGACCGAAAGCGACGATGAGTCCGTCGATTGCAAGGTCTCCCCCGAAAGCACGCAGGAACACGTAGAGGGCGGCCATGTCGAAGAGCCAGTTCGCCGACGCCCAAAGAACGACCCGGATCAGCAACTGTCGATCGGCGATGAGACCCTCGAGACGGTTACCGAGGTGGCGAATCACTTCGCTCACCTGGTCGGCATCGAGACGCACATGGCGGGCCAACCAGCGCACGGCCCGCTCGGCTCGACCCTGGCCCTCCACCAAACCAAGGATCAACACCGAGGCAACCAGCATGAGGACGATGCCGACGATCGCCGCAAAGCCGTAGAGGGCGTTCACACCGCGGAACGGAATCGAGATGATGAGGCCGAACCAGAGAATGAAGTTCAAAACGACGGCCGAGCCGATACCGGCGGTGGCGAGTGCGAACCCCGCATCAGGGCCGTGCACACCCGAGAGGGTGAGCAACCGGTAACCCAGCGCCGAAGATGCGGCACTGCCGGCGGGCATGATGCTGCCGAGTGCTTTCGTGCTGAGCTGAATCCGGAAAAGCCTCAATACAGGGACCCGCTCGCCCTCGGGCCCGAGCGCGGCTCGTGTGAGTAGCGAGTAGCACACGAGTGCTGCAGCTTCGAGGCCGACGCCGAGGAGCAACATCGACCGGTTGACCTCGAGCAGGTCGTCGAGCGCGCGGCGGAAACCGGGAATCAGGGGCAGAACGAAGAGATAAACGACCGCCGCGGTGCCGGCCGTTTTCAGGGTTCTGACCCACACCTTGCGCCGGCTCGACGCCGCGTCGTTGGGCTCGACTTCTCTCGCCATGTTCCCACCGTAGGCGATTCAAACGTTTTGGTGGCGCAGTTCATCGACCACGGCGACGAGATCGGCAACGACGTTCGTCCTGATCTCCGCCGGTGTCTTGCCGAGGCGTACCACGACAAGGTCGTCTTCGGGGACCACGATCGTGTACTGGCCCTCGTATCCCGTGGCGACGAGCGCGCCGGGCAGGCGCGGCCACGTCCACCAGTGGTGACCGTAACCGTTACCGGTTTCGGGGTCGGTGGCGATCGGTTTGCGCGCCGCCTCGACCCAACCATACGGAAGAATTTTTTCACCGGTCGGTGAGAGGCCATGCAGGTACAGACGACCGAACCGCGCGAAGTCCGCGGCGGTTGCATAGACGTAGGATGACCCGACGAAGTTGCCGGCCGCATCGAACTTTGCGACCGCAGATCTCATGCCGAGCGGCTCGAACAATCGCCTGGCGATGAAGGTCTTCGTCCGTTCGCGTCGCTCCACCGGACCATCACCACCGATGACATCACCGCAGATCCGACAGATGATGTTGGTTGTCCCCGACGAATAGACCCAGTGGGTGCCGGGTTCGTGTGTCAAGGGACGCGACGCGGCATAGGCGGCATGGTCGTCTTTGCCCGAGCCGAACAACATGTCGATCACGTGCGAGTTTTCACCCTCGACGTAGTTCTCCACCCATTCGAGACCGGGCCGCATTTCCAGCAGGTGACGCAGCGTGATTCGCCTCCGGCCGTCTCCGGCCCACTCCGGCACGGCTGCCGGTGCATCGAGGTCGAGGCGGCCGTCGTCGACGAGCAAACCGACGAGCGCATGGGTCATGCTCTTGGCCATCGACCACGAGATGTGTGTCACACCCGGCCCGCACGGGGTGGCGTAGTCCGACCCGTGGAAGGCAAACACCTCCTCCCCTCCGCGCCACGCAACGACCGCAAACGTCTCGCCGTGGGTGGCGGTCGGCGGCATGCTCGAGCGGTATGAGTCGATGACTTGGCTCATTTTCTGATCGTACCGATGGGCATCGCAGCGCTGGACAGGACTAGCGTTTTGCGTCATGGCCAGCACCGCATCCCTCCCGTCGCCCGACCTGCAGACCGCTGCGACGATCATCGAAACCGCGCGCGCAATGGTCGGCAAGGCCGTCCGCAAACTCGCCGCCAGCGGCGGTCCCGACGTCGAACAGGTTCTTGCCTACGACATCGCGCACGCGGCCGCCGCGGTTGAGACCGCACGTTCGATGCTCGACTACGGCGCCAAGGGCGACACCGAGGCGCGTCTCACCTGTGCCTTCACCGCCGACATGGTGCACGACCTCGTCACGCGTCTCGTCGGGCGCGAGCAACTCTGGGGGGTGAGCGTGGCTGACCTGTCCTTCGGCAACGACTTCGTCTCGGCGTTCCGTCTACCCGACTTCTTGGCGTCCCTCGCCGACAAAGAGGGCCCGCGCCACCTCGACGACGACTTCGAAATGGTGCAGGACACCTTCCGTTCTTATGCGAACAAGGAGGTCGCGCCACGCGCCGAGCATGTGCACCGTCACAACGCCGACGTTCCCGAAGAGTTGATCTCGGGTCTCGCCGAGATGGGTGCCTTCGGCCTCTCGATTCCATCGGAGTACGGCGGCTACAGCGAGGGCGGCGACGGCGAATACATGGGTAACGTCATCGCCACCGAGGAACTCTCGCGTGGTTCGCTCGGCATCGGCGGATCGCTCATCACGCGTCCCGAAATCCTCGCCCGGGCCCTGATGAAGGGTGGCACCGAAGAACAGAAACACGAATGGCTGCCGAAGCTCGCAACGGCAGAGGTTCTGGCTGCCGTCGCGGTGACCGAACCCGACTACGGCAGCGACGTCGCAAACCTCAAGGCCACGGCTACACCCTCCGATCTTGCCGACGGTCGCAAGGGCTGGCGCATCAACGGCGTGAAAACGTGGTGCACCTTCGGTGCGCGCGCTGACGTATTGATGCTCCTCGCACGCACGAATCCCGATCGCAGCCTCGGCCACAAGGGCCTCAGCCTCTTCATCGTGCCCAAGGCGCACGGCGATGCGCACGGTTTCGTGTTCAACCAGACCGAGGGCGGCAAGATGGAGGGTCGCCCGATCGACACCATCGGTTACCGGGGTATGCACTCCTATGAAATCGCGCTCGAGGACTGGTGGGTGCCGGCGGAAAATCTGATCGGTCTCGAGTCGGGTCTTGGCAAGGGCTTCTACCTCCAGATGGCCGGCTTCGAAAACGGGCGCTTGCAAACCGCCGCGCGCGCCGTTGGTGTCATGCAGGCCGCCTACGAGGCTGCGCTCGATTACTCCAACAACCGTTCGGTCTTCGGCAAGAACGTCTACGACTACCAACTCACCAAGGCCAAGCTCGGTCGCATGGCCACGATCATCCAAGCCAGCCGTCAGTTCTCCTACGAAGTAGCCAAGTTGATGGCCAAGGGCGAGGGCGCGATGGAAGCCAGCATGGTGAAGGCCTACGTCTGCAAGGCCGCCGAGTGGGTTGCCCGCGAGGCCATGCAGATCCACGGCGGCTACGGCTACGCAGAGGAATACTCGGTCAGCCGCCTCTTCGTGGATGCACGCGTGCTGTCTATCTTCGAGGGTGCCGACGAAACGTTGTGCCTCAAGGTCATCGCCCGCCAGCTGGTCGACGCCGCGGGCAAATAGATCTCAGAGCGCCGACAACAAGTCACCAAGTGAGCGGATGCGCTCGACGTCGTGTCCCTGGGCGTCATCGTACGGGTCCACGAGAACAGGATGAAGCCCTGCGGTACGCGCGCCGCCCACGTCCATGACGAGTGAGTCTCCGACATAGGCGATGCGCGAACGCTCGATCCCCTCGAAGTGGACGAGAGCGTGATCGAAGATCCGCGGATCGGGCTTCTCGACACCGACGACATGGCTGTCGATGACGCAGCGCACGGAAGCAAGCGGCCCGGGGCCGACCTGACAGATACCGCTGACCTGCAGTGTTGACTCGATCTGGCCACTCGCATTGCTGACGATGCCAACAGCAACACCACGCGTTGTCAGTTCACGAAGCGCGGCTGCCGAACCCGGAATCGGGTATCGCCACAGCCGCGCATTTCCCTTTACGTGCGTGAGAACTTCGAGCGCGGCTTCCCTGTGTTCGTCGGGAACGGAGAGGTGGGCAAGATACGTCGCGTTGTAGTGAGTCCAGTCCGACTCGCCCACGCTGACCGCCGACTTCGCGGCCATGCCGGCGTAATGAGCCCTGACGTAGGTCTCGTGTCGGTCGTCGCCGCCGTAATAGGCGATCAGGGGCGCGAGCACATTTGGGTCTGGCAACACCAGCACGCCACCTGCATCGAGAAGAACCCCATCGAACCTGGCCGCCACGTCGTTCAGTCTCGCAGGCGGGTTTCATGGCCCAAACCCCGAAGCCCTACGCTTTGGAGCGTGCGCAGCGCAAAAGACTTCTTCAAACCCCTCGCCATCGGCGCCCCCGAGCCCCTGCGGGAGATCCCCTTGCGCCCGAGCCGCGTCATCCACTTCTTCCCACCACAGTTGGAAAAAGTCGTGGTCAAGTTGCCCGAGGTGATCCCGACCGTCGACATCCTCCTCGGCAACCTCGAAGACGCGATTCCGATGGCCGACAAGGAAGCCGCCCGTCGTGGCTTCATCAACGTCGCCAAGACGATCCCGATGGGTGATACGCAATTGTGGACGCGCGTGAATAGCCTCGATTCACCCTGGTTCCTCGACGACATGAATGCGATCGTCACCGAAGCCGGCAGCAACGTCGATGTCATCATGATCCCCAAGGTCGAGGGCCCCGAGGACATCCACTACGTGGATCGCCTGCTCGCCCAACTCGAGGCAAAGGCCGGGCTCAAGCGCCCGATCCTCGTTCACGCCCTTCTTGAAACCGCGCGTGGTGTGGCCAACGTGGAGGAGATCTGCGCCGCGTCTCCGCGCATGCAAGGCCTCTCACTCGGACCGGCCGACCTTGCGGCCAACCGCCGCATGAAGACCACGCGTGTCGGTGGCGGACACCCGGACTACCTCGTGCGCCAAGACCCGAACCCCGACGACCCCGAGGGACCCCGCGGTACGTACCAACAAGACCTGTGGCACTACACGATGGCTCGCATGGTCGACGCTTGTGTCGCCAACGGCATCTATGCGTTCTACGGCCCGTTCGGCGACATCAAGGACGTCGTCGCCTGCGAAGACCAGTTCCGCAACGCCTACCTGCTCGGCTGTGTCGGCGCATGGAGCCTCCATCCCGTGCAGATCGACATCGCCAAGCGCGTCTTTAGCCCGCGACCACAAGACGTGCGGCAGGCTCAGCGTGTCATCGACGCGATGGGTGACGGTACGGGTGCGATCATGCTCGACGGCAAGATGGAAGACGACGCATCGGTGAAGCAGTGCAAGGTCGTCGTCGAATTGGCACGCCAGCTTGCGGCACGTGATCCGCATCTCACCGACCTCTACGGATTCTGACCGGGCACGGAAACGAAATTCCATGTCAAGCCTCCGCCCCCGCCGCTCGGTTCTCTACATGCCCGCCGCCAACGAGCGCGCGTTGGAAAAGGCCAAGACGATCCCGACCGACGCATTGATCTTCGATCTTGAAGACGCGGTGTCACCCGAGTCGAAGGATGTCGCGCGTGAGAACGCCGTGAGGGCCGCGTCGTCGGGCGACTACGCCAAGCGTGAAATCACCATCCGCTGCAACGGCCTGGACACCCCGTGGGGCGCAGCCGACATTGCGGCCGCGGCAAAGTCGTGTGCGTCGTCGATCGTCATCCCCAAGGTCAGCAGTGCAGCCGAAGTCGACGAGGTATCGCGTCATCTCGATGCCGCGGGCGCACCGGCGGAGATGACGATTTGGGCGATGGTCGAAACGCCGTCCGCGATTTTTGATTCACGCGAGATCGCGGCGCACCCGCGCGTCGCGGTTCTGGTGATGGGGACGAACGACCTCGTCAAGGAACTGCACGCGGTCCAAGTGCCCGGTCGCGCGCCGCTCGTCCCACACCTGGCCGCCGCACTTCTCGCCGCGCGAGAAGCCGGCAAGCCGATACTCGATGGCGTCTACAACGAGATCAAGAACGCCGAGGGCTTCCGTGCCGAGTGCGTGCAGGGAATGCAGATGGGATTCGACGGCAAGACGCTCATCCACCCTGATCAAGTCGCGATCGCCAACGAGGTGTGGGCACCGGGTGGGTCGGAGGTCGAACACGCCCACCGGGTCATCGAGGCATTCAACGCCGCACGCGCGGAGGGCAAGGGTGTGGTGCAACTCGACGGAAGGATGATCGAGAACCTCCACGTGGCCAACGCCGAGAGGCTGATCGCGATCGCCTCGGCAATCGCCGAACTTGCTTGATTCGTATCAGAGATTTGCGCGGAACAAGGCGAGTACGCGCACCCATGCGGCTCTCGCCGCGTTCGCGTCGTAGACGTCGGGGCGGTCGTCGTTGAAGAACGCGTGGTGCGTTCCCGGATAGATGTGGAACGTGGCATTCTTGCCACGGCCCTTCAGGTCGGCCTCGAGGGCGAGGGCGGCTTCGGGTGAGGCGAATGCGTCGTTTTCCGCGTAGTGGCCTTCGACCACGGCGCCGAGCGCGTTCCAGTCGGGCTGCGCCTCGGCCCACGGAATCACCCCGTAGAAAGGTGCGGCGGCGCGAACCGCGTCGGGGCGCTGGCACGCGAGCGTGAGGGTCAGTCCTCCACCCATGCAGTAGCCCACGACGCCGACCTTCTTGCTCCCGGTTCGCTCTTGGAGGAAATCGACCCCACCGCTGAGGTCTTTACCGGCGCGCTCGAGAGCCAGACCCATCATCAACTTGCCGGCTTCGTCGGGTTCGCTCGCGGCCTGCCCGCGGTAGAGGTCGGGGGCAAGGGCGGTGAAGCCTTCGCTCGCAAACCTGTCGGCAACGGCCTTGATGTGGGGAACCAGACCCCACCATTCCTGGATCACGATGACACCCGGGCCCCCGCCGTCGGCGAGATAGCCCTGGCCCATCGTTCCGTTGCTCTTGAAAGAGACCATTTCACCCATGCGAGAAACCTACATCGCGGAGCGAACGGTGAGTTCCGTCGCCGCCGGCGCCTCGGGTGCCAGACCACCTGCCTGCAGTGCGGCTGCGTCTTGGACACCCTCGCCACCAACGACAGCGCTCACGAGCCCGAGCGAAATCATCTCGATGTCGCGGTGCCACGCTTCGCCCTGCGTGTCCTCATCGACGAGTCGCACTATCGCATCGGCGAACACCTTCGGCAGCCGCGTACCGACCGGTGTGGTTGCCACGACGTCGATACCCGCGCAGTAGGCCGTCGCCGCAAGTTGTCCCGACCCGATGGGTGACCACAAACCGTCGGGCGCCGCGAAGGCGGTCGAGACCACGACTGCTCTGCTCTCCCCCACCGCCGCGGCGGCACGCCGGGGATCGACGAGGTGCACGACCACCTCGTTGCGCTCGAGCGCCCGCCTCATGTGCTCGGCCCCGTTGTCATCGCCGACCACGCACACCTCGAAGGCGACGCTCTGCACGAGCGCAACCGCGATCTCCCACGACCATCCGTTGACGACCACGGTTCCGCCGTCGGGGAAACGCGTTTGCAGATGGCCCAAAAGGTGTGTCGGTGTGGAATCCTCCCGCACCGCATCGACACAACGACGCAGAGTGTCGCGTGGTTCGAGTGAGGTGAGTAGTTCGGCACACAGCCACCACAGCGGACCACAGGTGGAATACCTCTCGACGATACGGCGACACGTGACCAAGAGATTCGCAGGGTCAGCTCCGAGATGGCGGAGTGCCGAGGCGGTCTCGCACACCAGTTCGGGGGCATCGGCATATCCCGCACGTGCCAGATAGCGCAGGCGCTCGATGGGGTGCACATCATCCAACGTAGTGCCGGCTTGCTACCGTTTCAGCCGTGGCAACCACCCCCTCTGCCGGTCTCGTTCTCACCCCGCTGGCCGGAGATGCCCGTCCGCTGCGTGAATGGCTCACCACGTTCCACATGGCTTCGATCGTCGTTGATCCGTTCACGAACGAAAGTTCGTGGATCCTCGACACCGCCGCGCGGGTTTTGCGCGCCTTTTCGGGTGCCGCCGTGCGCGTGAACTTCATCGTCACCGCCACGCCCAAGGAGGCCAAGCAGTTCCTTGGATTGCTCGCCGAGGAGTTTCTCGTGTTCGTCGACCCCGACCGCACCACGGTACGCGGCCTCGGCCTGGAGAAGTTGCCGGCTTTCGTCTTCATCCAGTCCGACCTCACCGTGCCCGCCGCCGCCGAAGGTTGGCGTCCGGTTGAGTGGCGCAAGGTCGCCCAGTTGATTGCCACGACCACTGCATGGTTGGCACCCACGATTCCGGGGCCAAAAGACCCGAGCCCCTACGCCGGCACACCGGCCCTCGTGTGACCCCCCCGCCGACTGGGCTACCGGTCGAGGCGTGCATCGCCGACCTCATCGAGGCGCTGTCGGTGCGACGTCGCTGTGTTCTCGTCGCGCCACCGGGGTCGGGCAAGACCACCCTCGCTCCGTTGAGGTTGCTGGAGAGCACGTTCCTGTCCAACGGCGAGCGAATCATCATGCTCGAGCCGCGCAAACTTGCTGCACGTGCTGCGGCGCGCCGTATGGCACAACTTCTCGGTGAACGCGTCGGTGAGACGGTCGGCTACCAGACCCGCGACGAACGCATCATCGGGCCGGCGACGCGTATCGAGGTGCTCACCGAGGGTGTGCTCACCCGTCGTCTGCAGCACCATCCCGACTTGACCGGTGTCGGCCTCGTCATCTTCGACGAAGTTCACGAACGCAATCTTCCCGGTGACCTGGGCCTTGCTTTGTTGTTGCATGCCCAAAGATCGCTCGGCACGTCACAGCGGATCGTTCTCATGTCGGCCACACCCGACACCGATCGCTGGCGCGCGTACCTGTCCGATGATGTTGGCGCAGTGCCGGTGGTGTCGAGTGACGGGAAGCTGTTTCCCGTCGAAATCGATTGGTGGCGGGCACCGACGATCAAGAAGGGCCAGCGCCGCGACTCCGACCGATTGGAGAACAAGGTTGCCGACACGGTGTTTCGCGCACTGCGCGAAACCGAGGGAGACATCCTCGTGTTCCTCCCGGGAATCGGTGAGATACGTCGGGCCATCGAGGCCGCCTCACGCGTCGTCGATGCGAACGTCGATCTGCTCCCGCTCGCCGGTGCACTCAGCCAGGACGAACAAGACGCCGCGCTCGCACCCGGCAGAACGGGGCGGCGACGCATCGTGTTCTCCACCGACATTGCGGAAAGCTCCCTGACCGTCGAGGGCGTTCGTGTCGTCATCGACTCGGGCCTCGCCCGTTCACCGCGGTTCGACCCCAACACGGGAATGTCGAAACTTGTTCTCGGCAACGTCAGTCGTGCTTCGGCAGACCAGCGCGCCGGCCGTGCGGGCCGCCTCGGCCCCGGCCGCGCCTATCGCCTCTGGCCGCAGGCCGAACACGGTTCGCGCCGTTCGCAGATCGAGCCGGAAATCCTGCAGGTCGACCTTGCTGGGTTGACTCTGGAACTTGCCGCCTGGGGTGTGGGCGTCGACGAACTGCGATTTCTCGACCAGCCACCGCGCGCAACATTCGAACAGGCCCGCGAACTCCTATCGCTTCTGGATGCTCTCGACGGCAACGGTCAAGTCACCGAACGCGGCCGCGCGATGCTCGACGTACCGCTTCATCCGCGACTCGCAGCGATGGTCGTAGGCGCACACGACTCCGACGTCTGGACTGCGTGTCTGCTTGCCGCACTTCTCGAGGACCGCGACGTCGCACGAAGACAAGTTGGCCGTCTGGACGGGGTTCCCGAGGACCTCGGCTGGCGCATCGAATGCATCGACGAACTTGCCTCCGACGATCGCATCGACCGCCGCGCCGCTGCCCGCGTACGCGAACAGGCCCGCGACATTCTCCGTCGTTCGGGACGCACCGCCACATCCGGCTCGGCGCGTTCCAACCGCGTCGGAGCGCTGCTGCTGCGCGCCTACCCCGACCGACTCGCGGTGCGAAAGACCGGTGCCGGACAGTTCCAACTGCGCACGGGAAACGCCGCTTGGGTCCCCAAGGAATCGGACCTTGCCAACGAGCCATTTGTCGTCGCCGCCGACGTCGACGGCGACCGCAAGAACACGCGGATACGACTTGCCGCGGCGATCACGGCGGACGAAATCACCGACCTTCTCGCCGAGCGCGTGACGGTCAGGAACACCCTCACGTGGGATCGCGAGCGCAACGACCTCATTGAGGTGATCGAGTGGCGGCTCGACGGCATGAAGCTGCGTGAGGTGCGCCACAAACCGGCGCCCGGCCCCGATACGACGGCGGCACTCATCGACCGCGTGCGATCGACGAGCTTGCAGTGCCTGCCGTGGAACCCGGCGGCTGAGTCGCTGGTCGAACGGGTTCGGTTCCTCCACTCACGAGATGCGCGTTGGCCCGACTGGAGCAACAAGGTGCTCATCGCCACCCTCGACCGGTGGCTGGCGCCGTATCTCGCCGGATGTTCATCGCGCGCGGATCTCGACAACCTCGACTTGTCGATCGTCCTGCGCAGTGGTCTCCCCCACGAGGTCGGTCCTCACCTCGACGAAATGGCTCCCAGAACCATCACGCTCGAAAACGGCCGCAACATGCGCATCACCTACCGCGGCGACGACACTCCCGTGCTCTCGTCGCGCGCGCAGCACTTCTACGGCACGGCGACCCATCCGTCGATCATGAACGGCGCCGTGCCCCTCGTCGTCGAACTTCTGTCTCCCGCAGAGCGACCGATTCAAGTCACCGCGGATCTGCCGGCTTTCTGGGCGGGTTCTTGGGCGGAAGTTCGCAAGGACATGGCGGGGCGGTATCCAAAACACGACTGGCCGTTGAATCCCGCCCGGTAGCGCCCGTCATCCACGCGCAAACGTGCATCGACCGTCGACCAACCCCTACCGTGGGGTGATGGCCGACTTCGATTTCACCGAACTCTTCCCCCTCGGGCCCGACACCACCAACTACCGCCTCATCAGCACCCAAGGCGTGTCCACCTTTAACACCCCCCAAGGCACGTTCCTCAAGGTCGACCCCTCGGCGATCACGCTTCTCACCAGCACGGCGATGCGGGACATCGCCCACCTCATGCGGTCGGGTCACCTCCAACAACTGCGCAACATCCTCGACGACCCCGAGGCCAGCGACAACGACCGTTTCGTCGCACTCGACTTGCTGAAAAACGCCGGCATCGCGGCCGGCGGAATCCTGCCAATGTGCCAGGACACCGGCACAGCCATCGTGAAAGCCAAGAAGGGCCAGTTCGTCTTCACCGGCGGCGGCGACGAAGAGGCGATCGCCAGGGGCGTCTACGACACCTATCTCACGAGCCACCTGCGTTACAGCCAGATGGCGGCGCTCAACATGTACGACGAAGTCAACACCGGCAATAACCTGCCCGCGGAGATCAAGATCGCTGCCACCGACGGCGACGAGTACAAGTTTCTTTTCATGGCAAAGGGTGGTGGTTCGGCCAACAAGAGCTACCTGTTCCAGGAAACCAAGGCCCTTCTCAACGAAAAGACCCTCCTCCCCTGGCTTTTCGAGAAGATGAAAACCCTCGGCACCGCCGCATGCCCGCCGTACCACCTTGCCGTGGTCGTCGGAGGCACGTCGGCCGAACTTGCAGTCGAAACGGCCAAGCTCGCCAGCGCCCGCTACCTCGACGCGCTGCCCACAACCGGCAGCAAGACCGGCCACGCGTTCCGCGATCTCGACCTCGAGGCCAAGGTTCTCAAACTCGCACAGGACACCGGCATCGGTGCGCAGTTCGGTGGCAAGTACTTCTGCCACGACGTGCGCATCATTCGACTGCCGCGTCACGGTGCGAGTTGTCCCGTCGCATTCGCGGTCAGTTGCAGCGCCGATCGTCAGGCCCTCGGGAAGATCACCACAAAGGGCGTCTTCGTCGAGGAACTGGAAACCGACCCCGCCCGCTTCCTCCCCGAGGTCACCGAAGCCAACCTCGACGGTGAAGTCGTCGAGATCGACCTCACGCGTCCGATGGCCGAAATCCTCGGAACACTCTCGAAGCACCCCGTCAGGACGCGCGTCATGCTCACGGGCCCGATGGTGGTTGCCCGCGACATCGCACACGCAAAGATCAAGGAGCGTCTCGACTCGGGCGGCGGCATGCCGCAGTACCTGAAGGACTACTGCGTCTACTACGCAGGGCCTGCCAAGACCCCCGACGGCATGGCGTCGGGTTCGTTCGGTCCCACCACCGCCGGTCGCATGGACGGTTACGTCGGGGAGTTCCAGGCGGCCGGCGGCAGCCTGGTGATGCTCGCCAAGGGCAACCGCTCACGCCAGGTCACCGACGCGTGCAAGAAGCACGGCGGCTTCTACCTCGGATCGATCGGCGGACCCGCCGCACGCCTCGCGCTCGACTGCATCACCAAGGTCGAAGTTCTCGAGTATCCCGAGTTGGGCATGGAAGCAGTGTGGAAAATCGAGGTTCAAAATTTCCCCGCATTCATCGTCGTCGATGACAAGGGCAACGACTTTTTCGAGCTCGTCGACAAACCGATGCCGGGCGCAACCGTCGTCAACCTGAAGAAATAGCGAACGCCTCAGATTTCCGCGGCGAGTTCACCGAGACGTGACTCACCTGCGACGGTTTGTCCTCCACGTTCCATGAAGTTGCGCATGGCCTCCTGTGCTCGCGGCGTGCCGAGAAGCCGGTTGAACTCACCCGATTCGGTGAGGAGATCCGGTTTCAGATCTCCATCCGACCGCAGGACCGCGGCCTTCGCCGATGCAACCGCCTCGGGTGGAAACTTGGCAATCCGTCCAGCCAAGCGATCCACGAAGGGCCACAGTTCATCCGCTCCGAGTGAGCGATTGACCATTCCCCAGTCGGCGGCGGTGTCGGCATCGACGTCATCGGACCCGAGGATGACCTCCATCGCGCGATTGCGGCCAATCAAGCGTGGCAACCGGACGGTGCCACCCGCCCCGGGCACGATGCCGAGTGCAACCTCGGGCTGGTTGAAGACCGCCCCGCCACGAAGGGCGATGCGCACATCGCACGCGAGCGCGAGCTCGTTGCCGCCCCCACCGCAACGCCCTTCGATGACGGCGATTGTCGCCTTGGGCATCGTACGGAAGTTCTCGCACATGCGGTCGAAGTCGTGCAGTTCCCTCGGTACGGGCATGTCGTGGGGCATCTGCAGTATCAATGACACGTCGAAGTGAGCGATGAAGAAACCGGGGACCGCCGATGACAACACCACGACCCGCACGTTGGGATCGGTGGCCATCTCGTACGACACGCGAACCATGTCGGCGTAGAGAGCCAGGTCGAAGAGGTTGACGGGTGGGTTGTCGATCACGACGCGGGCGACTCCCTCGTCGACCGACACGCGGATCACGGAGTAGCCCTCGTAGGTCACGAGAACAGTGCCCGCAGTGCAGCGCGGGTGTTGGCCGATTCATCTGCGTCGCCACCGAACTCGACGGCGGCAAAGTCGGTGACACCGATGTCGGCAAGGGCGGAAATTCGGTCGGTCACTTCCGCCGCCGTCCCGATGATCGCAATGTCGGCCGGGCCGGCAGCACCCTCCTTGTCGAGCATGGCGCGGTAGCTGGGCAGCTGGCCGTAGATCGCAAAGACCTGCGCCGCACGTTCACGCGCCTCGGCCACCTTGGTCGTCACACACACCGGGAGAGCCGCGATGACCCGCTGTTTCGGCTTGCCGAGGGAATCCGAAGCCCGGTCGAGAACCGGAATCGTGTGGTTCGCCAACGTCGACGGACCCGTGCACCATGTCAGGGTTCCATCGGCCAACGCCGCCGTGACGCGCAGCATCTGCTCCCCGAGTGCGGCAACGACCACACCGAACGGTTGAGAGCCGGCAACCGAGACACCGGCGTGCGTCGAGTACACGTCACCCGAAAACGAGACATTGTTCGTCTTGTTCAGCGACTGCAGAACCGTGAGGTACTCACGCATGTGGCGCACCGGCTTTTCGAATGACATACCCATCATGCTTTCGATCACGATTTGATGGCTCAGCCCGATACCCAAGCACAGACGACCACCGACTGCCGCGTTGACGGTGAGACACTGCTGCGCGAGCATCATCGGATGACGCGGGTACGTCGGCACGACAGCGGTGCCGAGTTCGATACGCGGAACCTCGCGACCGATCAGGGCCAACAGCGTCAGTGCATCGTGGGCGAAGATCTGCGGCATCCAGTAACTGGCGAACCCGTCCCGCTCGGCCTGTTTGGCCTCGGCGACGACCTGATCAACCGTGCCCGACTGGGCGGCACCGCCGAACAACCCGAATTTCATGGGCTGAAACTAGCAGCGATGTCCCGTCGGAGCCCGGGCCCCGGTACCTACGACAGGCTCACCAAATCGAGCCACGATTGGTTGAAATAGTCGACCTGGCCGTCGGGAAGCAGGAGCACCTTCGTGGGTTCGAGACGCTCCACGAATTCGGTGTCGTGGCTGACGAAGATGATTGCGCCCCTCCAGTTGCTCAGGGCACCGGCGATGGCTTCGCGGCTCGCGGGGTCGAGGTTGTTCGTCGGTTCGTCGAGCAGCAGCAGATTGTTGCGTCCGACCATCAGCATCGCCAGCGCAAGTTTCGTCTTTTCGCCCCCCGACAGCGTTCCCGATTCCTGAAAAACCTTGCCCGACGAAAGGCCGAACATTCCGAGGTATCCGCGCAACTGGGTCTCCGTCAGGTTGAGGTGTGCCGGCGCTTCATTGCGCATGTGATCGATCAGGTTCGTGTACGGGTCGAGGTTGTCATGCTCCTGCGCGTAGTAACCCATCTGCACCTGGTGGCCGAATGCAAAGTCACCGTTGCTGGCCGGCACTTCACCGGCGAGGATGCGCAACATGCTCGTCTTCCCCGCGCCGTTCAGTCCGAGTACGAGCATGCGCTCTCCCCTGCCGAGGTCGAACGAGACGTCTTGGAAGATGGCCGGACCGCCGTAGGCCTTCGACAAATGGTCGACACGAATGACGGTTTCGCCTGCTGCCGGAGGGTCGGGAAACTTGACCTTGAGCACGCTGTCTTTGGTCACGACTCTGGTGCGGTTGGCTTCCATGCGGTCGATGCGCTTTTCGATGCTGTGCGCCATCGATGCCTTGGTGGCCTTGGCGCCGAATCGATCAACGAGGGTCTGTAGACGATCAATTTCCCTCGACTCGAGGACCGCCTTGCGGGCTTGCCGCCCCTCGTCCTGCGCGCGGGCTGTTTTGTACTGGGTATAGGTGCCCTTGTATTCGATGAGCCTGCCTATGTCGTCTTCGCCCGGCCGGTCGAGGTGCAAGACGCGGGTGATCGCCTCGTCGAGCAGTTCCAGGTCATGGCTGATCACCAACAGCGCTCCACGGTATTGGCGAAGGAAATTGAGCAACCATGTCTTTGCGTCGACGTCGAGATGGTTGGTCGGTTCGTCGAGCAACAGCACATCGCTGCCCGCAAAGAGGATCTTTGCCAGCTCCACACGGCGGCGTTCGCCGCCCGAGAGGACACCGAGTTGCAGATCAAGACGATCTGCGCGCAGGCCGAGTCCGGCCGCGATCGAACGCGCTTCACTTTCGGCTGCGTAACCACCCTGCGACGTGAAGAGATCGTGCGCCTTGGTGTACCGGTTGATATTGGCCCTGCTCGCGTTTTCCTCCATCGCGATGCGCAACTTTTCGATGCGGGTGAGCTGCTCGTCGATGTCACGTCCCGTGATGATGTGTCCGATTGCCGTGCGACCGTCGAATTCGCCCGCCTGCCGCGGGTCCTGGGACAGGTAGCCGAGCCCGCCCTTGCAGAGGATTTTTCCTGCGGCTGGTTCGAGGTCGCCCCCGAGCGTTTTGAAGAACGTGGTCTTGCCGGCACCGTTGCGGCCGACCAGGCCGACCTTGTGCTTGGGCATGATCGTGAACGATGCGCCCTCCAGGATCCTCTTGCCTCCCACCTCGACGGTGAGTGCGTCAACTTGCAGCATCAGCCGGCCGACGAAGTGGGTGCTGCTACGACGGTGGTTTGGGGCCCAGCGACGATCGGCGCCGGTGCGAGGGTCGACGCGGCGGCAGCGGGTTGGGGGGCGGTCGTGGTTGCGGGTGTTGTCGTCGTCGCCTCGGCCAGCGTGGCCGCCACGACAGCGGTCGTCGCTGACGGGTCCTGGACACTCGGGGGCGGGACCGTTGTTTCATCGAAGGCCGGCAAGACGTCGGGCAGCACGCGGCTGTCGTCCCGGAAGTAGACCTTCATGCAGTCACCGGGCGAAGACGGTGCAACTCCTGCGGCGCGCGCAATGGCAGTGGCAAGCACGACTCGACCTTCTGGTGTCGGGTGGACGCGGTCACGACCCAAGACCGAGGGCGACTTCGAGATGACCGCCCAGTCGAGAAGGGTTGTGTTCGGATAGCGCTCGACGAGGTCGCCTATGACCGAGTTGACTGCCTTTTGTCGTGCGCGGAAGACGGTCGTGTTCACGAGGATGACGGGTGTGTCACCGATGCGGTCGAGAATCTTTTCCATCGACTCGCGGTAAAGCTTCTTGCTGCCGGCGTAATTCGTGCCGAGTTCGATGAGCACGGCATCCCATCCCTCGTTCCATCGCTTGTCGAGGACATCGAGACCGAAATCGACGAACTGGCCCGCCTCGGCCTCGAGCGCGACGTTCCAACCTTGCGGAACGAGAAGCCCGCATGCCTCGTTGCCGTAGCGCTTGGCGATCGACGACAGAATCGAGTCGCCGATCATGAGAAGCCGGTTGCCCTTCGCAACCGCACCGAGCAGGGCGCCGTCGATTTCGGGTATCTCGACTTCCGCGGCGATGTCGGGTGGGAGGGTTGCGACTCCGACGAAGTCGTTGCCCGGAATGCGACCGACGCCACCGAGGGTGCCACTGGTGTCACCGACGCCGCCACCGCATGACGGAACCAACAGTGCGACGGCTGTGAGTGCGCAGACCCCGGCCGAGATCGAACGACGGGCGGTCATGGACGACGACGAAGTTCGTCGCGGATGTCCGTGAGGATTTCGTTCGTGGTCGGCGCCGGCTTTGCATTGGCCTCACCCGAGCGGAACCGGTTGTAGAGACGAATGACGACGAACATGGCGAGCGAGACGAGGAGAAAGTTGATCGTCGCCGTCAACAGCGAACCCAGCGGAAGGAAACTGCCGTTCAGCGTTACGCCCTTGTCGTTGAAGTTCGGCGTCTTGCCACCGAAAATCGCACCCATCAGACCGCCGAGAATGCCGGGGTTGTCACCGCCGTTGCCAGCGAAGGAGTCGATGATCGTCTTGAAAGTTGCACCGATGACGAAGGCGACGCCAAGTTCGACCACGTTGCCGCGGTCCACGAACTCACGGAATTCGCGAACGAGACGCTTCTTTTCCCTGATTTTCTCGCTGGAGAGGAGGGGCATCGGGCCATTTTACGGGGTGTGGCGGCTATTTTCCGTCGCGCTCCTCGAGGTCGGAGAATCGATCGACTCGTCGCAACGCCGGAAACAAGAGCCACCACAGACCGGCGATACCCACCGTTGCGATGCCGCCACCGACGACGGCGCCGGCGGTGCCGACGGCCTGCGACGCGACACCCGACTCGAAGGCGCCGAGTTCGTTCGATGCGCCGATGAATACGTTCTCGACGGCAAGAACTCGTCCGCGTTTCTCGTCGGGAGTCACGAGAGGGACGATCGAAGAGCGGATGAAGACACTGACCATGTCGGCGGCACTCAACACGAGAATCGCGATGAAGGCCACGACGTAACTGTGCGTGAGGCCCAACACCACGGTCATGACACCGAACGTTGCGACCACGACGAACAACTTCTGGCCGACTCGCCGCCGTACGGGTCGCCACGCGAGGAAGACTGCCATGGCTGCGGCACCTATTCCGACGGCGGCCCGCAACCAGCCGTACGCAACGTCACCGACACCCAGACGTTCCTCGGCGATGACGGGCAACAAGGCGACTGCACCACCGAAGAGAACCGCAAAGAGATCGAGCGAAATCGCAGCGAGAAGAATCGGCGTACGCCTGATGAACACCAGACCTTCGATCGCATGACGAAAGGTCGGCCTATCCGGTGAAGCAGCGATGTTGCGCGGCACATTGACCCGCAGGATTGCGGCCATGCCCATGGCGATCAGAACGGACGCCACGAAGTACGCGACCCACGGATCGATGCTGTAGAGAAAACCCGACATTGCCGGCCCGGCGATCGCCGCGCCCGTCCATGTGGCCGACGACAATGCGACGACCGCGGGAAGCCCACCCGGCGGTGCAATCGACGGCCAGATGGACCGTGCGGCTGGCGCAACAAAGGCACGGGATACCCCGTAGAGCAGTGTGATCAGAAAAATCGGCGCGACCGCCGTCGGGTTCGTGCGCGCATAGAACATCAGTGCAACCGCGCTGACGAGTTCACCCGTGACCGCGATCAGAACGACGTTGCGTCGATAGAAACGATCGGCCACGACACCCGTGACGAGAACCAACACCGCTGCGGGGAGAAACTCGACGAGGCCGATCCACCCGATGTCGATTTCGCGTCCGGTGATGTCGTACACCTGCTTGCCCAGGACCGCCGCCTGCAGCATGAGCCCCGTGTAGAGACACGTGCCGTAGACGAGCATTGCCCGCACGTCGCGGGAACGCAGCACCTCGCGTGAGGTCAACTGCGCAGGGGTCTCGGGAAACCTAGAGTGATGGGGGTCTGCGGACACTGAGGGGACCCTAGTCCGCCGCAAAGAACGCTAGACTTATAGTCTGGAGGTCCGGTTGACATCGATTGAAGACGACACACGCTGGCTCGACGCCACCGACCAGGCGCGGCTCGTGCGCGAGGGCAAGGTGTCCGCACGCGAATTGGCCGAGGCTGCGATCAACCGCATCACGGCGGGGAACCCGCAACTCAACGCGGTGAATTACGAATGGTTCGACCACGGCCGCGAACTGGCCACCGCAGTCGATCGCGACAAGGCCTCGACGGCATTCGCAGGCGTGCCGTTTCTCTTGAAGGACCTCCACACCTTCTACGCCGGATTCCCCATCTCGAATGGCAACAAGGCGATGAAGGCAGCGAACTACACGCCGAACTTTTCGACGACGCTCGTCGAACGTTTTGCCGCACAGCGCCTGGTGTTCCTCGGACGCACGACATCACCCGAGTGGGGCAGCGTTCCGGTCACCGAACCCGAGGCCTGGGGCATCTCGCGCAATCCATGGAACCTGGACCGTACGTGTGGCGGTTCAAGCGGAGGTTCAGCGGCGGCGGTGGCCACGGGCATGGTGCCTATCGCACACGCAAGTGACGGCGGCGGTTCCGTTCGCATCCCGGCATCATGTTGCGGACTCGTCGGCTTGAAGGTGTCACAGGGACGTATCACCGTCGGGCCCACCCGCCTGGAGACGAACCTCGGTGTCGAACTGTGCGTGTCGCGCAGTGTGCGCGACACCGCAGCGATACTCGACGCAGTGCACGGCCCGGGCGTGGGGGATCTCGTCATTGCGCCTCCCCCCACGCGGCCCTACGTGCAAGAACTTGGGGCACCCACCGGCCGGCTGCGGATCGGCTTTGCCACGACGAGATTCACGGGCGAGCCGATCCACCCCGACTGCGTCGAAGCGGTAACGCGCACGGCAGCACTGCTGGACTCACTCGGCCACCACGTCGAGCCCGCGGTTCCTGCAGCATTGGACGACCCCCGTGCGACGGCACGCTTCTCGGCCCTCTGGGCCACGAACATGGCGGCAAATCGCGTCGGTCTGGCCGACCTGCTCGGTCGTCCGGTCACGATCGACGACGTTGAGTTGATGAACTGGTCGATGGCCGAGTACGCGACGAGGCTTTCTGCGCTCGATTACTCGAACACGATCAGTGCCGCTGGCGCGTTCCGCCGCGAGGTCGCGCGCTGGTGGACCGAGGGCTGGGATCTGTTGCTGACACCGACTCTCTCGGCGCCGCCGCTTCCCGTCGGTACGTCGCGCAACAACCCCGCCGACCCCGGCGAGACAGGACGCATCGCAATCGACTGGGCTCCGTTCACGGCACAGTTCAACACCACGGGGCAACCCGCCATCAGCCTGCCGATGCACTGGAGCGACGAGGGTTTGCCGATCGGTGTCCAACTCGTTGCGGCCTACGCACGCGAAGACGTGCTCATCCGCGTCGCGTCGCAACTCGAGTCGGCCGCGCCGTGGGCGCAACGTCACCCAAATCCCTGATCAGCGGGCGGTCCAGCCACCGTCGACGACGACGATCTGGCCCGTCATGAACGAGGATGCATCGCTGGCGAGGAACAGCAGCGCACCATCCAGTTCATCGGCCTTGCCCATGCGCGGGATCGGCGAGTTCAGGTTGATGTAGCGCTGGCTTCCCTCGTCGGACTCCATGCCGGCGGTCATCTCCGTCTCGAACCATCCGGGACACAGCGCATTCACCCGCACACCCTTGCGCGCCCACTGCAGCGCGATTTCACGCGTCATGTTGATGACACCACCCTTGCTTGCGGCATAGTTCGCCTGCTTCACGGGTGATGCGCCGACAAGGCCGAGCATCGATGCAATATTGACGACCACACCCGACTTTCGTGCGACCATCCCCTCGCCGACCAATTTGGTGAGGTGCCATACCGCCACTGTGTTGATCTGCAGAACTTCTTCGAACGTCTCGAGAGTCTCGACCTCGATGCCAACACTGCGCGTGATCCCTGCATTGTTCACGAGAATGTCAATCCGACCGAACTGTTCTTCGGTTCGCTTCACCAGGTTTTCCCGATCGGTGGCCTTGGTTCCGTCGGTAGCCACCGCCAGACTGCCCGGCAGTTCGGCAGCGAGTGCCTCGAGACGGTCGGCGCGCCGTGCGGCGATGACAACCCTCGCACCAACGGCATGAAGAACGCGCGCGAAGCGCAAACCGAGGCCCGACGAGGCACCCGTGACGATGGCAACACGACCATCGAGGCGAAACTGCGCGAGGGGATCGAGGTTCTGTGGCACGATCTCCACCATGCCAGAAACAGCCGCGGGGTCGGAAAGCCAGCCTCTGATCGTTCTCGTACACGGTGCTTGGCATGGGGCGTGGTGTTGGGCAGCCCTGCAGTCGGAACTCGACAACCGCGGTGTCGCCTCGATCGCGATCGACCTACCGGGTCACGGCGCCTCGACGCTCCCTTTCTGCGACCTGCATGGCGATGCCCAGCACGTCGCAGACGTGGTCACAGGACTCTCTGGCCCCGTCGTGCTCGTCGGACACTCCTACGGCGGGGCGGTCATCACCGAGGCCGTCCACCGCATCGAACACGGCGGGCGGACCCGCGTCACGCAGCTCGTTTACCTCGCCGCTTTTTGCCCCGATGAGGGCGAGTCGGTGATGGATCTGGCCCGACATGAATCCGGTGGACCCGTCGATCTCGGTGATGCGATGGTTCCCGTCGATGGTGGGCTTTTCGTCCTCGACCCCACGAAGGCTGCACCGGCTCTCTACGGCAACACTGGGGCGCGAGCGGTGGAGGCGGCATCAAGACGTTTGTGCCCGCAGCCCCTCGCGACGTTGATTCAGCCCGTCACGGATGCTGCATGGCGCCGGATCCCCGGCACGTACGTCGTCTGCACCCGTGACCGCTCGGTTCATCCGGGACACCAGGAGTACATGGCGACTCGTTGCGGCAACGTGGTGCGACTCGACACCGACCACTCACCGTTTCTCTCCAAGACAAGGGAAACGGCCGACCTGATTGCGAGCGCGGCCCGGTGAAGGTGCGTGTCGGTTACGGGTTTGGTGTGCGCACACAACTCAACGACACCTCATTCTTCGATGTCGTCGATGCTCTCGAAGATCTGCGCTACGACAGCCTGTGGGTGAGTGAGCGCATCGGATCGGAGTGTCCCGACCCCGTGGTGGCGATGTCGGTGGCAGCCGCGCGCACCAAGAAGTTGAAGTTCGGCATGAGTGTGATGGTGCTGCCCGGCCGCAACCCCGTCCTTCTGGCCAAACAACTCGCCACCCTCGACCGCATGTCGAACGGGCGACTCCTGCCCGCATTCGGCCTCGGAGTCGCGGACAGCGCCGAACAACAGGCTTTCGGCGTCGAACGCGTCGAACGGGCGAAGATGTTCGACGAAGCCCTCGACGTGATGCGCAAGTGCTGGCTCGACGACGTGGTGAACCACGAGGGCAGGTGGTTCACGCTACGCGACCTGCGTGTCGAGCCGAAGCCCAAACAACAGCCACCCGACGTGTGGCTCGGCGGCATCGCACCGAGTGAACTAAAGCGTGTGGCGCGCATGAGCGATGGTTGGCTGCCGAGCTTCGTCATGCCCGACGAGGCCGCGACCGGGTGGGAGACCATCAACACCCACGCCCGGGAACTGGGTCGCAGCATCGAGGACGAACACTTCGGTGTCCTGATCCCCTATCGATTCGGTCCGCTTCCCGCTGCACTCGCCGCGGGCCTCGGTGCGCGCCGACCCGATCTCGCCGACCCCGGGGTTCTCGTTCCGAACGGCTGGGACGAACTTGTGCTACGCATCAAGGAGTTCATCGCGGTCGGAGCGAGCAAGTTTGTCGTTCTGCCCCTCGTGGAACCAGCGGGATCGGATGCCTGGATCAGGCATCTTGAAGAGGCCGCCGATGTCGTCATTCCGTTGCAGACCTGACACCCTCCGCCGCATCGGCGCGACGATGCTCGCAACGACCTTGGTGCTGTCCGTGCTGGTCGCACCGGCCCACGCGGCGACACCCGAGAAGAAAGCCCGCAGACCCCGCGTTCTCGTCCTTGGTGACTCGGTGTTCTCGATGTTGCTCGTCGCCGACGACGCGCTTGAGGACTTGAATGCCATCATTCCGGTCATCTACCGCGGCGAGCCATGCCAGAAGTTGTTGACGCGCGGCTGCGTCCCCGGGGTCAAGTTGAGCGCGTTGCAACAATTCCGCACCGCACGGGGCGAATTCACCGACGCAGTCCTCGTGGCCACCGGCTACAACGAGGGTGGGCTCGACGTGCTGCGAGAATCCCTCGCCGAGTTTCGACGCGAAGCCAAACGCCAAGATGTGAGGTTGATCTGGGCCACGTACCGCATCGCCGGAAACGTGAAGGAAAAGGCGACCCGGTTCAACCGTGAGCTTCGTCGGGCAGAGAGACGTAACGTCGTGTTCGACATCTTCGACTGGAACCGACTCTCGAGAAACCGACCCTCGTGGTTTTCGGGTGACAAGGTGCACCTCTCACGCGGCGGCACGGTCAATCTCGCACGTCGGCTCGGCAGATACCTGAAGCGAACCCTCGCTACGAAAGAGTCGGCCACAACGCAAGGGTGACCGCCGCCGCCACAAGCCGGTACCAACCGAAGTGCGCCAACGGTCGCTCGGCGAGATAAGCAACCAGCCAGCGCACGGCCAGCATTGCCGTGACGAAAGCGGTCGCGCCGCCCAGTAGCGGCCGGGCGAGGCCGAAGTCGTCGAGCAGTTGCCCGCCGTTCTTCGCCAGGTCGAACACCGTCGCCGCCGACAACGTGGCAAGACCGAGAAGGAAGCTGTACTCGAGCGCCGCCGACAGCGACAATCCCACCATCGCCGCGGCCGTGATCGTGACGAGACTGCGGCTCACCCCCGGCCACAAAGCCAGGGTCTGTGCACAACCAATGATCACCGCGTGCGCCATGGTGAGTTGACTCAGGGATGCACCGTCGCGCCGCGGCTTCCAGAGAATCAGGAACACGCCACCCACGACCCATGCGATGACGACCGGCCCGGGAGAGAACAGTTCGTCCTTGATGACGTCGCCGAACACGGCACCAACGACGGCCGCGGGGACGAACGACGTTACGAGCAAACCAAGTACCCGCCTGCCTTCGTCGTCACGACCGGCGACCCCCTTGATCATTGATGCAATACGTGCGCGGTACACCAGAAACACCGCGAGAATCGCCCCGATCTGAATGGCGATTGCATAGGTGTCGGCGGCATCGCGGCCGACCGAGTCGCCGAGTCCGAGCCAGCGCTGGACGACAAGCAGATGCCCCGTGGACGAGACGGGCAAATACTCGGTGATGCCCTCGACGACGCCGAGAATCACCGAGTCGAGCGTGCTGAGACTCCCCGACACAAGAGACGATTACTTCCGCGGTGACGGGTGATAGCGCCCGGCCGGAAACGCGGGCTCGACCGTGTGCAGGATATCCCAGTCGTGAGTCAGGCGACGGTGCGAAATGCGCCAGTCACCGTCGCGACACTCGAATGAATCCCAGTAGCGGCCGGCGAAATTTTCGAGGTACTCACCCCGTTCGTTGCTGCAGCGGTGCCATGCGATGATCTGTGTCTCGACTTCCGCACACGTCGCCGACGTGAACGTGACCAACGAATCGGACGGAAAGTGCTTGGTTGCGATCGCGTATTCGCGCAACTTCGACGTCGCGGCCTTGGCGAAGTCGGATGCCTTTCCCTGCACCACGCCATAGTCGGTCGTCGCATCGGCGTGGAATGCCTCCATCACCGTGTCGGCGTCGCATGTGTCGATGCCTTTGCAGTAGAGCAGAATCGCGCGCCGAATCGCCCGCTCGGCATCAGCGGCCTCGACAGAACCGAGAGGACCGTTCACGTCTTTTGTCGTCGCCATGCGACCGACACTAATGCGACGAGTGCTACCACGAATTGGCACTCCCAACGGGATTCGAACCCGTGCCGCCACCTTGAGAGGGTGGTGTCCTAGGCCACTAGACGATGGGAGCCTGGGAGTCGAGAGACTATCAGCGGACCAAAAACTTCGGCCTGCACCTCGAGTGTCAAATTGCTGGGGAGCAAGGAATCGAACCCTGAATAACAGAACCAGAATCTGCTGTGTTGCCAGTTACACCACTCCCCATCGGAGGCGGAGCCCCGCGGGTGCACAAATACTAACCCTCTACCCCGTCACCTTCCACAGCCACCGGAAGCCGATGATTCTGCCGACGGCGACGCCGATGCCCTCCTTCACGTGCTTGGTCAGAGCCGAGCTTCCATCGACCGGGCTGGTCGACGTTGCCGACGTTGCCGCATCAAATCCGTTTTCTTCGGCGATGAGTCGCGAGCGCAACGAATGGAACGGGTCGGTGACGACGAGAATCGAGCGTGTTTTCGTGTCGAGCACGGAACTTTCGACGAGCGAGCGGAGATTGGCGAATGCCTCCCACGTCGAACGAGATTTTGATTCCTCTGCCACCGCAGCATCGGTCACGCCACGCTCGACGAGGTAGTCCCTCGACGCGGACGATTCGGTGAACCTGTCCCCCGGTTGGTTTCCACCGGTGACGATCACGCGCGACGCGACACCGAGCTTCCACAGTTCCACGACGTGATCAAGGCGCGCGGCCAGTTGTGGTGATGGACGGCCGTCGTATTGTGCGGCGCCCATCACGACGATTGCATCGACCTCGGTCGTGGTTGACGAACGTCCAACCCGCCACACTTCGAATGTCGTGAGTGCAATACAGAGCCCTGCGACGCACACGAGGAGCGCAACGAAACGCAGGGATTTGCCGAGCACGTTCAGCGACCGATCAGAGTCGGGCGATCGCCGCACGCAAACGACCGACTGTGGAATCCCGACCCAGCACCTGGAGTGACTCAAAGAGCGGCGGACCAACCGAGCGGCCGGTGACGGCGACCCGCACGGGTGCCTGCGTCTTGCCGAGTTTGAGTTCGTGTCTTTCGGTGATGGCCTCGAACGCGACCTTCAGGTTCACCGCACTCCATTCGCTGCACGATTCACATACGGCCGCCATCTCGACGAGAACATCGCGCGCCCACGCCTCCTTGGTTGCCTTCATCCACGAGGCGTCGTCGATGGCAGGTTGATCGAGGAAGAGGAAGTCGACCATCGATGGCACGTCGGCGAGCACCTGCACCCGCGTCTGCACCAGTTCGGCGATCGCGGCGAACTTTGCCGCGTCGTATTTCGCGGCGGGCCACGGGACGGATGGGCTTGCGAGCACGGGCTGACACACCGCGATGAAGTCGGCGACCGACATCGCCCTGATGTACTCGCCGTTGAAGGCGGTGAGTTTCTGAATGTCGAAAAAAGCCGGTGAGTGGTTCACGTCTTGGAGGCGGAATTCGTCGACAATGCGCTGCCACGAGACGATTTCGGTGTCACCGTGCGGCGCCCAGCCGAGGGTCATGAGGTAGTTCACCATCGCATCGGCAAGGATGCCCTCTTGTCGGTATTGCTCGACGGCTACCTTGTCGCGGCGCTTCGACAACTTTTTGCGCTGCTCGTTGACGAGCACCGGAACGTGGGCCCACGTCGGGACGACCGCACCAAGCGCGTGCCACAGCATCTGCTGCTTGGGAGTGTTGGGCAGGTGCTCTTCTGCACGCACCACGTGGGTGATGCGCATGATCTGGTCGTCGACGACGTTTGCGAGAAGAAACATCGGCGAACCATTGCCGCGCAACAGGACGAAATCCTCGATTGTTGCGTTGTCGAAGCGCACCACACCGCGCACGAGGTCGTGGGTAACGGTCTCGCCCTCGGGGACACGGAACCGCAGGACGCGCCCGGGTCCGGGCCCCAGGCCCCGCTCGCGGCTGAACCCGTCGTACCCGGGCCTACCCGACGCCTTTGCCCGCTCCTGGACCTGGTCGGGGGTGAGATCACAGAAATACGCCTTGCCCTGGGCATACAGACGCATCGCCGCCTCGACCTGCTCTGCAGCATTGTCGGACTGGAAGTAGGGACCTTCGAACTGTGGATGGCCATTGTTGATTCCCAACCACGCCAGGGCGTCGATGATGCCTTGCGTCCACTGTGGCTGGTTGCGGGACTCGTCGGTGTCCTCGATGCGCAACACGAACGTGCCGCCCTCGCGCAGGGTCAGCGCCCAGTTGTACAAAGCGGTGCGCGCTCCACCAACATGGAAGAAGCCCGTCGGCGACGGGGCGAATCGATACCGGGGACCGTTCGACATGACGGCCCAAGGCTACAGACGGAGAGAACCATGCAGAATCAACCGAACGTCTTTGGGGAACCGGTCACGACGTGTTGCACCAGTCCGATGACGGGCTGGTACCGCAACGGGTGCTGTGAAACGGGTGGTGACGATCACGGAGTGCACACCGTCTGCGCGGTCATGACCGATGAGTTCCTCGAGTTCTCGAAGTCGATGGGCAACGATCTCTCGACCCCGATGCCCCAGTACAACTTTCCGGGTCTCAAGGCGGGCGACAAGTGGTGTCTGTGTGCAATGCGCTGGCAGGAAGCACTCGACCATGGCAAGGCACCGCGCATCGATTTGTCGGCTACCCACATGCGCACCCTCGAGTTCGTCGACTTCGACGACCTGAAGCGCTTCGCCGTCTAGTCCAAGAGGGTCAGGTCGGCAAACGACTCGCGGCGTCGCACCACGCGCACAGAACCATCGGCCACGAAGATGACCGCCGGTCGCGTGACCATGTTGTAGTTCGACGCCATCGAATACCCGTAGGCCCCGGTGACGGGCACCGCAAGCAGATCGCCCACCGCGAGATCGACCGGAACGTGCGCGTCGTCGATGAGGATGTCACCGCTTTCGCAGTGCTTGCCGACCAAGCGCACGGGACGATCGCGCACCGCCGTCGGGCGGGCGGGCATGAATGCTTCATACTGCGCGTCGTAGAGCATGGGGCGCAGGTTGTCGCTCATGCCGCCGTCAACGGCGACGTAGTCGCGCACGTTCGGAATGTTCTTCATCGACCCGACCCGGTAGACGGTGACCGCGGCAGACGCCACTATCGAACGTCCCGGCTCGACCATCACCTCGACACCGGGCGGCAGCCCGGCCGTCGCCGTACGCACGACTGCCGCCCACTGGCCCATCGTCGGTGCATGTTCGCCGGCCGTGTGGGCGACGCCCAGCCCACCTCCAACGGTGAGTTCGGGTAGGCCGAGGGACGAGGAGAAATCCACCATCACCCCGGCTGCGCGGCCGAGCAGGTCGGCGTCGAGAACGTTCGAGCCGATGTGGAAGTGAACGCCCACGAGATCGATGGATTTCGCCGCACGGCAGCGCTCGATGGCCCTCGACGCGTCACCGTTGGCGAGGTTGAAACCGAACTTCGAATCATCCTGGCCGGTCGAGATGTATTCGTGCGTGTCGGCATGGATACCAGGGGTCACGCGAACCTGGACCCGCACACGCGAACCGCCTGTCACGATCCTTTCAACTCGGTCGATCTCGTCGAAGTTGTCGATGACGATGTGGCGCACCCTCTCGATGATCGCGTAACGCAGTTCCTCTTCGGATTTGTTGTTGCCGTGCATCACGCACCGGTCGGCGGGAACACCGGCGGCGCGGGCGACGTACAACTCACCCCCCGTGGCGACGTCGAGCATGAGACTCTCCTCATGGGCGAGGCGGGCCATTGCCTTGCAGAGAAACGCCTTCGTTGCGTAGATGACGTTGCCCGTACCGAACGAGGACACGGCCTCACGGCAGCGGTTGCGAAGGTGGGCTTCGTCATAGACGAAGAGGGGTGTCCCGAACCGGCTCGCAAGGTCGTCGATGCGACACCCCCCGATCGAGAGGTGACCGTCGGCCTCGACGGTCGCCGTGTCGGGCAGGAGACGCATTTCGACCGGTGCGCGGCTCACATCGCCTCCGGGGCGTCAATGCCGAGCAGACCGAGTCCGGTTCGTAGCACGCGCGCCGTTGCATCGCACAGCACGAGGCGACTCGAACGCACGGGCTCGGCGGACTTCAGCACGGGGCAATTCTCGTAGAAACCGGTGAATGCCGTCGCGACCTCGTAGAGGTAGGTGCAAAGACGGTGCGGGCTCGCCTTGTCGATCGTGTCGCGGACCGCCGAATCGAACTGCAACAGGCCAAGGACGAGCGTGCGCTCCTCCTTGGCCGAAATCGACGGAAGGGTTGCCGCAAGCGAGTCGCGAGCCACGTCGGCGCGGCGGAAGATGCTACAGATGCGGGCGTGGGCGTACTGCAGGTAAGGGGCCGTGTTGCCGTCGAAGGACAACATCCGATCCCAGTCGAAGATGTAGTCCTTCACCCGGTCGGTCGACAAGTCGGCGTACTTCACCGCACCGATACCCACCATCCGTGCGATCTCATCCTGTGCGGCAGCCTCGAGGTCGGGATTTTTTTCGCGCACCGCCGCCCTCGCGCGCTCGACGGCCTCGTCGAGCAGAGCCGACAACTTCACGCTCTCACCACTGCGACTCTTCAACATCTTGCGGTCCGACCCGAGCACGTTTCCGAAGGCGACGTGGCGCATCTCCACGGTCGCCGGAAGCCAGCCGGCCGCGCGTGTGGCGGCTTCGACCATCTGCAGGTGCTGGGCCTGCGGCGCACCAACGACGTACCACATGCGGTCGACTCCCAGTCTCTCGACCCGATCGATGACACAGGCGAGGTCGGTCGTTGCGTAGTTGTAGCCACCGTCACCCTTGCGGATGATCAGAGGTAGCGGCTCGTTCTCGCGGTTTGTGAAGCCGTTGAGGAACATCACGTCTGCACCGTCGCTTTGCCGGAGGTGACCGCCCGAGCGCAGGCGCTCGACCACCACGGGAAGAAGGTCGTTGTAGGTGCTTTCCCCCATGAGGTCGTCGTCGGTCAACAAAACGTCGAGTTGGCGATAGATACGGTTGAAGTACTTGGTGCTCTCGGCCACCAAGACGCGCCACATTCGCAGTGTTTCTTCTTCACCCGCCTGCAGTGCAACGACACGCATTCGTGACCGCTCCTTGAAAATGTCGTCGGCCTCGAACTTCTTGCGTGCCTCTTTGTAGAAGCCGTCCAGGTCTCCGACGGAGAACTCTTCGGTGGCGCGGGCCTCGCCGAGGTCGAGCAGGTGCTCGATCAACATGCCGAACGGGGTACCCCAGTCGCCGATGTGGTTTTCGCGGATGACACGATTGCCGACGAACTCGTGCATCCTCACGAGAGCGTCCCCGATGACAGTTGAGCGGAGGTGGCCGACGTGCATTTCCTTGGCGACGTTCGGTGCCGAGAAATCAACCACGACCGTTTCACTTGTCGGTGCTGCCTGCACACCAAGCCGTTCGTCCGAAAGCGCGATACGAAGCTGGTCATTGAGAAAATCAGCCGCGAAAACGACGTTCACGAAGCCCGGGCCGGCGACTTCGACCGTCTCGCACATGTCGGAAACATCACCCAAACGACCGAGAACGTCGTTCGCGACGTCACGCGGCGGCCGACTCAGTGCCTTTGCAACCGAGAGTGCACCGTTCACCTGCGCATCCGCGTGTTCGCTGGGTCGCACGGCAGGGTCGACGGCCGAGCCCGCGAGTGCGGCGAAGGCTTCGGCGAAGCGTTGCGAAAGAAGTTGGAGGGGATCGGCCATGCCGTTTCCAATTGTTGCCGACGGGGGGCCGTTTTGCGGTGTTAGTTCCTTGCGCACGGATAACCTGCATCAGCGCCCGGGTCACCGGTCGGCCCTCGTAGCTCAGGGGATAGAGCGTCGGCCTCCGGAGCCGGATGCGCAGGTTCGAATCCTGCCGAGGGCACTGGCGAGCCGTGTGATACTTCCCACATGGGAGAACCATCGACGAACGCCGCACAGTGCCCGTACAGTCCCACCGACCCTGCCACCGTCGAGGACCCTTTTCCGGCCTACCGGCAACTCCGCGACGAATGTCCCGTGCACCACACCACGATGGCGGGCATCGATTTTCTCACGATCGCCCGACGCGATGACGTGCACACCATCCTCACCGCGCCGAATTTCTGGGTGAACCGCCACGGAGCCGGCATCGCCTATTCGGGCGAGGACGGCCGCGGCAACCTGCAGCACTACGACCAGCCCGAGCACACCAGGCGACGTGTCCTCATGCGCAACGAGTTCAATCCACTCGAGGTGCGGAAACACCGGGACGCGACGCGTGCGCTCGCCGTTGGTCTCGCCGCCGACATGGAGTCGGCGGGTGACGAGGCCGAGTTGCACGACGACTTTGCCTGTCCCCTTCCGATCCTCGGCTTCATCGACCTGATGGGCGTCGACCCCGGTGATCGTCACCACATCAAGGCCTGGGCCGACCAGTTGGTGCTCGGTCTCTCGGACCCGAAACAGGCGGTGAGGCCGACCGCCGAAATCAAGGCCTACATCAATGATGCGGTTTGCCGGCGCCGACGGATCGCCGACGAAGGTGGAACCCCCCCACCCGGTCTTCTCACCGAGTACTCGCTGCGATTGCTGGAGGGCGAGCGGATTCCCCTCTTCGAGATGGAATCGATGGTTCTGCAGTTGCTGGTCGCCGGCCACGAAACGACGACCTCACTCATCACCAACTTCATGTGGCGCATGCTCGACGACACGTCACGCTGGGACCGCATCGTCGCCGATCATTCGCTGATACCGAACGCCATCGAGGAAAGTCTGCGGTACGATCCGCCGGTCCTCGGTTTGTTCCGTACGAATGTCGAGGACACGACCATCCGCGGTGTTCACGTGCCCGCCAAGTCGAAGGTGATGACACTGTACGCGTCGGCCAATCGTGACCCCGAAGCCTTCCCCGACCCCGATGTATTCGACATTGATCGCGACGAGATGCAGTTGAAGCGCCACTACAGCTTCGGGTGGGGCATTCATCACTGCCTCGGCGCACCGCTGGCGCGGCAGACCGCGCGCATCGCAATCGAGACACTCGCGGCACGTTTTCCGATGATGCGTGCGAACGGTCCGACAGAACGTCTCGCGCCTGAAATTCTGTGGGGTCGACGGAAACTGCCCGTGCGCCTGCGCTGACGGTGCGGGCTCAGTGCCGTTCGGTGAACCTGAAGACCTCGCGCAGAGCCGCGTCAGTCAGTGCCGAGTCGGGTGGTCCCTGTGCGACCACACGCTGCGCAAGCAGCATCACAGTGTCGGCGGTGTCGGCATCACCGATTTCGTGCGTTGCCATCACCACGGTGACTCCCAGTGCGCGTTCTTGTGCAATGAGATCGGCGACCAATCGTCGACCCGCGACATCGAGCCCCGCGGTCGGTTCGTCGAGCAGCAACACCTCTGAGCGACGTGCCAACACCTGCGCAAGATGGGCGCGTTGCTGCTGGCCACCGGACAAGTCGCGCAGCGGGCGCTGTGCGTATTCGTCGGCACCCGTTCGTTGCATCGACTCACGCACCACCTGACGGTCGTCCGAGTCGATGCGGCCCAACAGACCACGACGCGCAAACCGACCCATCGTCACGATGTCCTCGACGCACAACGGCAGGGTGTACGTGGACACCGGATGCTGCGGCAGGTACGCCACACGGGCCGGCTGCGAACCCGGGCGCTCACCGAGCACGAACACGTCACCCCCCTGCGGTTTGAGCAAACCCGTGAGTGTCTTCAAGAGAGTCGATTTGCCCGAACCGTTCGTTCCGATCAGTACCAACATCTGGCCCGGAAACAGTGCGAATCCGACACCATCGACGACCGGCCGGTGGCCATGACCAACCGCCAGCGAAACCGCAGCGATGGACCTGGTGTCGTCAGCCATGGACATGCTCATGGACGTGGGGGTGGTCGTGCGGGTGTCGGATGCCGCGGCGACGGCCGAGCCAGCGTCCCACCTCGATGACAACGGCAGCGAGGCAGAACATCAGCACGGCCACAAAAACGATCGATGCACCCGCGGCGAGGTCGGCGTGGTAGCTGACCAACAGCCCGACGTACGACGACACGGCACCGACGGCCGCCGCGACGCAGATGACCGTCGAGATACGCCGGCCGAACAGGGCACCCGTCGCCGCAGGAGCAACCAACATGCCCAGCACCAGCAGCGTTCCGACGGTCTGAAAACTCGCGACCACCGTCAGCGCCACCATTGCCAGCATGATGTTGCCGTACCTGCGGGGGGAGAAACCCGAGGTTGCGGTGAGTCCTTCGTCAACCGACAACAACAGGAACGGCCGCCGGCACACCCACGCCACGCCCACGACGGCGACAAGCGCGACTCCCTGCCACACAATGTCTGACCACGAGACACCCAGTACCTCGCCGAAGAGCACGGCGGTGAGATCACCCGCGAATGAAGCCGAGCGTGACTGGATGATCACCCCGAGCGCCAGCATGCCGACGAACAACAGCCCGATCGAAGTGTCTCTCGACAGGCTGAAACGACGGTTCACCACACCGACTCCCGCCATCATCACCGCCGCACCGATGGCAGCCCCGAGAACACCGGAGAAGCCGACGAGCAGCGCGACGGCAACTCCGGGCACCACGCCGTGGGCCAAGGCGTCGCCGACGAATGAGAGTCCCCTGAGCACGACGAAGGCACCGGCGACTGCACAGGTCACAGCGACGATGCAGGTCGCAAAGAGCGACAAACGCAAGAACTCGTTGTCGATGAAGGGCCCGAGGAAAAAGTCCGTCAGGACAGGCCCGCCACGACGGAATCGGTGAGGGCCGACATCATCTCGGGATATCCGCCACCCTCGGGCACGAGGTGCGTCGCAAGTTCGACGACTTCGACTCCGACCTCTTTTGCCAACTGTTCGACAACGTCGGCCGGCGTGCCGAGCTCGGTAAAGATGGCCTTCACGTCCTCGCCCTTAGCGAGAGCTTTCAACTCGGCGAGATTCTTGGCTGTCGCTTCAGCTGCCGTCGAAAAGCTCGGGACGACCGAACCGAGGATCTCACACCCGTAACGCGCCGCGAAATAACCCAGCGAGTCGTGACCGGTAATCATGACGCACGGGTCGAGGCCCGACATTTTTGTTTCGATCTCTTTGTTGAGGTTCTCCAGCAACGACACCTGCGCTGCACCTGCGCTTGAAAGATCGGCGCCGATCACCGAACCAATTTGTTCGGCCATCTCTGGCACTGCCTCGGCAAGCGTGAGTGGGTCGAGCCAGATGTGCGGGTCCTCAGCGCCGTGACCGTGCTCTTTGTCGCCGTGCTCTTTGTCGCCGTGTTCTTCGTCGCCGTGCGCTTCGTCGCCGTGCGCTTCGTCGCCGTGCGCTTCGTCGCCGTGTTCTTCGTCGCCGTGTTCTTCGTCGCCGTGTTCTTCGTCGCCGTGCGCGTGGTCCGAACCTTTGCGTAGCGTGACGTGGTCCGCGACGTGAAACACCGGTACTCCCGACTTCTCCGTCTCGGCCAGTGCGTCCTCAAGACCTTCTTCCAAGTCCAAGCCGTTTGCAACGACGATCGCCGACGATGACATCATTTCGACATCCTTTGCCGACGGCTCGAAGTCATGCGGGTCTGTCCCATTTGGAATGATCACCTCGACGCGTGCCGAGTCCCCGACAATGCCGGCAACCACGCTCTCAAGAGCGCTGTACGTGACGGCAACGACGGGTAGTCCATCGACTCCCCCGACCGGCGCATTTGTCGAAGATGAAACCTGGGAATCGACGACGGACTCGGAGGCCGCAGAAGTGTCGTTGGTGCTCGAAGAATCTCCGGAGCACGCGCCGAGAGCGACGATCGCGACTAACCATGAAGCACGCCTCAGAGCCCGCACGACCCAAGCATAGGAGGACGAGAACCATTCTCAGTTATTTTCGTGCTCGAGAAGCCACGACTTGCGGTCGAGCCCACCCGCATACCCGGTCAACTCGCCCCCGGCACCGATGACACGATGGCACGGAACGATGATTGCCAGGGGGTTGCGGCCGTTCGCCCCGCCCACGGCCCTCACGGCCCGTGGCTTTCCCATCGCCTTGGCCTGATCCGCGTAGGTGATCGTCGAGCCGAAGGGAATCCTGCACAAGACCTTCCACGACAGGAGTTGAAAAGGCGTGCCTGCGGGTTCGAGAGAAAGATCGAAGGCCTGTCTGATCCCAGCGAAGTACTCCTCCAACTGCCTTGTCGCTGCGGCCAGATGCTCATTGTCCGGGGACCCCGAGCGAGTTCGCTCACCCGCGCTGAAACCGACGCGACGCAGACCGGTCGCGGATGCCACGAGCAACAGCCGACCAAGCGGTGAATCCGCGACATGTGTGAATTCGACCACCTGACCTCCCTATCAGCCACCGTCACCGCATCCCGCACGGTGGTCAGTTGTATGGTGCAAAAGAGATGTCCGCGAAGCCCCCGCACGCAGCCCCTGACCTTAGCCGTCGGGAAATCCTCACCGTCTTCATCGGTCTGATGGCGGGACTCAGCCTTGCCTCGCTGGACAGCACCGCAGTCAATACTGCGATCGCAACGATGGTCGCCGACCTCGGTGGCCTGAGTGCCTACGCGTGGATCGGCACTGCCTACCTGCTCACGTCGACGGTCTCCAATGCGCTCTTCGGAAAGTTGAGTGACATATACGGACGCCGGCCGATGTTCCAGCTGGCGATCCTCACCTTCATCATCGGCTCCATTGGTTGTGCGGTCGCACAGTCAATGTCGGTACTTGTCATCTCGCGCGGCGTACAGGGGATCGGAGGGGGTGGCCTCATGTCGCTGGCCTTCGTCATCATCGGCGACACGGTTCCTCCGCGCGAGCGTGGTCGTTACGTGGGAATGATCACCAGCGTCTTCGCCGTCGGCAGCGTCCTGGGGCCGCTCGTCGGTGGCTTCTTCACCGAGCAGTTGTCGTGGCGTTGGATCTTCATCATCAACATCCCCATCGGAATCGTCGCGCTGATCATCACATCGGCTGCCCTCAAGATTCCACTCCAGAAGCGAGACCACAGGGTCGACTGGCTGGGCTCGGCACTGTTGACGTCATCGGTGACGTGCCTCATCCTGCTGTTGTCGTGGTCGTCCGAGGAGTACGGGTGGACATCTGCGTTCTCGGTCACGCTCGGCCTGGCAGCGGCCCTCGTGGGTATCGCATTCGTGCAGTGGGAGAAGAAGGCCCCCGAACCGGTGATGCCCCTGCACCTGTTCAAGATCGACGTGATCCGCGTGACCGTGCCCCTGGTCGCATTCACGGGAACCATCATCTACGGCGCAAATGCCTTCATTCCGCTCTTTCTCCAGGCGGTCACCGGCGTGTCGCCCACAAACTCGGGCCTGCTCCTTGTTCCGATCATGGTGGGCGTAACGTTTGCAAGCATCACGACGGGTCGGCTGACCACACGAAGCGGCACGTACCGACATTGGCCGATACTCGGCGCAGTCTCGCTGACGCTCGGCATGGTTTTCCTCTCGGCGATGTCCGATACGGGCCTTGGAATGACCAGTGCGCTCGTCGGCATGCTCTTTGTCGGCTCGGGCATCGGCAGCATCATGCCCACCTGCACACTTGCCACGCAGAATGCTGTCGACTGGCACGACCTGGGTGTCGCCAGTGCGGCGATCACATTCTTCCGCTCGCTGGGCGGCGCGATCGGACTTGCGGCTTTCGGCGCGATTCTCAATTCGCAGATCACGGGCAAGGTCGACAAGGCGCTGCTGCAGGCACCACGCAAAATCACGTCGATTCCCGACGTCGACGTGCGCAACTCGGTACTCGACGTTCTGGCGAACGGCATCAAGTTCCTCTACATCGTCGCCATTCCTGTTGCGATCATCGTGATCCTGATCGCGATCAAACTCCCCGGGCGCCCGCTACGACAGACCACCGGTGCACCGGCGGTGTCCGTCGACTAGCAATAACCGCGCCATTTAACTGCCGCCCGAGGAGTGTTATGAACCGGCCGCCTTCGGCTCCTTGGGAAGCCCAAGGACGCGTTCTGCGACGATGTTGCGCTGGATTTGGCTGGTGCCGCCCCAGATTGTTTCGGAGCGGGAGAAGAAGAACGCCGACATCATCGGACTCACGGGGTAGCCCGCGCGACGCTTTTCGCGCGCAGTGCCGGGCCACGACGCCAAATCGGCACCCACATCCACCAACACGGAATCGGTGCCGAAGATGTCGAGAGCCAGCTCCATTGCTTCTCTGTGCATTTCCGACCAGAACATCTTGTTCGACGCACCGAGCGCGGCGACACCCGGGTCCTTCGACTTGTTCAACGTCGCCGTCAGCGAGCGAAAACCGTTGATGCGGAGGATCTGGATCTTCGTGTAGTAGCGCACGAGGCGCTGACGAATCAGTGGATCCTCGATGGCGCCGTTCGCCAGCGCGCGGGTGCGCATCATTTTGTATTCCTCTTCGAAACGTCGGTAGCCGGTGGTCGTACTCATCCCGCGCTCGAAGGCGAGCGTCGAGTTGGCGACCTGCCAACCGTTGTTCACACCGCCAACGACGTTGTCCTTCGGGCAGCGTGCATCAGTGAAGAACACTTCACAGAATTCAGCCGTACCGTCGGGCTGCACGATGCCGCGCACTTCCACGCCGGCCTGGCGCATCGGCACCAGCAGGTACGAGATGCCCTTGTGCTTGGGCACTGTCGGGTCGGTACGGGTGAGGAGGAAGCAGTAGTCCGCGTGGTGACCGCCCGTTGTCCACACTTTCTGGCCGTTGATCACCCATTCGTCACCATCGAGCACCGCCGTCGTCTTGAGACTGGCGAGGTCGCTGCCGCTGTTCGGCTCGCTGAAACCCTGGCACCAGCGCGTTTCTCCGCGCAGGATCTTTGGCAGGAATTCCTTTTTTTGTTCCTCCGTTCCCCACTGCAGAATCGTCGGTCCGACGAGCGTGTCACCGAAGAAGTCGGCACGCATCGGTGCCTTTGCAGCGGCAAACTCCTCCGAGAGCACGACGCCCTGCATTACGGACAGGCCCTTGCCGCCGTATTCTCTCGGCCATGTCGCACAGATCCAGCCACCGTCGTAGAGCTTTGCGGGCCACGACTCGTTGAATTTCCGGCGATCGTCGGCCGACAGCTCGAACTCGGGGTCGAACCAACCGTTGGGCAAGTTGGCGCGCAGCCAGGCACGCACCTCTTCGCGGAATTCCTCGGCATCGGCTGGGTAGGTCAACTCCATTCGACAATTATCTACCCACCGGTAACCGGAGGACGAATTCACCTTCCTGCAACATCCGCCGCACATTCCCCAGACGGGTAATTTCTAGGATGGTCGTCCATGGCGAACAGTCCCCTTGGGCCGGCCGAGACCGCCGTTCTGCGCGTCCTCGTCGACCGTGTGGGACGCGTCACGGGGCGCCCCGACCTGAACCGACTTGCCGGCCTCGACGGCTCCGAACGTCGGTGCGATGCCGCGCTTGTCACGCTGCGGCGTCTCCTTGGGCCGGGCTCGATCAAAACCATTCGGCGACGTGGCTGGATGCTTTCCGAACAAAGCGTCGATAGTGCGCGGTTTCTGCTTGACTCTCGGAGGTGATTTCGTCGACTGTATTTGCAGCCAGCGGAGCGGGCACTCTCGACTTGGGTCGGGTTCTCCTCGAACTTGCCCTCATCCTCGCTGCCGCAAAGTTGATCGGTGAACTGGCGGAAAAAATCGGCACACCCGCCGTCCTGGGAGAAATCCTCGCCGGCGTCCTCATCGGACCATCGGTGCTCGGCTTGGTGGAACCATCAGACTCGCTCTTTTTGATCGCAGAACTCGGAGCAATCCTTCTACTGATGCAAGTCGGAATGGAAACCGACCTAAACGAAATGCGACGCGTGGGTCGCGCAGCCCTCAGCGTCGGTCTCATCGGCGTGGCCCTGCCGCTCATCTTCGGTTCGGTGACGGGCCTGGCGTTTGGCGAGAGTGGAAACACTGCGCTGTTCGTGGGGGCGACCCTCACAGCCACGAGTGTTGGCATCACGGCCCGCGTGTTCGGCGATCTCAGGGTATTGACGACAAGCGAAGCGCGTATCGTTCTTGGCGCCGCGGTGGCCGACGATGTGCTTGGCCTCATCATCCTCACCATTGTCACGCGCATGGTCGAAGAGGGGACCATCGGTATCGGTACCATCGCAACGACAACGCTGACGGCCTTCGCATTTCTCGCCGTCGCGTCGCTCGTAGGCCTCTCCGCGGTGCCAAAAATCATTGCGCTCGCGGCGAAGAGGGCTTCTTCACCCGCAGCGGTTTCGGTGCTTGCCGTCGGTATTGCCCTTGCGTATTCGGGTGTCGCAGACGCAGCGAAACTTGCACCGATTATCGGTGCATTCGTCGCGGGAACCGCTCTCGGACGCACGGTTGCCCATCAGCGAATCGAGCGTGACGTGGCTGCCGTCGCATCTCTGTTCATCCCGGTTTTCTTCCTCCAAATCGGTATCGAGACCGACGTCGCGTCGATGGCGCGACCAAAGGTTCTGGCGATTGCAGGATTGCTCTTCGTCGTGGGCGCGGCGACAAAGATCGTGGCCGGCATCGGAGTGGGCCGCAACGGCGGTGACAGGTTGTTGGTCGGCCTCGGCATGATGCCGCGCGGCGAAGTGGGTCTGATTTTCGCGACGATCGGCCTCGGTGTCGGGGTGTTCGACGACGACCTCTACGCGGCTCTCGTGCTCGTCGTCCTTGCGACGACGGTGGTCAGCCCTGCCGCTCTCCGTTGGCGGATCAGACGCAACGGCATCGAGGGCGCTGGGACCGCTGGGGACGGGGAGATCAGGCCTGAATCCGGCTGGTTGAGCGTGGTCGACGGTCGAATTGACCTCGCCGCGAATCCGCCGACTTCGGCGATAGCGGACGTTTTGCTGGCTGCCGCGCTCCTTTCGGTCGACAACCAGCCAAGTGACACGCTGCTCGATTGGGTCACCGCGCACAGGGACGCCTCACTCGAATGGGACCGCGAATCAACGACGATCCTGCTCGAGGTTCTTCGTCATGGATCGCCCCGCTCCTGGCATCTTCTCGAGGCAGCGAATCTGTTCGACCGCACGATCCCTGAGATTGCCGCGGCGCTTCGCTCACGCGCAGCGGACAACATGGAGACTGGCACGACCCAACTCGTACGTTTTCCCACGGTCGAAGCACTGCGTGAAGAAACTGCTGTTGCGTCGTCGCACAGTGACACTCTTGTGCTCGCGGCGTTTCTGGTCGACATCGTGGCATCTCCCGACCGGGTGCCCGCGATCCTCCATCATCTCGACCTCGACCTCAACACCGCGGGCGAGGTGGAAGATCTGCTCAACGGTGCAAAACTCCTGCGCGGCGCCGTCGAACACATGCCCAATCACATCGACGACAGAATCCTTCGAGACATTGCCCATGGTCTGCGTCAGCCGGGCATCGTCGAACGCAGTCGGCTGCTGGCCGATGCGATCGGAGGACTCGAAACGTGGCAGCGCACTGCGATGGTCGACTTCACCGTCAAAGTACAGGCCCTCCTCGCCCATCCAGAACTATTGAGTGGCGTCGATGACTCGCTCGCCGACATGCGACGCAGGCAAACAGCCGAACTCACCCCCGACCCCACACTTGTCGAGCGCATCAATCTTGCGCCGACGACGTACGTGCTGGCACATGAACCCGAGCGACTCCTTCAACAGATTCGCCTTGTCGAACCTGCTCCCCAGGGAAAGTCGGTTCGTACGACGGTTTGCGCGACGAGCGAACCGTCGCAGTTCGAAATCACCGTCGCGTGTCGCGACCGGCGGGGCCTCTTGTCGCGTCTCGCGGGTGCACTGGCGGATGCGGGCTACTCGGTGAGGACGGCAAGTCTCGCCACATGGCCCGACGGCGCGGTTCTCGACACGTTCGTCGTGACCGCCGACCCAGCTCCGGAGCCCAAAGTGTTGTCGAAGATCCTGTCACGGGCGCTTCGTGGTCGACGAAGTACGCGGCGCATTCAGGGACCTGCCCCGCGTCTCACGATCGACAACGCCATCCATCCATGGCACACGATCCTGCGCGTCACCGGCCTCGACCGTATCGGACTCTTGGCGGCGGTCAGCGCCGCCCTGAGTCGCGCGGGCGTCATCGTTCATCATGCAACGATCCAAACCCAAGACGGCATGGCCGACGACACCTTTGAGGTATCCAATCGTGCGGGGCAGAAGTTGACCGACGACATCATCGTGCGCGTTCGTAGGAACCTTTCAAAATTGAGCAGCGAAACCTGATGGGTGTCGAAACACAACGTTAACAACTCAACAAATTCGCCACGCTCCCGAAACACTCGGGCGACACCGACGAAACCTGGCTCCCCTATCTTTCGCTCATCCCCTTGGGGTCGCAACTTCGGGTCAACGGCGACTCGTTTGGTTGCTTGTGCAACAAAACTCGAACAGGAAGGACAGCAGTGAAGCTCATCACCGCAATCGTCAAGCCGTTCAAACTGGATGACGTAAAGGACGCTCTCAAGGGGATCGGCATCCTCGGGATGACCGTCTCTGAAGTGCGTGGTTTTGGTCGCCAGGGCGGACACAGTGAGACATATCGCGGGGCGGAATACACGATCGAATTCGTGCCCAAGGTTCGCATTGAACTCGTCGTGGACGATACCGATGTTGACAAGGTCGTGTCGGCAATCCGCACCACAGCAAACACAGAAAAGATCGGCGATGGAAAAATTTGGATTACAAGTATCGAGCGACTCGTGCGCATTCGAACCGGCGAGGAGGGTCGCGATGCAATCTGATTCCAAGAAATCATTGGTCCGCAGGTTGGGCCTGGGAGCGGTTGTGGCAACCCTTGCGGGGCTGGCTTTCGCCGGCCCGACGTTTGCCGCAGAGGAGGGGCCGACGGCCGCCGACGTGCAGAAGATCCTCGACAACGTATGGATCCTGATTGCAGCGGTCCTTGTGATCTTCATGCAGGCGGGTTTTGCGCTCGTCGAAGCGGGCCTGACACGGGGCAAGAACGTCGCCAACATCTTCATGAAAAACCTGATGGACTTCTGCGTTGGTGCACTGCTGTTCTTCGCAGTCGGCTACGCCATCGCTTTTGGCGGTGACCTCACAGGGTTCGGGAAGTACCTCGGTGGTGATGGATGGTTCCTCGCAGGAGACGGCATCTTTTCCTACGGCAACCTCGACAAGTTCGTGTTCTTCACCTACCAGGTCGCCTTCGCTGCCACGGCCGCAACGATCGTCTCGGGTGCGATGGCCGAACGTACGAAGTTCAAGGCATACGTGCTGTACAGCGCCGTCATTTCGGCAGTGATTTATCCGGTCGTTGTCCGTTGGCAATGGGGCGGCGGGTGGCTGTTCCAGCTCGATACTCCGTTCCACGACTTCGCCGGGTCGGCCCTCGTTCACATGACCGGCGGTGTTGCAGCCGCCGTGGGTGCTGCATTCCTCGGACCGCGCATCGGTAAGTACGGTCCCGATGGGAAACCGCGGGCGATTCCCGGTCACTCGATTCCATTCGCAATCCTCGGCTGTTTCATCCTCCTCGTCGGCTGGTACGGCTTCAACCCCGGCTCATGGCTGGGCGCCGATCCGGTGATCGGCAAGATTGCAGTGAACACGACGCTTGCGGCTGCGGCCGGGGCTGGTGTTGCGATGACGATTACTTGGCTCAAGTCGGGCAAGCCGGACGTGGCGATGACGGGCAACGGTTTGCTCGCGGGTCTAGTCGGCGTCACAGCGGGTTGCTGGGTGGTGAACGGCCTTGGGGCGACGATCATCGGCGCCCTTGCCGGGGCGATCGTCGTGTACTCGGTCTCCTTCTTCGACCGTGTGCGGATCGACGACCCGGTCGGTGCCGTGAGCGTGCACGGCGTCTGCGGTGCGTTTGGCGCGATCGCGGTCGGCCTCTTCTCGGCAACCGAGGCTGATGGCGTCGTCAAAAAAGGTCTGTTCTACGGGGGTGGTGCCGACCAGCTGGTGAGTCAGGTGATCGGCGTCGTTGCGGTCGCCGTCTTCGTACTCATCACGACCGCGATCCTCTTCGGCATCCTGAAGGCCACTGTGGGTCTGCGCATCGACGAACAAGCAGAACGTGAAGGTCTCGACATACACGAACACGGCGTTCCGGGGTACGTAACCGAATGACGATTCGGCCCAGGTGGCCGAATCAACCGGGGCACGAAGCGCCGTCGCGTGAGCGGCGGCGCTTCGTGCTTTGGCGGCGCTGAACCAGTCCGTTGACAAACGAACGCTGCTTGCACCCGACCTGACAGCCATCAACCCATTGACAATGGGGCCACCGTGTGGGGACTTCTTTCCCGCGCGTTGGTGATTCCGCCGGCCACATCAAGTTCTGCGCCCATGCAATCTCGATCGACGAGGGGGGCGATCATCAACCACTCGGCGGTTGTGCAGCGGGTGTTCAGCCCAACGACTTCTCGGGCCTGAGCACGAGACGAATATGATCAGATCGTGAAGCTCATCACTGCGGTAGTGAAGCCTTTCAAACTCGACAACGTGAAGGACGCCCTCAGGGCAGCCGGCGCGCAAGGAATCACAGTCGCGGAGGTTCGTGGATTCGGACGCCAGGGCGGACACACCGAGACATACCGCGGAGCCGAGTACAACATCGACTTCGTCCCGAAGGTGCGCATCGAGATTGTCGTCGACGATTCGGTTGTCGACCGTGCGATCCAGGCCATCCAGTCGGCGGCCAACACCGGCAAGATCGGTGACGGCAAGATTTGGGTGACCAGCGTCGAAAAGATCGTCCGCATCCGCACGGGCGAAACGGGCCCCGACGCGCTGTAACGCACCCTGTCGCTCGAAGGGCGACCATGGGGGTCACATCACTAGAGTCGGACACATGACCATGACCGATTCGGCCCCCGCAGCCACGTCCCGCTGGACTGCCCAGTGGCGCGAGCTCTACAACGAAGTCATCAACACTGGGCTCTGCACCGGCTGCGCCGGGTGCGTCGTCACCTGTCCGCACGACGTCATCGGCTACGAACACGTCGAGGGTAAGTACAAGCCGTTCCACCTCGAGGAATCGCTCGGCCTCGACAACTGCATCCACGGTTTCGGCGAAGAGGGCGGCTGCACCACCTGCACCCGCGCCTGCCCGCGGTTTCGTCAGTGGGAAGAGGCCGCCGACAAGCACCTCTTTGGTCGCGTGCGAAACCCCGATGAAATGGCCGGCGTCTGGCGCCAACTCCTCCTCACCCGCGCCAGCGACACCACCCAACACGAAAAGGGCCAGGACGGCGGCTTCGTCACGGCGATGCTGTCGTGGTTGCTCGACAACGATTACATCGAGGGTGCCCTGGTCAGCGGCGTCGAAGACGACGACGCGTGGAAGGCCCGACCCCAGTTGGTGCGAACGAAGGAAGAAGTACTCGCCACCGCCGGCAGCCGTTACACGTACTGCGCCAACCCGCTCGCTCTACGCGATGCAAAGGACGCGGGACTCTCGCGTCTCGCCCTCGTCGGCATGGGCTGCCAGACCTCGTCACCGCCCGTGATGTGGGACCGCAAGGCGGGCAAGGTGAGCAAGCCGTTCCTCTTCAACATCGGTCTGTTGTGCTCGAAAACCTTCGACGACGCGATCTTCTCCGAACTCTTCGAGGCCAAGTACGGCCTGAAGAAACAGGACATGGTGAAGATGAACATCAAGGGTGTCTTCCAGATCTGGATGAAGGACGGCTCGTACCACGAGATAGACCTCAAGGAATGCCACCAGTGGACGCGCACGGGCTGCAAGCTCTGCCCCGACTTCGCCGCCGAACATGCCGACATCTCCACGGGTGGCATCGGCAAGGACAACGATTGGACGCTCACGATCGTGCGGACCGAAATCGGTGAGGAGGTCATCAACCGCATGATCAGGGACGGCGTCATCGTTGCCCGTCCGGCGCAGGAGGACGAAGTGGCGATGAAGTTGTTGCGCACGCTCTCTATCGTCAGCCGCCGCCGCTGGCCCGACTGGGCCGACAAGGCGCCGTCGGTCGGCGTACCGCCGCCGAAGAAAAAGGCCGAGCCCGCGCCGGCGGCCGAAGGGGCCGCGCCGGCGAACTAGGTTTCGCCTCATGCCACTTCATCCGCAGGCCAAGTTCATCACCGACTTCGTCGAGAGCCTCGGCAACAAGCCGTTCGAGGAAGACACCCCGCAGAACGCCCGTGAGTCACGGGCCGCAATGCAGGCCCCCTCGACGGTGCCGATCCACAAGATGACCGACATCGACGCGGGCGGTGTCCCCGCGCGCCTCTACAAACCCAACGAGGAACCGAATTTGCCACTCCTCGTCTACTACCACGGCGGTGGTTGGGTGCTCGGTAGCGTCGAGTCGCACGACAGTGTGTGCCGGGCGATCTGTATGCAGACGCCGTGCGCCGTGCTGTCGGTCGACTACCGACTCGCACCCGAGCATCCCTTCCCCGAGCCCCTCGTGGACTGTGTGAACGCCACACGCTGGGCACACCTCAATGCCACCTCGCTGGGCTGCGACCCCGGCCGCATCGCAATCGGTGGCGACTCGGCGGGCGGCAACATCGCTGCCGCCATCGCCAACATGCAGGTCATCCCCGCCGCGTACCAGTTGCTGATCTACCCGGTCACCGACTGCAATCTCGGCCATCCGAGTCACCAGGAAAACAAGGATGGTCCATTTCTCACGCACGCAGGAATGAAGTGGTTCGTGCACCATTACGTGTCCGACACCAACACGGCGCTCGACGACCCACGCCTCTCACCATTGTTCGACTCGGATGCGAATCTCGCCGCTGCACCGCCGACGTGCGTGATCACGGCCGAGTTCGACCCACTGCGTGACGAAGGTGATGCCTATGCGGCGAGGCTCGCCGCCCTCGGCGTGCCCGTTTCGCACATCCGTTTTTCGGGGCAGTTCCACGGCTTCGTTTCGCTCGCCGACTTCGTCGACGATGGCAAGGCTGCAATTTCGATGTCGTCGAGTTTGTTGCGAGCCGCATTCAATCCACCGCAGTTGAGTTAGCGGCAGATCGCCTTCGCTCGCGCGAACACCGCGTCGATCATCGGTTCGGTGAGTTTGCCGGTGAACGTGTTCTGCTGGCTCGGGTGGAAAGAACACAACAAGGTGAGACCGCCGGCGGGTACCTCGACAGCGTGGCCGAACTTGGGGCGTGGTTTTACCCCGAAGTAGTCGGTTGCCACCTGATAGGCGAAGTTGCCGAGACACACCGCGACACGCAGTTCTCCGAGCAGGGCGATCTCACGGTCAAGAAAGGGCCTGCACGCATCGCGTTCACCGGGCATCGGTGCATTGCCCGGTGGCGCACATTTCACTGCCGCCGTCACCCAGGCGCCACGCAGTTCGAGTCCGTCGCTGCGATGTGTCGACGCCGCTTGGTTGGCGAATCCCGCCCTGTGCAGCGCGCGGTAGAGCCAGTCGCCGCTGCGGTCGCCGGTGAACACCCGTCCCGTGCGATTGGCCCCGTGCGCGCCGGGGGCAAGACCCAGGACGAGCAATCGCGCAGCCGGATCCCCGAAACCCGACACACCACGACCCCAGTAATCGTCGTACCGGAATGCGGCACGCTTTTCGACCGCCACGCGCTCTCGCCACTCGACGAGTCGCGGACATGCCACGCACTCGTGAACGTCGACCGCAAGACGCGCAAGAGAATCCATTTTTCGTGCGCCCACCTGCACAGAGTAGACACAGAGCCAGTATTTTCGGGACCGATGGCACGCGCCGCGAAACCCAAGCACCCCTCAGCCACGACCATTCTCCTCGTCAGGCACGGTCGTACTCCAACGACGGGTCAGTCGTTGCCGGGCCGCGCGAAGGGTCTCCACCTCAACGACATCGGTCGGGAACAGGCCGCCGAGGTGGCCGAGCGACTGTCGACATTCCCAAAGATCCATGCCATCTACGCCTCACCCCTCGAACGCACCCGTGAAACCGCAGCACCACTGGCGAAGAAACTGCGGCAGCGCGTCGTCGTCGACAAGGGCCTCATCGAGTGCGACTTCGGCGACTGGACAGGTGCAAAACTCGCCGACCTCATGAAGAAACCCGAATGGGCGACCGTTCAACGGGCGCCAAGCACGTTCCGGTTCCCGAATGGCGAGTCGTTCACCGAGATGCAGGTGCGTATGGCCACTGCACTCGACTCGATCAGACTGCGGCATCCTGGTGGTGTCGTTGTGTGCTTCTCCCATGCCGACCCGATCAAAGCCGCGCTCGCCCATGCGATGGGAACGCACCTCGACTTGTTCCAACGCATCGTCGTTAGCACCTGCTCCGTGAGCGCACTCGCCTACGGAACGGGTTCACCGATCGTTCTCACCGTCAACTCGACGGGTGGCTCACTGGCGGACCTGCGGCCCTCATGACGGTGTACCGCGACTTCGACACACCCGATGCCTTCACCACCGCCGCCCTCGGCCGGCCGGGCCAGCGCATCTTTCTCATCCAGGTGCGCGGCGAGGGTGAGGTCGTCACCCTGAAGTGCGAGAAGCAGCAGGTGGCGGCAATCGCGCACTTCGTGCGTGAACTTCTCGCCGACCTGCCCGACGGTGACGTGCCCCTGCCCGACGCCCTCGATCTCATTCCCCTCGCCCAGGGTGCGAGTGCATCCGCCGGCACGTTCGACTTCGTGGTCGGGCCGATCGGTGTCGCCTACGACCGCGACATCGACCGTGTGGTCGTCCAACTCGACGAAATGGTTCCCCTCGACGAGAACGGCGAGCCCGACCCGGACGTCGTCGCCGGCCGTGTGCGCGGTCTCATCACCCGGGGGCAGGCACTCGCCTTCTGCGACCACGCCGACGACGTCGTTGCCGCGGGTCGGCCGAATTGCCGTTGGTGCGGTTTTCCCATCGACCCGGACGGACATCCATGTCCGCGAATGAACTAGTCGGTCACCACGACCCGATGCGCCTTCTTGCCGAGGGCGAAATCGAAGTCGTCGGTCGCATGCCTTGGAGCAGCAACGCGACGTTTCTCGTCAAGATTGCCGATGATTCGGGCAGCACGCAGGCCATCTACAAGCCGTTGCGCGGTGAACGGCCGCTGTGGGACTTCGAGCCCGGCCTGCATCGCCGTGAGGTGGCCGCTTATCAACTGTCCGAGGAGATGGGTTTCGACCTCGTTCCACCAACGATTCTCCGGGACGGACCCATGGGTGAGGGGTCGTTCCAGTGGTTCATCGAGGCCGACCCGAACGTGCACTACTTCACCGTGTTCGAAAGTCGCGACGAGCTCCACGACCAGTTGAAGACGATGGCGGTGTTCGACATCATCGCGAACAACACCGACCGCAAGGGTGGGCACGTACTCCTCGACACGAACGACCACGTATGGGGCATCGACCACGGCGTTTGTTTCTCGGGCGATTTCAAATTACGCACCGTCATCTGGGACTTTGCTACCGAGAACCTCACGCCGTCGCACCGCGAGGCGCTGATGCGCATCGTCGACCAGGTTCCGATGCGCGTCGCGGCCCTGTTGAACGACGAGGAAGTTCAGGCGATCGCCGAGCGTGCGCGGTGGCTGCTCGATGCGGGTGTGCTGCCCTACGACCCGTCGGGTCGCAGGGTGCCCTGGCCGCTCGTCTGAGCCGACCTAACCTGCCCCCATGCACAGCGACCTCGATGCACTCGTCGACCGCGCAGACCTCGACGAAATCATCCGCCGCATCGACGATCTGTGTTCGGCTCGCGAGTGGACACTGCTCGCCTCGTTGCGCGACAAGGCTGCTTTGGCCGTACAAACCGGCCGCCAGACGTGGCCTTGCGCGACGCTCGCCAACTACCGCCTCGCACTACACGGTCCGGCCGACATTGCTGCCGGCTCGCTGCAGCATCCCACCAGCACCTTTAGCGTCGGTCCCCTGACCGAGGTCATCGCCCAGAACCACACGTGGGCCGAACTCGAACGACACATCCAGGATGCCCCCGTGCGTGGCTTCGTCGCCTACGAACGCGCGCTTCGTGGTGAGGGGGTGCCCGACGACGCAGCTCTGCGCGCCGTCCTCGAGATCCCGATCAATCCCGCCCCATGGGAACCGAACTACGAGCCGGCGATCTACGACGACAACGGGGTGAGTGCCCCTACGCCACAGTTGAACATTGCGCCAACGAACGAAGTGGAGTGTTCCCCCGCTACGACCGATGCTGACCCCGACATCGAATCTGCGGTTCGCTCGGTTTTCGAGGCATGGACGACGCAGTCGAACGGTCGGGTGTCATTTGCTGCCACGTCGGGTGGCATCGACTCGGCTCTCGGTGCGCTCGGTTTGTCACGGGCGCGGGTCTCACCGCTCGAGCCGTCACAGGTGTTGGCTCTCGTCGCGTGGGCTGGTGCCTCGGGTGGGGCGCACGGACGGCGTCGCGGCGGTGCCCAGGGCCGCTTCGGCGCGTGGTGGTTGGCGACCGCGATGGCCGATGCACTCGACGAATGGCCTCTTACGCAGGGCACGCTGCGTGCCGAGATGGAGGAGCTGCAGTGGTTCGTGTGGTCCACCGGCGAGCCGGCACTCGGGTGGCAACTCCAAATCGCGGTGTGGGACCCGTTCAACGACATGTCGTGGGCTTTCTCCGCCCGCGACATGTCATGATGACCCGCGTCAGCGACCCTTGAGGGCCTCGATCAGTTTCGGCAGAACTTTGTGCACGTCCCCGATGATGCCGAGGTCGGCGATACCGAATATCGGTGCCTCTTTGTCCTTGTTGACGGCGATGATGTTTTTCGAACCCTTCATGCCGACCATGTGCTGCGTCGCACCCGAGATGCCCGCTGCGATGTAGACGCTCGGCTTGACGACCTTGCCGGTCTGGCCGACCTGGTACGAGTAGGGAACCCATCCCGCGTCGACGATCGCGCGCGAGGCGCCGGGGGCACCCTTGAGCAGCTTGGCTAGCTCCTCGACCAACACGTACTTGTCGGATTCGCCCAAACCACGGCCCCCCGACACCACGATGTCAGCCTCGTCGAGCTTCGGGCCCGTCGTCTCTTCGACGTGGACCGCGGTCACCTTTGCGGCACCCGTCGCGCCGAGGTCGGGCACGGCGACGGTGACGACTTCGGGGGCGCCACCTCCGGCGGATTCGGCGGTGAAACTCTTCGGGCGGAAAGCAACGAGGTACGGGCCTTGACCGGTGAAGGTGGTGGTGACGAGCGTGTTGCCGCCGAATATCGGTGTCGTTGCACTGACCGCGCCGCCATCGACACTGACGTCGACGCTGTTGGTCAGAACCGTCTTGTCGAGCTTCACCGACAGACGCGACATCACGTCACGGCCTTCGTAGTTCTGCGGGAACAGGACGAGGTCGGGCTTGTCACCAGCGTCGAAGACCGCCTTCATCGCCGAAGCGACGGCCACGCCGGGAAGCTTGCCCCCGAGATTGCCGGTTGAGTACACCTTCGTCGCGCCGTACTCACCGAGTGCGCCGGCAACCGACGTCGCGTCGTCACCGATGAACACGGCGACGTTCGACGCAAGGGACCGTGCCTTGGTGAGGAGTTCGAGGGTGGCCGACGTCGGCGCCCCGTTTGCGACCTGTGCGAATACCCAGACGTTGTTCACAGACATGTTTTGACCTCAGATCAGTTTCAGATTTTCAAGGAATGCAACGATCTTGCCGAACGACTCGCCATCGTCCTCGATGATCTCGCCGGCCTGACGGGCCTCGGCCTGCGCAACGTTCGAGATCTTTTGGCCCGCACCGGCCCAACCCGCGGGAGACACACCGAGGTCGGTGGCGGTGACGGTGTCGACGGGCTTGCTCTTGGCCGCCATGATCCCCTTGAAACTCGGGTAACGCGGCTCGACGACACCGGCGGTGACACTGATGAGGGCGGGCAACGCACACTCGACCTCGTCGTAGCCAGATTCGGTTTGGCGGTTGACCAGGAGCCTGCCGCCTTCGACTGCGACCTTCTTTGCGAAGGTCACCGACGGGAGACCGAGAACCTCCGCCATTTGTTCGGGCACCGTGCCCGTGTAACCGTCGGATGATTCCGTGCCGGCAATGATGAGATCTGCACCGCCCAACTTGCGCACCGCCGCGGCAAGCACCTTGGCGGTTGTCAACGCATCGCTGCCCAACAGAGCGGGGTCGGAAACAAGCACGCCTTTCGCCGCGCCCATCGCCAGGGCGGTGCGCATTCCTGCGGTCTCACCGTTCGGTGCCATCGACACGAGGTTCACTTCTCCCCCGCCCGCGGCAGCAACGAGTTGCAGTGCCATCTCGACGCCGTAGGCATCGGAGTCATCGAGGATCAGCTTGCCGTCACGCTTGAGGGTGTTCGTGGAGCCGTCGAGGGCGCCGGGCGTGGCGGGGTCCGGAATCTGCTTGACACAGACGATTACGTTCATAGGCCTTCCATTGTTACCGCTTGGTCGGTCTGCTGCCCAACCGAGAAGGCCCACTGGTAACGTCTGGGAACCGTGAGGCTGCTCCTGGTCGTCAATTCGTTTGCGTCATCCGTCACAGCACGCAACACCGTCGTCGTCCACCAGCAGCTTGCCCGCCGCCACGACGTTCAAGTCGTCGAAACGAACCGTCGCGGCCACGCCACCCGCTTTGCCCAGGATGCTGCCCGGCGCGGCCTGGATGTCGTCGTGGCCTTCGGTGGCGACGGCACCCTCAATGAGGCCGCCACCGGCGTGGCCGGCTCGGAGACGGCACTGGCCGTGTTACCCGGGGGGTCGACGAACGTCTTTGCCCGCACCCTGGGCATGCCCAACGACCCTGCTGCCGCGGTGAAACAACTCTGCACCGCGCTCGACAACCAAGCCATCCGACCGATCGGTCTCGGCAACTGCAACGGACGCTTCTTCTGTTTCCATACGGGCGTCGGCTACGACGCCGCAGTCGTGCGCCTCGTGGAACGACGAGCCTCACTCAAGCGCTATCTCGGCCACCCACTCTTCGTTGGCGCTGCGCTGCAAACCTGGGCGGTCGGTTACGGCCGAAAGAAGCCGCACTTCAACGTTCGCATCGGTGAGACCGCACCCATCGAGGGCTTCTTCACGATCGTCATGAACACCAACCCGTACACGTTCCTGGGCAAAAAGCCACTCAACCTGTCACCGCAGACGAACCTCGATGCCGGCCTCACCGTCGTGGCCTTCAAGTCCCTGTCGGCAATCGGGCTCCTCGGGTCCCTCGGTCGCGCGCTCGCCCGCGGCGGTCTCCACGACAACAAACATCTCGTGGTCCGCCATGACGTGGCGGCGCTGTCCGTCGACCACGAGCGCCCTTTCCCGTACCAGGTCGACGGCGACTATCTGGGTGAAACCACGGCGTTGCGTTTCACCCACGTGCCCGAGGCCCTGCGGCTTGTCATGCCGGCGTGACGCTCACGCCCGTGCGGACAACGTCGCAATCGCAACGTCGGGCACGTTCGTGCAGATGCCGTCGACTCCAAAGGTGCGGAGTTCGGACATCTTCAGGGGGTCGTCGCAGGTCCACACGTTGACCATCAGCCCGTGTGCGTGGGCCCCGTCGACGAATCGGGGCGTCACGAGGCCGAACCAGGGGTGCACCGCGCAATGTCCTGCGTCGCGCAACGAACCGAAGGTTGCCACCATGTCGTCGTCGGCGATGCCCGGCGTCAACCACGCGGTGGCGATCTCGGGCGCAACGGACCGGAACCGGTCGATTGTCTCGCGCCGGAACGACGACACGAGAAAACGCGCCGGTTCCCCGCGACACCGCAGGGCATCGGCGACCATGACGGCAATCTCATCGGTTTGGTCGAAATCGGGTTCTCCCGGATCGTTCTTGATTTCGACGTTGACCCACATTCCAAGGCAGGCATCGAGGGCCGGACCGATCCAAGGAACCTCCGTTGGAACCTCCACCCGTGAAGTTCGCACGATCACACGACCATCGGCAAGACGGGGGTCGTGATGAACGACGAGGTGCCCGTCAGCGCTTCGCCGTACGTCCAGCTCCACGGCGTCGGCCCCCATGTCGGCCGCCCGGGCAAAGGCCACGAGGGTGTTCTCGGGCTCGGCACGAGAGGCCCCACGGTGGGCCAGGACCGCGCAACCGCGACCCGGACCTGCGGGAATTGTGGGTATCGCCGCGGCGCCGGAATTTCCGCTCACAAATCTCACCGTAGCCCTTGTCATCCGTCATCCAAGGGCGTAGGTTCACCGACGCCGTGGCGGACGGCCTTTGGGCGTTCGTCTCCACGTCAAATGTCAGCAACCGTTGGCGGCCCACCGCCCCGAACCCCCCAGGAGATGAAGTGACGATTCTCGCTTCGAGTCTCGCCCTCGGCGCCGCCGACTACACGTGGCGCCAGCAAGCAGTGTGTCGAGACACCGACCCCGAATTGTTCTTCCCGGTCGGCTCCACGGGTCAGGCCGTTTTGCAACTCAGCAAGGCCAAGGAAACCTGCAACCAGTGCACCGTGAAGATCGAGTGCCTGCGCTTCGCCATCGATACGAACCAGGACTCGGGCGTCTGGGGCGGAACCTCCGAAGAAGAGCGCCGAGTTCTGCGCCGCCAGATTGCGGTCCACAACCGCACAGCCCAGAACGCCGGCTAGGCCGACAGCGGCACGCGCAGTTCGATGACGGTGCCGGGTCCCGCAGTCGTGTCGAACGCCGCCTGCATGTCAGCGTCGCTGTCGTAGTCGGCGGGAGTGGCGCGGCGCATCGCGATCGTTCCACCGAGTTCGGTCGTCACGAGCGTGCGCACGATCGACAGCCCGAGGCCCGTTGCATTGGCGATGTCGAAGTCGGGGGCAAGCCCGGCACCGTTGTCGATCACACGGACACACAGCACCGCATGATTGTCGGCGTCGGTCTCTTGGAGCAGTTGCACGGCCACACTCCCCCTGCCGGTGAGACCCTCGCGGAAACCGTGGTCGACGGCGTTCTGCAAGAGCTCGGTGAGGACCACCGACAGCGGTGTTGCCACGGTCGCCGGCACCCGGCCACCGTCACCATGGACGACGAATCTGACGGGGCGGTCGGGCGACTGGAGACTGTCTTCGACGAGGCGCAGAAGTGGCCGCACGATTTCGATGAACGCAACGTCGTCTCCCGGCTCGCGCGAGAGAGTCTCGTGCACGAGTGCGATGGTGCGGATCCGGCGCACCGATTCGTCGACGGCGGCCTTCGCCTCGGCCGAGTCGAGCCGTCGAACTTGCAGTCGTAACAGCGACGAAATGGTCTGCAGGTTGTTCTTCACCCGGTGGTGGATCTCACGGATCGTTGCATCTTTGGAGAGAATCAACCTGTCGCGGCGACGCAGCTCTGACACGTCGCGCAGCAACAACACCGCCCCCGTGACCCGCCTTTCCCTGGCATCGCTCTTCTCGTCATCGTGGAAGAGGGGTATGCAACGCGCCAACAGCGTGACCTCCGCTGTTTGGTCGAACTCCTCGACCACGGGCTCACCGCGTTCAAATGCCTGCCGCACCGCGCTGTCGGTGAAGCCGAGCTCGGAGAGGGTTTGGCCGACGCTGTTCGCACCGATTCCCACGCGGTGCAGCGCCGACACGGCGTTCGGGGACGCATAACGCACCTTCGCATCGTCGTCGATGACGAGGACGCCGTCACCGACGCGTGGTGAGATACTGGAGTCGGCCGCACGGCCCGGAAACGGAAACAGGCCGCCTCGGATCATCCCAGCGAAGCGGCCGAAGATCTCGAGATAAGTGCGCTCGAGTTCACCGGGCTGGCGGCCCGAACGCGTCGACCACTCACGCGTAAGCACGGCAACCGGCCTGTTTCCGTGGCGCACCGGAATCGCGAGCATCCGTGCCGCACCGTCGGTGCCATCGATCGGAATCTCGCCCTCTTCGATCTCGCCACTGCGGTACGACGACTCGATGATGCGACGACGGTCGTCGACGACGGTCGACCCGACGAAGTCGGCGATGTAGAGGGTTTGACCGGTCGCGGCGCGGACATGCGCCGCGACCAGCCACTCGTCGGTCTTGGTCGGCAGGTAGAGCAGCAGGTCCGCAAAACAAAAGTCGGCGAGAATGCCCCATTCCGAAACGAGGTTCTGCAGGTGGCCGATCCCCTCTTTGCCGAGGTCGGTGTGCTGACGCGCGAAGTCGCCGAGGGTGGCCATGCAGGAAGTCTGCCCGAGACGGGCACCCGAACTAGGGCATCAGGTTGCCGGCGAGCGCGCGCACGGCGGCAACATCGTTGACCGGCCGCTGGGCCTCGGCGACACGCTGTACGCGACATCCGTGACGCTCGGCAATCCGACGGCACAGGGCATCTTCACGCTCGACGGTCGCCAGGATTTCATCGACGGCCACCGCCAGATCGCCGCTGACCACCGAACCCGCGAGGGTCGCTGCTTCCCGCTTCGTCCCGTCGTCGATCATCCGGTTGACGACCACTTCCGACAGATGCAGACCACGACGCACGAGCTCCCCGGCCAGGAACTCGGCCTCGGCCGCGGGTGCGGGTTCGGCGGTGGTGACGACGAGGAAACGGGTCGACTCGTCACGCAACAATTCCTCGACCTCGCGGGCGTGCGTGGTGAACGTTGGTTCCATGAGTCGGAACAGCGCGAAGAATTCCGAGACATCGGAGAGAAACCGTGACCCGAGGACACGATCAGCCACCGCAAAGAACGGCCGGGACGTCACAGCGATGAGGCGGTTCGAGGCAGGCAGGGTGAGCCAACGCAGGAGGCGGCTGGCGAAGAATTCGCGCATCCGTTCCGCTGCATCGATGACGCTGAGTGCACTGCGTGACGGGGGCGTGTCGACAATGACGAGGTCGTAGAGGCCCGAACGGGTCACTTCCCACAGACGCTCGACGGCGATGTAATCGTGACTGTTCACGAACCGTCCGGTGATGTTGCGGTAAAGCCCGTTCGACAACACACGGTCTGCGACACTCGCGTTGGGTGCGACACGGCGGATGAGTGCATCCCAGCCGAGACGGGTATCGAGCATCGACACCGAGAACGGTGCACCACCGTCGGCGACGGTGACAACCTCGTTGCCCTGGGCGACGACACCCATCGCCGAGGCCAGTCGACGCGCGGGGTCGACAGTGATCAACAGAACACGCACACCGACGCTGGCCGCGCTGCGGGCGGCCAGCGCGGCAGCAAATGTCGATTTTCCGACTCCGCCCGCTCCGGTGACGACGATGACACGCGTCGCGGTCACAGCGACTCACCGAATTCGTCGTCGAGGAATCCCGCGACGGCGTCCACGACTCCTACTTCGTCGGCACCCGAGGCACGCGGCACGAGTACGAGCTCAGCGGAGGCAACTTCTGCCAGACGCGCCACCTGAGTCGTCGCGACGACGTGTCGCGCCGTGAGTGTTGCGGTGATTCGTGGCGCAATTGATTCGGCGCCATGGGGTGGTGAGGGCGGCATGCGGTTGACGACAACGAGGGGCACGTCAACCTGCGATTCGGAACGAATTCGTTCGGCGAGCTCGAGGGTCTCGTCGACGGGGCTCTCTTCGGGTGTCGTGACGATCAACGCCGCGGTGACGTCGCGATCGGAGAGCATTTCGATCATCCAGTCGGTTTGCTCTCGCAACATACCCACCTGGGCAAGCGAGCGGATCGTGCGCGGTGTGGCCAGCTGGCTGGCGATATGGCCGGAACTCTCGGCATCGACGACGACAAGGTCGAAGTGATTGGCGCGCACCTCGTAGCAGACCTTCCCGACGGCGAGAATTTCCTTCACGCCCGGTGCCGCATCCGCAACGAAATCGAGCGTTTGGGCGAGAACGCCGACCCGCGAGACGAGCGGTATCCGCACGTACAGGCGGATGTATTCACGCAGAGCCTCTTCGGTGCGGTACACCGACGACGTGAGGTTCGGGTGAGACGGACAGGCGGGATCCTTGCCATCCATCGAGACCAGCAATGTCCTCTTGCCGCGACGCGCCGCCAGCGTGGCCACGGCCGCGGCGACGGTCGACTTTCCAACGCCTCCCTTGCCCGTCACGAACAGCAGACGGCGGTCGGAAATGCGGCGCAGTTCTAGTCTCCGAAGCCGATCTTGCGTGCGCTGTCGGGTGAGCCGAACTCGACGAAGGCGATCTTCGAGCCCGGGACCGCGACCTCGCGACCCTTTTTGTCGGTCAGCCACAAGGTGTCGCTTGCACCGGCCAACGCGGCGCTCACGGCCGTCTTTAGTTGCGCGCGCGTGGCGTCGTCGTCGGCCACTTCGACCACCACTTCGCGGCCGACCTGGCTCAAACCGATGCGTATCTCCATGGCCTCACCCTATAAGGCAGTGTCCGGAGACGGGCAGTCATGACGCATGAATCAAGAGATCTTCAGCTCGGCGTTGAAGATCTTCTTCGGGCGAAGCGTCGTCGCAATTTCGGCGGCAAGTGCGTGGAATGCGCGACCAGCCTCGCTGTCGGGGTCGACTGCCGCAATCGGGCGACCGTCGTCACCGCCTTGGCGCAACGTCGGCACCAATGGAATGCGGGCCAACAGCGGAACGTCGAGTTCGCCGGCAAGTTCCTCCCCACCACCCGACCCGAAGATCTCGTAGCGCTTGCCGTCGTCGCCGGTGAACCACGACATGTTCTCGATGATTCCACGCACCGGCAGGTTGACCTTCTCTGCCATTGCCGCCGAGAGTCTGGCGACTTTTTGTGCTGCCGGCTGCGGTGTCGTGACGACGTACACCTCGCCACGTGGCAGGTATTGGCTGAGACTCAGGGCGATGTCACCGGTGCCCGGCGGCATGTCGACGAGAAGGAAGTCGGGGTCATCCCAGAAAACATCGGTGAGGAACTGCTCGAGCGCCTTGTGCAGCATCGGGCCCCGCCAGATCACAGCCTGACCTTCGGGCACGAAATAGCCGATCGAGATGCAACGCACGCCGAACGATTCCGGTGGCACGAGCATCTGGTCGATGACGACGGGATCACGGTCCGCACCCAGCATGCGGGGAATCGAATACCCGTAGATGTCGGCGTCGACGATGCCGACCGAGTGTCCGCGTGCGGCCAGTGCGACGGCAAGATTCGTCGTCACGCTGCTCTTGCCGACGCCACCCTTGCCTGAGGAGATGAGAAGGGGCCGCGTCTTGGAACCTGGCTGCGAAAACGGGATCATTCGACCCTCGGCGTGGCCGTGTGCCTGCGTACTTCCGGCGGTTGACGCGGCGTCACCATGCAACATTCGGCGCACGTTTTCGCGCTCTGCGTCGTTCATCACGCCGAACTCAAGCTTCACCGACGACACCTCGGGGTGGCTCCTCAGGGCTGCATTCACGCGGTTCTGGATTTCGTTGCGCAATGGACAACCCGCGACGGTGAGCACCACCGTCAACGAAACCTCGCCCCTGACGCCGATCTCGACGTCGCGCACCATGCCGAGGTCGACGATCGACCGGCGCAACTCCGGGTCCTCGACGGGACGCAGAAGCTCGATGACGGCTTGGGTTGAAAGGGCCATGGTCGTCCTTGTTTTTTGCGGGGAAACTGTGCGACTGATTTGCACTATCGCCGTAGGTAGAATAGCCCCATGGCCGCTGAGATGAGCATGTCGTCGGGTGCATTCACCGCGACGGTGACGGCAATCACCTCGGCCTTTGGCGACCCCACGCGCCGCGCCGTGTATCTCTTTGTGCGCGAGAACTCGACGGGTGAGCACAGCCCCGGCGTGACCGCATCGCGGGTCGCCGAGAAATTCGACCTGCACCCGAATGTCGCCCGACACCACCTCGACAAGTTGGCGGCCGGCGGTTATGTCGAGGCCAGCGTGGAAAAGCCCCAAGGTGGTGGGGCCGGCCGGCCCTCCAAGCACTATCGGTCGATCGGTCCGTCACCCCTTGAGTCACAGGTGCGCAGCGACGACCTCGTGCTCAGCCTCCTGGGCAAAGCGCTCGAGAACCTGCCACGTGATCGAGCCGAGGCGATGGCCGAAGAGGTCGGCGCCCAATACGGTCGCGCACTTGCCGCAGGTCTCGTGGGCGACGATCTCGCATCGGGTCGGCGTTCGTTGCGAACGGCGATGCAGGCGGTTGCCGATGCGCTCACCGCACACGGTTTCGCCGCACACGCCGACCAGCGCAACAACCAACTGCGCATCGTGAACAACCGGTGTCCGTTCGGCGACGTTGCGATCGAACATCCCGTCATCTGTGCCGTCGACCGCGGAATGGTGAAAGGCATGCTCGGTGCGCTCTACGGCGATACGAGTCCTGAATTGCAGGCGTCATTGCCGCAGGGCGACACCTTCTGCGCAACGACCGTCTAGTCGCCCCAGAAGCGCTGCTCGCGGAACGGATCGCCGTACATGTGGTAACCGTTGCGCTCCCAGAATCCAGCGACATCACCCACGCGGGCCTCGATACCGCGCAACCACTTGGGTGACTTCCAGAAATAAAGATGCGGAACGAGAAGGCGCACCGGGCCGCCGTGGATCGGTTCGATGGCTTCGCCCTCGTATTCCCACACGACCAGCGCGTCATCGCCCAGGACATCGGCGAGGGGAAGGTTCGCGGTATAGCCGTACTCGGCGTGGCCCACGAAGTGTGTTGCCGTTTGGCGCAATCCGGCACGCTCGAAGAGGTCGCGCACGCGCACACCGCGCCAGGTGGTGTCGAACTTCGACCATTTGGTCACGCAGTGAATGTCGGTTGTGACCTCGACGCTCGGAAGCGCCGTGAGTTCTTCGAAAGTGAGACTGAAGTCCCGCTCAACCTCACCGAAGATCCGCATGTTCCATTCCCCCGGCGCATACTCCGGCACGTCACCAACGTGGAGCACCGGAAACCGGTCGGTGAGATACTGACCAGGGGGCAGGCGGGACGGGTCGTAGCCTGCCGCAACGACATCGTCGCGGTTGCGTTCGAAAAAGCCCATGGGGCGATTCTCACCCAGCGGCTTCGACTTCGGCAACTACTGCGTCGACGAAATCCTTGACCTGCGCCGGGGGATCGCTCGCCTCGCATTTTTCCAGCTCGGACCTGGCCGTCACGAGATCGTTTGCGAACCGGTAAGAGACGATACCGAGGAAACAATGGGCGTCGGGATACGAGTCGTCGAGGAGCGTTGCACGGCCCAGACCAAGGATCGCAGTCTGCACCGCTGCATCACGCACCGACTGCTCGGCATCGCGCGCAGTGAGGGCGAGCAGCCACGACCTGTACGTCAACGCCTCGACGTTGTCGGGGTCGACCTTGAGCACCTCACTGTAGATGTTGATCGCGGTGATCGGGTCGTTGAAGTTCAGTTGCCGTGCCTGGGCGAGCTTGTTCGCGGCGCTGTCGGCAATACCACCCGACGCGGTTTCACCCGGCAAACGCTGGCCGCTTTGGCGCGCGACGAAAACACCGAGTCCCAGCGCGAACGCAACGACGGCAAGGGCACCGGCGAGTCGTCGCGCCACCTTGCCCCCGGGCCCCACCTCGGACTTCGCGTCGGGTGCCGTCTCGGCCCCGACCTGGCCGTTTTGCTCCAGTCGTCTGATGATGTCGGCCGCACGCGCGGTGTAACTGCTTCGCAGCGCCTCGTAGTCGGCGTCGTCGACGTCACCCGCCTTGCGTTCACGCTCGAGATCACGCAACGATGCGAGCAGAAAGTCACGCTGCTCTTCGAGGTTGCGGCGCTCGAGGTCGTCCATCTGCCAAGCCGTCACAAGCCATCCGTCGGGTCATCGTGCTCGCGCAGCGCCGCGGCGACGATGTCGGCATCGTCGGGGTTGGCCCGCGCTCGACCCTCTCGCTGCCACCTGCGGAAGACCACGACGAGACCGCCAAAACCACAGACCAAGGCGACGACGGGCAACACCCAGACGAGCGAATCGACACCTTCGGTGGGCGGCAGCAACAGGCTTCCCGGGAAACGCGACTCGATGAAGGCGACGATTTCGTTGTCACCGCGCTGGCCTGCCGCCACCTGTCGGGCGATCTCGTTGCGAATCGACTCGGCTGCCGAGGCGCGGCTGACATAGATGCTTTCGCCACTGCACGTCGGACACGCAAGGCGCTTGGAAATCGCATCAATGCGCTCCTCCTGCGTCGAGGGGCCCGACGAGCGAGTGGCACCGAACGCCAACAAGCCGACCGTCAGCACGGCCATCACCGCCCACGTCAACCCTGCTTTGAGTCTGCTCACGACCCTGAGCCACTCATCATCGCCCGCATCGAGTCGATGCGGCCCGACAGAAACGAATTGGTGACCTCGCCCACAACGCGCATCCGCACGAAACCCGACGGGTCGATGACCCAGGTTTCTGGCACCTTGGCGACGCCGAATGCAACTGCAATCGTGCCGTCGGGGTCGCGGACCTTGTCCCAGTCGCCACCTTTTTCAGCGAAAAAAGCCGAGACGGCTTCGTCGGTGTCGTCGTTTATAACGCTGAAGAGTTCCGCTCCATCCCCGAGGCCCGCCTGCTCGTCGGCAAAGGCGACGAGTTCGGGATGCTCGTTGCGACACGGCACGCAGGTCGAGTTGAAGAAGTTCAGCACGACCCACGAACCCTTGCGTCGGGAGAGGTCGAAGTCGCCTTCGCCGACGAGCGTCGAGCGCACCGACGGTGCCGGATTGCCTATCAACGGCGACGCCACGTCGGCCTCCTCGCGGGGCTTGGAAACCGCGAGCACGACGAAGAACGCGACCAACACCAACCCCACCACGGGTGAGAGCCGGCGTGACAAGCGCGGTCTCACGTAGTGACCCGCTCGTGGGCCGGCACGGGCGCCGACGTCGGGTCGGTTGGTCGCCGACGACGCCCCGGGAAGGCCGCGAGAACAGTGCCGAGGGCCATCAGCCCACCGCCGATCCAGAGCCACATGATGAGCGGCTTGACGAACACCTTGACCCGGGCCTCACCCGAATCTTTCTTTACCGGGGGTTCGAGGGTGAGATAGATGTCGTAGCGCCACGTGGTCTTCACCGATGGCGTGCCGACGTTCATTCCCATGTTGAGAAACTTCGTGATTGCCGGTGCGTAGGCCTGACCCCCGTCGATTGACACGAGTGCCTTGATCGCCGTGCTGCGATCGTCCTTTTCCTCGCTGAAGCCGACGAGCTCGAAGGTGTGGCCGGCGAACGACGCGGGGACACCTTCCGACAGACGCAGTTCCTGCGAGCGTGTGTAGGCATTTGACGCCGAAAGCGCAACCGCGATGAGAATGACGCCCAGATGCACGATCATGCCCCCGTTGGCACGACCGACGAAACCACGCCAACCCTGGCGTCGCGTTGCGAGAACCACCTGTCGCAAGGCTGCTCCACCCGAAAAGCCACCCAGGGTGAAGGCCAGCAACGAGGCCAGGCCGTGGGCACCTGCAAGGAGGCCCACGACCAAAGCAGCGATGCCACACCACGCAGGCCAGAACAAACGGTCGCGCAAGAGTTCCGTGGACGCCTTGCGCCACGGCAGCACGGGGGCGATGCACATGAGCGCCAGCATCGCGATGCCGATCGGTGCCGACAAGCGGTCGAAGAACGGTTCGGCGACCGAAATCTGCCGGTCCTGGAGGGCCTCGATGATGAGCGGAAAGACCGTGCCGAGAAGCACGACGAAGGCAAACACGGTAAAGAGCACGTTGTTGGCCAGGAACGCACCTTCCCGCGACACGGGTGAGTCGATCGAGCCGGGGGAACGCAGTTGGTCGCCACGCCACCCGATGAGAACGAGCGAGACCAGGACGACGAGACCGAAGAAGACCAGTAGGTACGTCCCGATGTCGCTTTCACTGAAGGCATGCACGCTGTTCAACACCCCGGACCGTGTGAGGAACGTGCCGAGAATGGTGAGGCTGAACGTGGAGAGCAACAACGAGAGGTTCCACACCCGCAACATTCCCCGACGCTCTTGCACGAGCACCGAATGGATGTAGGCGGTGCCCGTCAGCCACGGTAAGAGGCTTGCGTTTTCGACGGGATCCCAGGCCCACACCCCCGACCAACCGAGCACCTCGTAGCTCCACCAGCCACCGAGGATGATGCCGACCGTGAGAAAGCCCCAGGCGAAGAGAGTCCAGCGACGCGTCTCGATGAGCCAACCTTCGCCGACACGGCCCGTCACCAACGCCGCGATTGCAAATGCGAACGGCACGGTGAAGCCGACGTAACCGAGGTACAGGATCGGCGGATGGAACAGCACCAGGATGTGGTTCTGCAACAGCGGGTTCGGGCCCGGCCCGTCGTTGACACCCGGCGCCCCCGCGGCGAACGGGTTGGCCGGCCCGAAGCTGAGGACGAAAAAGAACACCAACACGATGCAGATGACAGCGATCGCCCAGGAAATCAATTCATCGTCCAGACGCCTGCGGTAACGCCAGGCGACGAGTGCCGCCGACAGGGCGAGCGCAAAGATCCACAGGAGAATCGAACCTTCGAGCGCGCTCCACACCGCGGTGAAGTTGTAGAGAGCCGGGGTCGAGCGTGAACCGTGGTCCTGCACGTATTGCAGGGAGAAATCACGGGTGACCATCGCCCACTCCATCGCAACGATGGCTCCGAACGATGCCAGGAAAGCGAGTCCGACGAAGCGCGGGACCAGCCGCGACGTGCGTACCGCCTCGCCGCGCGAGGATTCACGCGCGGCGGTGATCGCGGCGAGCGCACCAAAGGCTGCGGCAACCACCCCCACGAGAAGGGCACCGCGGCCGACGGGGCCCGCGATGCCGCTAGCCCACACGACTGCAGGCATCGGCAGCAGCCTCAGCCTCGTCCATTCGGTCCTCGTTCTTCGCGACGTAGGTGTTCGAGTGCTTCACCTCGATGCGATCGCTGAGAAAGACGTCATTGACGAGGCGGCCGTGCGCGACGACGGGAATGCACTCCTGGAAAATACCGCCGGGGTCACCGTCGTAGCGAACGTCGAGATTTTTCGCGTTGAACGAAATGAGAAACGTCGTCGTACCGGCGGCCTGTTTGATGCTGCCCTGCTCGACCGTGCCCTGCACACGCAGTCGGCGATCAGCCTCGCAGCCGTCACGCTCACCGACCTCGTCGACGTTGCAGTAGTAGTCGATCGCCGACGAGAGGAACTGCGTCACGACGACTCCACCGGCCACGATGACCGCAGCAAGGATTCCGATCGACACCCAGCGTCGCCGCGCGGTACTCGAACGCACGGGTGGCGCGGCGCCAACACCGGGTTCGCGTGGACTCAGGTCCACGGCTTGTCGCTCTTTTCGACCAGGGGATCAAGCTGGCGGGCGCGTCGTGCGTTGCGCCACGCGTAGAACGCGATCGGGAGGAAGGAAAGCACCCAACTGATGACGATGAAATCGGCGTGCTTCACGTTGGCACCCCTTCTGCGTGTCGCGCCGCCAACGCGGCGTCGATACCGCGCATCTCCACCGCGTCGACGAGTGCCAGGACGCGATTGCGGTGCAGAACCAGCCAGGCAAAAATAACCGTGAACACCGCGACACCAAAGACGAGGGAGAACAGCATCAGACCATCCATCCTTACGTCGCCGTTCGGCCGCAACACCGTCGCCTCTTGGTGCAGCGAGCGCCACAACAAGACGCTGAAGTGAACGAGCGGAATCTCGATCACGGCAAAAAGCGCGACGATCGCGGATCGCTTGGCGCGCTGTTGCTGTGTGCCACCGAGTCCGCGCACCGCGAGATACCCCACGTACGTCACGAAGAGAAATACCGTCGTGGTGAGACGCGGGTCCCAGTCCCAGTACGTACCCCACGACAGACGACCCCAGAGGCTGCCCGTCACGAGTGTCAAACCCATGAAGATCACACCCACCTCGGCCGATGCGCCGGCGAGTCGGTCGAGGTTCAGCGAATGCTTCTTGCCGCGCAGGTAGCCGGCTGAACACACCGCGGTGAACACGAAGGCGAGGTAGGCAACCCAGGCCGTGGGTACATGGACGTACATGATGCGAACGCTGCTCCCCTGGACGACGTCCTCAGCGGTGAAGAACAGACCAAGGAGCGCAAGAACGACCGATCCAAGAATGGCGATCAGGCCGAGGTTGCGCGTCGTGGCCGTGCGTGTCGGAGGGGGGACGCTCGTCTGTGCATTTGACATATCGAAGTTGGCTACTCGTCGGTAAGGGGGCCGAACCCCAGTGTTCCACCAAACAGGAAGATCGCGCCAAACACAGCCAGAAGACCGACCCACGGCCAACCCTCGGCGGCTCGCGCACCATCGGACCCGAACGCTGACTCCGTCGCTCTCGTGGCTCCGATCAAGACCGGTGCCAGCGCGGGCAGCAGCAACAGCGGCAACAGCGTCTCGCGACCGCGATCGGCGACGCTGAGTCCACCGTAAACCGCAGCGAGCGCGGCGATACCGAGAGACCCGAGAATGCAGGTTGTGACCAGCAGCACAGCACCGTGACGGTCGACATTCACCCTGTACAAGATCAGGGCGAGTGCAGCGAGCACGGCCTCACACACGACCAACTGCACGACCAGTGCGGCAACCTTGCCTAGGTAGACACCCTGGGACGGCACACCCGCGAGTCGCAGGGCGTCGATGGCAGAGTCGGCCGACTCGACGGCGAATGATCGCTGCACGACCACGAGCGACGCGAATAGCGTCGCCATCCACACGAGGCCGGGAGCCACCCGTTGGAGGATGCCGTCGTTGTCGAGTGCGAATGCAAAGAGCACCATCACGATCGCAGCAAAAGGAAGCACCTGGTTCGTCATCACGCGACTGCGCCATTCGATGCGCAGATCCTTCGACGCAACGGCACGGGCGACACCGACGATTCGCGATGCGCTCATGAGTGTCCGCCCGATTCTACGATGCGACCACCCACGACCTCGATCCGACGTGTCGCAAGCGAAGCCGAGCGTTCGAGTTCGTGCGACGCGACCACGACCGTCGCACCGGCTGCGACCGCATCGCGCAACAACGTGTCGATTTCGTCACGACCTGGTGCGTCGAGACCCGCGTGAGGTTCATCGAGCAACCACAGCGTCGCCCTGCGCACCGCCATGACGGCGAGCGCCGTGCGGCGTTTTTGTCCTGCGGAGAGTCGACCCACCTGGGTCGACAGCAATCGTTCACTCAGGCCCATTCGATGCGCTGCCGCCGCGACCTCCGTGCGGCTCGCCCCGACGACGTCGCTCCAGAACGAAAGGTTCTCGCCCGCAGTGAGGTCGGCGTACAAACCGTTTGCGTGCCCGAGGAAACCCACGTTCGCACGTACGGCGGCACGATTGCTGCCGACGTCGTGGCCCATCACGCGCGCCGTGCCGCGTGCCAGAGGCACGAGACCCGCACACAAACGCAACAACGTCGTCTTGCCCGCACCGTTCGCGCCCTGCACCACGACCAGCTCGCCGCGTTCGATGGTAAGCGTTGCTTCGGCGAGGGCCGGAAACGAGCCGAGCAGAACGACCGCGTCACGCACATCGACGACGGATGTCTCGCTCACCAGTGAGACGCTACAGACCCAACGCCGCGGGAACCCACCAACGTCTTTTGCCATGGTGGAACACGTGCGCCGACGTGTCGATGCCATTCTCGGCATCGTTGGCCGCACCTTCATCACCGCGGGACTGTTGCTCCCCGGCTTCGTCGCCTACCAACTGTGGGGCACCGGACTCGAGCAAAGCCGCGCCCAGAGCGGCCTGCGCGACGAGTTCACGACACTGATTGCTCTTCCCCCGACTCCGACCACGCCGTAGCGACCCAACTCGGCCCTCGCGTTGCTCGAGATCCCTTCGGCCAGCGTCGCACGTTTGGTGTCGTGGGCAGCGGCTGCCGTGCCATTTTTCGTCGCTTTGTTCTACCGGTACCACTTCATCAACATGCTGCTGCCCGAGAGCACCTGAATTGCAGACTTCAGCGGCCGTTGAAGCGTGGCGGTCGCTTCTCCAAGAAGGCCTTCGGGCCCTCCAGGGCGTCTTCGCTGGCCCATGCCTGCGCGCGCAGTTCGTCGAAGCGCGCATCGACGACGAGGCGCTCGGCAACGGCTTCCAGACCACGCTTGTGGGCCCGGATCGTGATCGGTGCGAGCGCGGCAAGTTCCTCGGCCCACTCGAGGGCATCGGCGAGACCACCCAGACGGTGCACGCCTCCGTATGCGAACAACTGCTCGGCCGAGTACACACCGGTGCCAAGCAGCATGTGTCGCGCCACGCCCCAACCGAACTCGTGGCTTGCACGTTCGATCGTCCATTGGTCGACCGCGAGGCCCAGTTTTGCGGCGGGAATTCCGAAACGACTGGTGGCACTCGCCATCCGCAGATCACAAGCGAGAGCCAGCTGCGTACCCGCACCCATCGCCGGCCCGTCGACTGCGGCAACAGTGATGCACGGCAGCGTCGTGAAGCCACGCAACGCCGCATCGAGGGCATCGGCGAAGTCGTCACCCTCGACACCCGTCAGGTCGGCCCCCGAGCAGAACGCCGGCGGCTCACCCGTCAAGACGACCACCCGCGCCTCACCCTCGACTGCACGTTGGTGGGACACGATCGTTCTCAGAGTCTCGAGATCCACGGCATTTCGTCTGTGTGGACGTCGAATCGTGATCACCGCAACGTGCGGGCCCTGCCAATCGAGGGTGACCGGACCACCACCGACTCCGCTGGCACCTTTTTCCGCGTTCAGCCCTACCATCAATGAGACTGTATGGCTTCCGGGAACCTCCCCCCCTCTTCACCGGTTGACCCGGTTCGCGAGCGTCGCGCGCAGGTGGCCAAGTACACCCTCCTCGCCAATCGCGTCGGCTACCTGCTCTACGCGGGGACCATCGCCTGTTTCGTCTTCGCTTTCGCCTTGGGTTTCAACCCGACGATGGTGGGCATCATGACCTTCGGTCTCGTCGCCGGGTCCATTCTTCTGGCACCTTCGATCGTGCTCGGCTACGCCGTGAAAGCCGCCGAACGCGAAGACCGCGAACGCGAACAGGCGGCCGGCAGATGAGCATGACATCCGCCCGACTCACCGCAAGTGAGCGGCGCGAGCAGCTCCTCGGCGTGGCCTTGAAGGTGTTCGCGCGGAACGGCTTCCACCACTCGTCAATGAACGACGTCGCCGATGCGGCGGGTGTCACCAAGCCGGTGCTGTACCAACACTTCGACTCCAAGCGCGCGCTGTTCGCCGCCGTGCTCGAAGCGGTCGGTGAAAAAATGATCGGTGTGATCCGCGCCGCGACGCAGGGTGCTGCATCAGGTCGCGAAAAGACCACGGCAGGAATGGTTGCCTACTTCCAATGGGTGATGGACGACCCCCACGCCTTCATGCTGCTGTTCGGCAGTGGCACCCGTCGTGACGAAGAGTTCGCCGCAGTTTCCGCGCGCATCGAAAAGACCACCGCCGAAATGATCGCTCCACTCATCGACGCCGACGTCGATGCCGTACAACAGCGCGTAATTGCCCACGCCCTCATCGGCATGAGCGAGGGTGCGTCACGCCACCTCATCCAGCGTGGAACGAAGTTCGACCCACGCGCCATCGGTGAGGAACTCGCCGCTCTCGCCTGGGCCGGCCTGCGTTCCATCGGCCGCAAGCCGTCTTGATTCAACGCTGCACGTAGCCGCGATACCCCTCCACGAAACCGACGGCGCGTAGTTCCTCTGCCAGCTCGTTGAAGAACGCATATTCCGTCGGGGTCTGGCCGTTGAGTTTGCGCACCTCGACCGAGCGCACTCGCCCATCCTTGCCGAGGGCGGCGAGTGCGACGGCGACGTTGCGCAATGTGAGCTGTGTCATCTGGCCAAGTGGCACGAGGTTTCCTGAACGCGTGTCGTACCAAGCAAGCGCAACACCTGCATCGAGCACCACGACCGAAGCAGCACTGCGTGCCGGACGCCCCGTATTGTCGGGCCACGGCAGAACCGCGCCGAAGGGCTGGGCCGGATCACAAGACGCAAGAACGATCGGCGGCACGGCCTCGTTGGGATGCAGTTCGGTGTCCACCGTTTCGCGGAAACCCCTCAGCCGGTCGACCGCACCGGGCAGAGCGAACTGCGCCGCACCAAGGCCGTCGATGAAGTATCCGCGACGTACATGACCGCGCTCCTCGAGCACCTTCAACACCCCGTACACACTTGCAAAACCACCCTTGACCGACTCGGCAAGAACAGCCTCGCGCGTCAGGACACCGTGGCGCTGCAAGAGTTGTTGGGCGATCGCGTGCAGTTCGGCGGTGCCGACCCGCTGGTCGTTTGGGGCCGGGGCAACCAGCGTGCTCCAGCGTCCCGAGCCGGCGGGCGGACCAACCCTCGTCAAGCGCATCGAACGTGGTCGACTGGTGGGACGCTGGCTGCGGCGGCCACCACCGCTGCGGGCCCCACCGAGCAACGCACGTAGCGGGGCAAAGGTGTCGTTCGTGACTTCACCCGACCACACCAGATCCCACAGTGCCGCGAGTCGTTCCGTGTCGGTTGCTCCGGGCGACGCGGCAACGATGCCGTTCCAGAAGCTCGCCCCCCGCTGCTCGAGCACCGCTCGGATTGCGTCGTGCAATGCGCCCACGGGTGCCTCGGGACGCTCGAGTGCGGGCAACAAATCGTCCACCTGATCGGCAAAGAACAGGCGGATACGGCCGTCGTTGGACCCGATCGCACCTGCCCCCATCCACACGACTTCACCGCTGGCAAAGAGTGCGTCGAGATCGGCCGCACGGTAGCCACGCACGCGCTGGGGCAACACGTCGGATTCGAGGGTCGAGGCGACGATCGCCGCACCCTGCAGCATCTGGATCACGTCGACAAGTGCATCCGGCCCGCCGCGTTGGCCCGACAACCGGCCCGAGGCTGCGGGATCGGAACCCGCGATACCGTGCCACGCCGGTAGGAATCGCGCGAAAACCACCTGTTCGACGGGTTCGACCTCCCGTCGCAGTACCGCCAGTGAGCGCCGTCGGATTTGCCGCAGCACTTCGACGTCGCACCATTCGCGTTCGATGCCGTCGGGCCGGAACGCACCGAGCACCACACGACCCTCGGTCTCCAGAGCGCGCAGCACACCGACGATGCGATCGGGGGAAACGCCGAACCGACCAGCGACAGCCGTGACGAGAAACGGTGCGTGCGTGCGTGCGTAACGTGCGACGATCGCCTCGAGCGGACGCGCGACGGGTTCGGTGAACTCGCGCGGCAAGCCCAGCGGCAGCGCGCAACCAAGAGCATCGCGGTAGAGCGCCGCATCCTGCGCGGCGATGAATCGCTCCTCACCTGCGATGGAGACAGCGACAACGCGCCGCTCCCCGACGAGACGATCAACCGCCCCTTCGACGCCGGATTCACACCGCATCGAAGCTTCGAGGCGGGACAGGTCACCGACACGCCGGAACACGTCGTGTAGTTCGTCGTCGCTGCGCGCGCGACGGCCCTCGGTGAGGCACTGCGCCGACACTTCGACGTCGGCGATCGCACCGCTGTCGAGTAGTTCGCGCAGCTCCTCGGTGCCGAGCAATTCGTTCAAAAGATCGCGGTCGAGTGACAACGCCGCGGCACGACGCTCGGCGAGTGGTGCATCACCCTCGTACATGTACGAGGCAATCCAGTTGAAAAGTAGGCTCTGTGCGAACGGCGAGGCCTTCGGTGTGTCGACTGCGACGACTTTGATGCGACGCGAACGAATCTGGGTGAGGATGTCACGCAACCCGGGAACGTCGAACACGTCTTGCAGGCATTCCCGGCTGGCCTCGAGAAGCATTGGAAACGACGGGTACTTGCTCGCGACTGCTAGCAGGTCGGCCGCTCGCTGACGCTGTTGCCACAGCGGTGTGCGCTGGTCGGGACGCCGACGCGGCAACAACAACGCGCGACCGGCACACTCGCGGAACCTCGCGGCGAAGAGCGCCGTCTCGGGAAGGGCCGCGACGACCGCTTCCTCGATACCGTCGGGGTCGAGCATCAGGTCGTCGAGCGGTATCGATTCGAGCGCCTCGGGCAACCGCAGCACGATGCCGTCGTCGGCGTACATCGTCTCAACTGGCATGTCGAGTCGATCACGGAGATGACGTTGAATCGCCATCGACCACGGCGCGTGCACCGGTACACCGAAAGGCGAATGGATGCACACACGCCAATCGCCAAGTTCGTCACGGAAACGCTCGACGACGATCGTCGTGTCGTCGGGCAAGGCACCCGTTGCCTCGGCTTGTTCCGCGAAGTAGTTCACGATGTTCGTCGCGGCAAAGGCATCGAGAAAGTGCTCGCTGGCCAGAACGCCGAGCGCATCGTCGACGGGCATCGCACGCACTCGGCGCTGGAACTCGCCCACTGCCCGACCAAGTTCGAGAGGCCGCCCAAGAAGGTCACCGTGCCAGAACGGCATCTTCGCCGGCTCCCCGGGGGCCGGGCTGACGATCACTTTTTGGAAGGTGATGTCCTCGATACGCCACGTCGAGGCGCCGAGGAGGAACGTCTCGCCGGGCCGTGATTCGTAGACCATTTCCTCGTCGAGTTCGCCGACACGGGTGCCGTCGGGAAGAAAGACGCCATAGAGACCACGGTCCGGAATGGTGCCGCCGTTCGTGACGGCAAGACGCTGCGCACCGTCGCGCGCGCGGAGGCGGTTGGTGATTCGGTCCCACACGATGCGGGGTCGAAGTTCGTTGAATTCCGCACTGGGGTAACGGCCCGCGAGAAGGTCGAGCACGTTGTGGAGGATCTCGTCGGAGACCTCGGCGAAGTTGGCGCAGCGGCGCACCACAACCGCCACTTCGTCGACCGACGTTTCCCCGGAAATGGCCACGTGCGCGACGATCTGTTGTGCGAGAACATCGAGCGGATTGCGCAGGTAGCGGGTCGACTCGATCTGGCCGTCGACCATGCGCCGCGCCACCACCGCGGACTCGACGAGATCGCCACGGTGCTTCGGGAACAACCGCCCGCGACTGGCTTCTCCGACGCTGTGACCCGCCCGCCCGACACGTTGCAGGCCGCGACTCACCGCGCCGGGCGACTCGACCTGGATGACGAGGTCGACCGCACCCATGTCGATACCCAACTCGAGGCTCGAAGTCGCCACGAGGCCGCGCAACTTTCCCTTTTTCAATTGATCCTCGATGATGACGCGCTGTTCACGTGCGAGCGACCCGTGGTGCGCACGCACGAGGTCGTCGGCCAGTCCTTCGTTCGTGGCGAGCTCGTTGAGACTCGTGGCGAGACGCTCGGACTGACGGCGCGAATTGCAGAAGATGATCGTGCTGCGGTGCGCGAGGATCTGTTGGAGGATCTGCGGGTAGAGGCTCGGCCAAATGCTCGCACGGCGCGGCGTCAACGCCGCAGTGGCGGGACCGCTGACCAATTCGGGTTCGGTGTTGCGACGGCCGAGATCACCCATGTCCTCGACGGGGACGCACACCTCGATTTCGAGTTGCTTGCGCACGCCCACATCGACGATTGCGACGGGACGCGGCTGCCCCGAGGCGAAGCCACCGAGGAACCGAGCCGTCTCTTCGAGCGGACGCTGCGTCGCCGACAGACCGATGCGCTGCGGCTCGGTGCGCGTGATCTCGCACAGCCGTTCGATACTCAGCATGAGGTGAGCACCACGCTTGGTGCCCGCGAGCGCGTGGATTTCATCGATGATGATGGTGTCGACGTTGACCAGTGTCTTGCGGGCCTGCGAGGTCAGCATGAGATAGAGGCTCTCGGGCGTTGTGATGAGAAGGTCGGGTGGCCGCCGCAGCATCGCCTGACGCTCGCGGGTGGGGGTGTCACCCGTGCGTAAGCCGACCGTCACTTCGTTGGGCGTTTCTCCCCTTCGTTCGGCGGCGAGCGCGATACCAATGAGCGGAGCACGGAGATTCTTCTCGACGTCGAACGCGAGTGCCCGCAACGGCGAGACATACAGCACACGCGTGCGTTCGGCGGCCGGCGGTGGTGGTGTCGACACGAGTTCGTTGATCGACCAGAGGAAGGCGGTGAGGGTCTTGCCACTACCCGTGGGTGCGCAGATCAAGGTGTGTTCGCGCGCGGCGATACGCGGCCAACCCGCCGACTGTGGCGGCGTCGGTTGCGGGAACGACGACGCAAACCACTCGGCGACTGCGGGACGAAAAGAGTCGAGCACCGCCCGCGACGCTAATTGAGTGGTGCGACAAGACATCCACCGGGACCCGGATATTAGGCTCTATGGCATGCCGAACCCCGGAGAGCACCACCCCGCCTTCGAGGAATACTGCGAGTGCATCTACGAATTGCTCGAGGACAACGTTGCGGTCATCCAGGCCCGCATCGCCGAACGGCTGTCGGTGTCACGGCCCTCGGTGTCGGAGATGGTCAAGCGGATGGAGGCCGAGGGCTTGCTGCGCACCGACGGAACGGTCATCGGCCTCACCGACACGGGCCTCGAGCTTGCGGTCAGCGTCGTGCGCAAGCACCGTCTTGCCGAACGGTTTCTCACCGACATCCTCGGCCTGTCGTGGGCGACGGCCCACCGCGAGGCAGGCAAGTGGGAACACGTGATGTCCGACGAGGTCGAGACCGCGATGGTGTCCGTGCTCGGAAACCCCACCACGTGTCCGCACGGCAACCCGATCCCCGGGACCGGCTTCGTCGCCGACGCCGCCTTCCCTCTCTCGGGTGTTTCGGCGGGCGGCAACTTCACCGTCGCACGAATCCCCGAGACGCTCGAGTTCACTCCGGGTCTTCTCGACTTTCTCGAAACATCGGCCCTGTTGCCGGGCAGCACCGGCACGGTCGACTCGACGAACAGCGACGGCAGTGTCGTCGTGCGCGTCGACGGACGCAGTGTGACCGTCGATTCGCACGCCTCTGCCCGTCTGCTCGTCTTTGCGGCACGTTGATGCGGCGTCTGACCATTTGCGTGCTTATCACCGCGGGTCTCTTGCTGCCGACGGGTTGTGCAACGACGATCGAAGATGGTTCGGCCACGAGCAGCACGTCCCCCGCATCTACGACAACGACGATCCCACGAGGAACCGTGTCGGAACTCTTCGGCGCGATCCTCACGCTCGGCAGCGGACTGGGAAACGATATCGCTTCGGGTGAGATGCAGACCGCCCGCACAAAGCTGGCCGACATTCGTGCAACATGGCAGGCGATCACACCCCAGATTGCCGACCTCGGCAAAGACGTCAACGACGACCTGCAGCGCCTGGTGAATCTCTATTCCTCGGCAGTCGAGCGCAGGCGGCCGGCCGATGCCGACAAGGCCACCCGGTTCCTTGACCTGGCGATCGAGCCGATCATCGCCGCCGGCTGACGTCACCTCAGCGCATGCAGGCCGGTAGTTCGCGGCCGTGAACGATGGTGAGCCGCTGCGTCGCACGGGTGAGGGCGACGTACAGCCCTCGCAGCCCCATCGATTCGTCATCGACGATGTCGGAGGGTTCCACGACCACGACACCATCGAGTTCCAAACCCTTGACGAGACTGACGGGGACGACGGTGACACCCGAGTCGAGTGCGGTTGCCGCCGCCCGTCCGTGTTCGATTCCTGCCTTCGACAGGCGCGCCGAGAGAGTCGCCACCATCGCGTCGGGACACACCACCGCCACGTTGCCACCGGCAAGGCCGGCAACGAGACCCGACGTCGCATCAACCACGGCCGAGGCAACGTCGTCGGCACGCACGAAGTGGGGCGTCTCGCCTCCCCCACGCACCGAACGTGGCGCACGCAGCCCCGGCGAGGCAGCTTCCATCACACGATCGGCAAGTTGCATGATCGAACCAGGAATGCGGTAGCCCACCGACAAACCAATCACGCGGGGTTCCTTGCGGTCGGGCAAGTGCGCGAGCACGTCGCCCCACGACTCGGGGGCAAGCGCTCCCGTGGCCTGTGCGATGTCGCCAACCAATGTCATCGAACCGTTCAGCGAACGCCGGGCAACCATGCGCAACTGCATCGGCGTGAGATCCTGTACCTCGTCGACGACGATGTGGCCGTAGGTACGTATTTCATCGCTTTCGTCGGCCTTGCCCGCCTTCTTGGGAGGAGGCCCCAGGGTTTCAAAGGCGTCGTCGAGCACCGCGACATCGTGTTCGCTGAACCGCGCCTCACCGATGTGACTCACACGTGGCCGGTACAGCGACAGATACTCGGCTTCACTCAGCCAACGTTCGCCGGCGAGGCGTAGCAGCGCTTTCGACCCGTAGAGATCATTGAGCAACTGTGCGGGCGTGAGTACCGGCCACATGCGTTCGAGGGCGACCCGATAATCGGCATTCGCACGCAGCGCATCACGAACCTCGTTGATCGACACACCGGGTTCATGCCAGGAAGTCGCGAGCATGGCGAGTACCTCGGTTTCGACCCACTTGCGTGCGGGGTTGTGGCGGCGGAACCTGCGCCGGGCACCACGCACGATGTCGGCCGACATCTCGGCACTCATGCGTACGTATCCCGAGCGGAAGGGCAGTCGGAGTTCCTCCGTCAGCGGTCTTTCGCGGTCGCCGATGGCCTTGGCCACGACTTTGGCCATGCGAATGTCGCCCTTCACCTGCGCTGCGGTCCACGAATCGCGCAGGCCGTAGGTGACATCGGGAACCAGGTCGGCCAGAACGACCTGCTCCACCCCCGCCTCGCCGAGGCTGGGAAGCACGCGCTCGATGTAGCGCAGAAACACCCGGTTGGGCCCGATGACGAGCACCCCCTGGTCTTCGAGGGGAAAGCGGTGCGTGTAGAGGAGGTATGCGGCACGGTGCAGAGCGACGACGGTCTTGCCCGTACCCGGCCCGCCCTGGACGACCAGTACGCCGGGCTGTGGCGAACGAATGATCTCGTCCTGCTCGGACTGAATGGTTGCAACAATGTCGCCCATCTGGCCGGTTCGCCCGCGCTCGAGCGCGGCGAGAAGCGTGCTGTAGCCGCGCAGCCCCGTGGACGATTCGCCGAGCCCACCGTCATGACCGATGCCCGTGTGGCCTTCGCCGAAGAGTTCGTCTTCGATACCGAGCAATTGGCGGCCCTGCACGGTGAAGTGACGCCGGCGCGCGAGTCCCATCGACTCACGACCCGTTGCCCTGTAGAAGGGTTCGGCGACGGGCGCGCGCCAGTCGATGACAACCGGTTCGCGCTGCTGGTCGGCAACCGCGAGTCGCCCGATGTGGAAGGTCTCCAGTCGATCGGGGCTCTCGGCGTAACGATCGATCCGGCCAAACACCAGGGCCGCGTCGCCCAGGTCGAGCTGCGTCAGTCGGTTGATGAGCGCCTCATCGAACACGTCGCGCTCGTAACGAGCCTGGAACGTGCCCCCGAGTCCGGGTTCGGACAAGTCGCGCAGTTTCCAGGCATCAGTACGACTTTGTTCGAGACACGCATAGGCATGATCGATGAAGGACTGCTCTTCGGGGATGTCGGGGTGCGTCGCGGTCATGTTGTGAGCTGCATACGTCTTTTTTCGGGGTTTTCAGAGCCTACCTGGGGCGTGCGGAATTCGGCCTTTCCTGCGCACACATTGGGTCGGGACCGTGTCATGCTCTCCGACGCGGTCCCAATAGGGGTGGGGCAAGTATCGAAAGGACCGCATCATGAAAATCGTCATTGCCTTTCTCCTTGCGTTGCCGTCACTCGCCGTCGCGCCCCCCGTGCGTGCCGAAACCGATATCGATATCGGCGGCGACGGTCGCACGCTGATCGTTGGTCTCAACGTCGGCGAGCCCGGACATCGTGAGACAAGCACCTGCCGCTGGAGAACAACTGTTGTCGCCGACGGCGACGAAACGACCCATCGCATGGTTCGCGACGGGGTCGCCTATCGCCGGTACGCCCGCATCTGCCCTTCGACGACGACCGCAGGTGGCTACGAGCTGACTTATCACTGGGTGCCTGTGGTCTCGCAGGAGACGATGGCAACACAGGCGTCGGCTCTCGCAGTGGGTCTCATCCCGGTGCCGATTGTCGGCACCTCCCCACCCGCCCACCGCGGGATCGTCAAGGTGCCGATGTGGTGGTGGGTCTCTCCTGCGTCATGGCGGACGGTGAGTGTCAGTGTCTGGCTTCCGACACCGGCCGGGCCGATCACCGTGCGCGCAACTGCGAGACCCCTGCGGTTGCTCGTCGACCCGGCGGATCCGAGGGCGTTGGGCGGCGGTCGCCGGACGTGCGTGGGACCCGGCTTGGCGTGGCGGAAGTCGATGGGCGACGACGCCGTCGGACCCTGCATGCACACCTACAACCATGCTTTTCCCGCCGCCCGCGCCAGGGTCACGATCGAGTGGGCCGTTTCATGGAAGTCCAACAGGGGCGGGGCCGGGCGCCTCCCGAACCGCAGAACCACCCGCACGGTACGCGTCAAAGTGGGCGAAATTCAGGCCTTGGTGAGCCATTGACAAAAGGCAAAAAAATTCGAGCAGGGGTTCTCACTCTGCAACTGCCGTTATACCGTTAGATGCTCAGAAACCAAGTAATCGAGAAACGAGAAATGTGATGCCAATCGGTACCGTGAAGTTCTTCAATGACGAGAAGGGCTACGGCTTCATCTCCCGAGAAGACGGCGAAGACATCTTCGTGCACTTCTCCAACATCCAGGGAACCGGTCGGCGGACCCTCGTGTCGGGTCAATCGGTGGAGTTCGATCTGGGTGAGGGGCGCAAGGGCGTCGAAGCCCACAACGTCCGCCCGCTCTAGGGCGCTCTCACTTCGCGGGTCGGTGCCAGACCGCCCCTTTTGGTTTGGCGGTCAATTCATGTGAGTCGCCGTTGTCGCGGCACTTCGCCGAACAATCCGCGATCACGGTGTGGTCATCGTATTCGTGGCGGCGCTCACCCACGGAAAGCGGCGGCCACACGATGGTCGCAGTTCCGGTTTCCTCGACATTGTTGGTCGTCCGTCGGCCCACACGGGCAACGAACGACTCGCCGAGCCACTGCGCAACGACAGCGCGGACGTGCGGCCCGTCATCTGATGAAACGGTGATCACGTACGCGAAGGGGCGTCGTGCAACCGCACCCGCAACTTGCGTCGGGTCGATTCGCACGCTCACGTCGCGAAACTACCAGTCACTCCCCCGCCTGCCTACACTTGCGCCGTGACAACATCGCGTGAATCGATCATCCTCGAACGTCGCTTCGTCAGTGCACTTGCGGCGCTCGGTGACGATTCCCTGACCGTCGCTGCACTCGCCCTCGACGACGACCTGCGCGACGTTCTCGCCCAGGTTGCCGGCCTCGGGGCCGCAGCGTTCGACGACGAGGGCACGCTTGCCGGACGCATTCGTGAGGGGGCAGGGCGTCGACGCTGTGCGGGCGATGTCTGTGTGGTTCTCTGCGAGCCGTGCACCAACCATTGCATCGAGGTTCTCGGGTCGGCGTCCGACGACCCGTCGCTCGACGACCTCGTGGCGATCATTCCCGACGCAATCGAGAAGTTCGGCCTCGATGTCGTGAGATTGATGGTCCTGCAGTACTCGCTCTCACTGCAGGGCTTCAAGAAACTGATCGCCAACGATGATCGTTTCGCATTGCCCGTGTCGCAGAGCCCCGCGACGCAACTGCGTGTTCCCGACGAAGGAGCCCAGGCCGCCAAGCGCGCGGCACGCAAGGCCCGCCGTGCCGCCGAGAAATCGAAGAAACGCTAGAAGGGGTGTCGCACCTAATGCCGACCGAGCACACGGTCGGGGGTCAAGGCAAGCACGACCCGCTCTGCAGAAGCAGGATCAAAGGCCGCACCATCGGGGTGGCCGTGTTTGCGCACCACCGCGTCGCGCGTGATGAATTCGGGGTCGCTTGTCACGTCGAGAGAGCCCCGAAGTTCCACGTAGTGCGACGGGTTCTGTGGGTCGATCACGCTGAACGAGCCGCGGCCGGCACGCAGTGCGTTGACGTGCTTTTGGCGTCGAGCATGCGTACTGATGAGGATCTTTCCGTTGGACCACAGGAACCAGACGGGGGTCGCGTTGGGATCACCTTTGGCGTCGACGATGCACAACGTGCCCGTCACCGGCTCACCGAGTATCCGCTCGGCATTTGCAGCCAAATGCAACCGTTTCGGTAACCCGGCGTTTTCTTTCAAGGGAAGACCCCCTTTCCGAACCACTCCTTGGTGTCACTACTATTGCAACGGAGGGGTCAAAAGAATCGTAAACCCCTCCGGAAAGCGCTGACAAAGAGGGGTTAGACGAGATGGCAAACAGTGTGCGCGCGGCTCTCCTGCAGACCGATTGGCCGGGGAGCAAAGAGGCCATGATCGACAAGCACGAGGCTGCTGCGCACGAGGCAAAGAAGCAGGGGGCACAGGTCATGTGCTTCCAGGAACTCTTCTACGGGCCGTACTTCTGCCAGGTGCAGGATACCGAGTACTACTCCTACACCGAGTACGTCCCAGACGGTGCCACGACACAGCGGTTCCGGGCCGTCGCCAAGGAACTGGGCATGGTGCTCGTGCTGCCGATGTACGAAGTCGTACAGCCCGGCGTGTACTACAACACCGCCGCGGTGATCGATGCCGACGGTACGTACCTCGGCAAGTATCGCAAGCAGCACATTCCACAGGTCAAGGGCTTCTGGGAGAAGTTCTATTTCAAGCCCGGCAACGGTGGCTACCCGGTGTTCGAAACCGCGGTCGGCAAGGTCGGCGTGTACATCTGCTACGACCGCCACTTCCCCGAAGGTTGGCGTGCGCTCGGAGTGAACGGCGCCGAGATCGTCTTCAACCCGTCGGCAACGCACCGCGGTCTCTCCGAGTACCTGTGGCGCCTCGAACAGCCCGCGTCGGCCGTCGCGAACATGTACTACGTCGGCGCGATCAACCGCGTCGGCATCGAACCGCTCGGAGAAAATGACTTCTACGGCCAGTCGTACTTCGTCGATCCCGAGGGCAAGTTCGTGGGTGAGGTCGGCGACCCGTACAAGCCCGAGCTGATCGTCCGTGATCTCGACATGGACAAGATCAAGCAGGTCCGTGACCGCTGGGCTTTCTACCGCGATCGTCGTCCCGATGCATACGGTGATCTCACCGAAAACCGCCTCGGCGGCTGAAAACAGGGGGAAACATGGCACGCACTCTCATCATCAACGGAACCATCATCAGCCCGACCGGCCTCAGCACCGGCGATGTCCTCGTCGAGGGTGAAACCATCGCGGCAATCTTCCAGCCCGGTCACGTGGCTGCTCTGGGCGTCTCGGCCGACCGAACCATCGACGCCAAGGGCAAGTACATCATTCCGGGTGGCATCGACGTCCACACGCACATGGAGCTTCCCTTCGGCGGCACGGAAGCCTCCGACACCTTCGAAACCGGCAGCAACGCGGCCGCATGGGGTGGCGTCACGACCATCGTCGACATGGCGTTGCAGCGATACGGCGAGAACGTGCAGGACGGGCTCGCCACCTGGCACCGCAAGGCCGAAGGCAACTGCTCCATCGACTACGCGTTCCACCAAATAATCGGCGGAATCGACGACCAGTCACTAAAGGACATGACCTATCTCGTTGAAAACGAGGGCGTCACCTCGTTCAAGTTGTTCATGGCGTATCCGGGTGTCTTCTACAGCGATGACGGCCAGATCCTCAAGGCCATGCAGGCCGCCAGCGAAAACGGCGCGATGATCATGATGCACGCCGAGAACGGCATCGCGATCGACGTTCTCGTCGCGCAACACCTCGCTCGTCGCGAGACCGATCCCAAGTACCACTCAATCAGCCGTCCGAGCCTGCTCGAGGGTGAGGCCACACACCGCGCGATCGTGCTGTCGAAGGTTGCCGGCAACGTGCCCTTGTACATCGTCCACATGTCGGCATCCGAAGCACTCGACGAAGTGGCCCAGGCCCAGAACGAGGGTCTCAACGTGTTCGCCGAAACCTGCCCTCAGTACCTCTACATGACACTCGAAGATCACTTGGCCCTGCCCGGCTTCGAGGGTGCAAAGTACGTGTGCAGCCCACCCATTCGCTCGAAGCACGACCACCGACATCACCACGCCGACCTGTGGAAGGGTCTGCGTATGAACGAGCTCGCCATCGTGTCGACCGACCACTGCCCGTTCTGCATGAAGGACCAGAAGGCGCTCGGCATGGGCGACTTCTCGAAGATTCCGAACGGCATCGCCGGTGTCGAGCACCGCATGGAACTCATCTACCAGGGTGTCGTCCTGGGTGAGATCAGCCTCGAACGCTGGGTCGAGACCTGCTCGACGACTCCGGCGCGAATGTTCGGCATGTACCCGAAGAAGGGCATCATCGCCCCGGGGTCCGACGCCGACATCGTCGTCTGGGACCCGAATGCCAAGACGAACATCGGCATCAATCACAAGCATCACATGAACACTGACCACAGCGCGTGGGAGGGCATGGTCATCGACGGCAAGGTGGACTCAGTCATGTCACGCGGCATGATCGTCATGGAAAACGACAAATTCACCGGACGCAAGGGCCACGGCAAGTACATCCGCCGGGGCCTGAGCCAGTACCTGCACTGACAGAAAAGAGAACCACATGAAGCGTATTTCCCATTGGATCGACGGCAAGGTCGCCGCTGGCACGTCGGGTCGTTGCGGTGCGGTCTTCAACCCCGCCACCGGCGAGGTGCAAGCCGAGGTCGACTTCGCCGACATCTCAGAGGTGGACCGTGCGGTGGCAACGGCAAAGGCGGCGCTGCCGGCGTGGCGCGCCACGAACCTGTCGCGCCGTGCCGAGATCATGTTCAACCTGCGGGAGCTGATCGATGCCAACCGCAAGGAGATCGCCGCGCTCTTGTCCCTCGAGCACGGCAAGGTGCTCTCCGACGCACTCGGCGAAGTGTCACGTGGCCTGGAGAACATCGAGTTCGCCTGCGGTGTGCCGCACCTGCTCAAGGGTTCGTACAGCGAACAAGCCTCGTCGGGTGTCGATGTGTACAACATCCGCCAGCCCCTCGGTGTCGTTGCCGGCATCACGCCGTTCAACTTTCCGGCGATGGTCCCGATGTGGATGTTCTCCACCGCAGTGGCCTGCGGCAACACCTTCGTGCTGAAACCCAGCGAAAAGGACCCGTCGGTCACGATGTTCGTCGCCGAGTTGCTCAAGCAGGCCGGTCTGCCCGACGGTGTGTACAACATCGTCCACGGTGACAAGGTTGCGGTCGATCGACTGCTCGACCACCCCGACATCGCGGCGGTGTCGTTCGTCGGCTCGACCCCCATCGCGAAGTACATCTACGAAACCGGAACCCGCAACGGCAAACGGGTGCAGGCGCTCGGTGGAGCAAAAAACCACATGCTGGTTCTGCCCGATGCCGACCTCGACATGGCGGCTGATGCCGCGGTGAGTGCGGCCTACGGCTCGGCCGGCGAACGCTGCATGGCCGTTTCGGTGCTCCTGGCCCACGAGACGATCGCCGACTCGCTGGTCGGCAAGATCCAGGAGCGCATCCCGAACATCAAGGTCGGCCCCGGTGACGAACCGGGCAACGAAATGGGCCCGCTGATCACCGGCGAACACCGCGACAAGGTCGCGGGGTACGTCGCCGGAGCCACCAAGGAAGGTGCAAGGGTCGTCGTCGATGGTCGCGACGGGGCACCGAACGGGGGCTTCTTCCTCAAACCCAGCCTCATCGACGACGTGAAGCCCGGGATGGCCTGCTACGACGAGGAGATCTTCGGACCGGTGCTGTCGGTGGTTCGCGTCGGCAGTTACGACGAGGGTGTCGACCTGATCAACTCGAACCAGTACGGCAACGGCACGGCAATCTTCACCCGCGATGGCGGTGTCGCGCGCCAGTTCCAGTTCGACATCAACGTCGGCATGGTCGGCATCAACGTGCCAATTCCCGTTCCCGTGTCGTACTACTCGTTCGGCGGCTGGAAGGCCTCGCTCTTCGGCGACCAGCACATGTACGGCCCGGAGGGCATCAATTTCTTCACGCGCGGCAAGGTGGTCACGTCGCGTTGGCCCGACCCGCGCACGTCGAAAGTCGACCTCGGCTTTCCGCAAAACCGCTAGTCACACATCGAAAGGGGGAGCGAGCATGGATCTTGGAGTCGTGCTGCAAACGACACCACCCGCGGCACGCATCATCGAACTTGCCAAGCGCGCGGAGGCCTTCGGCTTCACCCACGTCTGGACCTTCGACAGCCACATACTCTGGGAAGAGCCCTACCCCATCTACTCCAAGATTCTCGATTCGACCAACAATGTCATGGTCGGCCCGATGGTCACCAACCCCGCCACTCGCGACTGGACGGTCACGGCCAGTCTCTTCGCGACACTCAACGAGATGTACGGCAATCGCACGGTCATCGGTATCGGCCGCGGTGACTCCGCCGTGCGGGTCACCAACGGCAAGCCGACGACGATCGCGACACTGCGCGAGAGCATCCACGTCATCCGCGAGCTCGCCAACGGCCGGGGTGTCGAGTACAACGGATCAGAAATCCGCTTTCCCTGGGCCGGCAAGAGCCGTGCCGAGGTCTGGGTCGCTGCTTACGGCCCAAAAGCGCTGCAGTTGGCGGGTGAGGTAGGCGACGGGTTCATCCTGCAACTCGCCGATCCCAGCATCACCGCATGGACGATCGAGGCCGTGCGTGCGGCGGCGGTGGCCGCGGGCCGCGACCCGAGGTCGGTCAAGATCTGCGTCGCGGCCCCCGCGTACGTCGGCACCGACATGGCGCACATGCGCGACCAGTGCCGCTGGTTCGGCGGAATGGTGGGCAACCACGTTGCCGACATCGTCGCCCGCTACGGCGAGAACTCCGCGGTGCCAAAGGCCCTCACCGACTACATCAAGGGCCGCGAGGGCTACGACTACAACCAGCACGGTCGTGCGGGCAACAGCCACACCACATTCGTGCCGGACGAAATCGTCGACCGCTTCTGCATCCTCGGCACTCCCGAGGAGCACGTTGCACGACTGCGTGAACTCGAGGCGCTGGGTGTCGAACACTTCTCGATCTACCTGCAGCACGACGGCAAGGACCAAACACTCGAGGCGTACGGAGAGCGCATCATGCCCGCGCTCGCGGAATCGGTGCGGGCCAAGCGATGAATCCACTCGTGCGGCGCGTCGTTCGTCGCTCGGCACTGTTCGTCGTCGCACTCGTGTTCATCGCCGCCTTGTGGGAGTTCTACAAGGTGGTCGGCCCCGAGGACGGCGGCGCACTCTTCGGAATCAACATCCTCCCCCGCTCGAACAGCCGTGCAATGCCCCACGTGTGGGACATGCTGTCGCGCTACGGCCGACCCGAATTGCGCTCATCGGAGCGCAAGATCTGGCGCGTCGTGCTGGCGGGTGCCTGGTTCTCCCTCCGTCTGTCGCTCGTCGGCTTCGCCATCGGCACCACAGTGGGCATCGCACTCGCGATACTGATGGCCCGATTCAAGGTCGTCGAACGCGGTCTTCTCCCCTATCTCGTCGTCTCACAGACGGTGCCCCTCATTGCGCTCGCCCCGCTGGTCGTGTCGTGGGGCGGTAAATTGGAAGTGTTCGGTTACGAATGGCCGCGCTGGCTGTCCGCCTCGGTGCTCGGTGCGTTCCTTGCTTTCTTTCCCGTCGCCGTCGGCACGCTCCGCGGGCTCTCCTCGGCAAACCCCGCCTCACTCGAGTTGATGGACTCCTACGCCGCGTCGTGGACACAGACGCTGTTTCGCTTGCGGTTCCCCGCTGCGGTGCCGTTCATGGTTCCGGCGCTGAAACTCGCAGCATCGTCGTCCGTCATAGGTGTCGTCGTCGCCGAAATCTCGACCGGCCTCAGGGGTGGCATCGGCCGACTCATCATCGAGTACGCCCGGGAGGCCACGGGCGACCCCGCAAAGGTTTTCACCGCCGTGTTCGGCGCCGCACTACTCGGCCTCGCCATGGCCGGCCTCGTCGCCGCCTTTGATCTCTGCGCCATGCGCAACCGACCCAAAGAAGCGCTGTAGAGCGAGGGATACACAGTGTCGACAGTCAGCGTCTCGAACCTCAGCAAGATCTTCAACGAGGGCAAGGCCAATCAGGTCGGCGCCCTCGTCGACGTGTCGCTGAGCATCGAAAAGGGTGAATTCGTCTCGCTGATCGGGCCCTCGGGATGCGGCAAGTCGACCCTTCTGCGCCTCATCGCCAACCTCCTCGAGCCGACATCGGGCGACATCGTCGTCGCCGGAAAGTCGGCCAAACAGTCGCGCCTCGACCAGGACTACGGCATGGCCTTCCAGCAGGCCGGCCTTTTCGACTGGCGCACCGTCACGAAGAACATCGAACTTCCCCTTGAACTCAAGGGCTGGGACAAAACCAAGCGCGAAGCCCGCTCGCGCGAGATGCTCGACCTCGTCAAGTTGCCCGAGTTCGCCGACCACTTCCCGTGGCAGCTGTCGGGTGGCATGCAGCAGCGCGTTGCCATCGCCCGTGCGCTCGCCGCCCACCCGCCGCTCCTGTTGATGGACGAGCCCTTTGGTGCCCTCGACGAGATGACCCGCGAACACATGCAGGCCGAACTCCTCAGCATCTGCGCAGCGACCGGTACCACCGTCGTTTTCGTCACCCACTCGATTCCCGAAGCCGTCTATCTGTCGAACCGCGTCGTCGTCATGTCGCCCCGACCCGGACGCATCACCAAGATCGTCGATGTCAACCTCGACGGACACTGCAACGAAACCACCCGCGAACGCCCGGAGTTCTTCGCCGCGATCACCGCGGTCCGAGAAGCGCTACGCGCCAGTGGCAGCCATGGCCACACGGGTGTCGGGGTCGAGGACCGCTGATGAAGTCGCGCCTGCGTGCCGCTCTTCCGCCGGTCGTGTTCGGTGTTGCCTTCTTCGCGTTGTGGGAGGCCGCCGTCAAGATCTTCGACCTGAAGCCCTATTTCCTCTCGGCTCCCTCGAAGATCTGGGATCAGTTCGCCAACAACAAGAGCCTCATCTGGGAGGCCGCGCGCGTGTCGGGTACGAATGCGCTCGTCGGCCTGCTCGCCGGGACCGTGCTCGGCGTCGCGATGAGCTTCCTTCTCAGTCGCTACAGGATTCTTGGTGACATCGTCACGCCGCTCGCCATCGCCCTCAATGCGATCCCGATCTTCGTCCTTGTCGCGGTGTTGAACAACATGTACAGCATCACAAGCGAGATTCCCCGAAGACTGATGGTCACGCTCGTCGTCTACTTCATCGTGCTCGTCAACGTCGCCAAGGGCCTCACACAGGTCAGTCCAACACAGATCGAACTGATGCGCTCGTACGCCGCACCCGAATCGGCGATCCTCCGAAAGGTCCGCGTCCCGAACGCTGTGCCCTACCTCTTCACCGCCCTCAAGATTTCTGCACCGGCCGCCGTCATCACCGCTTTCGTCTCGGAGTACTTCGGTGGGGCACAGAACGGTCTTGGCAGTCGCATCACCAGCAACATCGCAAATTCGAAGAACGCCGCTGCCTGGGCCTATGTGCTCGGTGCATGCCTTTTGGGCCTCGCGTTCTACCTGGTCTCCATCATCGTGGAGAGCACCGCTACACCCGGCGGCGCAAAGCGTATTTCGGGGCGTTCAAGATGAGCGCTCCGACCAACACAAACAGCGGGACACCCCCGCGGGGAGGAATGCAACACACATGAAGAACCGTCTACTAAAGAGGCTCGCGGTCGGTGCCGTGGCCCTGTCGCTCGTTGCCGCTGCTTGTGGTGACGACAGCGATTCGGGCGACTCCACCGCCGACACCACGGCCGCAACCGCCGACACCACGGCGACAAGTGACACCACCGCCGCCGCTGCCGAGGAGTGCACCGAGCCAACCAAGGTGAAACTGCAACTGCAGTGGTTCATCCAGGCACAGTTCGCCGGCTACTTTGCCGCGCAGGACCAGGGCTACTACGCCGACCAGTGCCTCGACGTCGAAATCGTCGAGGGTGGCGTCGACATCGTTCCCCAGCAGCAGCTGGCCGACGGCGCCGTCGACTTCGCACTGTCGTGGGTTCCGAAGGCCCTCGCCAGCCGTGAGGCCGGTGCGGACATCGTGAACATCGCACAGGTGTTCCAGCGCTCGGGCACCCTGCAGGTGTCGTTCAAGGACAAGGCCATCACCTCGGCCGCGGACTTCAGCGGCAAGAAGATCGGTAACTGGGGCTTCGGCAACGAGTTCGAAATCTTCGCCGCTCTGACCAAAGCCGGTCTCGATCCCGCCAAGGACGTCGAGCTCGTTCAGCAGCAGTTCGACATGGCCGCGCTTCTCGCCGGTGACATCGATGCTGCCGAAGCGATGACCTACAACGAGTACGCACAGGTTCTCGAGGCGAAAAACCCCGACACTGGCGAGCTCTACAAGCCCGAAGACCTAAACGTCGTCTCGTACGAGGCTGAGGGTGTGGGCATGTTGCAGGACGCCATCTGGGCAAGCGGTGCGAAGTTGGCGAGCGACGAGGCCTACAAGGCCACCGCCATCAAGTTCGTTGCTGCTTCGCTCAAGGGCTGGGCCTACTGCCGCGACAACGCCGAATCCTGCCGCGACATCGTCGTAGCCAAGGGTTCCAAGCTCGGTGCCAGCCATCAACTGTGGCAGATGAACGAAGTCAACAAGCTCATCTGGCCCGCCGCGGGTGGCGTTGGTGCTTTCGACTCCGCAGCCTGGGACCGCACTGCGGCCCTTGCCCAGGAGACGAAGAACCTGGAGGGCAAGACCGTGCTCACCAAGGCCCCTGACGCAGCGGCCTACACGAGCGACATCGTCACCGAGGCGCTCGCGCTCCTCGAAGCCGATGGCGTCGACACCAAGGGCGGAAGCTACGCGCCGGTTGAGGTCACCCTCAACGAGGGCGGCAACTGATCAGCCCGATCGAATGACGACAAAGGGCCCGGGTCGTGCGACCCGGGCCCTTTTCGTATGTCGGGGTTCGTCTACTTGCCGGTGTAGTACGAGTCGGCAACGTTGAGCGCCTCGTCGACGATGGCGAGGCCGTCGCGCATCTCTTGGTCGGTGATGACGAGTGGCGGCACCACGTGCATGCGGTTGAAGTGCGAGAAAGGCCACAGGTTCTGGGCCTTGCAAGCCGTGATGACGTCGACCATCGGCTTGTTGTCGGCTCCACCCGCGTTGAACGGCACCAGCGGTTCACGCGTGGCGCGGTCACGCACCAGTTCGATGGCCCAGAACACACCAAGACCACGTACGTCGCCAACCGACGGGTGCTTGTCCTTCAACTTTTGCAGGGTCGGACCAACGATGTCGTTGCCAAGATGACGGGCGTGCTCGATGATTCCTTCTTCCTTGAAGATGTTGATCGAGGCGACTGCCGACGCACAGGCGAGCGGATGTCCGCTGTAGGTCAGGCCACCCGGGAACTGGCGCTCGCGGAAGGTGCCGGCGATGCGATCAGAGATGATCACTCCTCCGAGGGGCACATAGCCGGAGTTGACACCCTTGGCGAAGCAGATCAGGTCGGGGGTGACGCTCCAATGGTCGACGGCGAACCATTCACCGCAGCGACCGAACCCTGCCATTACTTCGTCGCAGATCATCACGATGCCTGTGCGATCGCAGATCTCACGCACGCCCGCCAAATACCCGGGTGGCGGGACGAGGATGCCGTTCGTGCCGACAACCGACTCGATCATGATCGCAGCGATGTTGTTCGCTCCTTCGACCATGATGACGTCTTCGAGGTGCTGCAAGGCACGCTGCGACTCTTCGGCCTCGTTCTGCGAATGGAACTGCGAGCGGTAGGGATACGGGCCCCAGAATTTGACGATGCCCGGCATCGCGGGCTCGCTCGGCCACCGACGCGGGTCGCCCGTTGCCTGAATGGCAGCGGCAGTCGCTCCGTGATAGCTGCGGTACGTGGTGAGAATCTTGAGACGGCCCGTGTGCAAACGTGCCATCCGCATCGCGTTCTCGGTCGCCTCGGCGCCGCCGTTGGTGAAGAACACCATGTTGAGATCCCCGGGGGCGATCTCAGCGATCATGCGTGCGGCTTCGCTACGTGCATCGTTGGCATGAATCGGCGCAATGGTGCAGAGCCGGTCTGCTTGTTCCTTGATTGCAGCGACGAGTTTCGGATGCTGGTGGCCGATGTTGACGTTGACCAACTGGCTCGAGAAATCGAGGTAGCGACGTCCGGCATCGTCCCAGAACCATGCACCCTCTCCCCCGGCCACCACGATCGGGTTGATCAGGCTCTGCGCTGACCACGAGTGAAAGACGTGTTTTCGGTCGTTCGTGAATGCGTCGGAAGGACGCGTTTCGAGACTGGTCATGCACTCAGCCTAGCGACCGCCCAGGTAAGCGGCCCGCACGGCGGGGTCATCGAGAAGCTCGATGCCCTTTCCCATTTTCACAACGTTGCCCGTTTCCAGCACGTAGGCACGGTCGGCACGACGCAGTGCCTGGGCGGCATTCTGCTCGACCAGGAGGACCGTTGTCCCCTGCTGGTTGATCTCGGTGATGATCGAAAAAATCTGGGCGATCAGTTTCGGGGCGAGACCCATCGATGGTTCGTCGAGCAACAAGAGGCGCGGACGGCTCATGAGCGCGCGACCGATCGCAAGCATCTGCTGTTCGCCACCCGACAAGGTGCCCCCTAATTGTGAAGTGCGTTCGCGCAGACGCGGGAACAGTTGCATAACGCGCTCCATGTCCTCGTTCACTGCCACCGACTTTTGATCCACCCTGGCGTAGGCACCCATGTCGAGGTTCTCCCGCACGGTCATGCCGGGAAAGATGCCGCGGCCCTCGGGTGCCTGGCAGATGCCGAGCTTGACGCGCTGGTGCGAGGGCATGGTGGTGATGTCTTGGCCGTTGAACTTGATCGAACCGCCGATCACGGTACGCAGGCCCGAGATGGTGCGCATCGTGGTGGTTTTCCCCGCACCGTTCGCACCGACGAGCGTGACGATTTCACCCTCATTGACGCCGAACGAAACGCCCTTCAGCGCCTCGATTTTGCCGTAGGCAACACGGAGGTCGGTTACCTCAAGCAGCATCGTCGGGTACTCCCAGATAGGCGGCAATGACGTCGGGGTTGTCTCGCACCTCGGCAGGTGAACCGTTGGCAATGATCTTGCCAAAGTCGAGAACCACGATGCGATCGGTGACTCCCATGACCAGGCTCACGTCATGCTCGATCAAAAGCACGGTGTAGCCCTGCGCCCGGATCCTGCGGATGAGCTCCATCAGTTCCTGCTTTTCGGCCGGGGTGAAACCCGCGGCCGGCTCGTCGAGGCATAGCAACCGCGGATTGGTGGCAAGCGCACGGGCGATTTCGAGGCGACGCTGGTAGCCATAGGGCAGATTGCGGGCGGCCTCCCCGGCGCGGTCGGCAATACCCATGAACGTGAGCAGCTCCATCGCCATGTCACGGCCCTCACGCTCTTCGCGGTGATGGCGGGGCGAGCCGATGAGTGCCCCACCCACACTCGTCTTGTGGTTCGCGTCGGCCCCGACCATCACGTTCTCGATGGCGGTCATGTCGGGAAAGAGTCGTATGTTCTGAAAGGTGCGGGCGATGCCGCGCTTGGTGATCTGGAAACGCTTGAGGCCGGCCAGCGGCTTGCCGTCGAAGGTGACGGTGCCATGGGTTGCCGCATAGACCCCCGTGATCACGTTGAAACACGTGGTCTTCCCGGCACCGTTGGGGCCGATCAGACCGAGGATTTCGCCGCGCGCGATGTCAAACGTGACTTCACTCAATGCGGTGACGCCACCGAACTGCATCGTCAAGTTGTCGACGGAGAGGAGACTGTCAGCCACGGCCCGTCCCCGTTTCACCGAATTGCGGCGTTCGTTGAGGTGGTTTCCAGTTGGCCAACCAGCGCTCCTTGCGGATTTTGCGTGGGATCAGACCCTGCGGACGGAACACCATCACGAGGACGAGCGCCACACCAAAGACGAACACGCGCTTGTCGGCAAAATTACGGAAGCGCTCGGGCATCCATGCAACGACAGCACCACCGAGGATGGCGCCCCACATGTTGCCGGTCCCGCCCAGCACAACGGCTGCGAGAAACAGGATCGACAACTGCAGGGGGAAGTTGCTGGGGTTGATGAAGCGCACCTTGCCTGCATAGAGCGTGCCAGCAAGACCACCAATGGCTGCACCAATCGCGAACGCCCACAACTTGAACTTGAAAGTGTTGACGCCCATCAGTTCGGCTGCATCTTCGTCCTCCCGCACGGCGTTCCATGCGCGACCGACACGACTGTGCTCAAGCCGACGCAGAAAGAACACCACGACGATGATGATCGTGAGCCCGAGGAAAAAGTACGGCTTTGCATCGAGGATGCCGAATTTGAGCGGGCCGATGTTCGGCGGCTTGGCAATCTTGCTGATGCCCCGGCTGCCACCCAGCCAGTCGGCGTTGTTCGCAGAGATCCGGATGATCTCGCCGAATCCGAGCGTGACAATCGCCAGATAGTCTCCGCGCAGACGCAACGTCGGCGTGCCGAGGACGACGCCGGAAATCATCGATACCGCGACCGCGATGGGTACGCACAACAACCATGGCAGGTTGGCGTGCTGGCTCGACAGAACGCCCAGCGTGTACGCACCGACCGCGTAGAAGCCGACGTATCCGAGGTCGAGGAGGCCGGCGAGACCGACCACGACATTGAGGCCGAGCGCGACGAGGACGTAGATCACCACCTTGTCGGTGATGACACCCTCGAAACTCGTTCCCGGTGTGTCCACCAACCAGCCCAGTAGCGGCACCTCGGGCCACCACGGCATGAGATACAACGAGACGACAAAGAGCGCAATGAGCGACCAACGCGCGACCCTCGGCATGTCTCCGACGCGCTCACCGACGCCCGAGACCGTCCGGGCAGGCCTTGACGTGAGCTCCTTGAACGCGTCCGACAGACTCACACGCGGGCCTTTGCCAGGGACTCGCCGAGGATACCCGTGGGTCGGAACATGAGCACGGTGAGCAACAAGACAAAGGCGATGACGTCCTTCCATTGACCGCCAAACAACGCCGCCCCGTAGTTCTCGCCCAGTCCGAGTACCAATCCACCGAGTAGCGCACCACGCAGGTTTCCGATACCACCCAGAACCGCCGCCGTGAACGACTTAACCCCGAGAAGGAAGCCGATGTTGAAGCGGGTCTGGTCGTAGACAAGGGTGAACATCATTGCGGCCGCACCCGCCATCACACCCCCGAGAAGGAAGGTGACGAGAATTACGAAGTCGACATTGACACCGAGAATCCTCGCCGTTTCAACGTCTTGGGCAACGGCACGCACACCACGACCGAGGCGGGTGCGGTTCACGAAAAGCACGAGTGCGGTCAACATCAACAACGCGCCAACGATGACCAACACGTAGTCGATGCGCACATCGGTACCGAGAAACTCAAAGAGCACTCTTTTTTCGAGAACACGCGAGGTCTGGTATTGCTCACGGTCACGAGGGCCCCAAATGGCCACGGCTTCGGCAACCGCGGTGGACGCGCCGATGGCAGAGATGAGAAAAGCAAGGCGAGGCGCAGAGCGGCCGCGACGGAAGATCCGCAGGTAGAGAACCGCGAGAGGCGCCGTTCCGACGAGGCCGATGATGATGTTCGTTCGAGTGCTGCCCGTGAAGATGAGACTCACCGTGAATGCGCTCGCAAACGCCAGCACCACGGCACCAACGTGCTCACCCGACCCGCGCAACGGTCGGTACGCGACCCGTTCCAAAAGTACCGCCCCGGCACCCGACACGACCATGCCGCCTACGATGCAGGCGAGAAGGACCGCGACGAGGGTGATACCCGTGCGGTACGGATAATTTCCCTCCTCGATCAACGGGATTCCGATGAAGTTCGTTGCCGTTATGAGGGTCGCAAACGTGCCCACCATGAAGACTTCAGAGTGGGCGAAGTTGATGAGACGCAAAACGCCGTACACCAGGGTGTAACCGAGGGCCACGAGGGCGTAGATCGCCCCGAGGGCCACGCCAGTAACCGTGAGGTCCCAGAACGTTCGATAAATCAACCAATCACTCATCAGTACCTTCCAGCCCCGGCCATCTTAGGAAAGAACCACAGACGCAAAACGGTCGGGGACCGAAGTCCCCGACCGTTTCAGGAAACGTTCCGCCACGTCAGTGGCGTGATCGATGTTACTCGATCAGACCCTCGACGACGATTGCGCCACCCTCGACCTTGTAGGAGTAGACGGCGTTGCCGGCGACCTCACCGGTCTCGTCCCACTTGATCTGCTTGGTAACGCCTGCGACGTCGTAGCTCTTCAGGAACGCGAGGACCGCGGCGCGGTCGGCGGCACCCGAAGCAATGGCTGCGAGGAACGCGTTGGCCGAGTCGTACGCCTCAGCGGCGTAGGTCTGGGGCGTCTCACCGGGGAACTGCTCGCCGTAGGCGGCGGCAAACTCGGCGTTCGAGGCGCCATCCGAACAGGTGCAGGTGATGATCGAACCCTCAGCGGCCGGACCGGCGGCCTCGATGAAGCCGTTGTCCTTCACACCGTCGCCGAACACCAGTGTCGCTTCGACACCTGCGTCACGGAGCTGCTTGGCAAGCTTGCCTGCCTCTGCGTAGTAACCGCCGTAGAAGATCGCGGCCGGAGCAGCGTCCTTCATCTTCGACACGGCAGCCGAGAAGTCAGCGGCAGCCGGGTCGATCGAATCGGAGGCCACAACCGCGTCACCCAGACCCTCGCGAACGATGTCAGCGATGCCCTTGCCGTACTCGGTCGCGTCGTCGATGACGCCAACGGTCGCAGCAGCGAGCTTGTTCTTGATGTAGGCCACGACACCGGGGCCCTGCTTGTCGTCACCGGCGAGCGCACGGTGGAAGATCTTCCAACCGTTGTCGTTGAGTGCCTCGTTGGTGGCCGACGGGGTGATGATCGAAAGACCGGCCTCGTCGAACAGCGGGTTGACGGCCTTTGATTCACCCGAGAAAGCCGGGCCGACGATACCGAGAATGGAGGCATCTTCGATCGCCTGGGTGGCGAGTGCAGGTGCCTGGTCGGGCGAACCCTGCGAGTCGAACTCCTTCAGGGTCACCTGGCAACCCGCGTTGGCAGCGTTGAACTGCACAACAGCAAGCTCGGCACCCTTCTTGATGTTCTGGCCAAGGTTGCCAGCGTCACCCGAGAGTGCGCCAAAGAACGCAATCGAGGTCCCTTCGGCGCAGGTTACGCCGGCGGCAGCCGTGGTGTCAGCGGTCGCCGTGTCTTCGGCGGCGGCTGTGGTGTCTTCGGTCGAGCCCGTATCGTCGTCGTCGCCGCAGGCGACACCGACAACCGCGAGGCTCACCGCAAGTGCGGCAACGCGCACCAGACGGGTCTTCTTCATGTGTCTCTCCCCTTCATCAAACATCCCCTCGGGACGTTCGGCTTGTTTGCTAGTGGGGCCTATGTTACGGGGCGTTACACAGCCTCGCAAGTGGTGCTTGCAGAATGCAGAAACCCGGGAGGGCAGAAATCAGAGGATCTGAACCACAACCGAAAGCGTTTGCGCCGGAAATGCGCCGGATTTGGCGACCGAGAGGCGCAGTTTGCACGACTTTCCCGTTGCAGGCGCAACCACCGTGCGACCCACGACACGACATCCGCCCGAGAGCGCGCGCCACGTCACCTTGCCCTTCGAGTTGGTCGTCGCGATCTCGACGAGCAACGCACTCGTCCCCCGCCGCATCGCGTTGGCGGTCTGGCGTAGGCCGCCGACGAGGACCGTCGACGATGTCGCGGCTTCCGACGAATCGGCAAGCGTCGTTGCCTCGACCGTGTACGACGCCCTCGAGGCGTTCTTCAACTTCGACACCCTGCACTTCAACGCCGTCGTCGTACACACCACCGCGCCGGTCGCATCCTTCACCACGTATCCCGTGAAGTAACCCGCGGGTGCGACGCCGAGAACACGCGCCTCGGTCCAGCGCAGGTCGACCCGCGTGTTGCCGGGAGTAACCGAGGAGAAAACCGGTTCGTACTCCCACGGCAACTTCGGCGCAACCTGCGCCGATGCCAACGATGCGGTCGTGCCGGCGTCGTTCGTCGCCGACACGCTGAACGTGTACTTCGTTCCCACGCTCAAGCCCGTCACCACACACGAAAATTCTTCACCCGTCGTCGAACACGTCCTCGACTCCGGGGTCGACGTCACCGTGTAGGTCGTGATTGCGAGGCCACCATTGTCACTGGGTGCAGTCCACGACACCTCGACTTCGCCGTTGCCCGCGGTCGTCGTCGGCGTGCCGGGAGCCAGCGGCGGCGCACCTGCCGACAACGTCTTTGCCGCCGACGATGCGCCCGAGCCCGCACTGTTCGTCGCCGCAACCGTGATCGCATACGTCGTGCCCGCCACCAAACCCGACAATCGGCACGTCGAAGCCGCCGACACACACGTCACCGATGTACCGCCCGTCACCGTGGCTGTTGCCGTGTAGCTGGTGATGGCCAAACCACTCGACGACTCGGGTGCTTCCCACGTCACGTCGATCTCCGTACGTGATGCACGCGTCACGGTGACGTTGCGCGGCGCGCTCGGCGGACAGTTCGACGCGCACGTGTACAAGAGCAGATTTGGTGACGGCTTTGCACCCCGGGCGATCAGTGTCACGGCATTCGGCGTTGCCGTCGCAAGGACCTGGGATGTCACCTCGGCGGGCGTGGCCGTCGGGGTCGACTGCAACAACATTGCGATTGCACCCGCTACGAAAGGAGCAGCCATCGAGGTGCCCGACTTGTTGTAGCTGCCGGTGTCTGCGTACTTTCCGACGAAGGAATCAGGATTTTTGGCTTGTTCCACGGTCAGTCCATCGACCGGCCAAGCCGACCTGATGTTGGTTCCGGGCGCAAAGATGTCCACACACGGGCCGTGGTTCGAGTACGTCGCCTCATCGTCTTCTCGGGTGAAGACACCGCTGCTCACCCCACCCGTCGCCCCGACGGTGAGAATTCCGGCGGTCTGTGGTGTTCGTTTGGATGTACACGCGGGACTCAAGGACGTTTGCGTCGTGGCAAAGTCGACGTAGCCATTCGTAGTCGTCAAAGTGCCGCTGTTCCCCGCGGCGGCCACCACTGCGATTCCATCAGCCACCACGGCGCGCACTTGCGCATCGAGTGCGTCGGACTGGATCGCGGTGCCGAGGCTGAGGTTCACGACCGCAGGTTCGTTTGGGTCATGGTCGGCGATGACCCACTGCATGCCCGCGACGAAGGCTGACACCACCGTGCCACCATCGCAAATGGCCTGCGAACCGCCCGGGAAAATCTTCACCGGAACGATCGTGGAACGCTTGGCAACCCCATAAGTCGTTCCCGCGGCAACACCGGACACGTGTGTGCCATGACCACAGTCGTCGTCGGTCGATGACAGCGTGTGTGTCGGTCCACTCGGACCCATGACGATCGGCGAGACGTAGTGGCCCGTCGCAACTCGTCCGGTGAACTGCGAGTGACTGCGGCGAATTCCGGTGTCGAGAACGTAGATGTTCACCCCGAAGCCGTCGGCGGCGTACCGAAACTTGCGATCCAAAATTGGGGAGATTTGGTCGATGCGATCGAGGCCCCAGTTGTCTGTCGACTGCGAGATCGCTATCGACTGTTCCGTGGCGACCTTGACGATGCTGTCGGGCTCGACCCAACGCACGCCGGGTCGCCGGCGGATGTCGGCGAGCCCGTCGGCGTCAAAGTTGGCCACCACCAGGTCGACCGCTCCCTTCAATTCCATATTTATTTCCACGTCGCGCGCTTCGAGGTGGTCGGCCACGACGTCGACGGCCTGGTCGCCATTCACAACGACGATGTAGGCAAGAACCTCATCTCGGGCCTCGACCGACGTCGCGACGCTGACCGCACCGGCAGCGAGCAGCGCGCCAAAGAGACACCGGACGCGACGCGGGTGAAAAGGCTCCACTAGACGATGCTAGACACGTCACTTGGTCGATGAGGCACGCACGGTGACGCGCTTTTTGCCGATGCCCTTGGACTTGAGCAGAAGCACTCGCTTCTTTGTCCGGAGAATCTTCTTTCCATCGACGAAAACGTCGACGGACCCTCGTGCATTCGAGATGCGCACGAGCACTTGATCGGCACTCGAGCGCACGACCGTAGCTTGCGGCCCCGTGACGTCGAGTATACCGATGTCACTTGCTTGATAGCGCAACTGTTCGTTGGGCGACTGTTGAACCGTTTCGTTTGCGCGGGCGATCGTTGTCGGGGCCGAAGTTTCGACGGCAGCGGGAACCGTCGTCGCGGGCGCCGTTGTTGCGGGCACCGTCGTCGCGGGCACCGTCGTCGCGGGCGCCGTCGTCGCGGGCACCGTCGTCGCGGGCACCGTCGTCGCGGGCACCGTTGTTGGTGCTGGCGTCGCCGGCACAGTTGTCACGGTGGTTGTTGGTGCCGGCGTCGTCGGCGTGCTGGCACCCGATGCGTTGGTGCCAGACCCGACGTAGACAAGAAGGTTCGGCGAGCCGGTGCCGGGACCGACGACGACGTTGCGTGTTGCCCGAGCCGTGAGCACTCCTGCGACCTCCGCAGGGCTAAGCAGAGGGGCGGCATCGAGAATCAGGGCAGCGGCACCTGCCACGTGCGGAGACGCCATCGAAGTGCCGGAGAGAGTCGCCTCACTGCGGGCATCGACGATACCTGCGGAGAGGATGCCGCTACCCGGCGCGAAGACGTCGACGCATGAGCCGTAGTTCGAATAAGAGGCGCGCGCATCGGAGCGGTCGGTTGCACCGACCGTTACTGCCAGCGGCTCACTGCCCGGCGAGGTAAGACACGCATCGAGGGCGGAGTTGCCGGCTGCGACGACAACGGTGATCCCATCGGCCACCGCCCGAGCGACTGCCTGGTTGAGGGCCACTGAGCTCGATCCGCCGAGGCTCAAGTTTGCCACTGCAGGCACACCGGCCTGGTGGTGAGAGACGATCCAATCCAGACCGGCAACGACACCAGCGAGTGTTCCCGAGCCGAAGCAGTTCAGAACCTTGACCGGGATGATCGTCGCCTCGGGGGCGACGCCGAAGGTCTGGCCCGCCGCCGTGCCGGCAACGTGGGTACCGTGACCGTTGCAGTCAGTCGTGTCGTTCGGGTTGGGCGCGTTTTCGAGGGTGTTACGGCCCTGTACGACGCGAGTGCCGAATTCGTTGTGCGAGGCAAGAACGCCGGTATCGACGACGTAGAGCGACACGGCGCGACCACTCGAGGTTCGTGTGATCATTCCGTCGAGGGGAAGCGTTCGCTGGTCGACGCGGTCGAGGCCCCAAGCGCGGGTTTGTACCGGCCGGTTGGTGGCGGTGTTCGGGGTGAACGTGACAGGCGGATTCGAAGCGGGGCCCTCACCTGCGGTGTTGCGCGCAACAACCGTGACCGAATACGTCGTTCCATTCTCGAGACCTTTGATCAGACAGTGCAGACCGGCCGTGGTGCACGATGCCGCTCCCGGTTGTGCGGTCGCGGTGTAGGTGATTGTTCCGCTGCCGAGCGTCGACGGCGCCTCCCATTTGACGAGGCCCGAGCCATCAAGTGCGTTCACGGTGACCGACCGGGGCTCGGTCGGCCTGGTCGAGTAGTCGACGGCGGTGAATGCCCACGACAGTTTCACCTGCCCCTTCGTGCCACCCCATCCGTCGACTGCAATGTTGTAGCGGGTTCCGCCGAGCACCTCTATTTCGACCCGGCTCCAGAGTTGACCGTTGACGGGAGAGTGGTCGTCGTTTGTGGCGCGGGCCGTCAAAGAACCAACCGCGGTTCCCGTGTACACGCCGAGCAAAGTGTCAAAGTTGCTGGAGTAAGCGGCCCCTCTAGTCGAGCCCGTCGAGACGACGAGTGTTCCGTCTGCCGGCGCGGTCCAGCGATACCAGAGCGATGCCGACCCTCCCGAGCCGCCGTGCGTTGGCTCGTAGGCCTCGCGGGTGGCGTGGACGTTCGATGCCTCGATGAGTCCGCCCGCACCGCTGATCGACTCGGCGTTTGCAAAACCGTCGTTCGCGGGTCGCGGCACGGTGGTCGTCGTGGTGGGTGCGACCGTCGTCGTCGTGGTCGGTGCGACTGTCGTGGTCGGTGCGACCGTCGTGGTCGGTGCGACCGTCGTGGTCGGTGCGACCGTCGTGGTGGGTGCGACCGTCGTGGTGGGTGCGACCGTCGTCGTGGGTGCGACCGTCGTGGTCGGTGCGACCGTCGTGGTGGGTGCGACCGTCGTGGGTGACGGCGTGTTGGTGGAACCGGTGTAGAGCAACTTGTTGGGCGAACCAACGCCAACCGAGCCAAGCACGCTCGTGGTCGCGTCATTGACGATCCACGACGCGACCTGCGTTGGGCTGAAAGTGGGGTTTGCACCGAGGACCAGTGCCGCAACACCGGCGACGTGCGGCGCCGCCATCGAGGTGCCACTGAGGGTGCGCATGAGCGTGTCACTCCTGTTGGATGCGGAGGCGATGCTCACACCGGGTGCGAAGACGTCGAGACAGGTTCCCCAGTTGGAAAACCGGGCACGCACATCGAGCGAATCCGATGCACCGACGGTGAGGGCCGAGGTCTCGCTGGCCGGAGACGTATTGCAGGCGTTGGCGTTGGAGTTGCCCGCCGCCACAGTGAAAGTGACCCCGTCGGCCACTCCACGTGCGACGGCGGCGTTCAACATGGCTGACCTTGTTCCACCAAGACTGAGATTCGCAACCGCAGGTTGGCCGGCCGCGTGATCGGCAATGATCCAGTCGATACCTGCGATGACAACTGATATCCATCCTCTGCCGGTGCAACCCAGGACACGCACGGGCACAACCGTTGCCGACTTTGCGACACCCGCAGTGACCCCCGCGATTGTGCCGGCCACATGGGTACCGTGACCGTGGCAGTCGTCGGTGCCCCTGCCGTCACGCACGCCGTCGTAGCCGGCAACAACTCGACCCCCGAACTCGACGTGGGTCGGACGTACGCCGGTGTCGACCACATAGGCACGCACTCCGTTGGCGCCATTGTCGTAGGTGAAAGTTCGATCGAGTGGTAGGCGGCGCTGGTCGATGCGGTCGAGGCCCCACGACACGGGAGACAACTGTGTGCCCGATGTCAGAACGAGTGCGTCGGGTTCGATCGAGATGACATTCGGGTCGCTGGACAGGGCCACATACGCCTCGGCCGTCAGGTCTGCAGCGAAACCCGTGAGCGCCTGCCGGTACGTCAGCACGTCGGTCGCACCGACAGCCGACGCCGCAGCGAGGGCACTGGCACCCGAACGCAGTTGCACGATGTAACGACCGGGGGATGCGGCAACACGGACCGTCGAGTTGGGTTCGATCGCGACGACATCGGCGTCGTTGCGCAAACGGCGCACATCGGCGGCGTCGAGCGTTGCGACAAAGCCATCGACGGCGTCGGAGAACACATCGGACACGTCGTTGCCGAGTGCGCGCTCTTTGCGGGCCTTTGCACCAGCATCCACGTCGGAGTCGAATGTGACGACGTAGTCCCCTGCAACGGGGGTCGCACTTACCGTCGAGGCAAGAGGTACGACGACGGGAACGAGCGAGCCCACCAGACCACCCACGATGGCGGCGGACAGACGTCTTCGGGCGCTCCTCACAACGCCCAACATTAGGCAAAAAATGTCGGAAAGTCCGCTCGGATGTCCCCGGGCTGCGGGACGGCGGGGTTTCCCCCATCCGCGGTGAACCCGCGGCCGAAGTAGACCGACATTACGCTCATCTGTGATGTCTGGACGCAGATGGGGGGCGTGGCGCGTGGTGCCCCCGCTGCTGTTGCTCACGCTCGGGGCGTGCGGGTCATCGAGCGGCACGGGACCTGCGCCGACGGGCCTGGGCCCCACGGCAAAGGTGGCCCCGCAAACCACTCTCGCGTCGATGCTTCCGGCATCGGGAACGATTCCGCTCGCACAAATCGGGGACGTCGTGCGCGGTGATGATCTGGTTGCCACGGCTCAGCGCGCCTTGCAGGCATGGCGCGATGCACCGGCCGAGTGTCTGCCCTCGAAAGCCGAGGCGTTGGCGGCACGTGATCAGTTGATTCGCGTCGAGACCTACCTCGGCAACGTGCGCGGCGCGGCCGGTGACCTCCTCAACGCAGCCGCGTACAAAGAGCTCATTGATGTTGAGGCTGCTTACCGATCATATGTGGCCACGCGCAAATTCATCGTGTGCGGGGAATCGGAGGCGATCGAGTCGTCATCACCCACAATCCGAACGACCATCCCCGGCGGCACCACGAAGGGTCTTACCGCCGGCGGCATCACCGAAGTCGTCCTCACCATCACCGGTACACCGAAGGTCGACCGCGAGTTCATCGTCGCCGACATCGGCACGCCGTGCGACGGACTGAGCGCGAACACGACATTCCTCGTCAACTCACAGGACGCGTCGGGTCGCTGGGTGATCACCGACATCGTCGTCGACGCACAAGGCGCCACCCGTGCGGCGGTGATTCCGACGCGTGCGGGGCCGGGTGCCGTTGAATATCTCGCGTATTGCGGGACGCTCGACAAGCGCCACGGAGTCGTGACCTACCGGGTCTCACCCACGGGTGACACCACCACGACGCAACCCTCACCAACGACAACCGACCCCTCGACACCGCTTCAGGTTGTAACCCTCGCCGAGGAAACGTCGGTGATCGTCGACCCACGCGCAGTCGAGGTGGCCATCGAACCAGAGAGTGTCACGGCCTTCCTTGACGCCAACGAAGCCGCAGGAGGTGTCGTGATCGCCCGACTGAACCTGGGTGATTGGGTTGCACTGCGCGAGTCGGCAGTCACATGGATGCCGATTGGCCCCGGCGACGCTGGCCTTGAACTGCGCATCGTGGGTGCGAAGGTTGCGGTGCAGCGAACGCTGCGCGTGGCGGCCCCGAGCACCTCGACGACGTCGGCTTCAACGACGCAACCCTCACCGGCAACGACCGGCGCGGCCGTGCGGGGCGAAACGGGCGGTGATGGGGACACCACGCTGTGGGTGATCATCGGTCTGGTCGTCGTTGCGACGCTGACCGTGTTGGCGTCGCGCCTGCGCCCGCGGCGCTGAACCCGTCGGTCTTCGTGTTCGGCGATTTCGCGACGGACTCACCCCCGGCGAGGTTGCGTACCGCGCCGATTGATCGGGCAGCGCACCGGCGAGGGTGACGACCGCGGTGGAGGCCGTCCCCCGAGTCGCCACACTGTCGGCGATGAGCAGCATCGTCGTCTCTGATCTCGCCTACGCGCCACCGGGCGCCGACCAGATCTTCTTCGATGTCAACTTCGGTGTCTCACCGGGCGAACACGCGGCGATCGTCGGTGCCAACGGTGCGGGCAAGAGCACGATCCTCAAGATCCTCTCGGGTGTGTCGAGGGCCGATGAGGGCGACTTCACCGTCGGCGGGAACATGCTCTCGATGACACAGGACGTCGGCATGTCGCACCCCGACGACTCGCTGCGCGAAATGCTCATCGAAGTCGCACCAGGAGTTCTGCGCGATGCGGGTCGCGCACTGATCACCGCCGAGGCTGCACTTGCCGGCGGCATCGATGACGGCATGAAATACGCCGAGGCACTGGGTGTGTGGGGCGACCTCGGTGGTTACGAACTCGAGGCGCGATGGGCCGCCGCCGCACAGCGCAGTGTGAAGACACCCGTCGACGACTTCTCGCGGCGCAGAGTGTCGGAACTGTCGGGTGGCGAACGCAAACGCCTCGTGCTCGACCTTCTACTCACCTCCGGTGCCGACGTTTTGTTGCTCGACGAACCCGACAACTACCTCGATATACCCGCGCGTGCGTGGCTCGAGGATCAGATTCGTTCGTGCCAGTCGACGATCCTCATGGTCAGCCACGACCGCGCGCTGCTCGAGCGCGTCGCGACAAAGATCATCGTCATCGAAGGTGCCGGCTGCTGGGTGCATGGCAGCTCGTACACCACTTTCCCCGAGGCCCGCGCGAAGCGTCAGGAGCAACTGGGCGACGACCTCAAGCGGTGGGAAACAGAGGAACGCCGGCTGTTCCATCACATGAAGATCATGAAGACGCGCGCCGCGCAGAACTTCAAGAACGCAACCAAGGCGAACGCGGCCGAAACCAGGTGGGAGAAGTTCGTGGCTGCGGGTCCTCCCCCGCCGCCCGTCCCCGACCAGCAGATTCATGTGCGCTTCCGCGGCAGCGACTCCGCGCGACGTGTGGTGAAGCTCGAAGACGTCGCCGTCGGCGACCTCTTCGCGCCGTTCTCGGAAGAAGTGCACTTTGGAGAGCGTGTCGGTCTCATCGGACCCAACGGCAGCGGCAAGACCCACATTCTCAACGCACTCAATGGGGAGACCGAGTCGCTGTCGGGAACCATCACGTTCGGGCCACGCACGTCGGTCGGCATGTTCACGCAGATCAACGACCGACCCGAGTTTGCCGGGCGCACGTGCATCGAGATCGTCCGGGACAGGCTGACGGATGAGGAAAAGTCGATGCGTGCGCTCGCCCGTTACGGACTGCGCAACCAGGCACGGCAGGAATTTCAGACCCTGTCGGGGGGACAAAAGGCCCGCCTGGAGATTCTCTCCCTCGAGCTCGACGGCCACAACGTGCTGCTGCTCGACGAGCCCACCGACAATCTCGACATCGATTCGTCCGAGGCACTAGAGCGGGCGCTCGACGGCTTCGAAGGGACGGTCATCGCTGTCAGCCACGACCGCAAGTTCCTTGCGCAGTTCGATCGCTACATCATGATCACCGACGAGGGCGGGGTGTTCGCTCTGCCCGACTTCGACGTTGCGATGACGGGTCTCGCTGAACCCGCGAAATTGGCGGGTGTGCGTCTTGCCAAGCCGCTGACAACCGGCCACTAAAGGCCCCTCAGGCGCCCCCGTTCGGCGTGCAGCTGCGCCAACAAGCGGTCGGTTGTTGCGTTGCACAGCGCGATGCCCCATTCGATGCGGAATTGCACCTCGTCGGCGACGTCGGTGCCGTAGGCGAACCCCGAGTTTTTCTTGCGACCAGACACACCAAAGGTGCTGTATCCCGCTTCATTGTGCTCACACGCGATGACCTTCGCAAACGGCCATTCGACGGTGTTCTTGGCGCCGAGGAACACCGCGCGACGGTTGGTTATGACAGTGTCGCCTTCCTCGATGAACGACAACGATTCTTCACCCGGCACGCGGGTACCGCGAATGCCCCCCGTGTTGAGACGGATGCCCGCGAACAGCGGAAACGACACACCCCCGTACCCGCCCTGATAGGTGGCCGGTGCGCGAGTCGTTTCCATCAAAGCGGAGTTCTGGATGCGCGCAATCGCGAACTCTTCGGCCTTCAACACGAGTGAACCGTCGTCACCCTCGAACAAGCCGTCGAGGTCGCCCCGTGCGGATCGTTCGACCGCGTCGATCATGGTGTCGAGGAGGCCGATCTGTTCCTCGCGTTTGGCGGCCGACGCTGCGGCCTCGCGTTCGGCCGCTTGTTGCTCTTCGATGAATTTGCGCTCACGCCGTTTTGCAAAGAAGCCCACCACCCGAGCGTATGCAATCGGTGTCCTCGTATCATCCACGGGGTGATCGTCATCGACGCACAGGGCCTCGCCGCAGCGCGACCGAACCGGCCCCTGTTCGGCAACCTGTCGATCACAGTCTCCAGCGGTGACCGTATCGGTATCGTCGGCCTCAACGGCTGCGGAAAAAGCACCTTGCTGCGCATTCTCACCGGGCAAATGCAGCCCGATGCGGGCCAGGTGCGAACGGGCCGCAACGCCCGGATTGGGGTTCTGTCACAGAACCCCGTGCTGCCCCTGGGTACGGTGCGCGATGCCGCCAGCGTCGACGTCGAGACGTGGCGCGCCGAGGCCGCGCTCTCACGCCTCGGGATGGGCAACATGCTCGATGCGCGTACCGACCGGTTGTCGGGAGGCGAAGCCAAACGAGTCGCCCTCGCCTCGCTCCTGTGTCGCGAGTGGGACGCACTCGTGCTCGACGAGCCGACGAACCACCTCGACCTCGATGCCATCGCCTACCTCGAGGACACTCTCGCGGCGTTGCCCTTCGGACTGCTGCTCGTTACCCACGACCGTCATGTTCTCGACCGCGTCACAACAAAGGTGTTGGAGCTCGATCGCGGCCATGCCTACATCCACGAACCACGCGGCATCGACGCAGGGTCGGGCTATGCCGCCTATCTCGCCGCGCGCATCGAACGCGAGGAAAACGCGGCCGCCGCCGAACAAGTGCGGCGCAACGCAGCCCGTAGGGAACTCGCATGGCTCCGGCGCGGCGCTCCCGCTCGTTCGACGAAACCCAAGGCCCGTGTTGATGCCGCGAAGAATCTCATCGCGCGACGCACCGATGCCCCGGCACGGCAGGGCGACATCGGCCTCGATCTCGGTACGACGCGTCTCGGTACGAAGGGTGTCGAACTCGCCAACGTGTGTTTCACATGGCCCGGCCACACCTCACCCACCGTCGCCGACTGCACCCTCACCCTCGAACCCGGCGACCGCATCGGCATCGTCGGGCCGAACGGTGCGGGCAAAAGCACGCTTCTCGACCTCGTTGCGGGTCGTGTCGAACCCGCAACGGGCACCATCACTCGCGGTTCCACAGTCAAGATCGGTTACTACGACCAACTTGGTCGCGACCTCGACCCGACGCGGCGTGTTCGCGACGCGGTCATCGGCGACAAGGGTGACCCTTCGGTCGAAGACCTCAATTTGATGCGCAGTTTCTGGTTCGATGGGGATTCCCAGTTCGCACCCATCGGCACGCTGTCGGGTGGCGAGCGCCGTCGACTGCAACTACTGCTCACGCTCGTCGAGCAACCCAACGTCTTGTTGCTCGACGAACCAACCAACGACTTGGACCTCGACACGCTGCGCGCCCTCGAAGACCACCTCGAGACGTGGCCGGGCATCGTCGTTGTCGTCAGCCACGACCGCACCTTCCTCGACCTCACCGTCGACGAGGTGCTTGCACTCGGCGGCGATGGCAACGTGCGCAGAGTCCGGGGTGGTGTCGCCGGTTGGCTCGCCGAACGTTCGAACCAGACGAAGTCCGCAACAACGACAACGGCCGCCGCGACAACAGGCGCGACAAAACCCGCAAAGACGCAGAAGCCGAACGTCGCTCCGAGCACGTTGCGCCGCCAGATCGGTGAAGCCGAGCGCGCAATGACGAAGGCCCAAGCCGAGGCCGAACGCCTGACAGCGGAACTCGCCGGCGCGGGCAGCGACCACCAAAAGCTTGCTCGGCTCGGCGAGGAGCTAGGGCGAGCCAACGAGGCCTTGGGCAGCGCCGAATCACGTTGGCTCGAACTCGCCGCGGAGGCCGAAAATGCCGGCCTCGACATCGCCTGACTGCCGGGCAACAGCGTCCACGGAAAGCGGCAAGAATCGGATCATGGAAACCCAGTACTGCCTCGTCGAGAAAAAGAACCACGTCATGACGGTCCGCCTGAACCGTCCCGAACGGCTCAACGCAATGCACCCTCCCGCGAACATCGAACTGGGCCTCGTCTTCGACGACTTCGAAGCCGACGACGACATGTGGGTCGCCGTCATCACCGGTGAGGGTCGGGGCTTCTGCGCGGGTAACGACCTGCGCTACCAAGCCGAGGGCGGCAAGCGCGATCCGATGCCCCGCGGCTTTGGCGGATTGACGTCGCGATGGGACATGGAAAAGCCCGTCATCGCAGCCGTGAACGGCGTCGCCATGGGCGGCGGATTCGAAATCGCCCTTGCCTGCGACATCATCCTCGCCTCCGACAAGGCCGTGTTCGCCCTCCCCGAACCCAAGGTCGGCCTCGCCGCCCTTGCCGGTGGGCTCAACCGGCTACCCCGCCACATCGGCCCGAAGAGGGCGCTCGGGATGATCCTCACGGGGCGTCATGTCTCGGCACGAGAGGGCTACGAACTGGGTTTCGTGACCGCCGTCGTGCCCCACGACGAATTGATGGAACGGACCCGGGAATGGGTCGACCAGATCCTCGCCTGCTCACCTTTGTCGGTGCGGGCCAGCAAAGACCTGGTGTACCGCAGCCTGTCCACGGCCTCGCTGCGCGAGTCGATGGAAGCCACCTACGACTCGGTGCGCCGGCTCCAGCGGAGCGAAGACTTCGTCGAGGGACCCAAGGCATTTTCTGAAAAACGTCCACCCCAGTGGAAGGGTCGCTGAACCTGGCCCCCCGCGAACGACCCGAAAAAATCGGGCTTTTCGCCACGGGTATCACCCACTTGGTCGTGCCGATCTAATAGTTTTAGGTTCATGAAGAAGCGTGACCTCATCCAAGCAGTAGCCATCCACGCCGACGTCGACAACAAGACGGCGGCCAAACTTGTCGAAGGAACGATCGACGTCATCCTTGCGAATGTCGCCAAGGGTGAAATCGTGAACATCTCCGGCTTTGCAAAGTTCGCCAAGATCAAGCGTCCAGCCCGCATGGCTCGCAACCCAGCGACCGGCGAGCAGATCAAGGTCAAGGCAAAGACCGTTGCCAAAATCACCGCACTCAAGGGCTTCAAGGACATCGCCCTGGGCGTGTCCCCTGCTCCGAAGTTGAACACGGTGCGCAAGGCAGCTCCCGCTCCGGCAAAGAAGGCCGCAGCAAAGAAGCCCGCAGCAAAGAGGGCTCCGGCCAAAAAAGGCAAGCGCTAGTTCGCTCCGCTTTCCCCGGTACTACAGAAAGCAAGAAGCCCGGCCACAAGGCCGGGCTTCTTCCTTTTCTCGACTGAGGTTGACGTTGGACTCAGCCCTTGCCTGGCTTCGGCGGTTGCTGACCAGGCTGCATCGTTCCGCCCTGACCAGGCTGCATCGTTCCGCCCTGACCAGGCTGCATCGTTCCGCCCTGACCAGGCTGCTTTCCGCCCTGACCAGGCTGCATCGTTCCGCCCTGACCAGGCTGCATCGTTCCGCCCTGACCAGGCTGCATTCCGCCCTGACCAGGTTGCTTTCCGCCCTGACCAGGTTGCATTCCGCCCTGACCAGGCTGGCCACCTTGCGGGCCACCCTCCTTGCCGCCGCTCGTGTCATACGCGAACATCATCTCGCATTCTGCCTCGGAACGCTTGAGAAGTGTCGAGCACATCTTCACCCACTTTGACTTTCCGAGCGTCAAGAAGTCGGGACCCATACCCGGACGGAACATCAAAACACAATCGGCCATGTCGAAGATCTTCGTGCAGCTGTCGTCGAACTTCGTTAGGGGCTGCTTGATGTCCGACATTGCCGACTGCATCTCCGGGCTCACAGTGTCGGTTGTTTCCCCGCCGAACGCTTCGGTATCGTCGTCAGCGAAATCGGTGTCGTCTTCAGCGGATTCGGTGCTGTACACCACCTCGAACTCGGCTGAGATGACTTCGGGCGACTTCCCGCTGCGGGGTGCAAAGACTCGGTATTGATACGGGCCGTCAAGCCATAAACCGTCCTCGTCGGTGGAAAGGACTTCGAAATTGGCCCTGCCGCGCTTGGCGACCATCGAATCGATATCGAACCACTTACCATCGTCGGTCAACACCTGCAATGCAGCCTTGCGTGTGGTCCTGCCAAGCTTGACCGAAATCACACAGTCGTCTTCGTCGACTCCCTCGATCATTTCTCCGTCGTCGCAACTTCCCTCTGCGAGGACCGCCGCACGTTTGCCGAGTGCGGCATTTTTCACCCTGCCCGTCGAGGATTCAGTCCCTCCGCAGGCGCTGAGAAGAACCGCCGCGCTTGTGCCGACGGCAAACAGTAATTTGCGCTTGTTCATGACATCACTTCTCCCTTCAACACCCCGTCCGGTCGACGGGCGTGAATTTCCCTCAAACGGGAACATACAGCACTTTTGCGACTCGTTTTGGTCAGGGTTGGGACCCGCAGTCGAAGCCGGGGCGTTGTGCCGCATATCGGACCGCGAGCGCACGTTCTGGGCGAGTTTCCGTATTCGAGGGCCTTTGCCGCGCGAATCGACGAGCAACTCGCCCGCTCCATCAGTGATCTCGACCCACCGTTCCACCAGGCGTGGGATTCCACCCGGTGACGACCGCGAGAAAACGACGCCGTGTCGAGGGTTTCAACTCGGGATGCGTGCCAGCAACCCGCGATCAATCACCGCCGCAATCGCACGCTCGAGGCCGACGATCGCCATGCGACGATCACGTTCACTGGATGGCACGAACGCACCCGCGATGAGGATGTTGAAACTCATGATGAACAACAGGCCGACGTCGTAGTCGTCGCGGATCTGTTCGATCGTGTAGTCCTCCACACCGTGTTCCACCATCTTCAGGCGGTAGTACTCGAGATACTCGTTCTCGATCGCCCGACGAACTTCGACCTCAAGGCTCGTAGCTGCCAGCCAGGCGAGGTCCTGCAGCGGATTCGACACCATGACGTTCTGCCAGTCGATCATGATGACGGGCAGCGACTCGGGGCGGCCGTTGCCGAACATTGCGTTGTCCATCTTCACGTCGCCATGGATGAAGGTCATCTTGCGGTTGCCCATCTCTTTCATGATTTTCTTGAACGAAGCCACGTAGCGCGGCAACGCGTCGAGAAGTTCCGGCGGGAAACACTCGGGAAAGTTCTTGACGGCCTGTTCCCACGTGCCGAAAAACCCCGGACTGAACCCTTCGATGTATTCGTCGGAGTCGAAAGTCATCATGTGACCGAATTTTTCCCGCCAGTTGTCGTAGAAGCGGGCGTGCAACGGCGAGATTGCATCGATCACCATTTTCACTTGGTCGAGAGTCACACCCTTCACCTGGTCTCCAACGTCGTACCCAACAAGGTCCTCGATGACCACGGCATTGCCACCCGTCACCGGGTCCATCCGGGCGAAGTAGCACTTCGTCCTTGGCATGTCGACTTCGTTAGCGATCTCGTTGAAGAAGCCAACCTCGCGTTCATACATCTTCGTGTTGTTCGCGATCTGGCGATTCTCGGCGTTCTTGTGGGCGAACTTGATCACCAACGTCGGCGGCCCGGCACCCGGGTGGCTGTACGTGAGGAACACCCGTACGACCTCACCCAACACGCCGATCACCTCGCCAACGGGCTTCACCTCGAAGGAAATCAGGCGTTCGCTGGTGGCAAGATCGCCGCCCGCACGAATCAGCCCTTCGAGCCACTCGACCGTGAGAAGTTCCGGACGAACCGGAAATGATGAATCTGCCACGATGCCCCTGCCTTGCGTGATATTCGACGAATCCCGGGGCTCATTCTTGCCGATTCAAGGACGGCCCTCGACCCGCCGGACCGCAAGCACGGTGACGCCTGCAAGACGATTCGTCGGTAGTTTCCGAGTGTGTTCGCCTCCCCCCGCGCACAACGCGCCCTTGCCGTGGCACAGTTCGCATCGACGTGGTTCCTCGTCGGCCTGATGTGGACGATCCACTTCATCCACTACGCGCTCTTCCCCAAGGTGGGCTCCGACGACTTCGTCGCCTTTGAAAACGCCCACGTCGATCGCATCGGCAATCTGCTGTTGCTGCCGTGGTTGACCGAGGGTGGCACGCTGCTCGGCCTGCTCGCACTTGCGTTCCTCGGCTCGCGCCGCGACCTTCGCATTCCCACGGCTGTCAACGCGATCGCGATGGGTGTCGTTCTCGCCATCAGCGGTTTCTGGTCGGCACCCGCCCACGGTGACTTGATGAAAGGCTTCGACCAGGAGATCTACGACCGTCTGATGACCGCCGACCTGGTTCGCACCTTCGCCTGGACGGCGTGCGGCTTCACCGCCGTGTGGATTCTCGTGCGCCTGTGGAACAACCCCGAGGGAACGGCGCGATGATCCTCGAACGTTGGGGTTCGACCCCCGAGGAGCAGGCATCCGGAGTGGTCGGTGACGACCTCTGTCCGAGCGCCCGCATCGTTGCGACGCGCTGCATCACGATCCCCGCGCCACCCGAGCAGGTGTTCCCCTGGCTGCGACAGATGGGCTTTGGTCGCGCGGGTTGGTACAGCTACGACTGGATCGACAACCTTGGCCGCAAAAGTGCGACGACGATCAAGGAGCACTGGCAGACGCTCAACGCAGGAGAAACTCTGCCGGGTGGCGTGGCCGACTTCGAAGCCGTCATCGTCGACCCGCCGCGCGCACTTGTGATGCGTCTTGTACAAAGGGGCGCCGCATCACGACGCGTCGACTTCACACTTGCCTATGAATTGCGCGACTGCCCTGCGGGGACCCGCCTCGTCACACGTATGCGCGCACGAATCGACACACCGGGTGGGAAAATCATCGAAAAGTTCCTGCTCGCCCCCGGAGACGGCATCTTGTTGCGCAAGCAGCTGCTCAATGTTGCGGCACGCGCATCCAAGGGGAACTAGCGGCGCCGACGCGCAAGTCCCCCACCGAAACGGAACACGCCGCCCGCAACCCCCGGACCGCCCGACCAAACCCACTGGATTTCCAGTCTACGCTCGGAACTCTCGACACCAAGGGGGGTTCATGTCAGAACGGTTGAGAGGTCTGGAGGGCAAGTGTGTCCTCATCACCGGTGGTGGAAAGGGTCAGGGCGCCAACCATGCCCGCGCTTTTGCGGCCGCGGGTTGTGATGTTGCCGTGCTCGACATCGACCACGACATTGCCAACATCTACGCGCTGTCAACCCGCGAGATGATTGCCGAGACGGTAAAGGAGGTCGAGTCCTGCGGCCGGCAGGCCGTCGGTGTTGTGGCCGATCTCCGTGATGAAATGCAGGTCAAGAAAGCCGTGGAAGAGGTGATCGAACGTCTCGGTCGCGTCGACATCGTGGTGAACAACGCCGGCGTGGCCGCCCTCGACACGATCCACGACATGCGATCCGACGTGCTCCACGCCGTGATCGATTCGAACTTGAAGGGTGCGATGTTCGTTGCCAAGTACACGGTCGCGCCGATGATCGGGCGCCACCTCAACGGGGAGGAATCGGGGAAGATCATCAACATCGCCTCGGCGGTCGTCGGTTCGGGTCATGCGATGCTCTCCCACTACGTTGCGTCTAAACATGGCATAGTCGGTCTCACCTCGGCGTGGGCGATGGAGTTGAGCGAGTTCAACATCAACGTGAACGCGATCTGCCCCGGCACGATCGAGCCCGGCCCGGGGCGCGGATCGGGCATGGTGCAGGGCCTGTCGGCCGTCATGGACATGCCGCCGATGGAGGCCTACGAGACGTTCTCCGGGCAGGGCAACATGGCGGGCTCAAAATGGCGCTGCACGTCACAGGACATCACTGACATGACGCTGTTTCTTGCGTCCGACAACGCACGCGTCATCACGGGGGCGATCATTCCCGTTGATGGCGGCCAGATGGCGAAATAGCCGCCGCATCGAACTCAACGGCCGACGTAGGCCAGCCACGATTCCTCCGACCAGTGTGAACGCAATTCGGTGGTCACGAAATCGCTCGTCCACTGCACCATTTCGAAGAAGGGAAAATCGACCGACATCACCTCGGTGAATGCCATTCCGTCGAGCAGCAGGGCTGCGTCGTCGATTCCCATCCACACCGCCTCGCCCTCCGGCAGACCACTCAGGCGCATCTGCAGATCCACTATTGCTTCCGCGTCCCATCGCGCCACCATGTTTCCCTCCATCAACTGGTCGGTCATGATGTTCAAGATCTCGAACAGCGCCGATACCGCATCGGCCTCGAAGACGATCTCGCGCGGCTCAATCACGTCGTTTCACCATCGCTCTCGAATCGTCGTTTTTCGGGCAGACGGTGGCATGACCAAATACGTTACGGCCTTCGAAACACGCGACCTGCGGCGCTCGGGGACCACCCCGACCCGAGTGTTTGTCTTGTCTCGCACGGCTCGACGATCGCAGTCGCTGTCTGCATGCTCAGGGCCTTTGACCGACAGGTGGACTGGCCCCCGTGAAGACTCGCCGTGGTCCGAGAGACACAAGCGCCGAGATTTGGATCCCCCCGGAGAAGGCCCGTCGCGGACGGGCACGATGCCGTAGCCTGAGCGTCGTGGTTTCCCCTGCGCACCGTTGGTATGCCCCACGCACGAGTGTGGAACAAGTCGAAGAAGGTCGCGTCCTGGCTCCGAAGTTCGACAGGGACGGCCTGATTCCCGTGGTGACCACGGATTACGACACCGGTGAGGTGCTGATGCTGGCAAACATGAACGCCGAAGCATTCGCAAAGACGATTGAACTAGGTGAGGCGGTCTATTTCAGTCGCAGCCGCCAAGAGTTGTGGCACAAGGGCGCGACGAGCGGTCTTGTGCAAAGGGTGCGTGAGATTCTCATCGACGACGACCAGGACTCGGTGTGGCTGCGCGTCGATGTGCAGGGTGGCGCGAGTTGCCACGTCGGGTATCGCTCGTGCTTCTACCGCAGCGTGCCGATTTCCCCCGACGTCGATGAACCGCTCGGCCTCACCTTCACGATGACGGAGAAGGTCTTCGACCCCCAGGCCGTCTATGGTGACGCACCGAATCCGACCAAGTTGTAGCGGAGCCACACCGCGGCGCTAGGCGCCCTTTGGTCGAAAAGCGGCGAGTTCGCCGTTCATTTCCAATCGGGCACCGCCGATCAAGTCGACGCAATATGGGATCGCCGGCAACACGGCCGTCAAGCAGTCGGCGATTGACGAGGGCTTTCCGGGCAGGTTCACAATCAGCGACGAGCCGCGAATGCCCGCGGTCTGGCGCGAGAGAATCGCTGTCGGCACCACCTTGAGTGAGACGGCACGCATCAACTCGCCGAAGCCCGGCATCATCTTGTCGCACACCTGCTCGGTTGCCTCGGGTGTCACATCGCGCTGTGCGGGGCCGGTGCCGCCGGTGGTGACGATCACATCGCAGCGTTCTTGATCTGCCAAATCGACCAGGGTCTGGGCAATCGTGGCCACATCGTCGTTGATGACACGTGTTACCGCCTCCCACTCGCTGGTGAGGTGTCGGGAGAGAAACTCCCTGATTGCCGGGCCGCCCTTGTCTTCGTATAGGCCGGCTGACGCACGATCGCTGACGGTCACGATGCCGATACGTGCTACCGCGAGTGGGCCGGAGTCCGAGACCGATGCTCTGGTCGTAGTCACGACGTTGAAAATAACAGTGAAGCCACGCGACATCACCACACGCGACAGGCCTTCGTCTGGCGGGTCGAGTGGTCACCCGACGGGCGCTGAACCGTCACCGGCGCCCATGGCGGGACCCCATCGACTTGCGGCCCTGCCCCACCACCGATGCCGGTGGAGTGATCGACTCTCAGGCGCGCGTCCACGCGCCGTTGTGTGCCGCGAGCAACTCCGCCATACGACCATCGAACCCGTGCCTTTGCTGTGGCTCTGGGGTAGCCTGAGGGCATCGAATTTCAAATTTCCGACCTTGCCCCCCGAGAGCTCGGGGTCGCGGTGCGGCTGCTCGAAGACTTGCGCTCGGTTCCCGACAGCGGTGCCGTCGAAATCGCCCAGTTCATTGCAGACGTGAAAGACGGGGCCGTGGTCGTGGTGGCTCACGCCAAAGGGTTGCTCGTGGGACTGGTCGGCGCTCGTGTCGCAGGAGACCGCGCGTGGACCCAACTCGTGGCGATCCATCCCGAATGGCGAAATCTGGGAATCGGCTCTGCTCTTTCGGCGGGACTCGAGAATCGACTCCTACATCTCGGGGTGCGTCGCGTCTCCGCCCTCATGGGACCGGGTCAGGTCGGGGAGCAGGCGCTTTTGAACCGGGGCTTCGTGCCCGTTGAGGGCCTGAAACTGTACGAGAAGTGCCTGTCATTGGAACCAAGTGAAGTTCGCATCATCGACAAGTGGGGTGGCGAGGTCTTCGACGGGCATCTGTGGGATCAACTCTCGGGGATGACGAGAGAACGTGAGGTGGTCAACCAGCGGATTGTCGCGCCCCTGTCCGATCCCGGCCTCGCGTCATCGGTGGGTCTCCGGCTCCCGAGTACGGTGCTCATGTTTGGTCCTCCCGGCACCGGCAAGACGACCTTCGCCAAGGCTCTGGCGAGCAAATTGCGTTGGCCTTTCATCGAGTTGCTGCCCTCGAAACTCGCCAGTGGCGACGGCACCTTGGCAAACGAACTTCGTGAGGCGTTCTTCGAGTTGAGCGGACTCGAGCACGTTGTGATCTTCATCGACGAGTTCGACGAAATCGCTCCGGCGCGTGAACTACGACCGGCGGCGGCCGGGGTCGTCAACGAACTCTTGAAGTCGATTCCCGAACTTCGCCAACAGTCCGGAAAGTTGTTGATCTGTGCGACGAATTTCGTGGACACCATCGATCCGGCCGTGCTGCGTCCGGGGAGATTCGATTTTCTCATCGGCATCGGCCCGCCGGACCTGGTCGCTCTCACCGCTTTGTGGTCACGGGCGCTCACCTTCATGAATTTCGATGGCACAAAAATCGCCGAGTCTCTCGCCAAGCGATCCGTCGGCTTCACCCCCGGCGACGTCGACCTGGCCGCGCAGCGTGCCGCAGCTTCAGCGTTCTCGCGTGCCCAAATCGAGGGGGGTGAACCCGTGGTGTCCGAGGACGACCTCCTGAGCGCCATCGGCAGAACCCGACCCTCGATTTCCCCCGAAATGGTGGAGGCCTTCAACGCCGAGGTCGTCAAGTTCGAACGCATCTGAATCTCCGCCCCCGCGTGGCGGTTCTGCGGGAGGCATCGCTGTTCTCGGGACCCGACTCGGGGGAATTTCTCAGGTCCTGGGGTAACGCGATCCGTCGGGAAAGTTGCCGTAGAGCGGCCGATCACCGTTCGTCATCGAGTCCACGAGCAAGTCGCCACCGACGAACGCTCCCTTCCACGAGCCTCCGCGACCGCCGAAGACTTCCTCCCGGTCACCGCGTGAACGTGGTTTGTTGACCCCGACCTTGAAGGCGAGAATCTCCTCGGTCATTCGCTCGGCGAAATCCATGTCGTCGGTCGCTACGGACGCCACGAGCGCGCCGTTTGAAACATTCATCGCACTGAGGAATTCAGCCTCGGTGTCGACCAACACGATGGAGTCGAGGGGACCAAAGGGCTCCGCGTGGTGCAGCGACCAGGCGGAGGGCGGCGCGAGCACGCAGGCCGGGGCGGCGTAGGCCGAGGTGTCCTGCCCGGCGATGAATCGTCCGACGGACAAGTCGGCGTGGAGAAGCGGAATGCCTCCGGTGCTGATCGCCTCGTCGAATTGCGAGGCGAGGCTCTCTGCTTTTCGCTGTTGTATCACGGGACCGAAATCGAGGTCGGGCAGAGCCTCGTCGTCGCTCTCCACGGCGCAGGGATGTCCGAATCGGAGTGACTCCACCGCGGGGAAATACACCGCCAGAAACTCGGGCAGCAGTCGACGCTGGACCACGTAGCGGGGATACGCAGTGCACCGTTGCTTGGCGTAGGCGAAACCCTTCTTCACGTGACCAGCCAGGTCTTCCCACTGCGAGAAGTTCCACACACCCCAGGCATTGAGACCTTCCTGCTCCAACACGTGCCGTTTGCGCAGATCGGCGAGTCGCGTCGCAACCTTGCGTCCGTTGGTTCGACCGCCGACGAACACCAGGGCGCCGAGTTCGGGGGAACTGATCAGGGCCTCACTCAATTCGGAGCCGCTCCCCGAAACCAGGGTCACCGGGAGGCCGGCCCGCGCCATCATGGCGTGGGCCAGCGTGAGCGCGTGGAAACCTCCCTGGGTCGGTGTCTTGGCCACCACCGCGTTGCCGGCCAGGAGTTGCACCAACTCCGCATGGACGAGGACGCTGAGCGGGTAGTTCCAGGATGCGATGTTCGAAACCGGTCCCTCGAGCGGCACACGACCGACAATCTGCCGCTCGATTTGAGTGAGATACCAGTCGACACCGTCGAGGCAGCGGTCGACGTCATCGCAGGCGAGCTTCCAGGGTTTGCCGATCTCCCACATCAACAGACCCGCGATCGTGTCGCGTTGCTCACGGAGCAGGGACGACGCCCGCTTCACGCGCGACATACGTTCGTCGAGCGCTACTTTCGACCACTCTTTGTCCTGTTTCACCGCAAGCGCCATCGCCTCCTGTGCCTCGGCTGCGCTGATCGCGGGCGCTCCTATGATCTGCGAGCCATCGACCGGAACCGTGTGCGGCCGCGAAACTCCTCCTGCGACCCACTCACCGCCGATCAGATTTCGCAAGGACTCCGCATCGAAGGCCTCGGACGCCGCTTGTCGGGCTTGGGCGTAGAAGTCGGACCACGCCGAACCTGGTTTGAGATGCAGTGCCATCGGCAACACAGTAGGACGGCCGGGCCTGAGCCCGTGAATCTCAGCAGGGCCTTCCGTCCGACGAAACCATGGGCCTCGGCCCTCTGAAGCCCCGACGAGCAGCAAGGTGGTTCTGCCGATGAACAGTCCCCCGCGATTCTGTTGGCGCCCCCGGCGGGGATTGGACCTGCGACCACGGCTGGGCCGTGACCCACGTCTGTCCGATTGAACCCACCCGCGGGCACCCTCCATCCGCCCGGCCACAAGGCCGCGGGATCGAGAGCGCATCACACCCCGGGGGCGACCCATCAAAGGACGTCACCGCCGGAGACTTCGCTACAAGCAGGAACGCGCGAACACGATGGCCTGTTCGACCACTTCCTGCGGCACGACCCGTCCCGGAGGAGACACAACCCTCGTGCGTGGATCGACCTGAAAATTTCCATGTCGGCTCTTCACCAAGACCTCACCATTGAGAAGAAGCACCAACTCGAAAGCGATTTGTCCATGACAGTCGACGATCGACGCCTTGGAGAGAAAATCGTCAAGATTCACGGACCGGTATCCCTCGCAGGTTGCAGCGACCCTCCACCTCTTCAGATGCCGTCGACGGTGCGAAGCGGCGAACCTCGAGGGCCGGGGGGAGGTGCCCGAGGGCGCCCGCTCGCACGTACGCGCACAGAGCCTCGTGGGACGCATCATCCGCCAAGTCACCCAACCACACCCTGCCGCGTTCGGGTGTGCGCAGAACGACGACATTTGACTGACCACAGGCATCGAGGCACTTCACTCGGTGCAGGCTCCCCCCTGCCTCGATGGCCGCCTTTTGCAGTTCGAGTTCCTGTCGCTGGTGATCAAAGTCCGGGTGCTTCGTCTCCGTGCCGCAGCAACAATCACGACACAAAAGCACGGAGAAGCGGGTTGACCGCGTCGGTCGATCCTCGTGCATCAGGACCCTTTCTCGCTTTTTTCCTCGAACGTCAACGAGACAACCTCACCGTTGGACGTCCCGCAGATCATCCGAGGTGATGTCGGCGACCACACCATCGTGCTCAGCACGTGACGAGTCTGATGACTGTGAAGCATCGAATTCCCGCTCTTTGCGGGGCGCCACAGACAAACCGAGCCGTCGGTGGCAACCGACCCGAGAATCGTGTGATCCGTCGGCGAGTAGCCGAGTCCGGTGATCCGTTCAGAGTGGCCAAGCATGCCGATCGGCTTGCTTCCCTTGGGTCCTCTACCCGAGAAATCCCACTCGGAGATTTCGTTCATTGCGGCATTGGCCAAACGTTGGGAGTTGTGACTCCAGGCGATGAGCAGCACCTTGGTGGAGAAACCGGTCATCTGCAGTTCCGAGCCGTCGGCCACCTTCCAGACATGCAGAGATGCATCCTGATTACCCGTTACCACCCATTTACCGTCGGGCGACGCGGCGACAGCCAGCGGCGCCCCTTTCCAGCGGAAGGTTTTGACCGGCTTCGCAGACCCCTGGAGCATTGTGACGCCCCCGTAATGACCGGCGAAGAGACGACGACCGTCCTTGCTCCAAGTCACGCACTCGACCGTTGCCGGTAATTCCTCGTGCTGCACCGTCTTCATTCCGTTCGCAAGAAGACGCACGACGTGTCGTCCAATGCCGGCAGCCACCTCGTCGCCACTCGTCCTCCAGGCCAGGTCCGTGGCCCAACCTTTGTGCCGGGCCTCGGCCACCATTGACCCGGACCGGTCCCAGATTCTCAGGGCTCCATCGATTCCACAGCTCGCCAAGAGTTGCCCCGAAGGGCTCCACTTCGCGCGCACAACATCACCGTCGTGCGCTTCGATGATCCGGGACTCGTCGCCGGCACCCGCAATACAGACATGGCCGGACACTGATCCCGCAACGGTGTGTCGGCCATCGGGTGACACGTCGACATCGGATACGTAGTCGGGAAGGACCGCCAACACCTGCTCGGTCGCCGAGATCGGTGTCGTCAGCGAATCAGACACTGACGGAATCTCTGCGTGATCTCATCGCGATCAAGATTGCGGCCGATAAAGATCATCTTGTTCACGCGATCCTCGCCCTCGCCCCAGGCCCGATCGGGCTGGCCGTCAAAGAGCATGTGAACACCCTGGAAAACGAAACGGTTGTCGGAGCCCGCCACATTCAGGATTCCCTTCATTCGGAAGATGTCGACTCCCTTTTCACCGAGGAGCCACCCCAACCAGTTGTTGATCTTGGCCACATCGACCTGTCCCGTCTCTTCGATGCCCACTGAGGTGATCGACTGATCATGGAGGTGTTCCGAATCCTCGAGGAACGTCGGCTCCACTTCGAGGACACGTTGGAGATCGAAGGCCCCGACGTTCAGCACCCAATCAAGGTCGACCTTGCTCATGTGGGTGCGAACAACGGAAGCCGAAGCGTTGATTGTCCGCAGATGCCCCTCGATCTCGACAAGCTCCTCCTCCGTGACCAGATCGGTCTTGTTGACAAGAATGCGATCCGCAAAAGCAATCTGCTCGAGTGCCTCGTTTTCCACCCCCTCTGCCTTTTCTTCGAAGAGGTGCAGAGACAGATGTTTGGCATCGACAACGGTGACAATCGCGTCGAGACGCAACTGAGCACGTATCTCGTCGTCAACGAAGAACGTCTGGGCTACGGGCGCCGGATCCGCGAGTCCGGTGGTCTCGACGAGGATGTAGTCGAACTTGTCTCGACGCTTCATGAGCGTGCCGAGGATGCGGATGAGATCGCCGCGCACGGTACAGCAAATGCAGCCGTTGTTCATCTCGAAAATTTCTTCCTCTGCGTCGATGATCAACGCGTCATCGACGCCCACCTCACCGAACTCATTCTCGATGACCGCAATTCGCTTCCCGTGCTGCTCGTTGAGGATGTAGTTGACCAGCGTGGTCTTTCCGCTTCCCAAAAAGCCGGTCACAACAGTGACGGGCACCTTGTTGTCTGTCAACGACACGAGGACCTCCAGATGACGACCACCGGTAGTTTGAGAATGATTCTCATTTGCATGATAGGGTACAAGCCGTGAAACCGCGATCCAAGTTCCCCCTCATCGTTCTTTCCTTCGTCGGCGCTGTTGTGCTCGCCTCCTGCTCGGGTTCCGACGACTCGTCCCCGGGTGGTGCCGCAACGGTCGAAGGCGCAAAACTCTCTGTCGCCGCGGCCTTCTACCCGATCGAGGAAATCGTCCGTGCCGTGGCTGGCGGATCGGTCGACGTGCTGGGCCTCACCCCACCCGGCGACGGTGCCCACGATCTCGAATTGACCGCCAGCCAGGTGACGAGTCTGGAGGCAGCCGACATCGTCTTCTACATCGGTGATGGGTTCCAGCCCGGGGTCGAAAAGGTCCTGTCCTCGCTGCCGTCATCAATCGTGCAGGTGGATCTGCTGGAGGGCCTCACCGTCCTGGATGTCGTCGCCCAGTTGGAGGGCACTGAGGGTGAAACCGACGGAGAAGTCCTCGCCTCGGGCAAGGATCCCCATGTCTGGCTCGATCCGGCAAACATGGCGAAGATGACGCGCTCGGTTGCGTCCGTTCTCTCGTCGACCGAGGGGCTCGACACCGAGGCGATCGCCGCTGCGGCCGATGCCTACGTGGCCCAGCTCGAGACGCTCGGGGCCGAGTTCGATGCCGGCCTCGCCAACTGCCAGAGCCGTGTTTTGGTCACGTCGCACCGTGCGTTCGAATACCTCGCCCAGCGGGCCGATCTTCAACAGGTAGCGATTGCGGGTGTGAACCCCGAAGAAGAACCGTCTGCCAAGTCCCTCCAGGCGATCGCCGAATTCGCGGCCGCCAACAGCGTTTCGACGATCTTCTTCGAGACCCTGTTGCCCGCCGACCTGGCGAACACCATCGCAGAAGAGATCGGGGCCACGAGCGACCTCCTCGACCCGATTGAGGGTTTCAGCCAAGAAGACCTTGATGCCGGAGCCTCATACATCGTGGCGCAGCGCTCCAATTTGGAGCGGCTGCGTCAAGGGTTGAAGTGCTCCTGAATGATGCGGCCTTGAATTCCCCTTCGGGACCCGTTCTTTCCGTCGCTCGCCTCAGCGTCTCGTACGGCTCGATTCGTGCCTTGGATGACATCAATTTCGACATCGGAGTGGGTGAGGTGGTCGCACTCATCGGCGCCAATGGCGCGGGTAAGTCGAGCCTATTGAAAGCTCTCGCGGGCCAGATTCGACACACCGGTGATGTCGTCATTGGCGGCCGTAACTGTCACCATCTCGATCGTCACGTCGTTGGTTACATCCCGCAGGTCTCGTCGGCCGACCACTCGTTTCCCATCCGGGTCCGCGATGTCGTCCTGAGCGGTCGCCGCCGTTTCGGTCGGTTGGGCTTTAGACCCGGCCATACTGACATCGCGGCCGTCGAATCCTGTCTCGAGCAGGTTGGCCTGGCGGACCTCGCCGACCGGCCGCTGTCGAACTTGTCCGGAGGTCAACAGCAGCGGGTCATGTTGGCCCGTGCCCTGGCTCAGGAGACGGACATTTTGCTCCTCGATGAGGCTGCATCCGGCGTCGATGAGCGGCGTGCCGATGCCCTGATCGACACATTCGACATGTTGGCTGATCGTGGAAAGTCGGTGCTGATCTCCAGCCACAACGTTGCCTTCGTCAAGCGGCGCTTCAAACGTTGTATCGGAATCAACACCTCTCTTCTCACCGATGGAAATCCGAGTGAGGTTCTGGATGCGGACACGCTCACAAGTCTGTTGAGCAAATGATTGATTTCTTCCTAGACCCGTTTTCTTCGAGCTTTTCGCAACGCGGTGCTTTGGTCTGCCTCCTCGTCGCGGTCTTGGCTCCTTCAATCGGGGTCTGGATCATCCACCGTCAGCTCTCCTACATGGCCGATGCGATGTCTCATTCGACCCTTGTTGGAGTCGCCCTGTCTTTCGCTTTGTTCGGACGAGGAGCGATTCTGATCGGTGCGCTCGCCGCCGGACTGACGGTCACCCTGATCATCGCCTACTTCACCCAAAAGTCGGCGTTGCCCCGTGATGCTGTCATCGCCGTCGTCGCCTCGGGCTTCTTCGCGTGCGGGATCATCGCCTTGAGCCGCGTCGATACCAACATCTCTCTCAATCATTTGCTATTTGGTCAACTACTCACGGTCACCGCGAGCGACCTGAGAATCATCATGGTTCTGGTCGTCATCGTGCTCCTATACGTCACGAGCAACTTTCGGGATTTGACCTTCGTCACCCTTGATCCGTTGCACGCCCGGCAAGTGGGCATTGCAGTCGCGCGTCAGACCAGTGTGATACTTATCCTCATCGCGATGAGCGTCGTGGTCTGCATCAGCGCGATTGGCATCGTGCTCACCGTCTCGTTGTTGATCGGACCAGCACTTTCCGCTCGACTCGTCACCTCGACAATCGCGCAACAAGTACTGGCCGGCACCGGACTGGCACTGTTCCAGGTGTTCACCGGTTTCGTGGTGTCATATCATCTCGATGTCGCCCCCGGGCCCACCATCGCCGTCCTCGGCACGGCAATGTTCTTGCTCATCTATCTGGTCGCCTCGCTCGTGCGCACCGACCTACGCATCACCCGTCAAGCTCATCACTAGACAGGTTCCCGCAAAGACATCCGAGGGCGTGGGGCCCTCCGCGGCCGCCAGGCACCATGACTGCGGAGCAGAGAACCGCATTCCACGTTCTCGGCTGGGGTTGCCCCTTTGTTTTTACCTGTTCCGCCGCTGGCGCCCCCGGTAGGAATCGAACCTACGACCTGCGGTTTGGGAATACCTTGCGTTGAAACAACGCGAAACGTGACGCAACACAAATCCAGAAAAATAAAGCAATCGGTACACCCCGACACCTCCTGGAGAGAAGGCACACGGCACGGGATGTTCACCAGATGTTCCCCGATCAACTATCTGAAGCATCTTGAGTCTCGCCATCGTGGACAAGTTTCAAGATGTCGGAGATCGATGAAGCAGGCAGGCTCTGTCGAGCCCACGATTCTGTCCAGCCGTCAAATCGACGGCGAATCAGAAGCCCACTACCCCAACCTCACCTACTTGCCCGCATGCTCAGTGGGTTCGCGGGTAGTCCTAGGCGATCAGTCCTGCGTCCCCACTATTGGCCGCTCAACCCGCCGTACCAAATCCTTACTAACACTCCGCGTTGGTTCTGGTGAGGTCTGCATAGACGAGATTGGCGTTGGTGAGGCACGACTGCCGATGGGCCCACCACCCGCAGGTCTTGCTGAACGAGCCGCCAAAGTGATGGCGAATCTCGTCGCCGCACGACAAGCAGCGCGCTGACGATCCCTAGTCGGCGAAGAAGAGTGCGCCGAGCATCACCATGGTGGCATCGGTCCATTGTTCGAGTTCGTCGGCCGGCAGATCGTTGTCGAAGGCAACGATGAGGCGTCCGAAGGTGAGTGCAGAGATGAAGTTGGCGAGCATGCGAGACGAATAGTTCTGCCTTGCAAATCCGCGAACTCGTGCCAGGTCGAGACTGCGAGCGAGATCCTTCATCATCTCGCCGTGCAGTAGCGTCACCTTGGCTCGCAACTCGGGTCGCGCAATCGTTCCCGACAACACTGCTGCACGATGCAAACGTTCGGTGGTTCGTCGTAGGTCGGCTACGTAACGCGTGAGTTGTCGAAAGCGCTCCATGACTTCCTTGCGTGACTGCGAGGTGCGAACGATTTCGTCGATGACGCCGATGGTCTCTCGGTAATGACGCTCGTAGAGCACCATCAGCCCTGCAGCCACCAAGCCGTCACGACCGCCGTACTTGCCGTAGAGGGAGCTCTTGGAGACACCCGTTGCGCGCTGCAAGTCCTCGATGCGCAGTCCGCTCTCGCCGTGGGTAGCGAGGAGGTTGGCCGTCAATGCTTCGATTGCCGCAAAGTCAGGAGTCGTGCGCGGGCGACGTTTTTGTTGAGGCACCGGGTCTCAGCCTATGGAATCGGGCTTCTGCCGATGAAAAAGTGAGCGTTTTCACTGCTTAGACACGCAGGGTCCGTTGCGATACCCTTTCGGAGTAAATAAGGACTATTTTCCAAACATGTCGGAATTCAGTTTTGGGGTGTAGGCCGTCAAAATGGACCAAGTTTCCACTACCCGGTGGGAGAGGTCTGCAACGAGTCTCGGGCTGGAGGACTTGTCGATGACATCGCGGAGGACTGCGCGTCGCGTGCGTATCGTCGCGCGATCTCTTGTCCTGATGTTCGTCGTCGT
>VGAC01000003.1 GCA_016870865.1 Actinomycetota bacterium
CGATCACCAACTGCGTCACGGAGGCCGACGCCGCCACCGGCGACGCGAAGAGGACAACCAATGAAACGACCAGGAGACCAAGACAACGTTTCATGCGAAAAGAGTGGTCGGGCTGGCGGGATTTGAACCCACGACCTCTTGTCCCCCAGACAAGCGCGCTAACCAAGCTGCGCCACAGCCCGTACGCCCGAGAGACTACCTGAAGAGGTCCACAACCCTCCAGGAGAGGTACAGCACCAAAGCGGTGAGGAGCAGTTTGAAATGCCACGGGGCCTTTTCAGCGCCCGTGTCCTCTTCGCCCTTGGCGAGCGCCTTCAAGTCGAGGTTCTTTGCGGTGACACGACCGTGAGCATTAGGCAGGTCGGCGACCTTGCCGCACTTCGGACAGCGACCGTCGTCGGTCATCGAACTCGGAGCGAAGTACTTGGCGCACTCTTCACACCAGGGCATCGCGTTCGCTTTCCTATTCGGCCCTGCGCCGCACACGCAGTTTGATCGGAGTGGACCCGAACTTGAACGCTTCGCGGATTGAACGCTCGAGATAGCGCAGGTACGTCGGCGGCAGTTCACGGTTGACGAACAGCGTGAAAGTGGGCGGGTCAGCGGCTCCCTGCAGCGCGTAGAGAACGCGTGCACCGGCGGCGGCGGGTTGCTTTTGCTGTGCCTGGGCGATGACACGGTTGACGTCACGGGTGGGGACCCGACGTTGATACTGCTCGATCGACTCGGTGAGAAGCGGCATCAGACGGTGCACACCCTTGCCCGACAGCGCGGAGATGCGCAACACCGGGGCGTCACCGATGAAGTAGAACTTGCGCCCTATTTCGGTGGTGACTTCCTCGCGGGCCTCGGTATCGAGCAGGTCCCACTTGTTCAGCACGACGATCAGCGGGCTTCCGGCGGCATCGATGCGTTCGGCCAAGCGCTGGTCCTGGCTGGTGATGCCCTGCGTTGCGTCGACGACGAGCAACGTCACATCGGCTTCGTCGACGGCGCGCAACGCGCGGACCAGCGAGTAGTACTCGGCGGAATCGTCGATCTTGGCTCGGCGGCGCATGCCTGCGGTGTCGACGAGGATGATTCGGCCTTCGTCGGCTTCGATCAGGGTGTCGATGGCGTCGCGCGTGGTGCCGGCCATGTCGTGGACGACGCTGCGCTCTTCACCGCACAGGCGGTTGAAGAGGGTGCTCTTGCCGACGTTGGGGCGACCGACGATGGCGACGCGCGGCACACCCTTGAGATCGGTGTCGCCTGCCTGGGGCATCTCACCGTCGGCATCGGCGGTCTGTTTTTCGTCGGTGAGGCCGAGCTGAACGACAACGACGTCAAGCAGGTCGCCCGCACGGCGGCCGTGGAGGGCCGAAACAGGGTGGGCCTCGCCGAGACCGAGCGAAAGGAAGCTCCAACTATCGGTTTCGCGGCGGTCGTTGTCGGCCTTGTTGGCAACGACGAGAACGCTTCGTCCGGTGCGACGCAGCCACGTGGCGATGCGTTCGTCATCGTCGGTGGCGCCTATCGATGCATCGACGACGAACAACACGAGGTCGGCGGTCCGGACCGCCTGTTCGACTTGGCGTGACACCTTCTCGTCGAGCTTGGACCCCGCGGGCATCCAACCTCCCGTATCGGTGACGGTGAATTCGCGGCCGAGCCAGTTGGCGTCGTGCGTCTTGCGGTCACGCGTGATACCCGGGCGGTCTTCGACGATTGCCACCTGTCCACCCACGAAACGGTTGAACAGCGTGCTCTTGCCGACGTTGGGTCGGCCGACGATGACGACGTGGGGTTTCATGGCGCGCAATCGAGAATACGGCGCAGTGAAGCCCCGTCACTGCGAACGACGGTCACATTCGCTGGCAAGTCGGCGAGTGTCGCGCCATCGAGAAATCTGCCCTCTGACAAGCAGACATCGGGAAGCAAAAACTCGTCGATATCCGGATGTGCGGATATTTCGCGCACGAGGTCCTGGCCGACCATCAAACCCGCAACTGCGGTGTTGCCCCCGAAGAACTCGTTGCGCACGGCGATGACCCTGACGTTGCGGTTGTCGACGAGTGAGGCGATGACGGGCGCCGCGTACTCGCCGGTGAGGATGCCCACCCTCCCCTTCGCCGCCGCTGTCGCAGTTGGGGCGATCTGCACGCGCACGGGTCGCAAGCCCGTGTCACCGGCGGGGTTGCCGGGCACGCGCTCGGCGCGGTAGCCCGAAGGCGTGGCACCGTCGACAGATGCAAAGAAGCCCGACGTCGGGCCGGTGATCGATGATCGCCGGCCTGCAAATTCCTCGCGGAAACTCGCGACGATCCCCACACCGTCTTCGTACATGGGGAAATCCCCGTATGCGGAGGCATCGGGTATCGGTTTGCCGGCAAGCAGGTACAACTCGTCCGACGCCCAGAACATGGGGTGGCCAACCACGCGCCGTGCGACTTCTCGCCACTCCTCGATCGTGTCGAGCGCGCGTCGCGCGTCTTGGGCACGGTGAACGCGCAGTGCCGCCTCGGGATTGAACCTGCTCAAACCGAGGGGCACGATCGCCACCGCGTCGATGGCGGCGTACTCGTCGAGGACTGCCGCCAACGTGCGTTCCAACACCTCACCGTCGTTCACGCCGGGGCACAAGACGATCTGGCCCCGGACCTTGATGCCGTTGTCGACAAGGGCGCCCAGCCAACGCAGGCTCATCGCCCCGCGCTCGTTGCGCAGCATCTCGGCACGACCCCACGGGTCGGTGTCGTGGATACTGACGTGGAGGGGTGAGAGTGCCTGGTCGATGACACGCTCGAGGTCCATTTCGGTGAAGCGGGTGAGGGTGGTGAAGTTTCCGAACAGGAAACTGAGGCGGAAATCATCGTCCTTCAGGTAGAGGCTGCGGCGTAGACCTTTGGGGAGTTGATAGATGAAGCAGAACGAACAGTGGTTGTCACAGGTCTGCACGCGGTCGAAAACCGCACTGGCGATGGACACACCGAGTGGTTCGCCGGGATCCTTCTCGACCTCGATGTCGACGAGCATTCCCCCGCGGTCAAGGCGCAGTGAAACGTGGGCTTCGTCTACCTGATGGTGCCACTCGATGATGTCGCGGATCGGCTGGTCGTTGACCATGGCCACGACGTCACCCTGGCGGACACCTGCACGGTAGGCCGGAGAGTCGGCAACCACCTCGGTGATCCGGGCGCTGAGATCAACCGAATCACCCACAAGGTCAGGCTAACGGCGACGCCGAGAAGTACCGTGGAAGAGGTGTCCGACACGAGCGTTGACAAGGTATTGCTTGCCGCCCCGCGGGGCTTTTGCGCGGGCGTGGAGATGGCAATCAAGGCGTTGAGTTGGCTGGTACGTACCTTCGACCCTCCGGTGTACTGCTACCACGAGATCGTCCACAATCGCATCGTCGTGGACCGCTTCCGCGAACGAGGCGTCGTCTTCGTCGACGACCTGTCCGAAGTCCCCGAGGGCTGTCCGATCATGCTCTCGGCGCACGGCTCACCCCCTGCCGTGGTCGAAGAGGCCCGCCGTCGGGGCAGCTACGTCGTTGACTCGGTATGCCCACTCGTGACGAAGGTGCACCACGAGGTCAAGGTGCGCGCCAACAAGGGCTACCGCGTCGTCTACGTCGGCCACGAGGGCCACGAGGAGGCCGTGGGCACGATGGCCGTTGCACCGCAGGCCATCAGCCGCGTTGAATCGGTCGAAGATGTCGATGCACTTCCGGTCTTCGATCAGCCCGTGGCATTGCTCGCCCAAACCACCCTCTCCCACCGCGACTGGTCGGGTGTCGCCGTGCGCGTACGGGAACGATTCCCCGACGTCTGGTCACCCGAACGCAGCGACCTGTGTTTTGCCACGACGAACCGCCAGTCCGCGCTCGAGGCGATGGCTCCCCGGTGCGATCTGATCATTGTCATCGGGTCGTCGAACTCGTCGAACACCAGGGCACTCGAACGCCTCGCCATCGAGTCGGGATGCGCCACGGTGCTGCGCATCAACCGAGCCGACGAACTTCCCGCGAATCTGTCCGGCACGATCGGCGTCACCGCAGGTGCCTCGGCACCCGAGGAACTCGTTGACGAGGTTCTCGCGCGGCTCGCGCCACGCAACGGCATCGAAGAAGTCCGCGTCACCGAGGAGGACGAATACTTTCCCCCGCCGCGCAACATTCGTGAACTTCAAGCCGCCACCCTCGCCACCTGCTACTCGATGCTTGCGGTGCCCGCCACCCGACGCAGATCCAGCCGCGACCACGACATTGCGGCCAGCACCGTGCTCCACGCGCTCTCCTCGACCGGGGACCGACGTCGATGATCGATCCCGGCCTCGAGTCGCTGCGCACGTTTCTTCACTTGTTGGCCGCAGCCGTCTGGGTCGGTGGCCAGATCATGCTCGCTGGGCTGGTGCCCCACGTACGCAGGACGAACCCGGAGGCCTTGAAAAACATCGCCAACGGTTTTGCCCGGGTGGCATGGCCCGCCTTGGGCGTCACGGTGATCACCGGCATGTGGAGTCTCCTCGTCATCGACGTCTCGGCGATGGACTCGGCCTATCACGCAACGCTCGGAGCAAAAATCCTCGTTGTGGTCGCGGCCGGTGGTGCCGCGGCGGCACACGCCAACGCCAAGAGCAAACTGGTCCTCGCCGTGGGCGGCGGGATCGGTCTCGTGGCCTCTCTCGCAACGCTCTATCTGGGCGTGCTGCTCGGCAGCGCGACCTAGTTACCCGAACTTTGCCGGGGCGTTTCTAGTTCCTGGGAACTTTTGACCAAGGGACGTCGCGGTCGACTCGCACGTCACCGGGGAGTCCAAGTACGCGCTCACCGAGGATGTTTTTCATCACTTCGGTGGTGCCGCCCTCGATCGAGTTGGCACGGCTGCGCAGGAAAGCCTTCTGGTAGGTCTCGAAGCCCATCGCGGTCTCGGGGCGGATCATCTCGTAACTGCCGTAGAGCATCGCCTCGGGCCCGAGCAGGTTCATTGCAAACTCGAAGATCGCCTTGTTCAAGTTGGCCGACTCCATCTTGCCGATCGAACCCTCGGGACCGGGAACGCCCATCTTGCGATTCTGGCCGGCGCGGATGTTCGTCAGGCGCAACACCTCGGCGCGGATCCACAACTTCATCAGCTCGTCACGAGCTGCGGGGTCGCGCTCGTCCGGGCTCTTGGTCGACCAGATTTTGGTCAGCGAGGCAATGGTGCCCGAGCCGCGCGGCGGCACGACACCACCGATGGCGACGCGCTCGTTCATCAGCGTCGTCAGACTGACTCGCCAGCCGTCACCGGGCTTGCCGAGCATCTCGGACTCTGGGATACGCACGTCGGTGAAGTACACCTCGTTGAATTCGGCCTCACCGGTCATCTGGCGCAGCGGACGCACCTCGACGCCCGGCGCGTGCATGTCGACCACGAACGCGGTCAGACCCGCGTGCTTGACGGCTTCGGCATCGGTGCGCACGACGAGCAGGCCCCAACGAGAGAGGTGGGCCAGGGTCGTCCACACCTTTTGGCCGTTGGCGATCCACTCTTCGCCGTCTTTGACGCCCTTGGCGGAGAGACCCGCGAAATCCGAACCCGAGCCCGGCTCGGAGAACAACTGGCACCAAATTTCCTCACCCGTGAACAGCGGGCGCAGGTAGCGCGTCTTTTGCTCTTCACTGCCCCACTCGACCACGGTTGGGCCGCACATGCCGTAGCCGATCGGGTTGCGCGCGTAGGGATTGGGCGCACCCTCGGCGTTGAGGCGTTCATTGATCAACTTCTGGTGGCGGGGCGAGATACCAAGACCACCATGGCCCTTCGGGAAATGCACCCATGCCAAACCCAGATCGAATTGTCTGCCGAGGAAATCGACGGCCTTGGTCGACGACGCAGGACAAGCCGCGAGAAGCTCGTCGACCAGACCGTTGACCAGTTGCTCCTCGGAAACCACCGTTGATGCACTCACAACACACCCCTTTTGCCAGCGAAATCCCTCGTAAATTACCGCAGGGTCACCGCCGGGCTCAAAACCCTCCCCGACATTGGCGACGAGAGGCATCCGTCACAAAAGCCGACTAACTTGCCCGACATGTTCCCCGGGGTTCACGCCACATCACATCCAGACAAGCCCGCCTACATCATGGCCGCGACCGGCAAAGTCGTCACCTACCGCGAACTCGACGACGCCGCCAATCGCCTTTCCAACCTGCTGCGTTCAGCCGGCCTCGCGGTCGGCGACCACATCGCCATCTGCATGGAGAACCACGAGCGCTACATGGAGATCATCTGGGGCTGCCACTACGCGGGCCTCATCTACACCGCCTGTTCCAGCCGCCTCACCTCGGACGAGTTGACCTACATCGTCAACGACTGCGGAGCAAAGGCTTTCATCACCTCGAAGTACAAGGCCGATCAGGCAGCCGAGATTGCCGGCGACATGCCCGGCGCCACATTGCGCCTGATGGTCGACGGCACGATCCCCGGTTATGACGCGTACGAAACGGCCGTGGCGGCCCAGCCGGCCACTCGCCTGCCCGAACTCATTGGCGGCATGGACATGCTGTACTCAAGTGGCACGACCGGCAAGCCAAAGGGTGTGCTCGGCACCTTCCAGCGCACCGAGCTCGGCCAACCCAACGGCGTTGCCGCACTCTCGTCGATGCTCTTTGGTGTCACCGACCAGTCCATCTATCTGTCCCCCGCCCCGCTCTACCACGCCGCCCCGTTGCGGTTCAACCTTGCCGTTCACTTCATCGGCGGCACCACGGTGATCATGGAGCATTTCGACGCCGAGGAGTACCTGAAACTGATCGAACGGCACAAGGTGACGCACAGCCAACTCGTGCCAACCATGTTCGTTCGGATGCTCAAGCTGCCCGCAGACGTCCGCGGGCGCTACGACACGTCGACGCTGCAATGCGCGATCCACGCAGCGGCACCGTGTCCGGTCGAGATCAAACGACAGATGATCGAGTGGTGGGGTCCCGTCATCCACGAGTACTACGCGGGCACCGAAGGAAACGGATTTGTGTACTGCAACTCCGAGATGTGGCTGGCCAACCCGGGCACCGTCGGCAAGGCGATCCAGGGCGTCGTGCACATCTGCGACGAGAACGGCGAAGAAGTGCCATCGGGTGAATCGGGAACTGTGTTCTTCGAGAGCGGGGCCGTCTTCGAGTACCACAACGATCCGGAAAAAACCAGGGGCTCGCGCGACCCCAAGGGCCGTGGCTGGTCGACGCTCGGCGACGTCGGTTATCTCAACGACGACGGATTCCTGTTCCTCACCGACCGCAAGGCGTTCATGATCATCTCCGGTGGCGTCAACATCTACCCCCAGGAGTCGGAGAACGTCCTCATCAACCACCCGAAGGTGACCGACGTTGCCGTCTTCGGCGTGCCGAACGAAGAGTTCGGCGAGGAGGTAAAAGCCGTCGTCCAACCAGTCGCAATGCCGGCAAGTGACGACGAGGCAAAAGCCCTCGAGCGCGAACTCATCGCCTACTGCCGCTCGCAACTAGCCGACTTGAAGTGCCCCCGTTCGGTCGACTTCCGACCCGACCTTCCCCGCCACCCGACCGGCAAGCTCTACAAGCGCCTCTTGAAGGACGAGTACTGGAAGGCGGCGGGTCGCTCGATCTGAGTCGTCCCGCGCACATGCCGAAGCGTCCACATCCTTTCTTCGATTGGACGGGCCTGCACGCCTTCGCCCATCGAGGCGGGGCCAGCGACGCGGCGGAAAACACGCTCGCCGCATTTCAGCACGCGGTCGACCTCGGCTTCACCTACATGGAAACCGATGTGCACGCGACGGCCGACGGCGTTCTGCTCGCCTTCCACGACGACGATCTGCGGCGCACGTGCGGCATCGAGGGTCGAATTTCGGAAATGGGCTACGACGACGTGCGCACCGCACGGGTCGATGGCCGCGAACCGATTCCCACGTTCGACGAACTGGTCACGACCTGGCCGGGCCTGCGCTGGAACATCGACTGCAAGGCCGACAACGCACTTCCGCATCTCGTCGCTGCATTGCGCCGACACGACATTTTGGATCGTGTGTGTATCGGCTCGTTCAGCGATCGCCGTCTGCGCACGTTGCGCGCCGAGTTGGGCCCCGGCCTTGCCACGTCACTCGGGCCGAAGGGCGTCGCACGCCTGCGCCTCGCAGTGTCGCTTGGTCGACCGATTCGATTCCCCGACGGCGTCTGCGCGGTTCAGATACCTCCCAAGCAAGGTCCGATTCCGCTGCACTCACAGCGCTTCATCGACATCGCCCACGAGTCGGGGCTCCACGTTCACTACTGGACGATCGATGAACCCGAGCAGATGCTGGAACTGATCGACCGTGGGGCCGACGGCATCATGACCGACAAGCCGGCAACGCTGCGCGACGTTTTGGTGTCGCGCGGACGTTGGTAGACCCCGCTCAGGCGTCTTTCGCCGAGCCTGCGCGCTTGACGACGGGTTCCTTGTCGCTCCACGGGAAGTTGATCCACATGTCGGTGCGCCTCCAAACGTAGTCGCAGTGGACCACCGACTGCGGCTTTTCGTACAGGGCCGCAACGCGCGATTCGGCGACGCGACCTTCACAGAATTCCTGGACGAGCTTGAGTGTGTGCCCCGTGTCGGCAACGTCGTCGACGATCAGAATCTTTGCGTCGCGAACGTCGACGAAGTCGGGCACCGGCGGCAGGATCATCGGCACGTCGAGACGCTCGTCGACGTCGGTGTAGAACTCGACGTTCATCGTGTAGGTGTTCTTCACTGACAACGCGTATCCAAGCGCACCTGCCAGAAACAGGCCTCCCCGGGCGATCGCGAGAATCATGTCGGGGTCGTAGCCAGATTTGGCGATGTCCCGCGCGATGTCCCGCGAGGCCTCTCCAAAACCATCCCATGTCAATATCTCGCGCTTTGCCGACACAGTTTCTCCCTCGCTCAGGAGAGAACCTAGTCGTTCATGGTTCGTAGGGACAATGTCGGCAACCGCTCGAACAGCACCGACCACGCGAGGCCAAAAACGCCGCGGTCATCACACTGCGTTTCGTCAGCGGGTCGATGTACACGGGGTCACCAATTTCGACTGCCGCTCGATGTGCGGTGAGGATCTTGTCCACCAGGGCCGCGTCACGGGGCAGCCGCTGGGGTAACGGGCTGTTCACATGATCGGGGCGCAAGGGTGCATAACGCTCGATCACGGCCATCAACCTAGTGAGCGACACGCGCCATCTAGCATCGCGAGGGTGAGCACTGTCGAGAATACCAAGCTCCACAGCCACGACGGCACCCGGCTTGTCCATCACACGTTCTCGGTCTTCCGCTTCGGCGCCGCCGATCCCACCGTGCGTCTCGACGGGCGACAACTCGTCATGACCACGTCGACCCCCGCCGGGCCGGCATGGACCGTCGCCTCGGCGTCGGGAATCACCCACGGGGGCGATGGGGAAACTTTTGTTCGGCATCGCCAACCCGACCCACTCGGCTGTCGCGACGGCTTCACCTGCCTCGAAGCCGCCCATCTGGTCGTGGCCCGACTGCAGCGCGACTTCGGGGACCTGAGGATCGGTGCTTCAGGTGACGTCTACAAGGCGGCGCTGACCGCGACCCTGGGCCAGCGCATCACTGCCGCCGAGGCCGTCAACCAGTGGGCTCGTCTCTGCCGTGCTCTTCCCAACCCCGTCGAGACCCCGGCGGGTGTCCTCCTTGCGCCTCCCGACCCCGCTCGCCTCGCCCGGATGGTGCCGTACCAACTGCACTCCCTCGGTATCGAACAAGCCCGTGCCCGCACCCTCATCGCAATCGCCCGCGTCTTTCACCGACCCGGCCAACACCAAGAGGACCCGACCACGGCCCTGCGACGGCTCGTGGCCGAGGTCCCGCGGTTCGGCCCGTGGACGCGCGCACTCGTCGAAGCCGAGGCGCTTGGAAACCCCGACGTGGTCGCGGTCGGTGACTTCCATCTCAAGAACGTCGTGGCACACGCACTCACCGGTCGCCCGCGGGGCACCGACGACGAGATGCTCGCGGCGCTCGCCCCCTACGCGGGCAACAGGGGACGGGTGTTGTCGTGGCTCGCACTCGGCGGAATCGCAGCACCCAAGTTCGGCCCACGGCGCCGCAATATCGACATCCGCAGGTTCTGAGTCGTCTAGCGACCCGCGGTGCGCATGTGCTCGCGCACCGACCAGAACCCGGGCCAACTCTTGGACACAACGGAAGGGTCGTCGATCGAGATGCCGGCGATCCGCCCCGCAAGTACCCCAAAACTCATCGCCAGACGATGGTCGTGATGGGTTTCGAGATGGGCCCCACGAAGCACGGTCGGCTGGATGATCAAACCGTCCTCGGTTTCCACGACGGATGCCCCGGTCTTGGAGAGCTCCCGGGAGAGGTCACCGAGACGATCGCTCTCCTTGGCCCGGATGAATCCGACTCCGCGAATTCGCGAACCCTCTGCGGCAAAAACCGACACAACTGCCACGGTCGGGACGAGGTCGGACACGTCGACCATGTCGATATCGATGCCGTGCAATGGGTGCCCAGGATCGCGGTGCACGGACATCGAGGTCGGTCCCCGCTCGACCCGGCAGCCCATCGCTTCGAGGATGTCGGCGAAGGCCACGTCACCCTGCAGCGAATCCGCGGTCAGATTCGGGATGGTCACCGACCCACCGCACACCGCAGCCAACGCCATCGGATATGACGCCGAGGATGCATCGGGTTCGACTGCGTAATGCCGCGCCACGTAGCGCCCTTCGGGCACGGTCAGGACGCGACCCTTGGCGGAGTCGTTGATCGCGGCGTCGACACCAAAATCGCGCATGACCTCGACGGTCATCTCGAGATAAGAGTCCGACACCCGCTCACCAGCCACGACCAACTTCAACCCGCCACGCAGATAGGGGGCAATCAAGGCAAGTGCCGTCGCGAACTGGCTCGACACTCCCCCGGGAATCTCGATCTCTCCGCCGCGCACCGCCCCCGCGGACACCTCCACGGGAAGATGACCGGCCGTCGCGATCGGGTTGACGCGCGCCCCGAGGGCGGTGAGCGCATCGTGCAGATCGGCCATCGGGCGACCCCGCAGCGCTGCACCACCGTCGATGATCGTTGCGCCCGCCCGCAGCGCGACGAGCGCGGAGAGGAAGCGCGACGTCGTTCCGGCAAGGCCCGCATCCACACGCACAAAACGTGTCGAGTGCATGTCGAGAGCCGAATCGAAACGAAACTCGCCGTCGCCCACCCCGACGACGTCGACTCCCAGTGCGCGCAGGCCGAGCACCATGGCCGCCGAATCGTCTCCGTCGGGCACGTTGGTTACCGACCCACCCCCACCGGCCAGGGCCGCGCACACCAGTGCCCGGTTGGCGATGCTCTTCGACCCGGGAACCGCCACCTTGCAGTTGATCGGAGCATCGAAGACTTCCAGCACAAACGACACACGCCTCACCGCCCCGGTTTGAATCCACGGGCGATGAGACCCCCGCGCAACAACTCGACCTGACCCGACTCGACGAGCACCACAGCGACACCCCGGTCGCCCTCGGCAGAGTGAACCACCTCGAAGTTCGCAAGATTCACGTTCAACTCGGCAGCCAAGGTGAATATCTGGGCCGCGGAGCCCGGGCGGTCGGGAATCGGAATCCGCACCTCGACGGCGTCCTCCAAGGACCGCACACGTGCGGGCAGGTTGCTGCGGGCCTCGCGGGCCCTCAACAACAGTCTTTCGAGGCCTGCGGAATCATCGGCGTCGACGGTTCCACGCAGGTCGATGAGGCCCACGATGAAGTCGTCGAGCGTCGCCACGATCGCCTCGCGGTTGGCACGGCAGATGTCCAGCCAGAGACCCGGTTTGCTCGACGCGATGCGCGTCATGTCGCGGAAGCCTCCGGCCGCCATACGCAACAACGAAGCGTGTTCCTCGGATCGGCGGTCGGCAAGTGTCATCAAAGTCGCGGCAGTGAGGTGGGGCACGTGGCTCACGACGGCAATCAACCTGTCGTGGTCCTCGGCAGACAGGGCAAGAACGTTTGCGCCCAGTTGGTTCGCCACTGCGGTCGCCAGCGCAAACACCGAGTCGGGAGTCTCGGAGGTCGGCGTGAGAATCCACGTTGCACCTTCGAAGAGAGTCGGGTCGGCGCCATCGAGGCCGTCAAGTTCCGAGCCCGCCATCGGATGCCCGCCGATGAAACGGGGGTCGGCGACATCGGCCACCAACGGGCCCTTCACGCTGCCGACGTCGGTCACCACACCCTTGGTTGCCGCCAACGCCGCGGCCACTTCCCCGCGCAACTGCAACACGGGAACCGCGACGAAGGTGATCTCGGCGTCGGGGTTCAACCCGGCGTCAGAGACGATGCCGCGCTCGATGGCCAGGTCGCAGCGGCCCGGGTGAGGGTCGGAGCCGTGGACACGCCATCCGGATTCGACCAGTCGAGCGGCGATGGATCCACCGATGAGTCCAAGACCAACGACGTTGGCGCAGCGTTGAGTCGTGACCGTAGCCATCACCCGATGACGCTACCCACGGACATCGCCGGCCATCGCTTCAATTAGCGCCCTGCGTTCGGCAAGCGACAATTCTCTCCACGCCCCGGGCCCGAGCCGCGCGTCGATGAGCGGACCGATCCGCGTGCGCACCAGGCGCTCGACTTCGTGACCGATGGCTTCGAACATCCGCCGCACCTGACGGTTGCGGCCCTCGTGGATCGTGATCGAGACCGTTGAGTCGCTGCGCTGGCCCACCTTCGCCGGCGCCGTCGGACCATCCTCCAATTCGACGCCGTCCCGCAACCTGCGCAATTGCCCTTCGGTCAACCGCGGATTGCCGCGCAACAACACGAGATACTCCTTTTCGACTCCCTTGCTCGGGTGGGTGAGGAAGTGCGTGAGGTCGCCGTCGTTGGTGACGAGGAGCAAACCCTCGCTATCAGCATCCAGACGACCCACGGGAAACACCCGCGGGCTCTGGGGAACGATGTCGACGACGGTCGGACGACCCTGCGGGTCATTGGCGGTGCAGATCACTCCAGGCGGTTTGTTCAACAGGTAGTACACCAAGTCGGGGCGGGCCCCGATGGGCACACCGTCCACGGCGATCGTGTCGAGGAGGGTGTCGACACGGCGACCGAGCTCGGCAACTTCGCCGTTCACGGTCACGCGCTCACCGGCGATCAACTCCTCGCAGCTGCGACGACTCCCCCAGCCCAGGGCTGCAAGTACTTTCTGTAGACGTTCGCCCTCCGCGGAGGGGACGTGCGAATCAGTCATCGGAGGATGGCGCTTCACCGATGGCGTCACCCGCATCGGCCTCGATCGGTGTGATGCGCAACGTCGCCTCGAGTGCTTCGACAATGTCGGCATCGGGCACGAATTCGGCCAGTGGGGGCAATTCGTCGACGGAATTGATTCCCAATTTTTCGAGAAACAGGGGCGTCGTGCCCCAGAGCACCGCCTGGCCGGGACCAGTGTCGCGGCTGCGCTGCTCGATGTAGCCGCGACCCAGCAACGTCCGCAACACGGCATCGGGGTCGACGCCTCGAATCGATGCGACCTGTAGACGCGAGATGGGCTGCTTGTAGGCAATGATCGCAAGGGTCTCGAGTGCCGCGGCGGACAGGCGCGCACGCTGGCCGTCGAGGACGAACCGCTCGACGTAGGCAGACACATCCGGGTGACTCTGGAACCTGTAACCACCCGCCACCTTCACCAACTGGAAACCACGGCCCTCGCCTTCGTAAACCGATTTCAACTCCGCAAGGATCGCCTCGACACCCGCGACGGGCATCTCCAGGAGCTGCGCGAGGATTTCCACCGGAACAGGTTCGATCGCCACCATGATCACGCCTTCGATCACCCGCGCGGCGTCGTGTGTGTCGGCGCTCGACATCGTCAGCCCTCGTAATCGTCGATCATCAACGCCGCGCCGGCGGCCGCCGCATCGCTGCCGATCCAGCGCACCTCGATGTCGCCGAAGCGGTCGGCCTGCTCGAGGTCGACGAGACCCTGCTTGTAGAGCTCGAGAAGTGCAAGAAAGCGCACCACGACCTCGAGCCGTTGGGTCTGGGACTCGGTCAACTTGCGCAACGTGATCGACCCGAAACCGGGCAGGGTCGACACGAGCTCGCTCACCGCATCGGCCACACTCGCGCGAATTGGCGCCACGTGGTCGAGGTCGATGCGCGGCTCGGGCTTCGGAGTGATTGCCCGGACGAGTGCGCGCACCAGCTTTTCGGGCGTGACACCCTCCATGAGGTCCGGCATCAGGTCCGCAAAGCGCTCGTCGGGCCCCAACACTCGCGGGAAGGCCCGGTCGGCGAGATCGGCGAGCTGCTGGAGAACCCGCGAGACGTCCTTGAAAGTCTTGCACTCGAGCAGACGCGCAAGCAGAAGGTCGCGCTCCTCCCAGAGGGCAAGTTCTTCGTCGAGGTCGACGTCCTGCCTGCCGGGGAGCAAGCGACGGGCCTTGAGCTCCACGAGGGTTGCTGCGATGAGCAGGAACTCGGTTGCGATCTCGAGGTCGACTTCCTGCATTCGCTCGATCTCGGCAAGATAGGCATCGACGATGCGGGCCAGCGACACCTCATGGATGTCGACCTGTTCGCGAAGAATCAGGTGCAACAGCAAGTCGAAGGGGCCTTCGAAAACCGGCGTGGAAACTGCGTACGGCACCGTGACGAACTTACTCGCCCCGACCCCGAACCGACGAGTACCATCCGCCCGTGGCCCGCGTTCTCTCGTGTATCCAACCCACCGGCGCCGTACATCTCGGCAACTACCTCGGGGCCCTGAGGGAGTGGGAGAAGGGCCAGCACAAAAACGACGTTTTCCACGGCATCGTCGACCTGCACGCCCTCACGATCACCGACACGCCCGGAGTCCTCGGGGCGAACTCCCTCGACCTGTCGGCAATGCTCTTCGCAGTCGGCCTCGACCCCGATGTCGCGACCATTTTCGTGCAGAGCCACGTGGTTGAGCACTCGGTGCTCAGTTGGATCATGGAATGCACCGTCTCCTACGGAGAGTTGACACGAATGACCCAGTTCAAAGACAAATCGGCCAGACGCGAGGCTGAATTCGTCTCGGCCGGACTCTTCACCTACCCGGCATTACAGGCTGCCGACATTCTTTTGTACGACGCCAACGAAGTTCCCGTGGGCGCCGACCAACACCAGCACGTCGAGATCACGCGTGACATCGCAATTCGCTTCAATCACCGGTTCGGCGACACCTTTGTCATACCCAAGGCCGTGACGCCCGCGGAGGGCGCGCGCGTGATGGACCTCCAGGAGCCGACGAACAAGATGTCGAAGTCGGCCACCACCGACGCCGGATGCGTCTATCTGCTCGATGATCCGGCTGCCATCATGAAGAAATTCAAGAGGGCGGTCACCGATTCCGACAGCGAGGTCTACTACGACCGCGAAAAAAAGCCCGGGGTTTCCAATCTTCTCGACATTCTCTCCGCAGCCACCGGCACGAAACCCGCTGACCTGGCCGCGCGCTACAGGCAATACGGACAGCTCAAGGCCGACACGGGCGAAGCCGTCGTGGAGCTCGTGCGGCCGATCCAGGCCCGCTACGCGGCGTTGATGGCCGACCGTGCCGAATTGCAGCGGCTCTTGCGCAAGGGCGCCGACAAGGCCCGCGGGGTGGCATCAAAGACGCTCGATCGCGCCAAGAACGCGATCGGATTCCTGGCCTACTGACCCGTCAGGCGTCGTCGGCGGCGCGCAAGGCGACCGCCACCGCGTCGCTTGCCGTGCCCGCGACCAACTCGACGGTGCGGGGATGCGCCCCGATGGACTTGAGCATCTGTGCCCCGATGCGCTCATGGTCGCGGTACCGACGCATGGTTGAGGTGAGCGCGGCGACCGTGGCGACACTACGCGCGAGGCGACCCATCGACACTTGCGATTTGCCGACGTCGTGCAACAGCGCAGCGGCCAATTCCTCGCGCACCGCGCCGCGACAACCAGCCGCGAACCGTCGGGTCACCCCAACCGCGTGCCGCCGGTCGCGTGGGTCCATCGAATGCCACAGCGCAAGCTCCGCCGGCGTCAACACCCCCGCCGCGAAGGCGCTGTCCTGCGCCTCGCTCGACACGGTTTCCCCCATCTCGCGGAACCGCGCGATGAGATGGGGGAATTTCACCGACTTCACACCGACTTCTTCGACCGTCGCGCCCGCGGATGGGCCTCGGTGTACACCTGCCACAGCCGCTCCTGTGACACGCGCGTGTACACCTGGGTTGTCGTGATCGACGCGTGACCCAACATCTCCTGCACGATACGCAAGTCGGCACCATGATCGAGAAGATGGGTGGCACACGTGTGGCGCAGTGCATGGGGTGACACCTCGCGGTCGATACCCGCCCGTAGTCCGGCATCACGTACGACCTGGAAGGCAACCTGCCGACTCAGCCGCGTTCCCCGCCCACCCAGGAACACCGCCAACGAGTCGTCTCTCTTGCGCCAACGCAGTGGCTCCATCGCCGAACGTCCCAAAGACAACCAAGATTCGAGTGCCTGGTGGGCAACCGACCCGAACGGAACGACACGCTCCTTGGCGCCCTTGCCGAAAAGCCGGACGAGTGAGGCCTGCATGTCGAGGTCGGCGAGGTTGAGTCCACACACCTCCGACACGCGCGCTCCCGTCGCGTAGAGAAACTCGAGCAGTGCGCGGTCACGCCGGTTGCGTGGCTCGTCACCCGACACCGATGCAATGAGGCTCGTCACCTCGTCCTCCGACAACGGCTTGGGAATCCCCGCGGGCTTGGATACGCCCTCGGAGAGACCCGCCGGATCATCATGTCGAAAACCCTCCTCGACCATGAACCGATGCAGCATGCGAATCGACGAGAACTGTCGCGCCATCGACGACTTTGCAGCACCCGTCGCGGCCCGTTCAGCCAGGAATCGCTCGATGTCGGCCACCGACGCCCGGGCCGGATCGGTCCCCAGCGACCGCAACCAGGCGTCGTACTGTGAAAGATCGCGACGGTAGGCGTCGACGGTGTTGTTTGCGCGACCGCGTTCGACCACCAGCCAGTCGAGAAACTCCTCGATCTCAGGCGAAGTTGCGGCGGCCGATTCCATTCAACGCAATTCTGCTACCCACTGCAGGCCGATGATCGTCTTGGCGTCCGTGATGTGACCACGTCGGCATTCCTCGAGGGCCATGGCCACGCTGAGCCGTCGCAATTCCATGTGATCCTCCTCGGGCCCGTGCCGCTCCACGGCAACCTGCGCAAGTCCACAACAGGCAAAGATTTCGACCGTCGAGTTGGTTATGCCGGGCGCCGAAGCCATCACTCCGAGGAATTTCCAGTGTTCGGCGACCAAGCCGGCCTCCTCGGCCAGTTCGCGTCGCGCCGTCGTCTCAGCGGCCTCGTCGGCGATGTCGCGCATACCGGCGGGTATTTCCCACATCACTTCCCCGAAAGCCGCTCGGTGCTGACTGACGAGCACGGTGTCCACGGCCGCCATGTCACGGCCCCGCAGTTCGTCGAAAGAGGGCACATCGACCACGACCACACCAACAGCCCCCGGTGAGTCGACATAGGTGCGCACGAATTCTTGACCGGATGGAGACTCGAGATGGTCCTCGACGAGGGTCCACACCGCCCATTCATGAACTGTGCGCCGACGACGGGAGCGGAACATCGGCCTGCCCGAGTCAGGCGTTCGAGGTGTGGCGACCGGCTGCCAAGCGGTTGGCCAGGGATGCGCCGATGAGACCCACGAACAAAGGATGGGCCCTGTCGGGCCGGCTCTTGAACTCGGGGTGGGCCTGTGTTCCGACCCAGTACGGATGGTCGACGGCCTCGATGAACTCGACCAACCGACGATCCGGAGAGGTACCGCTGCACAACAGACCGTGTTCCTCGAAACGCGCCCGGTAGGCCGAGTTGAACTCGTACCGGTGGCGGTGACGTTCGCTGACGACTGGCTCGCCATAGACACCGGCCACCTTCGACCCCGGAGTCAGCACCGCGTAGTAGGCACCGAGGCGCATCGTGCCGCCCTTGTCACTGACGTCGCGCTGGTCGAGCATCAAGTCGATGATGGGATGCGTCGTTGCCGGATCGAATTCGGTCGAGTTCGCACTCGACAGACCCAGGACGTGGCGTGCGTATTCGATCGTCATCACCTGCATACCGAGACACAAACCGAGACACGGCACCTTGTTGACGCGCGCGAACTCGGCGGCGGCAATCTTGCCTTCGATGCCGCGCGGACCGAAACCTCCCGGGATCACGATGCCGTCGAGGTGGGACAGCCGTCCCGCAGCGAGCAGCCCTTCGACTTCCTCGGCCTGGATCCAATCGATCTCGATCTTCGCGCCGTGATGGAAACCCGCGTGCTTGAGACTCTCCACGACCGATAGGTATGCATCCTGAAGGTCGACGTACTTGCCGATCAAACCGATGCGCACCGGTGTGGTCGAATTCTCGACCCGCTGCACGAAGGACTGCCACGGCGTGAGGTCGATCGGCGCGACGAGACGCAAGGTTTCACACACCACCTTGTCGAGGCCCTCCTCGTGCATGATGAGTGGCAACTCGTAGATGTTCCGCGCATCTGCGGCGTTGATCACGTTCGCCTCGGGCACGTCGCACTGGTTCGAAATCTTGCGCTTCAGACCCTGGCTGATCGGTTCTTCGCTGCGCGCCACGATGACGTCGGGTTGGATACCGCGGCTGCGCAGTTCCGTCACGCTGTGCTGGGTCGGCTTGGTCTTCTGCTCGCCGCTCGGGCCGATGAAGGGAACCAGGGTGACGTGGACGTAGCAGACGTTGTCGCGCCCCGCCTGATTCCGGAACTGCCGAATCGCCTCGAGAAAAGGCAGAATTTCGATGTCACCCACGGTGCCACCCACCTCGGTGATGACCACGTCGACGTCCTCGGTCGAGACCCGGTGAATACGTCGCTTGATCTCGTCGGTGATGTGGGGAATGACCTGCACGGTCTTTCCCAGGTAGTCGCCGCGTCGCTCGGCAGCAAGGACCGCCTGATAGATCGAGCCGGTCGTCGCGTTCGAGGCCCGCGACAGATTCTCGTCGATGAACCGTTCGTAGTGACCAAGGTCGAGGTCGGTCTCACCACCGTCGTCGGTGACGAATACTTCGCCGTGCTCGAAGGGGTTCATCGTGCCCGGATCGACATTGATGTAAGGGTCGAGCTTTTGCATCGTCACACGCAGGCCACGCATCTTGAGGAGACGACCAAGCGACGAAGCAGTCAGGCCTTTGCCGAGCGAGCTCGCTACCCCACCGGTAACGAAAATGTGCTTCGGCATGTCAACCTCCCGTACGCGCCACGACATGAGCACGACGGGATCTCAGAATACCACCGAGGCGGCCCGACCCGGGTAACCAGACTCAGACCGAGAGCATGTCGCGGGCCGTCTGCAGCGCGGAAGCCTTGGCCTGCCCGCCCGAGAGCATGCGGGCGACTTCCTCGACGCGGTCATCGCCATCGAGCACACCCGCCCGCACGAACGTCTCTTTTTGTCTCACCGTCTTTGCGATCCCCACCTGCACGTTCGCACGGGCGGCGACCTGTGCGAGATGCGTGACAACAAAGACCTGATGGTGTCGTGAGACGTCGCGCAATGCATCACCCACCGCGACGGCCGCGGTGCCGCCGATGCCGGCGTCGACCTCGTCGAAGACCAGCGTGGGCGGTGCCTGCGTCAGAACAAGACGCAGCGCCAGCATCACGCGGGCCAACTCACCGCCCGAGGCCACCTTGGCCAGCGGCGCCGGCGGATTTCCGGGGTTCGCCGCAATCAAGAAGCAGACGCCGTCACCCGCCGGGTCCGATGCCGACTCGGGGACCTCGATGCGGATCTCCGCATCGGGCAGGGCCAGGTCGCGCAAACGAGTTTCGACGGCCTTGGCAAGCTTCGGGGCGGCCTTGCGGCGGGCTCCGGCGACCTCCTTGTGTGCCGCCGCCAGTGCGCGCTGCGCCGCGCTGCGCCGCGCCGCGAGAACGGCAACGGTTTCCCCGTGGGATTCGAGTTCGGCCAACCGGGCCACCGCCTCGGCCCCGAAGCGCACCACGTCGGCGATATCGGGACCGTATTTGCGGCACAAATCGCGCAGCAACCGACGCCGTTCACCGATTTCGGCCAATCGTTGGGGGTCGTCCTCCAACCCCTCGGCCAGGGACCGCGCCTCGGTGGCAAGGTCGCGGACCTCGGCAACCAGCGCGGACAGACGCTGCGCCACCGCTTCGGCGACGGGGCGGGCTGCAACCGCAGCGAGGGCCTGGCCGACGAGGTCGCCCGCGGCACCCTCGTCGCCGAGTAGTGCATGAACCGCCGCCAAAGCCTCGCGGTTCGCCGTGACGTCGCCGAGTGTGTCTTCCTCGCGACGCAGACGTTCGTCCTCGTCGGCCGAGTCGATGCGGGCCTGGTCGATTTCGCGCACCTGAAAACGCAACAGATCGATTTCACGGTTGCGAGACTGTTCGTCTCCACCCAACGCGGCCAACGCCGCCTCGATCTGGGACAACTCGTCCTTGGAGGCCGTGACAGCCGACAGATCGACGTTGCCGAATGCGTCGAGCGCGGCACGTTGGGCACGCTCGCCGAGAAGACTTTGGTGGGCGTGCTGGCCGTGCAGGTCGACCAATCGAGCCCCGACTTCGGCGAGTGCCCCCACCGTCGCCGGTGCCCCGTCGATGTAGGCCCGCGATCTGCCGTCTGAGGGAATCACACGGCTGAGGATGACCTCGTCGCCGGCGGAGGGGTCGATGAACCGACCATCGACACGCGCTTCATCACAACCATGGCGCACCATTCCCGCCTCGGCACGACAACCAACGAGCAGGTTGATCGCCTCGATGATCATCGTCTTGCCCGCACCGGTCTCGCCCGTGAAGGCGGTGAAGCCTCCGCCGAATTGAAGAGTGACCGAGTCGATGACACCGAGATTGCGGATGTGCAACTCGGTCAGCACTAGTCGTCTCCGAGGCCGAACTTGTCACGCAGGATCTGATGGAACCCGCGTTTGCCCACCCGCAGGAAGCGGGCCACGTGCGGGTCGGCGGTCACCTCCACGACATCGTCCGCGTTCAACTCGACGAACCGCAATCCGTCGACGGCAAGCCCGACCCCACGACGACCGCGCACCGTGACACGAACCGTCTGACGCGGGTCGAGCACCAGCGCACGGTCGAAGAGCATGTGCGGCGACACGGGAGTGACCACCAGTGCACGGTGGGCGGGCGCCACCACCGGGCCGCGCGCCGACAGCGAATAGGCGGTGGAGCCGGTGGGCGTGGCGACGATCAAACCATCGGCGGAATAGGTGGCGAAGTGGTCGTCATCAATCGCGACCTCGAGACGCACCGTGTGCCCGGATTCGGTTTTTTCCACGACCATTTCGTTCAGCCCACGCAGTGTGTGCCTGACCCCCGTCGAGGTCGTGACCTCGACACGCAACAACATTCGCTCCTCGACCGCCCCACCGCGCGGCATCGACCCACGGCGTACCTCGTCGAGGACGTCGATCACTTCGTCGGGTTCGATCGTGGTCAGGTAGCCCAGCGTGCCGCAATTGACACCCAAAACCGGGGGCGACGCGTCACCGATCATCTGCACGGCACGCAACACCGTGCCGTCGCCGCCGAGTGACACCACAAGGTCGACCGTGGCAAAGGCGGTGCCGTCTGACGAATCGGACTCGACAACCACCACACCGTTTGACGCAGCCCAGGAACGCACGGCGGACGCAGCGGCAGTCGCATCCTCGCGCCCCGTGTTGACGACAAGGCCAAGTGAGGTGATCTCGCCGGGTACAGCCATACCCCTCATTGTGTCCGATGGGTGCCTGGCGCGGCCCACACAAAGAACTCACGGTTGCCGTCGGTACCCGAAACACGGGATTCGGTCGTCTTGCGCACCTCGGCTCCCGCGGCCGTGAGGGCGGCGGCAACCCTGGCCACGGCCCGCTCCTGGACTGCGGGGTCGCGCACCACACCTCCTTCGGGGACCTCGTCGCGTCGGGCCTCGAACTGCGGCTTGACCAGCACGACGATGTCGCCCCCCGGGCCAACCAAGTCCAAGAGATGCCCGGCCAGGCGGGCCGACGAGGTGAAACTGAGATCGGCGACGATCACCTCGGCTCCCCGGGCAAACCCATCGATGACCGCAAGATCCGCGCGGCTCACGTCGAGGATGTTGCGTGACTCCCAGCTCGTGACGCGATCATCGGTGAGCAAGCGGTGATGCAGTTGGGCCCGGCCGACGTCGACGGCAACGACGTGTGCGGCCCCGCGCTGCAACAGGCAATCGGTGAAGCCACCCGTCGAAGAGCCCACATCGACACATCGCCTACCCTGGACCATGAGACCAAAGTCGGTGATCGCACCGTCCAACTTCCTCCCGCCCCGCGACACCCAGCGCGACGGCTCCTCGACGACACTCACCGAGTCCGCCGCGGCCACGAGGCTGGCAGGGTTGGCAACAACGGCCCCGTTGACACGGACGCGGTTGGCGGCAAGTGCGGCGTCCACTTCGGCCGCCTCGAGCAGTCGCCGGCGTACCAGTTCCTCGCGAAGCGCGCGTCGCGAGGCCATCAGTTCCCCAGCAGGCGGCCGGCGATCTCGGCGAAGTTCTCACCGGTCATGTCGAAGCGCACGCCGTCCACCGGGCCACTGCAGGGTGCAAGAACACCGGTCCATACCTGCGCATAGGGAACACCCAGCGCAGTCGCAAACACGCCATCGGTGGCAGGCCTGTCACCCACCATGACTTCAGTGCGACCCTCCACTCGCGGCACCAGGCGACGCGCCAACTGCGCCATCGGCTCGAAGGGTTTGCCCGCGACGATCGGCCGCTGGCTACCGGCATAGGCGAATGCGGCGAGCATCGACCCGCCACCGGGCCATGCGCCCTCTGCGGTCGGGTACGTGGCGTCGTAGTTCGTGCCGACGAGACGCGCACCCTTGAGCATGCATTCGGTACCGATGCGCAGGGTGTCGAAACCAAACGACTTGTGAAACCCAACCACGACCACGTCGACGTCGGGTGCCTCGCCGACTCGGCTGCGCACTTCGTCTTTGAGAACGTCGTGCACGTCGAGGACTTCGACTCCGCGGTTGCGCATCGCCTCGAGGACTCCGGGTCCCGCACACACAAGCGCCCGCTCACCGGGCTCCACAAGGAGGGTTGCCGCCATGGCGCTCGTGATCACATCCCCCGCGGCTTTGATTCCCAAACTTGCGAGCTTTGCCTCTTGTTCGGCGGGCGTTGCCGAGCCGTTGTTGGTCACGAAGACGACGCGCCATCCCGCGGCCTGCAGCCGCCCGACGGCCTCCACGGAACCCTCGATCGCCGAATGCGTGCGCCAGATCACGCCATCCAGGTCGCTAAAGACAACGCCCAGCGGATCGGACGTTTTGCCACGTGCCTGTGCATCTGTCACCCTGAGAGTGTGCCTCGTTTCGAACCCTTTCCAGCGTTGCGCTATCGCGTCCCCGCAACCGGCCTGTGGGATCTCTCGGCCCCGCCCTACGACGTTTTGAGCCCCGCGGACCGCGCCGCCTACGCCGCCCGCCATCCGCGAAACATCGTCCACCTCGACGTCCCCCTCGAACAAGACGGTGCGGGTCGCTATGACAAGGCAGCCCGCGAACTCGAGGCGTGGCGCGCCGAAGGTTCACTCGTCGTTGACGACACCCCGACGTTCACCCTCTACCGCATGACCTTCAACGATGACGCCGGTCGCAAGCGCAGCACCGTGGGCGTCCTCGGCGCCCTGGAGGTCGTCGACGAGGGAGCGGGTGGGGTGCTGCCCCACGAGCGCACCACACCGAAGGCGAAAACAGACCGCCTCGAACTCACCCGTGCCACGCTCACCAATCTCTCCCCCGTCTGGGGTTTGTCGTTGTGCACCGGTCTGTCCGAATTGCTCCGCGACCCGGGCGAACCCGTCGGAGTCTTTACTGATGAGAACGGTGTGGAACACCGCGTCGAGCGTGTCACCGAGGCCGAACGAATCGAGGCCATCTCACGCGCCGTTGGCTCACAACCGGTCGTGATCGCCGACGGGCACCACCGCTACGCCATCTCGCGCACGTACCGCGACGAAACGCGCGCCACCGGGGACGCCGTTGCCCCCGCGGCCGAGACCACGCTCACCTACGTCGCCGAACTCGTCGCCGAGCAACTCAGCATCGCCGCCATCCATCGTCTCGTCACGGATGCCGACGCCCACCGCATGACTGCCATCCTCGGAACCTGTTACGACCGGGTGGCGGAGGTTCAGGTGTCGTCTGCAACCCTGTCGCAGATGGACAGCGAGGGCTGCATCTGCCTGGTACGACCCGACGGGTCGGGCACGCTGTGGCGCGAGAGACCCGCGGACCTCGGTTCGCTCCGCGCGCTCGATTCCGCACGCCTCGAACACACCCTCACGGCCGCCGGCTCGTCGCTCGACGATGCCGGCATCGCATACCAGCACGGGGTCAGCGAAGTCCTCGAGATACTGCGCGCGGGCCTCGCCAAGTGCGCGGTGCTCATTCGCCCGGTGCCACTCGAAGAAATCCGGCGTACGGCAGACGAAGGGTTGCTGATGCCGCCGAAGTCGACGTTCTTCACACCAAAGTTGCGCACGGGCCTCGTCCTTCGCCCGCTTGCAGGCCGGGGTCAGGTGATCGACGCGCGGTAGATGCCCTCGATGGTGTGGTCGAGCAACTTGTTGAAATCAGACTCGCTTTGTTTGGCGGACAGGCCTTCGGTCAAGGCGCGCGAGAAACTGGCGATCACGCCGTTGTTCCGCGACAACCTCGCGTCGGACTCTTCACGTGAATAGCCGCCCGACAGCGCAACCACCCGTACCGCCCGCGGATGAGCCACGAACCCGGCATAGAAGTTGTCGGTATCGGGAAGCGTGAGCTTCAACATGACTTCTTCACCCTCGGCCAGCTTGTTCAACTCGGTGAGAATTTCGGTCCTCAAGAGTGCCTCGGCTTGCGCCTTGGTGGGGCTGTTGATGTCGACCTCGGGTTCGATGATCGGCACGAGGCCCGCCCGCAGAATCTGACGACCGACCTCGAACTGCTGGGCAACGACAGCTTTGATGCCGGCAGGGTTGGCGTCTTTGATGACCGAGCGCATTTTGGTGCCGAAGATCCCCTTCGTGACACCACGCGCCAGGAGCGCATCGAGGTCGGGTATCGGCTTCATCATCTGCACACCGTTGGACTCGTCGGCCAGACCCTTGTCGACCTTGAGAATGGGAACGACCCGCTTCCTGGACCACAAGAAGTCGGCTGCGCCGATTCCATCGATGTCGCGGTCCATCGTGCCTTCGAAAAGGATCGCACCGAGTATGCGGCGACCGTCGAATGCGGGGCTTTTGATCATCCGGGTGCGCATGGCGTGAATGAGGTCGAACATCTGCTCGTCGCCCGCGTACTCGGACTCTTCGATGCCGTAGAGGCGCAACGCCTTGGGAGTGCTGCCACCACTTTGGTCGAGGGCTGCAATGAAGCCTTTTCCCTGGCGTATGCGGGCCAACTGCTCTTTGTTGATGGAGGAGCTCACGTCTCGTTGGCCTTTCTTGATCGCCGCCCAAACCTTAGTCACGGGTGATTTCGGCCGACGAGACAACGCACCTGCCGGGGATTCGACCGCCTGGGCCTCTGATCCAAAGGCGGACGGCGTTCGCACCGCACAACCCACGCAACCAGGGGTTGCCCGGTGCCGATGTGAGGGAGGGCCACCGGGGGTTCTGTCTAGCGCGGGGCACCAAGTTGCGCCAGACGATCCTCCACATCGGCAAATGCACGGTCGTATTTTGCTACTCGGTCGAACATTCGCCGCGCATCGGTCACGTTGCCCACACGATCGTTCAAATCCGCGACCACGTACCACTCACGCAGGTGATACTCCTGCACACGCTTGGGGACCGCCAGCACCGACTTGAAGAGGCCGATTGCCTCGAGCATTTTTCCTTGATCGGCCAAAGCGCCAGCGGCCACCATGCGACCCTCTGCAAGGATCGCGGGATGCGGCGAGTGGCCCTTGAGTTCCTGCCACAGATCGTCAACCTTGGCCCAGCGGCGCACCGCCCGGTAGGCGTCGGCGAGCACCGGCAGGACCGAGGTGCGCGAAACGTCGAGTACACGCACGGCTTCGAGCTCGTTGATCACCGTGCGCCACTTCGACTGGCGGTACGCACACAGGCCCGCAAGCTCGTGGACCAGGGCCATGCCCGGTAACTGGCGGCCGAGCACAACCAACAACTGTGATGCTTCGGCATAGCGCTCGCGTTCGAAGGCATCAATCGCCTTTTGCAAGCGTTCGGAGGTTGACTTCGAGTGTCGAACACCCACACCTCGCTCGACTTGCCGTGCCACCGTTCCCGGCAACGGACGATCGGCACGGGGAATTCCCACGATACGCGCCGGTGCGGACTGCCCCCCACCACCACGTTTGACCGCGCGTCGCGCGGTGCCACGCACGGCACCCTCGTCGACCCACTCAACACGCTCACGCTTTGGTGGTGACGTCGGCTCGCCGTGGCCTGCCGTGCGACGTCCACCGGTGCGCGCGCGAACTTCTCGTGCCTTCTTCTCGGCTGCTGTCAGCGGACGTTCAACAATTTCTTGTCGACCCCCGCGGTTGCGATCATCGCGGCGCGCACCGGCGCGACCGCGCGGTGCGTCCCGGTCTCGGCGCGCGCTTGTGCGGGCCTTGGGGGCCTCGCCATCCCGAGGTGCACGACTGGTTCGGGGGCCCGATGCACGCTCACCGTATGGTTTGCGTTGGCCTCGCTGACCGTACGGTTTGCCCTCGCTCCGCTCACGGGGCCCACGCGGGGAATCACCGTCGCGGCGCGGGCCGGGCCGACCCCTCGGCGCGCTGCCGGGCCGACCCCTCGGCGCGTCGCCGGGTCGACCCCTCGGCGCCTCGCCATCCCGACGCGGACCACGACCGCGCGGGCCCGACGGACGGTCCCCGTATTTCGTGAAACCTCTTCGCGCTCCACCCTCACGGGACGCGCCAGGACCCCCCGATGTATTCGGTCTGCGCCGGCGGTAATTGGGCATAGGCGCTCACTCTAAGGCGCAAAGACACCAAAGGTTACGCTACCCAGATGAGCGACCCAGACACTCCACAACAAGCGCAGGTACGCATGGAGATACCCGACGACATGAAGGCCGGGGTCTATGCGAACGTTGCCGCCATCTGGCACGGTCCCTACGAGTTCACGCTCGACTTTGGTGTCGCAGGCATGCCCGAGCATGACGAAAACGGTGAATTGGTTGTTCCAACCCCCGTCGTTGCGCGCGTCAAGGTCCCCACGTCTGTGATCTTCGAAATCGCTCGCGCAATTGCCGAGAACGTCGACCGCTACGAAGCGTCTTACGGGCCCATTCCGAAAGCTCCACAACAACGCTGAATCAGACGGTCTTGACGAACTCGATGACCGAGTCGGCGATCATCTGCACGGCAATTGCGGCGAGAAGCATGCCCGCGACTCGCGCCAGAAGGATGACACCCATCGGTCGCACGACTCTCTGGAGCATGCCGGCGTACCGGAGAGCAAGCAGGGTGACTGCCAATGCAACACCGAGACCGACGACCACGCTCAGCCACTCACCGGCCCCATCGACCTCGCTGAAGAAGACGATTGTCGCGACAATCGCCCCGGGCCCGGCAAGCAACGGCGTGCCAACCGGGACCATCGCCACGGAGGTGCGCTCTTGGACCGTTGCTTGCGCGTACTGGCCTTCCCCGCCCGGGCCGTAGAGCAACTGGAGCGCAACGAGCAACAGCAGCAGACCACCCGCTCCGCGCAGGGCCGGCACGGACACGTTGAGATAGTCCAGGACCGTGCGCCCGCCGATTGCGAACAGGGCGATGATTAAAAACGCCGTGCCTACCGCAATATATGCCGCCCGGTGCCGCTCTTTGTCCTTCAAGTGCCGCGTCACGGCGAGGAAAATGGGCGTGTTGCCGGGCGGGTCGAGGATGACCAACATCGTCACGGCAACCTCGCCGAACAATCGCGCATTCACTCCACCGACCATAGCGAGAACCGTGATAGAGATTACTGATGGTCGACGAATCACTCGCCGCGAACGACAACGAACGCCTCTGCCTGCGACTGCTCGCATCGATGGAGGACGGCACCTTCCGAACAGCCGTCAAGGATCTGTGCACTGCCGACTTCACATTCGAAAATTCGGGTCTGCCGACTATCCACGGACTCGAGCACCTGGCGCGATTCAACTCCGAGGGTGGATTTGCCAGGCTCATCCCGATCATCCGCGAAACGCGCAAGTTCACCGCCGACGTACTCCACATCGCGAGCAGCGGGAACGTCGTCTTTACGGAGCGTTACGACCATTTCTGGGACAAGGACGGCCGCGATCTCATGACGCCGAAAATCTGCGGAATCATGGAAATCCGCGACGGCCGCGTTGCTGCGATGCGCGAGTACTACGACACGGCTTGCTATTCGCAGGAGCCCACCGCCCCGAACCGCGATTTCGCGCAGGGTTGAAACAGGACGGAAAACACGAAGGGCCCCCCGTTCTCGCGGAGGGCCCTTCAATCGATTGATTCGGCGGCGTCCTACTCTCCCAGGAGGTCTACCTCCAAGTACCATTGGCGCTGGCGGGCTTAACTGCCGTGTTCGGGATGGGAACGGGTGTGACCCCGCCGCTATGGCCACCGAAAATTTTTGTCAACGGGGATCCCCTTTTGGGGTCGTGTCCCTCGAAGACTCCAGAGCAAGCACGAGCGTGTTTCTAACCAAGCCCTCGGCCGATTAGTACCGGTCAGCTGAACGTGTTGCCACGCTTACACTTCCGGCCTATCAACGTGATGGTCTTGTCACGGGCCTTACTGCGTTGACCGCATGGGAATACTCATCTCCGAACGGGCTTCCCGCTTAGATGCTTTCAGCGGTTATCCCTTCCGCAGGTGGCTAACCAGCCGTGCCCTTGGCAGGACAACTGGCACACCAGAGCTGCGTCCGTCCCGGTCCTCTCGTACTAGGGACAGCTTTCGTCAATATTCCTTCGGCTGCGGAGGATAGGGACCGAACTGTCTCACGACGTTCTGAACCCAGCTCGCGTACCGCTTTAATGGGCGAACAGCCCAACCCTTGGGACCTGCTTCAGCCCCAGGATGCGATGAGCCGACATCGAGGTGCCAAACCTTTCCGTCGATATGGACTCTTGGGAAAGATTAGCCTGTTATCCCCGGGGTACCTTTTATCCGTTGAGCGACCACGCTTCCACACGCTATGGCCGGGTCACTATGCCCTGCTTTCGCACCTGCTTGACCTGTCAGTCTCGCAGTCAAGCTCCCTTGTGTCATTGCACTCGACGGCTGATTGCCAACCAGCCTGAGGGAACCTTTGGGCGCCTCCGTTACATTTTAGGAGGCGACCGCCCCAGTCAAACTACCCGCCTGACGCTGTTCCTGATCCAGATAATGGACCAAAGTTAGAGACCCGACATACACAGGGTGGTATTTCAACGATGACTCCACCGACGCTGGCGCGCCGGCTTCACAGTCTCCCACCTATCCTACACAGTGCAGGTCAAATCTCAACATCAAGTTATAGTAAAGGTCCACGGGGTCTTTCCGTCCTTCCGCAGCTAACGAGCATCTTTACTCGTACTTCAATTTCGCCGGGTCTATGGTTGAGACAGTGGGGAAGTCGTTACGCCATTCGTGCAGGTCGGAACTTACCCGACAAGGAATTTCGCTACCTTAGGACCGTTATAGTTACGGCCGCCATTCACTGGGGCTTAGGTTCACAGCTTCGCTTTTCAGCTAACCATTCCCCGTGACCTTCCAGCATTGGGCAGGCGTCACAGCGTATACAGCGCCTTGCGGCTTCGCACGCTGCTGTGTTTTTGGTAAACAGTCGCTACCCCCTGGTTTGTGCCACCCACTCAGGCTTTTACACCTTAATTGGGTCCTCCTTCTTCCGAAGTTACGGAGGTAATTTGCCGAGTTCCTTAACCATAGTTCTCCCGATCGCCTTAGTATTTTCTACTTGCCCACCTGAGTCGGTTTGGGGTACGGGCGGTATGACAACTCACTGCTGTGCTTTTCTCGGCAGCATGGAATCGATGACTTCGCCTAAAACGGCTCGGCATCACGCTTTGGAATTGACCCCAACTCTCATCGGGATCTCCCTACACGCTTACCCGGGGACTACCATCGCCCCGGCTCACCTATCCTCCTGCGTCCCACTTCAGTTACCCGCCACCCACTAGGTCGATTCGTCCGAAGACAGCCTCGACGTCGCAAATCTTGGGCTTTGCGCCTTCATACCGGTACAGGAATATCAACCTGTTGTGCATCGGATACGCCTCGCGGCCTCTCCTTAGCTCCCGACTTACCCTGGGAGGATTAGCCTTCCCCAGGAACCCTTGGGCTTTCGGCGGAGGGGTTTCTCACCCCTCTTTCGCTACTCATGCCTGCATTCTCACTCGATGCCGCTCCACGCCGGATTCTTCCGTCGCTTCGCTGCAGCATCGACGCTCCTCTACCGATCCGTATTTCTACGAATCCCATAGCTTCGGCTCAGGACTTGAGCCCCGTTGAATTGTCCGCGCAAAATCACTCGACCAGTGAGCTGTTACGCACTCTTTTAAGGGTGGCTGCTTCTAAGCCAACCTCCTGGCTGTCTATGCAATCTCACATCGTTTTCCACTTAGTCCTGAATTAGGGGCCTTAGCTGATGATCTGGGCTGTTTCCCTTTCGTCCAACGAAGCTCATCCCCCGTGGACTCACTGCTGCACTCTGGAGTTCCGGCATTCGGAGTTTGGCTGGGTTCGGTAAGCTTGTAGGCCCCCTAGCCCATCCAGTGCTCTACCTCCGGAACTGAACATGCAACGCTGCACCTAAATGCATTTCGAGGAGAACCAGCTATCGCGAAGTTTGATTGGCCTTTCACCCCTATCCACAGTTCATCACCGCCATTTTCAACTGACGTGTGTTCGGTCCTCCACGGGGTCTTACCCCCGCTTCAACCTGACCATGGATAGATCACTTCGCTTCGGGTCTACAGCACGCGACTTAACGCCCTATTCAGACTCGCTTTCGCTCCGGCTCCACCTCTCGGCTTAACCTTGCCACGTACCGTAACTCGCAGGCTCATTCTTCAAAAGGCACGCCATCGTGGCCGCTTGCGCGACGACACTCTGACTGTTTGTAAACCAACGGTTTCAGGTACTATTTCACTCCCCTCCCGGGGTTCTTTTCACCTTTCCCTCACGGTACTGGTTCACTATCGGTCGCCAAGAAATACTTAGACTTACGGGGTGGTCCCCGCAGATTCACGCCGGTTTGCTCGGTCCCGGCGTTACTTGGGATGAAGCGCAGAGGTTGCGAACGTTTCGGATACGGGGCTGTTACCCACTGTGGCCGGCCTTTCCAGACCGCTTTCCTACGCTGCAACTTGGTAACTCTGTGACGACTCTGGTGCGTCGTCCCGCTGTCCCACAACCCCGTATCAGCAACCCCACCAGGGTGTGACACTGACACGGTTTGGTCTATTCCCTTTTCGCTCGCCGCTACTTAGGGAGTCGAGTTTTCTTTACTTTCCTCGGGGTACTGAGATGTTTCAATTCCCCCGGTTCCCTCAGCCGGTCCTATGTGTTCAGACCGGAGTAACACTCCATGACGAGTGCTGGGTTTCCCCATTCGGATATCCACGGTTCAACGGTTGGTAGACACCTCCCCGTGGCTTTTCGCAGTCGCCCACGTCCTTCATCGGTTCTTGGCGCCAAGGCATTCACCGTTGGCTCTTTGTAGCTTGGAAGAAACAAGATGCTCGTGCTTGCTCTGAAATTGTCGAGGAACATCGCAACGTCGGAGTCGAACCAAAGTCCGTGTCTGCGACGACATTGCTCTCAGTGGATCACGTCCGGTCGGGGCCCCGACCCGTTCCGCACCAGCGACGACTCGCTGATGTTTCCGGGGGGAGGCCCGTATGGCTGGGCGATCTTGAGGTTGTGAGGAATTGCTCCCTCAAAACGGAAGAGAAGACTATGACAGTTTTCGCCGAACATCAGGTGAGGAAAAGCCTACGAACCCGATGTTCGAAAAGACTGACACGACAGTGCACCAACTAGGTGTGTCCGAAAAGCACCTGTATTCACAGATGAACGATTCGGAAAGCACTCCTTAGAAAGGAGGTGATCCAGCCGCACCTTCCGGTACGGCTACCTTGTTACGACTTCACCCCAATCACCGACCCCACCTTCGACGGCTCCTTCCTTGCGGTTGGGCCACCGGCTTCGGGTGTTGCCGACTTTCGTGGTGTGACGGGCGGTGTGTACAAGGCCCGGGAACGTATTCACCCCGGCGTGCTGATCCGGGATTACTAGCAACTCCAGCTTCATGAAGTCGAGTTGCAGACTTCAATTCGAACTGAGACCGACTTTACGGGATTAGCTAACTCTCGCGAGCAGGCAACCCTTTGTATCGGCCATTGTAGCGTGTTTGCAGCCCTAGACATAAGGGGCATGAGGACTTGACGTCATCCCCACCTTCCTCCGAGTTAACCCCGGCAGTCTCCAATGAGTCCCCAACATAACTTGCTGGCAACATTGGATAAGGGTTGCGCTCGTTGCGGGACTTAACCCAACATCTCACGACACGAGCTGACGACAGCCATGCACCACCTGTGTTTGGCCCTTGCGGACACAACATCTCTGTTGCTTTTCCAAACATGTCAAACCTAGGTAAGGTTCTTCGCGTAGCATCGAATTAAGCAACACGCTCCGCTGCTTGTGCGGGCCCCCGTCAATTCCTTTGAGTTTTAGTCTTGCGACCGTACTCCCCAGGCGGGGCACTTAATGCGTTAGCGACGGCGCGGATCTCGTTAGCAGAGACCCACACCTAGTGCCCAACGTTTACGGCGTGGACTACCAGGGTATCTAATCCTGTTTGCTACCCACGCTTTCGCTCCTCAGCGTCAGTGTCGGCCCAGAGCGGCGCCTTCGCCACCGGTGTTCCTCCTGATATCTGCGCATTTCACCGCTACACCAGGAATTCCCCGCTCCCCTACCGAACTCTAGTCACAGCAGTTTCGAATGCAGGCTTTGGGTTAGGCCCAAAGTTTTCACACCCGACTTACTGAACCGCCTACGAGCTCTTTACGCCCAATAAATCCGGACAACGCTTGGTGCCTACGTGTCACCGCGGCTGCTGGCACGTAGTTGGCCGCACCTTCTTCTGCAGGTACCGTCATTTTCTTCCCTGCTGAAAGCGGTTTACAGCCCTAAAGCCTTCTTCCCGCACGCGGCGTTGCTGCGTCAGGCTTTCGCCCATTGCGCAAGATTCCCCACTGCTGCCTCCCGTAGGAGTCTGGGCCGTGTCTCAGTCCCAGTGTGGCTGATCATCCTCTCAGACCAGCTACCCGTCGATGCCTTGGTGAGCCGTTACCTCACCAACAAGCTGATAGGCCGCGAAGCCCTCCCGAACCGAAAAACTTTCGTTGTAGAGCCATGTGACTCCGACAACGGCATCCGGTATTAGCAGTCGTTTCCAACTGTTATCCCAGAGTTCGGGGCAGGTTCTTCACGTGTTTCTCACCCGTTCGCCACTAGATCTTCCGCAGTATTGCTACTGCATGGATCTCGTTCGACTTGCATGTGTTAAGCACGCCGCCAGCGTTCGTCCTGAGCCAGGATCAAACTCTCCGTCAAAATCATGTCGACCCGATTACTCGGGTCGAAACGATTGGAAAGTTCACGACAACGAACGGAATCGTGTTCTGTGTGTTGTCATGACCTTGGCTTGAATTTTTCCGACCGGGTTGGGACCCGGCCGGAGGTATTACTGATTGGCCGGTATTCCTACCGACCAGAATTGACAAGCAGAGTCAAGCCTTGGCTTGTGTCTCTGCCCGCACTGGCGTTCAGTCTTCTCTTCCGTTTTCAAGGAGCAAAAAGGGCACTCACCCGTGGGTGGCCGTACCAGATCCCCCAGAGTACCGACCGCGATGCGGCCGGCTCGTGGAGGCGACTGTCGATACTATCGGCGGTGTTGACGAAACGTCAACCATGATCCTCGGAGTTTTCGGTCGGGGGGCGAACCCCACGAGGGTTCTGCGGGGTGTCCGTGGGCCACACGATCCCCAGCCCCGGGACCGGGTCAGGTTCCGATTTCGCGGGTCAGCCAAGGTCGATCAGATGGTACGTGGTCTTTCCCCGTCGAACCAGCAAATAACGCCCGTGTAGTGGCGCGATGTCGGCGGGCCTGGTGTCGAGGGCTACCTGTGCGCCGTTGACCCGCACCCCTCCCTGTTGGATCGTGCGGCGCGCCTCGGATTTCGATCCACAGACCCTTGTGTCAACCAGCAACTGCGACATTTCTTCGGGCACGGCCGACATTGACGTGGATGGGACTTCGTGGGCGATCGCCGCGAAACCCGCAACACTCGCCCCTGTCGGATCGCCACCGAACAAGATCGCGGCCACCTCCTCTGCGGCACGGGCCGCATCCTTGCCGTGCACCATCGCGGTCATTTCACCTGCCAGCAAACGCTGCGCCTCGCGGGCCTCGGGCTTGGCGGCGTGCGCAGCCAGGATGTCGCGACTCTCAGCCAAGGGACGCAGCGAGAACTGCGGGAAATACCGGGCAACGTCGGCATCGCTCTGCTGCACCCAGAACTGGCGAAACTGGTACGGGCTCGTGCGCCCGGGGTCGAGCCAGACTGCCCCATCGGCGGACTTGCCGAATTTGGTGCCGTCGTCCCTCGTGAGGAGGGGCCATGTGAGGCCGTGTGCCGTGCGACCGAGTGTCTTGCGGATCAGATCGATTCCGGCAGTGATGTTGCCCCACTGATCGCTGCCACCCATTTGCAATTCGACGTCGCGTGCGCCAGCAAGGTGGCGAAAGTCGTTCGCCTGCAGGAGCATGTAGCTGAACTCGGTGTAGGACAGTCCGTGTTCGGACCCGAGTCGCGACTTCACCGAGTCTTTCGCGAGCATCTGGTTCACCGTGATGTGCTTGCCCACGTCGCGCAGGAACTCGAGCGCCGAAATGCCAGCGGTCCAGTCGGCGTTGTTCACCAAGGTCGCCTGGAACTTGCCCGGGGAGAAATCAACGAGGCGCTGCAACTGCGACTCGATGCGCGACACGTTGTGGGCCAGCGTCTCGGCATCGAGCAGAGTGCGCTCTTCACTGCGGCCTGATGGATCGCCCACCATCCCTGTTGCGCCACCCGCGAGGGCGAAGGGACGGTGTCCGGCGAGTTGCATGCGACGCAACATCAACTGGCCGAGCAGGTGGCCCACGTGCAGCGAGTCGGCCGTCGGGTCGAAACCTACGTACACACCCACCGAATGATCCGCCAGGCGTGAGCCAAGCTGATCGGCCGCAGTCGTGTCGTGGACGAGACCACGCTCGTGCAGTTCGGGGAGGATGTTCACGCCTCAATGTTGGCACGACGAACGGCTCGTATCGCCGATCATTTGCACTACGTTGCGCCTCGGAGGGAAAGAGCCATGGCACAGCCCGAGCTGAATCTGCACGAGGCCATGCTCATCCAGGCTCTCGTTTCGGCCGACCTCGGTTCGCAGATCAACCTCACCATTCTCGAGGGCCTTGCCAAAGATCTCGCGATCGGCGGTATTGTCCACGACCTCACCAAGGATCTCAATCTGCGTCCCAGCCGCGATGCAGTGGCGCTGCGTATTCTCGGTGCCGCGCATCGCGAGGTGCTTGCCGGCCGCGCGCCACAACTCGCGCGGCACTACCCCAGCGTCGGCGGCAAACCGGGGCAAACACTCGTCGATGACTTCCTCGAGGTTCTTCGAACGAATCGCGACGCGATCGTCGATGGGCTCGGGCGAACCGTGCAAACGAACGAAGTCGGCCGTACCACGATGCTCGTGACGGGCCTTGCCCACTTCGGTCGATCCTACGGAGTCGACGCGTTCCACTTCCGTGAAGTCGGAGCGTCGAGCGGACTCAATCTCCTCTTCGACCGCTTCTTCTTCGACACTGGCGCAGCCACCCACGGTGACCTCGATTCGACGGTGCGCTTCGAGGCCGAGGCGTGGGGCGAACCCGGCGTCGATATCTCCGGCTGTCCGAGTGTCATCTCGCGCGCGGGCTGCGACATCTCTCCTCTTGACATTCGCAACCCCGAACGTCGCCTCACACTTCTCTCATTCGTGTGGCCCGACCAACAACAACGATTCGCTCGACTGCATGCCGCACTCGACATCGCCTCGACGAGCACCCTCTACAACCCTCCAACCGCAGCCGATGCCGCCGACTGGATCGACGAACAACTCGCCCACCTCGCCGACGAACCGACCGTCGTTTTCCATTCCATCGTTTGGCAGTACTTCAGCCAGGACACCAAGGACCGCTTCCGCGCGGCACTACGCCGACACGGCGAAGGTCGTCGTGCACCGCTTGCTTGGCTGCGGATGGAGCCGGCGGGCACCGCACCCGATCTTCGGATCACCGTGTGGTACGACGGAACCATCGTCGAGGATGACCATGCGCTCGCCACCAGCAGCTACCACGGGAACGGAACCCGACGAATCTGACCTGGGCTCAGCGCGAGTACGCACCGAACCTGTCCAACACCAGCGCAGGCACGGGAGTTGCCTTGGCGACACCGGGAACCGTGCTGATGTAGAGCAGCTTCGCTTCGAAGCTCTTTTCTTCGCCGTCGATGAAGCCTTCGGCGAGGACCTCGAAACTGGTGACGCCGAACTTCGTCACACCGAGGCGAATGACGATGTCATCGCCGAACGTCGCGCCCTTGGTCCAGGTGATCTGGGCATGTTTCACCATGCAGTCGAATCCCGCATCGTGGAGGTCGCCGCCGAGGGCGTGACGCATCCAGCAATCCACAGCGTCGTCGCAATAGGCGAGGTAGTGGGAGTTGAAGACGACTTTCTGCATGTCACATTCGGCGTAACGCACACGAAGCCGGTGTTCATAGAGCACGCAGGTCCTCCTGTTCACGTCGTGCCACACCCACGGCCGCCAACAGCTTCTCTCGTTGCCCGAGGGAGGGGCCCGGCCCGGCTCCTCCGGGCGAGGTGCGCATCGAGACGCCGACACCCGGGGCCAGCAGAGCCGCTGCCTGTGGACCAAAGTCGGGGCTCGCAGCGACAAGGTCGGCAAGCGGCGTGCCGGTGGAGACACATTGCTGAACGAGGGCACCGACAAGTGCATGTGCCCGGCGGAAGGGTACGCCCTTGCGCACCAGCCACTCGGCGAGGTCGGTGGCCGAAGTCAGTGGGTCGTCGGCAGCGGCCTGCATGCGTTGTCGATCGAACTTCGCAGTGGCGATCATGCCCGACAACGCGCCGAGGGCGAGGACGACCTGGTTCACCGAATCGAAGAGCGGTTCCTTGTCCTCTTGGAGGTCGCGGTTGTAGGCCAGGGGAAGACCCTTGAGCGTCGTGAGCAGACCCGTGAGATTCCCGATGAGCCGCCCCGACTTGCCGCGGGCAAGCTCGGCGACATCGGCGTTCTTCTTCTGCGGCAACATCGACGATCCCGTCGAGAACGCGTCGTCCAGACGGGCAAAGCCGAACTCTTCGGTGGTCCACAGCACCCACTCTTCGCCGATGCGCGAGAGGTGCACGCCAAGGAGCGCGATGTCGAACAGTGCCTCGGCGACGAAGTCTCGGTCGGACACCGCGTCGAGCGAGTTCGCGAACGCGGCGCGGAAACCCATCTCCCTGGCCGTTGGTGCAGGGTCGATGGGCAGCGAAGTCCCGGCCAGGGCTCCGGCGCCGAGTGGCGACACGTTGGCGCGTTCGATCGTGGCATGGATACGGTCGGCATCGCGCAGCAAGGACCACGCATGCGCCGCGAGGTGATGCGCCAACTGAACGGGCTGTGCACGCTGCAGGTGTGTGTAGCCGGGCAGATAGATGCCACCCTCACCCCAGCCCGCGTCGTCGGCCGATGCGACGAGGGTATCCACCAACACGAGGATGCGGTCCGACACCTCGAGTAGGTTGCGACGCGTCCACAAACGCAGGGCGGTCGCGACCTGATCGTTGCGACTGCGTGCTGTGTGCAGTTTCGCGCCCGCGTCGCCGGCGATTTCCGTGACGCGACGCTCGATCGCCGTGTGGATGTCTTCGTCGGACCCGACGAAGACGAACGAGCCGGCCGCGAACTCCCCGTGCACCACGTCGAGCGCACGGCGAACGGCCTCGGCTTCGTCGCTCGTGAGCAGTCCGGCGCGCTCCAGACCATTCACATGGGCCCGCGACCCCGTGATGTCGTCGTGCCAGAGGTGACGATCGAAAGGCAGGCTTGCCGTGAAGGCCATCAACTCCTCGGCCGGGCCGGTGGGGAGGCGACCGTGCCAGAGGTGTCCGGGGTCGCTGGCCATCACTTGCCTGCTTTCAGGCCGGCCAGTGAGCGCAGTTCGGCTGCGAGTTTCCTGCCGCCGACACCCTCGGTTGCGACACAGATGATCGTGTCGTCACCCGCGACGGTGCCGAGTAGACCGTTCGGCGCCGCGCGGTCGAGTGCCGAGGCGACAACGTGCGCGCAGCCGGGGGGCGTGCGAAGCACAATCATCTGACCGCTGTATGAGATCTCGGCGACCCACTCCGACATCACCCGGCGCAACTGATCGCTGGTGGCTCGCCGTGCGGGCTCGAACGTCGCGATGGCGTACACGGTGTCACCGGTGGACGAACGTACCTTGATGGCACCCACTTCTTCGAGATCGCGCGAGACGGTGACCTGAGTGGCCTTGATGCCTTCCTTGGCCAGCAGTTTTTGCAGTTGCGTTTGACTCGACACCTCGGCGTTCTCGATGATGCGGATCAGTGCCTGTTGACGCTGCGCCTTCGTGCTCATCACTTCACCCCCATGATGAATGCCAGTGCCCCTCGGGCACTGTGGAGACGGTTGTGGGCCTGGGGAATCACCCTGCTCGCCGGGCCGTCGATGACGTCGGCGTCGACCTCGTGGCCGCGGTGCGCGGGCAGGCAATGGAAGAACTTGGCCTGGGGTGCCGCCCTCTCCATGAGTGATGCGGTCACCTTGTAGGCGGCGAAGGCTTGTTCCTTCCTGGCCGTCTCGGCTTCCTGGCCCATCGACACCCAGACATCCGTATGCACCGCCTCGGCACCTGTTACGACCGCAAACGGGTCGGTGCCCGCAACGAACTCACCCGAGCCCAGGCCGTTGATACGCCTCACCTCGGCCGGCTGCGGAGCGTAGCCCGCCGGCGTTGCGATGCTGAACCGAGCGCCGAGCAAGACACAGATCTCCGCCAGGGAGCGCGCGACGTTGTTCCAATCACCCGACCATGCGACACTGCGCCCCGCGAGGTCGCCGATTGTTTGCTGCATGGTGAGCGCATCGGCAAGTGCCTGCAAGGGATGTGAGTGGTCACTGAGCATGTTGACCACGGGCACGCCCGAGACGCGCGCCATACGCACGACCACGTCGTGCTTGAAGACACGCGCGGCGAGCACGCCGTGATAGCCCGCCATGACGGCGGCGATGTCCTCGGCGGTTTCCCGGACGTCAATACCGACTTCTTCGCCGCGGGTGTAGACGGGGTGACCACCCAGTTGCATGACCGCGATCTCCATGGAATGCCGCGTGCGGTTCGACGGCTTTTCGAAGATCAGTGCCGCACCGAGACCCTCGAGTGGACGACCGAGAGATGCAATTGGCCGTTGGGCGAGGTCCAGGATCAATCGCACTTGATCACCCGACAGGCTTGCGATGTCGAGAATGTGCCGTGGGCTCATTGCCAGGCCCCCCTCCGAACCCGCGCCAGCGCCCCGGTAAAAATCGATACCGCTTCGTCGACGTGCGACCGCGTCACGTTGAGTGGCGGTGCCATGCGAATGGTGCTGGCGTTGACCGCGTTGACAACCAGACCGTCAGCGAGACAAGCCCCATAGACCGAACCCGAATCGACACCTGCCGCGAGCTCCACACCGAGCAAGAGTCCCGCGCCACGCACCGACGCCACGCCGGGAACCGAGAGCAACGAACTTCGAAGATGTGCACCCGTCTCGGCAGCGAGTTTCGGTGCATCCAGCTTGCGCATCTCGGCGATGACCGCACGGACGACGGATGCCACGAGAGCGGTTCCGCTGTAGGTGCTGCCATGGTCGCCGGGCGAGAACACCGCGCCGACTTCGCGCTTGGTCCAAATGGCACCAACGGGTACACCGTTGCCGAGTGCCTTTGCCATCAGCACCGCATCGGGAACGATGCCGTGATGCTGGAATCCGAACCACTCTCCGGTGCGTGCCATACCGGTCTGCACCTCGTCGAGAATCAACAAAACACCGCGCTCGCGACACAACCGTTCGACGGCGGCGAGATAGCCGTCGGGTGCCGGAATGACACCGCCCTCTCCCTGGATGGGTTCGAGCAACACCGCAGCAACGCTGGAGTCCAGGGTTGCCGACAGTGCCTCGATGTCGCCGAAGGTGACATGACGGAAACCTTCCGGCATCGGCTGGAATGGCTCGTGTTTGGCGGGTTGGCCGGTTGCGGCGAGCGCACCGAGTGTGCGGCCATGGAAGCTGCCCAGCGCCGACACCATCACGTGACGACCACGGCCGCCGAACTTGCGCGCGAGTTTGATCGCGGCCTCGTTCGCTTCGGCGCCCGAGTTGCAAAAGAACACTTGACCCTTGGATCCGGTCGCCTCTTCGAGCAAGGCGTTCAGCTCGACTGCGGCATTCCACGCCTGGTCGTTGGCGAAGAAATTGCTGACGTGCAGGAGGGTCTGCGACTGCCGAGAGAGCGCATCACGCACAGCCGGATGGGCGTGCCCGAGGGACGTGACGGCGAGGCCGCAGAGGAAGTCCAGGTAGCGCTTGCCCGACGTGTCCCACAGTTCGGTTCCTGCACCGCGAGCGAACATCACCGCGGGCGGGCCAAAAACAGGCAGGAACGGACACGCGTCGAATCCCTCTGCTTCGCCGAACGCGTGCTTTGCGGTTGGTCCTTGTTCCATGCGCTAACCCTTCTCCCCCTTGTCACCCAGCACCATTGTCCCGATGCCGGCATCGGTGAACAGTTCGATGATCGTCACATGAGCGACTCGGCCGTCGAGGATGTGCACGGCGGGCACACCCAAGGCCACCGCCTCGAGGCAACTCTCCGCCTTCGGGATCATCCCACCCGCGATGCTGCCATCGCCCAAGAGCCCCTGCAGTTCGGCGGCACTGAGCTTGCTGATCAGACTCGCCGCAGCGCTGACATCGCGGCGAAGACCCTCAATGTCGGTGAGGTACAACAACTTTGCCGCTCCGAGGGCCCCGGCAACCGCCGCGGCAACCGAGTCCGCGTTGATGTTGTGGGTGCGCCCCGATGCGTCTACTCCGATCGTTGCGATGACCGGAATGCAGCCGTCGTCGAGCAACTGCTCGAGCAGCGCCGTGCGGACTCCCGTCACGTCGCCGACGAAACCCAGCGCAGGATCACGTTGGACGACCGAGATCATTCCGTCGTCTGCGCCCGACAGACCAACCGCACGACCACCCTGCGAGTTGATGGCCGCCACGATGCTGGGGTTCACTTCACCCGTCAGCACCATGCTCACGACCTGCATCGTGGCGTCGTCGGTGACGCGCCGGCCGTCACGGAACTCGCTCTTTACACCCAGCCGATCGAGCATTGCGTTGATTTGTGGGCCACCGCCGTGCACGACCACCGGACGGATACCAACGGCACGCAGCAGGACGATGTCCTGGGCGAACACGTCGAGAGGATCTGCGTGCTCTGTCCCCGACAGCGCGTTGCCGCCGTATTTCACGACCACGGTCTGTCCCGCGAAGCGTTTGATGTACGGCAGAGCCTCGATGAGCACCTGGGCAGTCGCCGCCGCACCGCTCATGGCCAGACTCCCACCGACGCGAGACCTGCGGTCTCGTCGAGGCCGAGTGCCACGTTGACCGCCTGCACCGCCCCACCGGAGGCACCCTTGGTGAGGTTGTCGAGCGCGGAAATGACAATGGCATGGCCGGTGCGGGCATCGAAGCGGGCGGTGATGTGCACTGTGTTGGTACCCAGGGTCGCCTTGGTCGACGGAATAGCCTCGGAGACGACCACGAACGGTTCGTCTGCGTAGGCGGATTGCAGCACCGTCAGGAGATCATCGGTCGAGACGACCCCGGAACACGGCCGCGCATAACAGGTGGCGAGGATGCCGCGGTTCATTGGAGCAAGGTGCGGTGTGAAGAGAATCTCGCCACCGATCAACTGCTGCATTTCGGGTGTGTGGCGATGCGAGGCGAGGCCGTAGGCGGTGAAGTCTTCGTCGACGTTGCAGAACGTGCTCGATGACTTCAATGCCTTGCCCGCCCCCGACACCCCGCTGGCGGCATCGACGATGATGCCCTTTCGTTCGATGACCCCTGCGGCAACCAGGGGTCTGAGCGCGAGCGTCGCCGCGGTGACGTAGCAACCCGGCGTCGCGATCAATCCTGCACCCGTGAGCCGCGACCGGTACACCTCGGGTAGGCCATAGACGGCACTCGACAGCAGCTCGGGGTGGGTATGGGTAAACCCGTACCAGGTCGGATATTGCGTGGCGTCGGTGAGGCGAAACGCCGCCGACAAGTCGACGACCACGCCGACGTTTCCGACGAGTTCGGGCACCAACTCCAGCGAAGACTCGTGGGGGGTGCACAAAAAAACGACATCGAGGCCCGAGAGGCGATCCGCCTCGTGTTCCTCGGCCACCAGGTTCGGATAAGCGGCAGCGAGGCTCGGATACAGCGATGCGACGCGTTGGCCGGCTTGCGAGTCGCCCGTGGCGTGGATGACATCGATCTGCGGGTGGCCGGCGAGCAGGCGCAGGAGTTCGACTCCGGTGTAGCCCGTTGCCCCGAGGATTGCCGCACGTTTCTGAGCCATATGTGTATGACTATACAGGGAAATGTATAGTCATACAGGGATTTTCGTCAGCGGAGCCTGGCCCCCAGCTTTTCTGCTGCCGCAATGCACTTGGCACGGATACCAGCCACCTCGTCGTCGGTGAGGGTGCGGTCGGGGGCCTGCAGACGCAGGCGATACGCGAGGCTGCGCGCACCCTCCTGGACCCCCTTGCCCCGGTACACGTCGAACAATTCGAGGCTCACCGCGAGATTGCCGGCCGCCGATTTGAGGCCACGGTGGATGTCGGCTGCCGCAACGGATTCGGCGACCACAAAAGCAAGGTCGATGTCGCTCGACGGGAAGCGGCTCACGACTTTCGCTGCGACCGGCTTGGGCTCTTCACGCAGCACCACACCCAGCGATAGTTCGAGACAACTCACGCGGCCGGCAACGCCGTGGTTGCGCAGCACGACGGGCGACAACTCCCCCATGGCGCCAATCACCTGCTTGCCACGGCGAAGGGTCGCCGAGCGACCGGGGTGGTATCCGGGCGGAGTCGACTTGGCGTCGATCTGGGCACCGAATGAAAGTGCATCGACCAATAGCGACCACGATCGCAGAGCAGCAAGTTCGCCGTCGGTCTCGTCGAGCGACATCACGCAGAGCATTTCTTCCTCGTCGGGAAGGGCGTTGGCACCGCGCGGATAGACGTGGCCGACCTCGTAGAGATGAATACCCTCGACGCGGTGCGACTGGTTGTACGCGAGCGAGCGCAGGAGTCCCGGTCGCAGCGACACGCGCAGCATCGACTCTTCGGCAACGAGTGGGTTGACGATCGCAAGCTGCAGGGCATCGTCGACACCGGCCAATTTCGCGGCGCCGGGATCAAGGAAGGGGTTCGGCATTGCCTCACTCCAGCCACCTTCGGTGAGCACGCTGTGCACGAGTCGTCGACGCTGCTGCACACCCGAGAGACGACCGTGCACGGTCGAGTTGGGCACGCTCTTGCCGAGGGCTTCGTAGCCGTAGTGACGGGCGACTTCCTCGATGACGTCGATTTCGGACGTCGAATCGGGCCGCCACGACGGGATCGACACGGTGATTTTGGTTCCCTCGCCCGCACAGCGATAGCCGATGGGTTCGATGAGGTCGGCCACCTGGCGCGAGGTCAGCGGGACGCCCAGGATGCGTTCGACCTGTGCGAGGCGCAACACGACATCAGTGGACGGCGGCGGACAGGCGCCGTTCACCGTCACTTGTGGGGCGCCGTGCACTTCAAGATTCGGACAGGTGAGGCGGAGAATTTCAATGAAACGCCATGCACCGGCTTCGAGACCCCAGGGATCTGCGCCGCGTTCGAAGCGTGCCGAGGCCTCGGAACGCAAGCCGTGACGCGCAGCCGACTCGTTCACCGTGTCGGGCGGGAACCACGCAACTTCGAGGGCTATGGCCGTGGTTGAGCCGACCACCTCGGAGTCGAGTCCACCCATCACTCCACCGAGGCCGACCGCGACATCGGCGCCGTTCGCGATCACGATGTCGGCACCGTGGAGTTCCCTCGTTGCGCCGTCGAGCGTCACCAGTGTCTCGCCCACCTTGGCGAACCGCACGCGGAACCCGGACTCGACCGACCGCAGGTCGTAGGCGTGCGTGGGCTGGTTGCGCTCGAGCATGACGTAGTTCGAGGCGTCGACAATGTTGTTGATCGGGCGCATACCACTGCGAGCGATGCGGTCCTGTAGCCACTGTGGTGACTGCGTGACACGAATGTTCTTCACCACGGTGGCGGTGAAACGACCACACGAGGCCTCATCGGGGATGTCGATCGACAGTGGATGAAGCGGATGGCTCGACTCGCCGACGCTGTCGGTGCCGACCGGCCGACGCAGGCGCGCAGCGAGATCTCGCGCCACGCCCATGTGACCCCAACAGTCGGGGCGGTTGCGTGTGAGGTCGAGATCGAACACGATGTCGGTGGTGACACCGAGTGCATCGAATACATCGGCACCCAACGGCAGGTCGGCCGGGAGGATGAGAATCCCGCCGTGGTCGTCGTTCAAGTCCAGTTCCTGGGCGCTGCAGCACATGCCTTCGGAGTCGATACCCAGGATGCCGCGGCGCAGGATCTCGCGACCATCGGGCATTCTCGTGCCGAGTTTTGCGAGAGGAACCTTGTCGCCCGCCTTCATGTTGAACGCTCCGCACCACACGTGCAGCTCGTTCGAGCCGTCGGTGGTGAGATACACGCGATGCACCTTCTCGGCGTCGGGATGCCGCTCGGTACGCAAGACCTGTGCGACAACGACCCCCGGAACCTTGGTACCGGCGAAAATCGTTTCCTCGACGGGCATTCCGAGAGCCGTGAGCTCATCGACGAGAACATCGACGTCGTCGCTGAAGTCGGCGAATTCGTTCAACCAGGAGAGTAGAACCTTCATCAGGGGAACTGCCTGAGGAATCGCAGATCGTTGGTGTACATCTCCCGCATGTCGTCGATCGAGTGACGCTCCTTGGCCATGCGGTCGATCCCGAATCCGAATGCGAAGCCCGACCATTCTTCGGGGTCGAGGCCACCGGCGCGCAACACATTGGGATGCACCATGCCGCAGCCACCGAGCTCGATCCACGAACCATTGGCACGACGAATGTCGAACTCGGCGCTCGGTTCGGTGAACGGAAAGTACGAAGGGCGCAGACGGCTGGTGAAATCGGCACCGAAGAACGCCTTCGTGAAGGCCTCGATCGTGCCCGCCAGGTCCCGAAAAGAGATGTTGCGGTCGATGACCAGACCCTCGATTTGGTGGAACACCGGCATGTGCGTCGCATCGGGCGTGTCGCGGCGAAACACGCGGCCAGGCATCACTGCGTAGATGGGTGGCACCCAGTCCTGCATGACGCGGATCTGCACGGGTGAAGTGTGCGTGCGGAGCACGACACTGCCGGCATCGGCACTCTCGACGAACAACGTGTCCCACATGCTGCGCGCGGGGTGTGACTTGGGCATGTTGAGCGCCTCGAAATTGTAGAAGTCGCTCTCGACTTCGGGACCCTCGGCAACCTGGAAGCCGAGTCCCACGAACACGTCTTCGAGTCGCTGGGTCGCCTGGGTGACGAGATGGGTGCGACCCCGGCGCGACTCAGCGACACGCTCGGTCAGGTCGATACCTTCGCGGGCCATCTGCGCTTCGAGTTCCGCCGCTTCACACTCGGCCCGTTTGGTGGCGAATGCCGCCTCGACGGTGAGCATCGCATCGTTGAGGACCTGGCCGATGGCCTTGCGCTCGTCGATGTCGGCGATCGAGCCAAGCTTGGATTTCAACTGCCCGAGCGGTGACTTCCTGCCGACCAACGAACCCGACAGTGCCGCCAGGGAGGCCGCCGAGGCCGTGGCGGCGACTTCGGCGAGAGCGGCGTCGACGGCGGCGGCGATGTCGTTACGCATGGCGCACCAACGCTAGTGCCCCGACCCCGCGGGCGAGCGGTGTTTCCTTTGTCGGGCGATTTCAAATGACAGCAGAGTGGCCGCCATCGCGACGTTCAGGCTCTCGACGGGCCCGACGTGGGGAATCATGACCCAGGCGTCGATCGGTGCCGTCACATCCATGCCCACTGCTTCGTTGCCCATCACCAGCGCGATGTGACCGGTGAAGTCGAACTCGTCGTAGGCGACAGCACCGGGTTGTTCGTGCGACGACGTACCGACGACTGAGAGGTCGGACTTCGTCAACTCGGCCAGCGATGCGACCTCGCCGCAAGGAAGGACGAAAAGTGCCCCGGCAGCGGCGCGGACCACCTTGGGCGAAAAGACATCGACGGTTCCGGGAGTCACGAGAAGGGCGCACGCACCGGCGGCTGCCGCACTGCGGATCATCGTCCCGAGATTTCCGGGGTCCTGCACGCGGTCGGCAACGAGCACCCAACCGGCGCCGAGCGCGGAGGGGTCGACCGGCCGGGGAGTCTCGACAACGGCAAGATGCGGCTGGGGTGTGACGGTCGAAGCGACACGCTCGAGGGTGGACCGGTCGATGAAGTGCGCCGGGGCAGATGAAACCGGTGACTCACCATCCAGCACGAACTCTTCGACGATGGTGAGTCCTGCGTCGACCGCGGCGCGGATCAGAACTCCGCCCTCGACAACGAAGCACCCCGCCGCACGACGAACCTTCTTCTCTGAGAGAAGATCACGCAATCGGCGAACCGGTGCGCTCGCAAAACCAACGGTCGGCTGGCTCAGCCCAGCGCTCCCTTGGCCTCGGCAACCAGACGACCGAAGGCGTCGATGTCGTGGACGGCCAGATCGGCGAGGATCTTGCGATCGACCTCTATTCCCGCGGCGTTGAGACCCGCAATGAAGCGGCTGTAACTGATGTCGTGAATCCGGCAACCGGCGTTGATGCGCTGAATCCAAAGCCGACGGAACTCACCCTTCTTTGCGCGGCGGTCGCGGAATGCGTACTGCCCCGATCTCATCACCTGCTCGTTTGCGGCGCGGGCAGAACGGCTCTTGTTGCCGTAGTAGCCCTTGGCGCGCTCGAGTGTCTGCTTCCGGCTCTTGCGAGCATTGACTGCGCGCTTTACACGTGCCATTTGATGTACCTACCTTCTCGAATTTTCCAACAGGACCCGATCAGCGCTCGGCAAGGAGTCGCTTGATCTTGCGCTCGTCACCCTTGTGCACCTCGACGGTGCCGTCGAGACGCCGTGTGCGGGTGGAGGCCTTTTTCTCGAAGAGGTGCTGGCGGTTGGCCTGCTGGCGGCGCAACTTGCCGGTACCCGTCTTCCTGAAACGCTTGGCTGCTGTCTTACTTGTCTTCATTTTCGGCATGTGATTCTCCTGACTCGCTGGCGACCTGTGCTCCGACGCCCGGTGCGGCTGACTTGTTCGCACTCTTTTCGGGCTTCTTTGCGGTTTTCTTCTCTGGCGCTAGGACCATTGTCATGTTGCGACCCTCGAGGCGGGCCTGGGTTTCGACCTTGACGGCCTCACCGAGCTGCTCGAGGACGGCGTCGAGGATCTTGGAGCCGAGTTCCGGGTGGGCCATTTCGCGTCCCCTGAACTGCAGTGTCACCTTTACCTTGTGTCCGTCTTCCAAGAAGTCGTGCATGTGGCGCACCTTGGTATCGAAGTCACCCTTTCCGATCTTCGGACGGAACTTCACTTCCTTGATGGTCACCTGCGTGGTCTTCTTGCGGGACTCCTTGGCCTTTTGTGATTCCTCGTAACGGAATTTGCCGTAGTCCATGATGCGACACACGGGCGGATCGGCAAGTGGTGCGACTTCGACGAGGTCGAGGTCGACTTGCCGTGCGAGTTCGAGTGCGTCGGGCAGGGATTTGATACCCAGCTGGACGCCGTCGGCGCCGATGAGGCGCACCTCGCGAGCCCGAATGCGATCGTTGTACCGCGGCTCGTTCTGTGCCGTAGCTATGGCTGTTCACTCCTGTGCAAGTGGCTGCTTCCTTTCGTTTGCGCCTGTGTTTTGATGAAACGGTGTGGGCGCACGAGGGGTCGCGCAGCACGGAGACCCGCGCAACGAGACCCAGACGCACTCCCGAACCGGGGTGGCTGGGTGGGGCGCCGGCGACCGGGACCCACTTGGCCTGAATTGCACACCGGAGGCTAGCGGAGTCCGCGTCCCTTGCCACGACTAGCGTCTTGCACCATGTCGAACGACGGTGACCAACTCGCCGATGCCGCCGAGGCATTGGCCGAAACCCGCCAGCGCTTGGCTGACGTGCCGGCCAAAGTTGTGGTGGTGAACCACGTGATGGGCCTCTACGAACTTGCTGCGATCCACCTCTCAGCCGAACCCCCACGCCTGCCCGAGGCGGCCCTTGCCATCGATGCCGTCGCGTGCCTGGTGGAAGGCCTCGAGGGACGTCTGGGGGAGGAACAGACGACTCTCAAGATGGCCCTCGACAACATTCGCATCGCCTTCGTGCAGATCAAAGACGCAGCCGACCGCGGCTAGATCTTCTCGACTTTGGCGGCCTCGGCACGGCCAAAGCGGATGACCGTCGAGAACTCGACGCGTTGGCCGACCGCAATGTCACGTGATTCGTCGGCGATGCTCGTGCAGTGCAACAGATACACGTTGCCGCTGTCATCGCTGACGTAGCCGAGGCCTGCGTGAGTATCGAAGTCGGTGACGACCCCACCGCGCGAACCCCCGAAAGCCGGGGCGTCGGTGGCGGCGTATCGCTGTGCCATCAGTGAATGATCTTGGAAATCGGCAGTTCCAGAATGTCTGTTGCACCTGCATCCTTCAACGCCGGGATCACCGTGTTGATCGTGCGCTTCTGCACCACGGATTCCACGGCACAGTCACCCGATGCCAGACGGCTCACGGTCGGTGACTTTGCCGACGGCAATACCGCAAGAACTCTTTCGTAGTTCGCTTCGCTCACGTTCAACTTCACCAGCACCCGATCGCGCGCCTCGAGGGTGCCGCTGAGGAGGGTGTGCAACTGTTCCATCGCATGACGCTTGGCCGGGTGGGCCCACGAGTCCTTGTTGGCAACGAGTTCGGTGTAACTGGTGAGGATCGTGTCGATGATGCGCAGGCCGGCAGCTTTGAGCGCGCGACCGGTTTCCGTGATGTCGACGACGCAGTCGGCGATGTCGGGGATCTTGGCTTCGCTTGCCCCGTAGGAGAGACGAACATCCGCACTGATTCCCTTCTGTGCGAAAAAGCGCTTGGTCATCTCGGGGTATTCACTGGTGACACGCACACCGTTGGGAAGGTCTTCGACACGCTGCACCGGGGAATCACCGTCGACGGCAACGACGACGCGCACGGGGTTGGTGGTCGCCTTCGAGTATTTCAACTCGCCGAGGCTGTGCACCGTACTGTTGGTCTCCTCGACCCAGTCACGGCCCGTGATACCGAGATCGAACAAGCCTTCGGCCACGTAGACGGGAATCTCCTGAGGGCGCAGGATGCGCACCTCGACGATACGGGGGTCATCGATGCTCGCGCGGTAGTCGACCAACGACGAGCGGACGACCGTCAGGTCGGCGGCCTCGAACAGTTCGAGGGTGGCTTGTTCGAGGGAGCCCTTGGGAAGAACGAGGCGCAGCACTCTCACAGCCTATTCAGGCGACGGCCGCGCACGTCGTGTCAATGAGAGGTGGGCGCTTGGTTCAACAGCGCCAGGGCATGCGGGAGCACATCCATGACGGCCTCCAGTTGCTCGACGCAGCCACGCGGACTTCCCGGCAGCGTGACGATGATCGAACCGCCAACCGCGCCTGCGACACCGCGCGACAGGCGACCGAGGGGGTTGACGGCCCGCATTGCCTCGGCCAGTCCCGGTGCGTGACGGTCGATGACACGCATCGCACCTTCGGGTGTCTGATCGCGGGGAGCAAAACCGGTTCCTCCGGTCGAGACCACCAGGCCGGCAAAGTCGTGCGTGAAATCGAGGAGTGCATCGGACACGTTTTCCTCCCCATCGGCAACGACACGGTGCTCGACGACTTCGAAACCCCGCTCTTCGAGCAGCGCAACCAGGGCACGCCCCGACGCGTCGTCGCGGTGGCCCGACGCGACGCCATCACTGACCGTGAGAACCTTTGCGGGCCAGGGCTTTGTCGTCATCGCAGGGAACCTAGTGAGACCCGAACGCTTCACCAACCAACGGACCAACTCCGTTCGCCCAGTCCTTGGCCGACATGATCTTCTTGCCCTCCGGCTGCACCCTCACCAAGTGGACGGCTCCATTACCGGCCGCAACGACCACGTCTCGAGCCGTCGACACGACCGTGCCCGGGGTGCCACCCCCGCCGCCCGCCGTTGCTTCGACGAACTTCACACGTGAGCCGCGGAAGAATCCGTGTGCGCCACCGATGCGAACAGTGCGCACGATGTCGACAGCCGACCGTGACCAATCGACCAGTAACTCCCCGGGCGTGATCTTGTCGGCGTGCACGGGCTCGCCAACCTGTGCGCGTGGTTCGGGGAATCCTTCGCGCAGCATCGACAGAATCTGGCCCGCACCGATGACGCCCAGACGTGCTCGCAACTGCTCCAGCGTCTCGGCTTGGTCGATGTCGACCGACTCGACGTCGTAGACAGCCCCGGTATCGAGTCCTTCTTCGATCTGCATTATCGACGAACCCGTACGTGCATCACCTGCGAGTATCGCCCGCTCGACCGGGGCTGCGCCGCGCCAGCGCGGCAAGAGGGAGAAATGAAGGTTGACGAGGGGAATCATCGACAGCAACGGCTCGCGAATGATGCGACCGTAGGCGACGACCACACCCGTGATGCCCTCGGTGCCGAGCACCTCGAGGAACTCAACCGCACCGGCCGGTGACTCGATGACCCTGACGGCGTGGTCGAGCGCGATCTTTTTCACGGGTGACGCCTCGGTCTTACCACCACGACCCCGACGCTTGTCCGGGTTGGTGACCACGGCAACGACATCGATGCCGGCACCGAGCAACGCCGTGAGCACCTGCGCCGAAATCTCGGGGGTGCCGAAGAACACGACCCCGCGTGTTGGACCCGACGGTGCTGGCTTCGGTGCGATGACGCCTACTTCAGTTTGATGACACGCGGCTCGTCGGGACGCTTTGCCTTGTCCTCGCCCTCGTGCAAACGGCGGTACTCAGCGAGGGCCTCGGTGCGCTGGTCGGCGGTCATACGGTCGAACATCAACACACCATTGAGATGGTCGAGTTCGTGCTGGAAAAGGCGCGACAACAGTTCGTCGGCCTCGACGGTGACCTCGTCGCCGGCGAGGTTGATGCCGCGCATCAGCACCTCCTTGGGGCGGATCATTTCGACGTAGAGCCCGGGGATCGAGAGGCATCCCTCTTCGTAGACCCATTCACCCGAGGACTCGACGATTTCGGGGTTGATGATCACGTCGGCGCCATCGCCGATGTCGAAGACGAAGAGCTTTTTTTGAACTCCGATCTGCGGGGCGGCCAGGCCAATGCCCGGCGCCGCGTACATGATCTCGAACATCTCGTCGGTGAGGCGCACGAGCTTGTCGTCGATCCGCTGGATTTCGAGTGCAGCCGACTTGAGCACGGGATCACCGTATGTGCGGATCTCGTAGGCCATGGTGAAAGGCTATCCGTGATGTCGGATCGTGACCCGTCTAGCGACTTCGACGCCGACGATGACGGCGAGCGCCTCGGGTCACAACCGCGCCAAGTCACGTGGTCGGCCCACGGCCTCACCAGCACGGCGGATTCCGACCGCGGCGGGTCGTTGCGCGTCGTGCGCGGTCAATAGCGCCGCGGGTCGACGTAGATGCGCGCCCGGGAGCGCCGCAGTTCGCCGCAGTAGTCGGCGAAGAGGGTCTCATCGGCGCTGCGCACCAGCCACGTCGTCTCGCCGCTCGACGCGACGTCGATACCCGGCGGTGGCGCGTCGAGGAGCAAGGACGACGCCTCATCCGCCTCGACACGCGCAAAGGCGACGAAGGGCGGCAAACCGAGGGTGCTACGCGTCGTGGTTTCGATTTCGTTGACGGCGAGCGGGTCCGGCTCGGCGAATCGGGACAGCGCAGGGTTCGATGCGTCGTTCGACTGCAGAAGCACGAGCGGGTCCTTCGTGCCGCGCAGAAGCCGCGCAGCAAGGATCAACAAGGCCCAGGCGTGTTCGCCGGCGCGGTAGGTCGGGGCAAACACTTCGTTGTCGAAATCGATGAAGGCAACGACGTCAGCGGAGTCGAGGCGGTGCAGGAGAGCCTCGGTGCCGACGTAAACACCGGCCCCACCATTACCCGGACCGTTTGACTCGGCGGTGATCTCGCGTACGGAACGGCCGGCGGCGGCTTCGAGCTCTTCACGCAGGCGCGAGACTCCCTTGCGAACCAACGCCATGGCGCTGGCCCCGCAACGTGCGCAGACGACGGGCCGCGAGTGCCCGCACGACGGGCATTCGAGCAAGTCACCAAGAACCATGGCGGCCTCGCATCTCTCGCACCGTTGGAGGTCACGACAGGACTTGCAGGCAACGAGTCGGGCGCGTCCCTTCACGTTGAGGATGCAGGCGACGACTTTTGATTCGTCGCGCAGATGGGTGATGAGTTCGCGGGATACGAGGCCGGCCTGCGGGGCGTCGTTGTCGTCGGTGGTCGAAACCGAGGTGAACGGGTCGGTGATGACGATGTTCGGCCAATCACCGGCCTGGGGAACCGGCGCGACGATGCGAGACGGGCCGGCCCAGTGCGTTGCCGACACGGTGGGCAAGGGTGAGACGACGAGAAACGGGACATTTGCGCGACGTGCACGTTCGATCGCGATGTCGCGTGCGTGCCACGTCGGACTGCGTTCGTCTTGGAGTCGTTCGTCGTGTTCATCGAGAACGACGATCGCGGCGATGTTCGGACACGGTGCCCAAACCGCACTCCGCGCCCCGACGACCACGTCCACCCCCTCGGCGGCGCGTTGCCAATCATCGGGCATCAGGGCGACCGTGAGTCCCTCACGGCGAAGAGCGATGGCGATGGTACGTGCGGTACCCACGCCCGGACACACCACGAGAGTCCGGCCGAGTGACAGCGCCGACTCCAACACGCCGCGCACCGCTCGGGCGGGCGGCCACACCACGACTCCCCCACCACGATCCATCAACTCATCGACTTCGGGGATCGTTTGGCGGGTCGAGCGCCGGGTGTGCACCGGGGCATGGGCGAGGTTTTTCAGGCGCCTTGGTGGTGTGGCAACCGCGAGAACCCCCCGCAGGGGACCAGCGAAGCGATGCGAACACCATTGCGCGAGTTCGACCACCTCGGGCATCGGCCCGACCGAGAGCACGTCGAGGATCGTCTTGAGTTCGTAGTTCGCGTGCTCGTCGGTGGGATGTCCGACGACCCAAGCATCCACGCGACGACCATTCAGTTCGACACGAACGATCGAACCAATGGCAACGGAACCGAAACGTTCGGGAACGGCGTAGTCAAAGGTCTTGTCGATCCCACTGACATCGGGGACGACGCGAACGACGGATGTCAGAGTTTGAGGGCCGTCTTGAGAGAGTCGAGACGACTGAGCTGTTCCCACGTGAACTCCGGCAGGTTGCGTCCGAAGTGACCATAGGCAGCGGTCCTCTTGTAGATCGGACGCTTGAGGTCGAGGTCCCGCACGATCGCTGCGGGACGGAGATCGAAAACCTCGCGCACCGCGGTTTCGATCGCGGCCGGCGAGACCTTTTCGGTGCCGAAGGTTTCCACGAGGATGCTGACCGGGTGCGCGACGCCGATGGCGTAGGCCACCTGTACTTCACAGCGCGTTGCGGCACCCGAGGCCACGACGTGCTTGGCAACCCAACGCGCGGCATAGGCAGCCGAGCGGTCGACTTTGGATGGATCTTTGCCCGAGAACGCACCGCCTCCGTGACGACCCATGCCACCGTAGGTGTCGACGATGATCTTGCGACCCGTCAGACCGGTGTCGGCGTGCGGTCCACCAAGGACGAACTTGCCCGTGGGGTTGATGAAGATCTCGTAGTTGTCGTTGACGAACTGAGCCGGGATGACGGGACGGATGACCTGTTCGATGAGATCCGGGCGGATGACGGTGTCACGGTCGGCCTCGGCACCGTGCTGGGTGGAGATGAGCACGGTCTTTAGGCGGACGGGCTTGCCGTTTTCGTAATCGAAGGTGACCTGGGTCTTGCCGTCGGGGCGCAGGTACGGGATAGCGCCCGACTTGCGGACCTCGGTGAGACGCTCGGCCATGCGGTGCGCCAACCAGATGGGCAACGGCATCAGGTCGGCTGTTTCGTCGCAGGCGAACCCGAACATCATTCCCTGGTCGCCGGCACCCTGGCTGTTGAGGATGTCTTCACCGCTCTTGCCCTTGCGGACTTCCTCCGACGAGTCGACTCCCTGGGCGATGTCGGGGCTCTGTGCGTCGAGGGTGACCATCACACCACAGGTGTTGCTGTCGAAACCAAAGAAGGCGTTGTCGTAGCCGATACCGGCGATCGTGTCGCGGGCGATCCTGGGGATGTCGACATAGGCCTCGGTGGTCACTTCACCGGCGACGATGCACAACCCGGTGGTGAGGAGCGTCTCGCAGGCAACGCGGGCATTCGGGTCTTCGGCGAGAATGGCGTCGAGAACGGAGTCCGATACCTGGTCTGCCATCTTGTCGGGATGACCCTCGGTCACGCTTTCCGAGGTGAACGTGTACTTGCTCACGGATGCTCCTGTGTGGGGTGAAGTGACGCCTCGACACTATCCAAGACGTGTGCGGCGACCGTGCGTTTGTCCGCCAACGGAATGGCCGACGTGCCCAACTTCGTGACGATGGTGACGGCGTTGGTGTCGTGGCCGAAACCGACCTTGGGCTGGGAAACGTCGTTGGCCACGACGATGTCGAGGTTCTTGTGGGCCAACTTGCTCTTTGCGTTGTCGACGAGGTTCGACGTCTCGGCGGCAAAGCCGACGAGCACCTGGCCCGGTCGCTTGGCAGCGCCGAGACCCGCGAGGATGTCGGGCGTTGGCTCGAGAACAACCGATGGGACCCCGTCGTGTTTCTTCCACTTGCCCTCTGCGATGGGGACCGGCCGGAAGTCGGCGACGGCCGCGGTCATGATGACGACGTCGGCGGATGCCGCAGCGGTGTCGATTGCCGACTTCATCTCGGCCGCGGTTTCGACCCGAACCACGCTGACACCGGGGACCGGCAGGAAATCGGCGGTGGTGACGAGCGTGACCTTTGCACCGCGGCGTGCGGCCTCGTTGGCGATGGCGTGACCCTGCTTGCCACTCGAACGGTTGGTGATGACACGCACCGCGTCGATCGGTTCACGCGTCCCGCCGGCCGACACGACGACGTGCCGCGCTGCAAGCTTCGACTGCGTTGGCGCGAGCACGCGACGTGCCTCGGCCAGGATTGTTTCCGGGGCGGCCAGGCGACCACGACCCATGTCGCCACCAGCCAGACGCCCGTCTTCGGGCTCGACGATGTGCACGCCGCGCGACCGCAGGGTGGCGACGTTGTGCCGTACCGCGGGGTGTTCCCACATTTCGGTGTGCATCGCCGGACACACGACGACGGGAGCGACGGTGGCGATGAGTGTGGCCGTGAGCAGATCATCCGACATCCCGGCGGCGTAGGCGGCGATCACCCGTGCGGTTGCGGGCGCAACGACGATGAGATCGGCGCGCTGGCCGAGGCGGGTGTGGGGAATCGGGCTCGCGTCGTCCCACAGCGAGGTGTGCACGGGCTCGGAGCACAGTGCGCTGAGCGTCGTTTTGCCGATGAAGCGTTCGGCGTCGGGGGTCATGATCGGAGCGACGTGCGCGCCGGCGTCGACGAGCAGACGACAAACCTCGACGGCTTTGTACGCGGCGATGCCTCCCGACACCCCGACGACGATGAAACGCCCCGAAAGATCCCCGGCGTTCGGCATGGGAGGAAGGTGTCGGCCTACTCGGCTGACTCGTCGCCCGCTTCGACTTCGGCGGTCTCACCCTCCGTGGCTTCATCCGTCGGGGTGGCCCAGTCGTTGAGGTACGAGTTGCCATCGACCGCGTCGTAGTAGACGTCGTCGGGCAGTTCGGTCTTGACGATCTTGTCCACCGCGATTTCTTCGAAGGCGATGCTGAGGGGCTTTCGCGCCACCGAGCTGACCTGCGGCGGGATGGAGTTGCCGAGGCCGTCACCCAACTGATTGAAGTAGGAGTTGATCTGGCGGGCGCGACGGGCTCCGAGGGTGACCAGGGCGAACTTGGATTCGGCACGGTCGAGGAGTTCCTCGACCGGAGGGGTGATCATGGAGTCATTGGTGCGCATGGATTTCAATGCTACCGAGAAATCCGCCTTTTTCGCTCGTGGTTCACGATCCGGACGAGCTCTTGGAGGGTCAGTTCCAGGTCGTCGTTGACCACCACGTGGTCGGCCATGGCGATGCCCACGGGTTCTTCCTCTTCGGCCTTGCGGAGGCGTTCCTCCACCTTGTCCTCGGCGTCTCCCCTACCCCGCAGGCGACGCTGTTGTTCGAGGCGCGAGGGCGGAAGAACGAAAACGAGGACGGCATCGGGGTGACGCAGTTTGACTTGTCGCGCGCCGTCGACCTCGATTTCGAGTACGAGGTCGCGGGCGTCGATGCCCTCGGGCACCGGCGTGCCGTAGTAGTTGCCGAGAAACGAGGTCCACTCGACAAAACCCGAGTTGGCGATGCGGTCCTCGAACTCGTCGCGCGAGACGAAGTGGTACGCATCGTGGCGTTCACCGTCGCGCCGGGCCCGGGTTGTCCACGACCTACTCAGCCACAGGCGTTCGTCTCGGGCAACGAGGGCCTCGACAATGGTTCCCTTGCCGACCCCACCGGGCCCCGAGACGATGACGACGAGCGACGGTGATCCATGCAGTTCGTCGCGCTCTACGTCCTGCATGCTCTGAGACTACCGAAACATCAACGGTGAAGCCGTGAAGTGACCGACCCCCACGACGTTTCGCCGTGATCGGCCATCCACTTGTGCATACCGTTGAGAACCCGCATCGTGGCATCCGGACGCAGGAACGATGCGGTGCCGACCTGAACGGCGTTCGCCCCCGCCTGCATCATCGCAATCGCCTCGACCCCCGAAGAGATGCCGCCAACCCCGACGATGGCAACGTCGGGAAGTTCCTTGCGTACGTCGTGCACCGCACGCAACGCGACGGCATGAATCGCCCGACCGCTGACTCCCCCACCGGTGCTGCCGAGCGACGGGCGCGCCGTTTCGACGTCGATCGCCATGCCCAGGACGGTGTTGATGAGCGTGAGTGCACCGGCACCGGCATCGACGACCGCGCGAGCGACATCCACGATGCGGTCGGTGTTGGGGCTCAGCTTGGCCCACAGCGGGGCACCTGCCGCACGGCAGCCTGCGACCACGGCGGAACTGACCTCGATGTCGTGGGCGATGATGCCACCACGACCTTCGAGATTCGGACACGAGAGGTTGACTTCGATCGCAGCGATGCGCTGCGCGACGGGTGCGAGCATGTTCGCGGTACGCGCGTAGTCGTCGACCGAGTGACCCCAGATACTTGCAACGACCGTTGCGCCGACTTCCTCGAGCGCGGGCAGATCATGGGCGATCCATGCCTCGACGCCGGGGCCCTGCAAACCGACTGAGTTGATCATCCCCGCGGGCAGGGGATGCACGCGCGGCGCGGGGTTGCCCGGCCACGGCGAGTGGTAGAGAGACTTGACGACCACCGCTCCGAGCGAGGCGAGGTCGATGTAGGGCGACAACTCGGCCCCGTGACCGGCCGTACCCGATGCGGTCATCACGGGTTGGGCAAGCGTCACGGCGCCGATGCGAACCGGCTCGAGAACCGATGCACGCAGTCGGCGACGTCTCATCTGACCACGGCCGAGTGGTATTCCTGGAGGGAACGCACGGTGACCTGGCGGCCGCGCTGTTCGAGAAGACCGTTGAAGGCGGCAAGTGCAGCCTCGATGGTGGTGACCGAGGAAACCCGGTTCACGTTTGCCGCCATGCGAATGGCCTGGCCGTCGGAGCGCGAGCCACTGCCACGCGGTGTGTTCACCACGAAGGCAACACGACCGGCTTCGATGAGACCCACCGCAGTCGTCTTCATGTCGCTGGCTTCGGACACCTTCGCAACGATTTCATCGACCTCGATGCCGAAATGCGAGAGGTAGTCCGCGGTGCCCGACGTGGCGGCGATACCGAGCCCGAGTTCACGCAGCCGCATGGCAACCACCAGACCCGCCGGCTTGTCCTTGTCGGCGAGGGACAAGAACACGAGACCCTCGGTCGGGAGGATCGTGCCGGCTGCGGTCTCGGCCTTGACGAACGCGGCACCGAAAGTGGTGTCGATGCCCATCACTTCACCCGTCGATCGCATTTCCGGACCGAGGGCGGTGTCGACGTTCGGGAACCTGTTGAACGGCAGCACCGCCTCTTTCACCGAGACGTGTCCGGTGACCGGTGCGGTGAGCAAACCTTCGGCGCGCAAATCTGCCAGGGTTGCTCCGAGCATGACGCGGGTGGCGACCTTGGCAAGCGGCACACCCGTCGCCTTGGCGACGAAGGGAACGGTGCGACTGGCGCGGGGATTCGCCTCGATCACGTACACCGTGGTGCCCAGAACCGCGAACTGCACGTTGAGCAGCCCGATGACACCGAGCGCGTGGGCCAGCGAGATCGCGTAGGAGGAGATCACCTCGACGACCCACGCGGGCAGATTCTGGGGCGGAAGCGCACACGCGCTGTCACCCGAATGAACGCCGGCCTCTTCGACGTGCTCCATGACTCCGCCGATGAGCACCTCTCCCGTGTGGTCGCGCACCGCATCGACATCGACCTCGGTGGCATCTTCGAGGAAGCGGTCCACGAGCACCGGACGTTCGGCCGAGAGACCACCTTCGCGGCCCAGCGAACCATCCCGTGCAAGTTCGCGCATCGCGCGCTCGAGGGCGGCCTCGTCGTGGACGATCTGCATTGCGCGACCACCCAGCACGTAACTCGGCCGCACCAACACCGGATAACCCACGCGCCATGCGATCGCACGGGCCTCGTCGAAAGTGACCGCCGTACCGCCGGGGGGCTGGGGGATCGACAGGCTCGCACACAGCACGTTCCAGCGTTCACGATCCTCGGCGAGGTCGATCGAATCCGGCGATGTGCCCGCAACGAGATGTGCGGGCAACTGCGACGCAAGTTTGAGCGGCGTCTGGCCACCGAGCGTAACGATGAGCTTGGGTTCATGGCCGCAGCTCGCGGCGGTTTCGGCCTCGATCACGTTCATCACGTCCTCGTAGGTCAACGGCTCGAAATAGAGACGGTCACTCGTGTCATAGTCGGTTGAAACGGTCTCCGGGTTGCAGTTCACCATCACGGTCTCGAAACCTGCATCGCGGAGGGCAAAACTGGCGTGCACGCAGCAGTAGTCGAACTCGATCCCCTGGCCGATTCGGTTGGGTCCACTGCCGAGGATGATGACACGCTCCCGCGAGGAGTCACGGACCTCGTTTTCATCCTCGTAGGACGAATAGTGGTACGGCGTCGATGCCTCGAACTCGGCACTGCAGGTGTCGACGGTCTTGAATGTGGCCCGCACCCCCGAGTCGAGGCGTGCGGCGCGCACCTCGACTTCGGTCGAGCCGATGAGATGCGCGATCTGACCGTCGGAGAACCCGTGGCGCTTGGCCCTGCGCCAAAGCGACTTCGGCAAGTCGTGTGGGTCTGCACCACGATTCGCCTCGATCGAGTGGCGTTCCTCGATGATCGCCAGGAACTGATCGAGGAACCACGGGTCGTAGAGACATTTTGTGTGGATGTCTTGGATCGGCAGGCCGCGTCGAATGGCCTCACCGACGTGGAAGATGCGCTCGGAGGTCGGCACGGCGCATCGCTCGAGTAGTTCGACGTCACCGATGCCCGCGTAGTTGGCCTCTCCGGGGTCGGCGTTGAGACCCAGTCGACCCTGTTCGAGCGAGCGCAGACCCTTCTGGACGCTTTCGGTGAAGGTACGGCCGATTGCCATCACCTCACCGACGCTTTGCATCTGGGTGCCCAGAACACCCGACGTGCCGGGTAGTTTTTCAAAGGCCCAGCGCGGAATTTTCGTCACCACGTAGTCGATCGTCGGTTCGAAACTGGCGGGTGTCTTGCGCGTGATGTCGTTCGGGATCTCATCCAACGTGTAACCGACGGCCAACTTGGCGGCGATCTTTGCGATCGGAAAACCTGTGGCCTTCGATGCCAGCGCGGACGACCGTGACACGCGGGGATTCATCTCGATGACGACCTGCTCGCCCGTTTGCGGATTGACCGCGAACTGCACGTTGCTGCCGCCGGTCTCCACGCCAACACGCCGGATGCAGGCGAACGCCGCACTGCGCATCTTCTGGTACTCGACGTCGGACAGCGTCTGGATCGGCGCGACGGTGATGGAGTCGCCCGTGTGGACACCCATCGCATCGAGGTTCTCGATCGAGCAGATGATGACGCAGTTGTCGGAGCGATCACGCATGACCTCGAGTTCGTACTCCTTCCAACCGACGATTGACGACTCGATCAGGATCTCGCCGATCGGACTTGCGGCCAGACCGTTGGCAGCGACGTGCTCGAACTCTTCTTTGGAGGCCGCAATGCCCGTTCCACGGCCACCGAGGATGTAGGCGGGACGGATGATGACGGGCAGGCCGATTTCGTCCACCACACGACGCGCTTCGGCCATGTCGCGGGCGATACCGCTGCGCGGAACCGAGAGACCGATTTCGATCATTGCTTCCTTGAAGCGCTCGCGGTTCTCGGCCGTCTCGATGGCTTGGGCGTTGGCACCGATGAGTTCGGGCGTGCCGGCCACACCCACCTTGCCGCGACGGAACAAATCCATCGCCAAATTGAGACCCGTCTGACCGCCCAGAGTGGGGAGCACCGCATCGGGGCGCTCGCGTTCGATGATGCCCTCGAGAACCTCGGGCGTGAGCGGCTCGATGTAGGTGCGGTCGGCGAAGTCGGGGTCGGTCATGATCGTCGCCGGATTCGAATTGGCGAGGATGACGCGGTAGCCCTCGTCTTTGAGCACTCGGCAGGCCTGCGTACCGGAGTAGTCGAACTCGCATGCCTGACCGATGACGATCGGGCCCGAGCCGATGATCAGGATGCTGGAGAGGTCGTTGCGGCGTGGCATCAGCGGGCATCCATCAGTTCTGCGAAGCGGGCAAAGAGGTAACGACTGTCGTGCGGACCGGGCCCCGCCTCGGGGTGGTACTGCACGCCAAAGGCTCGGGCATCCCTTACCCGTATCCCCTCATTGGTCTCGTCGTTCAGGTTGATGTGGGTCACTTCGATGAGACCTTCGATGGCCGACGTGTCGACGCAGAAGTTGTGGTTCTGGCTCGTGATCTCGACAGTTCCACTGGCGAGGTTGCGCACGGGATGGTTCGCGCCGTGGTGGCCGAACGGCAGCTTGTACGTGCGCGCGCCCATCGTGCGACTGAGCAACTGATGGCCGAGACAAATACCGAACAACGGCACGCCCGCATCAATGATGCGCCGGATGTTGTCCGGCGCTTCGCTCACCATCTCGGGGTCGCCGGGTCCGTTGCTGAGGAACACACCGTTCGGCTTCATTGCCAGTACCTCGTCGGCGGACGTCGAGGCCGGCACGACACGGACCGTTGCGATGGCCGAAAGACACGACAGGATCGTCGACTTGATCCCAAAGTCGTAGGCGACGACGTCGAAGCGACCCGAACCGACCTGGTAGGCCTTGTCGGTGGTGACCACACCCACCAGATCAACCCCCGACGTTCCCGGCTCGCGGTTCGCACGTTCACGCAGAACCGCGACGGGAGCCGAACCAAAGGCACCGGCCATCGCCCCGGTGTCACGCAACACGCGCGTCAGGCGCCGAGTGTCGATGCCGGCGATTCCCGGCACCCCCCAACGCTGCAGGCTCGCAGCCAGCGAATCTTCCGCGCGCCAGTTGCTGTGGCGACGCGCAAGTTCCCGCACCACGATGCCACGCGCAAAGGGACGCCCTGCCTCGTTGTCGAGCCGCGTCACGCCGTAGTTGCCGACGTGGGGTTGGGTGAAGGTGATGATCTGACCCGCATAGGACGGGTCGGTGACGATCTCCTGGTAGCCGGTGGTCGCGGTGTTGAACACGACCTCTCCGGCGGCCACACCATCGGAGGGCACGGCACCGATGATCTCGCCTTCGAACACCTCGCCGTTGGCGAGGACCAATGCGCCTTGCGTGACGCCACTCATTGCAGTGCTCCCCCGACCACGACGACGTCGCCACGATGCACGACGTGGTGCACGCTGCCCACCAGATCCGAGTCGAAATACGGACTGTTTCTGCTTTTGCTGACGATCGACTCGGGGGTCTGGCGCCAGACGCCCTCGGTGGAAAACACCACGAGATTTGCCGCAGCACCGGCCACGAGGTCACTGCCGTGCGTCGCATCGAGGCCCGCTATCTTCGCCGGGGCCCACGACATCGCCTCGACGATGCGCTTCGTCGTGCACCCCGAGTACCCGAGGGCGACGCCGAGGGCGGTCTGCAGACCGAGCATGCCGGGGGGTGCCAGGGAGAGGTCTTGGTCCTTGAGGTGGGCGGCGTGCGGCGCATGATCCGTTGCGATCGCATCGATTGTGCCGTCGGCGAGGCCCGCACGCAGTGCCTCGACGTCTTGCATCGTGCGCAGTGGCGGATTGACCTTGAAGAGTGTGCTGAAGCTCGTGAGTTTTTCGTCGGTGAGGCTGAGGTGGTGCGGCGTGACCTCCGCCGTGACGGGTAACCCGTCGTTTTTCGCCTGACGCACGATTTCCACACTACGTGCGGTCGAAAGATGGAGAAAATGCATTGATGCCCCCGTCTCGCGGACCAGTTCGATGTCGCGCTGCAACATCAATACCTCGGCGATCGCCGGCCATCCCGGCAGACCGAGGCGCGAGGAACAGCACCCTTCGTGCATTACTGCGCCGTCGGTGAGTCTGGCCACTTCACAGTGCTGGGCGATGGTGATGCCGAGTTGGCGTGCGTACTCGAGCGCGCGCCTCATGATGAGCGGGTCTTGCACGCCGCTGCCGTCGTCGGTGAAGAGGCGTACCCCCGCCGCGACCATCGAGTGGAACGGTGCCAGTTGGGTGCCGTTGCGGCCGATGGTGATGCAGCCCGCCGGTGAGACGGTGATGAGACCGGCGCGCTCGCCCTGCAGACGCACGAACTCGACCACCGCGACGTTGTCCTGGGCGGGGTCGGTGTTCGGCATCGCGACGCACGCGCCGTATCCGCCGAGGGCCGCCGCCCTCGACGCGGTTGCGATGGTTTCGGACTCCTCGCGACCGGGTTCGCGCATGTGGGTGTGCAAGTCCACGAACGATGAAGACACGACGCAGCCCTCGGCGGCGAGTCGCCGCGGGCCGCCGGATGATTCGGCCGGCAGCGTCGCGTCGAGGTTCGGCTCGACGCGTTGGATGATTCCTCCCGACAAGAGCACGTCGGCTCGGGTTTCCCCCGAGCGATTGACCACCGTGCCCCCCGTGATGAGAACCGTCGTGTTGTCACTGGCCATCGATTGCCTCCGATCCGGCGCCGAAGAGAGTGAAGAGAACCGACATCCGCACGGCGATGCCGTTCGTCACTTGCTGGGTGATGAGATTGGCGACCCCGTGATCGGCGAGCGAGTCGAGGTCGACCGCGACCTCGATGCCGTGGTTCATCGGGCCCGGGTGCATGAGCACGCTCCCCTTGCGCATGCGCGAGAGTCGCCCATCGGTGAGACCGAAGTGCGCCGAGTATTCGCCGGGCGAGGAGATGAAAGCATTGTCCATTCGCTCACGTTGCATTCGCAGCAGGTAGAGCACGTCGATCTCACCGATCACCTCGTCGAGGCTGTGACTGACACCCACCGGCCAACCGTCGGGTACAGAGTCGGCACCGACGAACGCCGCCGGCAGCAACGAAGCCGGCGCCACCAGCGTGATGGAGGCGCCGAGCACGTGGAGTGCGCGTAGGGTGCTGCGCGCGACCCGGCTGTGGCGGATATCGCCGACGATCGCGACCCGCACACCCGACAGGTCGTTGCCGCGCCCGAGGGCGCGTGAGAGGGTGAATGCGTCGAGCAGGCCCTGCGTGGGGTGTTGGTGGGCTCCGTCGCCGGCATTGACCACCCGCGCGTCGCACCAATTCGTCATCGAGAGCGGCAACCCGGCCGTTTTGTGGCGCACGACGAACACGTCGACGCCCATCGCCGCGAGCGTTTCGACGGTATCGCGCAGACTCTCACCTTTGTTGACGCTCGAGGACGAGGCCGTGAACGTGAGCGTTTCGGCCGACAGGCGTTTTGCCGCAGTTTCGAACGAGAGACGCGTGCGTGTGCTGTCCTCGAAAAAAAGACTGCACACCGTTTTCGTCCGCAGCGCAGGCACCTTGGGCTGGGGACGCCCGAGAACCTCGGCCATGTGGTCGGCGGTCGACAACAGGCCCGCGATGTCGTGGGCGTCGAGGTCGTCGAGCGAGATGAGGTGCCTCATCGACGACCCCCCACCGCCACGTAGACACCCTCGGATGTGGCGGAGACCTGATCAGTCGCATGCGTCGGCAGGTTCTTGCCCACGAAGTCGGGACGGATGGGAAGTTCGCGATGGCCGCGGTCGACGAGCACGGCGAGCCGCACGGCCTTCGGCCTGCCGTATTCGATCAGCGCGTCGAGGGCGGCACGCACGGTACGCCCCGTGTAGAGCACATCATCGACGAGAATGACTTCGACTCCGTCGAGCGAGCACGGTACGTGCGAAGCAGTCGCCGGAAGGGTCGGACGAAGGCCCAGGTCGTCGCGGTACATGCTGACGTCGAGCGAGCCGCACTCGACCCGCGCTTGAACGTCGATACCGCTGATTTCCTCGCGCAGGGACTCGGCGATCCACACTCCGCCACGGGCGAGACCCATCAGCACGAAATGTTGGCGCCCACCACCGGCGACGTTCTCGATGATTTCGTGGGCAATGCGCCTGATCGCGCGCTTCACCTGGTCCGCGGGCAGCACGCACGCGACATCCTTGTTGCTTGCCATGTGTCCTTCCGTTCGGGCCTCACGGGACCCGTTTGACGGTCGAGTTGTTTCTCCGACGTTAGCAGTCAGCGGACTTCGGGTACCAACGCGGCGAGGACTCCGTTCACGAAACGTCCCGAATCCTCGGTCGAGTAGCGCTTGGCGAGCTCGACCGCCTCGTTCAACACCACGGCCGTGGGCGTGTCGGGGCGCTCGACCAACTCATGCAACGCGAGGCGCAGGATCGCCCTGTCGATCATCGGCATGCGCTCGAGGCGCCAACCACGGGCCTTTGATGAGATGAACACGTCGTAGCGGGCCATTCCGGCCTCGACACCAAGGGCAAGATCGACCGCCATCGGCGGCGGGGTCACCACCTCGCCGGCAACCACTTCGGCGACGCTGGCGGTGCGCGACTCGGCCTCGTACAACAAGACGAGGGCGCGCTCGCGCGCCTCGGCGGCTTCGAGCGTCGACATTCAGACGCGGGTGATGTAGTCGCCGCTGCGGGTATCGACCTTGACGCGGTCGCCGATGTTGATGAACAACGGAACCTGGATCACTTTGCCCGTCTGCAGCGTTGCGGGCTTGCGCGCCCCCGACACACGGTCACCTTGGATGCCGGGTTCGGTTTCGGCGATCTCCAACTCCACGCTGGCGGGGATTTCGACGCCGACGATGTCACCGTCGTAGATGGCCATGATCACCATGGCGGACTCGACGAGGTAATCGGCCGCCTCGCCCAGGGCCACGGGCCGGACGTTCATCTGCTCGTAGGACTCGGTGTCCATGAAGACGAAATCGTCACCGTCCTTGTAGAGGTACTGCATGTCGCGCTTGTCGAGGATCGCCTGCTCGACCTTGATACCCGCGTTGAACGTCTTTTCGAGAAGATTGCCGTTGCGCAGGTTGCGGAGCTTGGTACGCACGAACGCCCCGCCCTTGCCCGGCTTGACGTGCTGGAACTCGACGACGGTGAAGAGGCCGTTGTCGAGTTCGAGGGTCATTCCGTTCTTGAAGTCGTTCGTGGAGATGGCGGGCATGTGGGTTCCTTGGGGCTGTTGCTGAGTACGAGATGGCCCGAATCGGTGACGAGAAGAAGTTCCTCGACGCGGGCGCCTCCGAGCCCCACACGATACGCCCCGGGTTCGACGGTCACCACGTCGCCGGCCCGCAGAACGTCGTTCGACCGCGCGTTGACCCACGGAGCCTCGTGGATGAGGAGACCCACGCCATGACCCACGCCATGGGTCAGTTCGTCCTCCAGGCCCGCCGCGGCGAGGACCCGGCGGCAGGCGACATCGACCTCGCTCGCCACGACGCCGGGTGCAACCACGCCGACACCTGCCTCGCATGCCGCCCGTACGACGGCGTGGCGTTCGAGCATCTCGCCCGCCCCCGGACCGTCGACCACGAAAGTGCGCGTCATGTCGGAGTGGTAGCCCTCGACGAGCGCGCCGAAGTCGACGACGACGGCTTCACCGGCAGCGATACGACGCTGCGTCGGGTGATGATGCGGCAACGCGGCATTGTCGCCCGTCGCCACGATCGTGGCGAAACTGACGTCCTCGGCACCGTGGCGTCTCATCGCGGCCTCGAGCGCGTCGCGGATCTGCACCTCGGTCGTCCCCGCTGCGAGAGCGGGTGCCACTTCGGCCAGCGCGTCATCGGCGATTCGCGCTGCACGTGTGATGCGTTCGATCTCGGCCGGCGACTTCACACGGCGCATGTCACCCAGGAGCGGTGCGGCATCGATGACCCGCTCGCGCGACAACTGCACACCGGCCGAATCGCAGGCGGCCACGAGTGCCTCATATCGAGCGAGACTGATGTCGTCGGCCTCGAGCGCCCATGTGGCCTGCGGGCCGGCCATCGAGGCCATGTGTGTTGCCACGGCCGTGCGAACCTCGGCCTGCGAGCGACGTGCAACGACGACGACGTCGGCTCGTGCCGATTCGGTCTCGCGGACCGCCTGCTCGGCGTACCTTCCGTCGGTGACGAGAACCATCGGCGATCCGATTTCCGAACCGACGATGAGTGTCCCGTTGCTGCCCGTGAAACCACTCAACCAGCGCACGTTCGCGCGCGAGGTGACGACTGCACCCCGCGCCCGGGCATCGACGAGTCTCGTGCCAAAGGACGCCGACCGTGACGTCACGTGCAACGGCGAGAACACGGAGGCCCGTTTCATTTTGCGGCGGCGAAATGACGTGACAGCGCTTCGACGGCAAGGCCGTAACCCACGCCCCCGAAACCGGCGACGGTGCCGATTGCGACGGGAGCGACCACGCTCGTGTGACGCCACGATTCGCGCGACAGCGGCTGTGACAGGTGCACTTCGACGATGGGACCGTCGTAGGCCGCGAGAGCGTCGTGGATTGCCCACGAATAATGCGTGAAGGCGCCGGGGTTGATGATGACCGCATCGGTGGTTCCGCGCGCGGCGTGAATGGCCGAGACCAGTTCGGCCTCGCTGTTTGACTGCAGATGCGTGACACTCCAGCCAAGACCCGCACATGCCGCCTCGACAGCGGTGACGTGCTCGGCCAGCGTCGCCGAGCCGTACACGGAGGGTTCGCGGGTGCCGAGAAGATCCAGGTTCGGACCGTTGAGGAGAAGGATCCGTCGCCCAGCCATGCGGTCACCGTACCCCAGTGGCCAAAGCGAGCGACTGCAACACATGACCAGGATCGATACCCGGTACGGACTCGAGGCCGTCGCATCCGTCGAGGATGAACACGAGTCCCGCCGTGGCCTTTTTGTCGCGGCCCATGGCGACCAACAAAGCATCGTGGTCGAGGTCGGCGGGCAACTTCGACTGCAGACCATACGCGTCGAGCACACGATAATGAGCGTCGACGCGCGCATCGTCGATGCGATGCATGATGCGCGCGAGATGCGCGGCGCAGATCATGCCGAGTGCAACGGCCTCGCCGTGCGCGAAACGGTGACCCGTCACGGTTTCGATCGCATGGCCGAAGGTGTGGCCGTAGTTGAGCAATGCGCGGCGACCACTCTCCTGCTCGTCTTGTGCCACGATGTCGGCCTTGATCTGCACACAGCGTGCGATGCGTTCGTCGGTCGACATCGCCAACAGATCGTCACCGGTGAGGAAGTGGTACTTGACGACCTCACCCCAACCGCAGCGCATTTCGCGCTCGGGCAAGGTGGCCAACCAGTTCGTGTCGCAGATGACACCCGAGGGCTGCCAGAAGGCACCCACGAGGTTCTTGCCCTCGGGAAGGTTGACACCGGTCTTGCCGCCGATCGCGGCATCGACCATGGCGAGCAACGTCGTGGCGACGTGCACCACCCGCGTGCCGCGGTGCCACGAGGCCGCAGCGAAACCGGCCACGTCGGTGACCAGACCGCCACCGACACCAATCACGAGATCGTTGCGGGTGAGTCCGAATCGGGCGAACTGGCGGCACAGGTCTTCGACGGTGGCGAGTGTCTTGGAATGCTCACCATCGCCGATGTGCACGAGGTGAGTCGGCAGGTTGATCTCGGGAATCGACGGCACACCGACCTGTGACACGATGACCGCACGCTTGACACCGGGCGGGATCATCGAAGCCAGCTGACTGATCGCCCCGCTGCCCACGGCCACGTCGTAGGACCTTTCGCCCAGTGCCACCCGCACACGTCGTCCACCGGCCGGTGCCCAAGCTCGTGGTGCTGCGTTCATGACCTCACGAACAATACGTGTCACCGGCTTGCCATCGGTGTCGATTTTGGTGTCGCTCACCTCCTCGTAGAACCCCCGTCGTCGGTCGAGGAGTTGCGCAAGGTTTGCTTCACGGTCACCCGCGAGGAGTGGTCGATTGTTCGAGCGGCCGGTGCGTTCGGCCATGGTGGCCACGGTTGCCGACAGCCACACGATCCTCGCCCCCGCTTGGCGCGAGCGCAGCAGGGCCTCGCGGCATGCCGCGGTCTCGACCATGCCGCCACCCGTGGCGATGATCGCAGGTTCGCTCGAGGCGAGCAGCGAATCGAGCGTGCGCCTTTCGATCTCACGGAATGCCGACTCCCCGTGGACGGAAAAAATGTCGGCGATGGTTCGACCCTCGTTCGATTCGATGACCGAGTCAGTGTCGACGAAGGGCCTCTTCGTTTCGCGCGCCAGCGCACGGCCGACGGTCGACTTACCCACCCCCATCAGGCCGACCAGCACGATGTGCGGTGCGGCCATGATCACAAAGTCCCGAGGAACGATGCGCAGTTGCGCGTGAACTCGGCCACCGAGTCGCCGCCGAACTTGCGCTGCGCTTCGGCAGCCAGGACGAGCGCCACCATCGTCTCGGCCACGACGCCCATCGCCGGCACGGCGGTGACATCGGTGCGCTCCTTGAAGCTGACCGTCGACTCTTTGGTGACGACGTCGACCGTTGCGAGTGTCGGACGGTTGAGCGTGGCGAGCGGCTTCATTGCCGCGCGCACGATGACGGGCTCCCCCGTGGTCATTCCTCCCTCGGTGCCACCAGAGAGAGCCGACGAACGGCGGTACGACCGGGAGGCCTCGTCCCATTCGATGGGGTCGTGGGCCTGACTACCACGTCGGCCGGCAACTTCGAAACCGTCACCGATCTCGACGCCCTTGACGGCCTGGATGCTCATCATCGCCCGGGCGAGGTTTGCATCGATCTTGCGGTCCCAATGCACGTGACTGCCAAGCCCCACGGGAACCCCGTAGGCGATGACCTCGACGACGCCCCCGAGGCTGTCGCCGTCGCGTGCGGCATCTTCGACGGCCTTGACCATGGCTGCCTCGGATGCCGCGTCGAAGCAGCGCACGGGGCTTTCATCGATGCGAGCGAGGTCGGCAGCAGTCGGGCGCTGAGCGAGCGAGGCACGTGCGCTTCCCATCTGGATGACGTGCGAAATGACCTCGACTCCAAGAGTGCGCAACAACAGTTTGGCCAGGGCTCCGGCGGCAACGCGCGCGGCTGTTTCTCGCGCGCTCGCCCGCTCGAGAACGTCACGGGCGTCGTCGAAGCCGTACTTCTGCATACCGGCCAGGTCGGCATGGCCGGGTCGCGGCTGGGTCAGCGCATCTTCGGTTTTGCCGGGAGCCGGGGACATTTCCTTGTGCCACTTGTCGCTGCGAAACCACTCGGTGTTCTTGATTTCGATGGCGACCGGCGACCCGAGGGTGCGGCCATGGCGAATTCCGCCGAGAAGAAGGATTTCATCGACCTCGAAACGCTGGCGGGGACCGCGTCCAAAGCCCAGTCGGCGGCGGCCGAGTTCGGCTTGGATGTCGGCCTCGGTGACCTGCAAGCCGGCGGGCAGGCCCTCGACGATCACGACCAGGGCCTGACCATGGGACTCACCGGCGGTCAGGTAGCGCAACACGCAACGCAGGCTATCGGCGGCGGCGCGCCAGTTCGTGTTCCGCAGCGTCACGCATGGCCTGCGGGTCGGGAACGACACCTGTCCAGAGCCGTTGCTGCTCGACGGCCTGGTGCACGAGCATCCACAGTCCGTCGACGCACGTCGCACCGCCGTCACGCGCAACCCTCAACAAATGCGTCTCGAGGGGTTGGTACACCGCATCCAGCACCACGTGGTGCGGGCCCACGAGCGAATAGTCGAAGGCGGCTTCCGTGCTGTCACCCATGCCGGCGGGGGTGGTGTGGACGATGATCTCGGCGCCCGGAATTTCGTTCGCTTCCGCGACACGTGCCACGAACGGCGCCAACCCCGCGGTGGACGCCGCCCGTTCGCGCGTGCGATTCACCACTCCGATCGATGTGGCTCCGGCTTGTGCGAGGCCGACGACACACGCGCGGGCCGTTGCGCCCGCACCCACGACGATGCAGTGCGCGCCGCGCGGGTCGCGCCCTGCGGTGCGCAGTGCCCCGACACATCCGGCACCGTCGGTGCTCTCACCGCGCATGCGGCCGTTGTCGAGGGGTATGAGCGTGTTGAGCGAACCGAGCAACCCGGCCGACTCGCCCACTTCGTCGCAGATCGACAATGCGGCTTGCTTGTAGGGCATCGTCACCGACGCCCCGAGGAAACCGATGCCGCGTAATGCTTCGACCGTGACGGCCAGCGCCGACTCCTCGACGTCGAGCGCGAGGTATACGGCGTCGACGCTCGAGGCTGCGAAGGCCGCATTGTGAATGGCCGGCGAAAGACTGTGCCGCACGGGACGTCCAATGACGCAGGCAATCCGTGTGTTTGCCGTGATCATCCCAGGAGCCCCGCAGCGCGCGCTGCTTCGACGTTGGCCTCGTGCTGGGCGAGTGTCGCTGCGAATGCGTGACCGCCCTGTTTGTCAGCGATGACGTAGTAGGTGTATTCGCAGGGTTGTGTCTTTTTCAGGTCCTTGCAAATGGGGTCGGAGAGTGGCGGATTCGGTGCGGGGTTGAGCGCGGCACGAATCGAGGCGCGACCCGGATTTGCAATCGGCGTCGCTGGAAGACCTTTTCGCGTGTAGGTGTTGTACGGCGAATCGATTTGCGCGAGTTCGGCGATCGAGAGGTCATCGGGCTGTCCGTAGCGCAACGTGGCGTCGATCTGCAGCAGCATGTCGCGACGCAGACGGTTGTAGATGACACGGGCGATCTTGGCACGATCCTCGGGGACCTTTGCCTCGCGTTCGATCATCGACGCGACGACCAGGACTTCGTAGGGCGAATAGTCGACCTTGTCTCGTGACTTGTCGAGGCCTTCCTGACGACCCACGCGCTCCATGAGACTCACCATGCGATCGATGACCCTCGTCGCCGAGTCGTCGCCCGAGATTTGGTACGTGTCGGGGAACAAGAGACCCTCGAGTGCCGTTGGTCCCGTTGACGAATCGGGCGGACCGAAGTCGGAGGTCACCACGCCCGCCGCGGCCTGCCGGAGAAACGTCGCGGCATCCAGGCGCGGAACTTTTTCTGCAAGACGCGACGCCACTTGTTCGACCGTGTAGCCCTCGGGGAACGTGACGTTGTCGAAGGTCTGCGCCGGCGGCGTGTTCAACACGCCCATGATGTCGCCCATGTGGTCGCGCGGCATCACCTGGTAGTACCCGGGAACGAAATCGATACCACCGTTGCGGCCCACGTACCAGCGAAACACGCGGGCCGACGTGATGACTCCCAAGACTTCGAGACGCCGAGAAACGGTGTCGAGCGTTTCACCCTCGATAATCGTGAAGTTCACGGCAGTGGTTGCCTCGCCCGGCGGGTTCACCTGCCTCAGGTACCACCAGCCGACTGATGCAACGGCGACAACGACAGCGAACACCGCGCCGAGGACCCCCCGTACCACCCGTTTGTTCGGAGGCGAGAAGTGCCGGTGTTCCACGAGGTCGTCGGCGGCGACCGCGTCGAGGTGGTCCCAAGGATCAGCGACCCACCCATCGGCCTCCCCGGCGCGCTGAGCTTCCTCGTCCCCGATGCCCCGCAACGGACCAAACGGATCGGACATCTAGCGGTTGGCTTGTCGGTCGATCCAGGACTGCAGCATCACTGCAGCTGCCACTTTGTCGACGACACGGCGGCGCGCGTCGGCGCGCATCTTCGCCTCCATCAACGCCCGTTCGGCGGAAACCGTCGTCAGGCGCTCGTCGTAGGTATCGACAGGCACGCCCACCACGGTAGCCAGCCGCCCAACTTCGGCGATGGCGGATTTCGCGGCGCGGCCGACACTCCCGTCGAGCGACAGGGGCAGACCGACCACGACTCGTTCACAGCCCTCTTCGATGACAAGTTTCGCGATCGCCTCGTGGTCGCGGCGTTCGCTACCGCTGCGCACCAACACGTCGAGCGGCGACGCAATGAGTCCACTGCGGTCGCTGACTGCGATACCGATGCGCTTCGAGCCCAGGTCCAGACCAAGCACGCGGCCGACGCCCGAAAGTCCGGTGCCGTCAGCCAAGTGCCGCGCCCACCGCCTCGGCGGCCAATCGAAGTGCGTCAGGAATGCCGTCGGGGTTCTTTCCCCCGGCGCTGGCGATGTCACCCTTGCCCCCGCCACCGCCACCAACCGCTTTCGCGGCGGCAGCGATCAGGGGTCCCGCACCTCCCCGTACTCCGCTCACCGTCGCCGATACGAGCGCAACCCCACCCGTATCGGTGACACCCGCCAAGACCACGGCTCGCACACCGTCGATCGCGCGCACGGCTATCGCCAGGTCGCGCAACTCCGCGGGCATCAGGCCATCGACACGATGCACGACACCACCATCCGCGGTTGCAGATTCCGCAATCTCCCGGGCCCGGGTGCCCGCGATCCTGGCGCGCAGGGCCTTGATCTCGTCGTTCGCGTGTCTGAGTTCGTCGATCTTTCGCACGACTGCATTCTCGAGTCCCTCGGCCGTTCCACCCAGCAATTCGGCTATTCGCGTCATCGTCCGGGTCTGGTCCTGCATGTGCGCAACCGAGGACTCGCCGACCACCGCCTCGATGCGCCGCAGATTCGAGCCGATCGAACTCTCGCCGAGGATCTTGATCGCTCCGATGTCACCCGTCGCCGAGACGTGCGTGCCGCCGCACAATTCGAACGAACTACCCGCACGCAAGACCCGCACCGTGTCGCCGTACTTGTCGCCGAAGAACGCGATCGCGCCGTCCGCCGTGGCCTCGTCTTTGGACGTCTCGTAGGCCTCCACGGCGACGTTCGAGAGCACCTCACGGTTGGCGAGACGTTCCACCTCGACGAGTTCCTCCTCGGACACGGCTGCGAAGTGGCTGAAGTCGAAGCGGAGTCGTTCGGGCTCGACCAACGACCCGGCCTGTTTCACGTGCTCGCCGAGAACGGTGCGCAGCGCCCAATGCAGCACGTGCGTCGCCGTGTGGTGGCGGCGGATACGCGAACGACGCACGTCGTCGATGGTCGCGGTGACGACCTCGCCCACCCGCGGAATGCCGCGCACGGGGCGGCACAGGTGGGATCGCAGGCCGGGCAACGCAAACGTGGTGTCGATCACCTCGAGCTCGAGTGAATCGGACCGCAATGTGCCCGTGTCGCCCACCTGCCCACCGCTTTCGGCGTAGAACGGCGTGACGTCGAGGAACACCTCGACGGTGCCGTCCTCGTCGCCGTCCGACACCGCGGTGATCTTGGCGATGTTTTGGTAGTCGGTGTAACCCGTAAAGGTGGTGAGTCCCGTGTCGTCGAGGATCGTGCGGTAGGCGGCCAACTTCTCCTCGGACACCGCACCACCCTTGCGCGCCTGCTTGGCGCGCTCCCGCTGGCCCGACATTTCCCGCTCGAAGCCCGCGAGGTCGACCTCGACCGAACGCTCCGAGGCGATTTCCTGGGTCAGTTCGAGTGGAAAGCCGTATGTGTCGTGCAGCAAGAATGCAGCCACACCCGAGAGGCGCCCGCTGCTGCGATCCAGTTCCGTGTCGAGAATCTGGATTCCCGTCTTGAGGGTCTGGCGGAAACGCTCTTCCTCACGGGCAAGAACGCCGACGATGAAATCGCGGTTCCTGGTCAGGTCGGGGTACGCGGCACCCATCACATCGATCGCCTTCGACACCAGATCGGGCATGACGAGTTTCTCGGTGCCGAGCAGGTATGCGTGACGCACCGCACGACGGATGATGCGACGCAACACGTAGCCACGGTTTTCGTTCGATGGAAACACCCCGTCGTTGACGAGCATCGTCGAGGATCTGGCGTGCTCGGCGAGTACGCGCAGACTGAAACTCGCCCTGTCGTCGTAGTCGCCGGCCCGGTACGTTCGACCCGTCGCGGACTGCGCCGCCTCGACGAGGGGAAAGAGAACGTCACTCTCCCAGACCGAGTCCTTTTCCTGCATCAGCGTGACGATGCGTTCCAGTCCGGCGCCGGTGTCGATCGACGGCCTGGGCAGGAGGGTGCGCGAGCCGTCGGGCGCCTGGTTGTACTGCATGAAGACGAGGTTCCAGAACTCGAGGAACCTGTCCCCGTGCGGGTCGTTGAGTGGACCTCCTTCGGGCCCGAAGCGCGGCCCACGGTCGATGTGTATCTCCGAGCAGGGCCCGCACGGACCGGTCTCACCCATCTGCCAGAAGTTGTCCTTGTCACCGAGGCGCTGGATGCGGGCCATCGGCACGCCCACCTTCTCGTGCCAAATCGCCTCGGCCTCGTCGTCGCTCTCGTGGACGGTGATCCACAGCCGGTCACCGTCGAATCCCAGGATTTCGGTCACGAGCTCCCACGACCATGGGATTGCGTCTTGCTTGAAGTAGTCGCCGAAGCTGAAGTTACCGAGCATCTCGAAGAAAACAAGATGCCGCTTGGTTCGACCGACATCGTCGAGGTCGTTGTGCTTGCCACCGGCACGGGCACACTTCTGCACCGTGACCGCGCGGGAGTATGGAGCGACTTCATCGCCGACGAAGTACGGCTTGAAGGGCACCATTCCCGCCACGGTGAAGAGAACCGTCGGGTCGTGGGGAATCAGGCTGGCGGATTCGACCCGCATGTGGCCGCGCTCGGAGAAAAATGAGCGGAATGCCTCACGAACCTCGTCGGCCGTGCGGGGGCGTTGCGACGATGACATCTCTCGACAGCCTAAGACAGTTCGTTCTCGCGGGCCCGCATCGCTGCCTTGCCCTCGGCAACGGCATCGGTGACACGGTGCCTGACGCGCTGCGCGACCTTGACGGGCGTGATCGATGTGGCAGCGGCCCGCACGCGGCGCTTTGCATAGCCCCCGCCGACGAGCGCAACGACGAAACCCATGAGAAACCACGTCAGACGGCGCATGGCGACACGCTACCGACGACGGCGCAGAACCGAAAAAACCCGCTTGGTTCCCGTTGCCGCCGCGGCGACTTTGATGATCGGTGCCGAGAGCACGGTCCGCGCGACACGGGATGTGTCGGCAACGGCCTCGGCCACCGATTCGGCCGAGCCGATCACCTTGTCGAAGCGTTTCAGATCACCGCGCGCCGCATCGATGATGTCACGACTCTCGCGCGTTGCATCACGCAACTCGTCGACCATCGGGAGAAGTCGCGACTCGATGACCTGTAGGTCCGAACGCAGATCGGTCAACGCAACGAGCACGCGGTAGAGCACCAGCACGAGCGCCGCAAAGGCCGCGGCACAGAGCACGAGCAGGACGACCAGTGCAGTGTTGGTACCGGAGTCCTCCGCGAACATGTCACTCACGGTAATAGGTGCGTCCGCGCAGTTCCTCGGGGAGGTAGTCGTCGGCCCTCGCGGCGGGTTCATCGGGAGTCGCGACGTGGGGCGACACGTAACCCAGGCCGTGGCCGATTTGCGCCGCACCGCCGTAGTGGGCGTCGCGCAGAAATGCCGGTACGACACCGATGTCACCTTTGCGGACATCCTCCATCGCGGTCCAGATCGCCATCGAGGTCGAATTGTTCTTCGGTGAGCGACACAGGTGCACCGTTGCCTGCGCGAGATTGAGCTGCGCCTCGGGCAGGCCCACGAATTCAACGGCGTATGCCGCCGCTGTCGCGACGGTCAGGGCCGTGGGGTCGGCCATACCGATGTCCTCGCTGGCGAGGATCACAAGACGCCGCGCAATGAAGCGCGGGTCCTCCCCCGCAACGAGCATGCGCGCCAACCAGTGGATCGCCCCGTCGACGCTCGAACCGCGCACACTCTTGATGAACGCCGACACGACGTCGTAATGATCATCGCGGCCGTAGCGCAGGGCGCTCGAATTGATCGCGGCCTCGACGTCGACAACCGTTACACGGGTAATCCCGCTGTTCGGGGGTTGTGTGCGCGCGCGAGAAAGGGCGCAGGCGACTTCGAGTGACGTGAGAATCTGGCGCCCGTCACCCCCTGCCACCGACAGCAGGTGGACCTTTGCGTCGTCGTCGATGACGGCACCTTCGGCATGCAGACCCCTGTCGACGAGCAGTGCGAGGTCGTTCTTTGCGAGCGGTTCGAGGCGAAAGAGCGTCGATCGGCTGAGAAGTGGTGCGTTGATCTCGAAATACGGATTCTCCGTGGTGGCGCCGATCAGGATGATGGTCCCATCCTCGACCGACGCCAGTAGTGCGTCCTGCTGGGAGGTGTTGAAACGATGGATCTCGTCGATGAAGACGATCGTGCGGCGACGGTGCTGACCGAGTCGATCGCGCGCCGCGGAAAGTGCCTCGCGCACGTCCTTGACACCCGAGGTGAGTGCCGACAGTCGAACGAACTCGGCCTTGGTCGTGGTCGCCACGACTTCGGCGAGCGTGGTCTTGCCGGTACCGGGCGGACCCCAGAACACGACCGACGTGAGGCGGTCGGTTTCGATGAGCGCGCGCAGCGGACCACGCGGGCCAACCAAATGTCGTTGACCAACGACGCCGTCCAGTGTGCGCGGCCGCAGCCGCGCAGCAAGTGGTGCCTGACGCTGCAGTTGGTCGGCGACCGAGACGGAGAACAAGTCGTCGGCCGTGATGCCCTACTTCGTCGCCGGTGGCAGGACGCGAATGCCCAGCTCTGCCAACTGTGCCTCGTCGACCTTCGTCGGCGCGTTGGTCATGGGGTCGAGACCCGACTGTGTCTTGGGGAACGCGATGACCTCACGGATATTTTCCTCGCCGGCGAGGATCGCCGTGAGACGGTCGATCCCGAACGCAAAGCCACCGTGCGGCGGCGCGCCGTAGCGGAACGGCTGCAAGAAGAATCCAAAACGACGATCGGCCTCGTCGTCGCTGATACCCAACTTGTTGAACACGGTGCGCTGCATCGCCGGATCGTGGATTCGAATCGAACCCGACCCGAGTTCCCAACCGTTCAGCACCAAGTCGTAGGCCAATGCACGCACCCGCAGTGGATCGGTGTCGAGGTACTCCAGATCGTCGGGGTGCGGATGGCAGAACGGGTGGTGGCCGGGGCGGGGCCTGCCCGTGGCGGCATCGATACCGACGAACAACGGGAACTCCACCACCCACACGTAGCGGTACGGGCCCTCGTGCACCGGAGGACGGCCGATGTCGTTGCGCAACTGGCCGAGCACTTCACATGTCGTCGTCCAGTCGTCGGCGACGATCAGGATCATGTCACCTGCGAGCGCGCCGAAACGGGCGATGATCTGGGCGGTTTCGTCGGCGGAAATGAACTTCGCGACGGGCGAGTCCAGTGTCGATTCCGCCGTCACCTTCAACCACACCAGACCCTTTGCACCGAGTTGCTTGGCGCGATCGGTGATGGCATCGAGACGCCCCCGACCCCAAGCGGCCTGTTCGGGGTAGGTGGCCGCATCCACACGGATGCCCTTTATCGCCGCCGCCGAGGCGAACGCCTTGAACTCGGTCTTGGCAAACACGTCGGTGAGCTCGACGAGTTCCATGCCGAACCTCAGGTCGGGTTTGTCGACCCCGAAGCGTTCCATCGCTTCGCGCCATGTGATCTGTTGGATCGGGGGAACGTCCTGGCCGGTTGCCTCCTTGGCGGCGGCCGTGACCGCACGCCCGATTGCGGCCAGCACGTCGGGCTGGGTGACGAAACTCATCTCGGCGTCGAGCTGCATGAACTCGTACTGCCTGTCCGCACGCAGGTCTTCGTCGCGGAGACAACGAGCAATCTGGTAGTAGCGATCGACGCCCGCAACCATCAACAACTGCTTCCACAACTGTGGAGACTGCGGGAGTGCGTAGAACGAGCCCGGCTCTTTGCGTGACGGCACGAGGAACTCGCGAGCGCCTTCGGGCGTGGAGGGCATCAGGAACGGTGTTTCGACCTCGACGAAATTCTGGGCTTCCATCGCGCGGCGAATGGCCGAATTGATGCGCGCCCGCAGGCGGACGTTGCGCTGCATCCGCTCGCGACGAATGTCGATGTAGCGATGGCGCAGGCGCACGTTCTCGTCCACGTCATCGGCGCGGGAGTCGACGGGAAACGGCGGCGGATCGGCGACGTTGAGCACCTCGACGACGCACTCACCGATTTCGATTTCGCCCGTCGACAGACCCTCGTTCGTGGTGCCCTCGGGACGCCGACGCACCTCGCCCGTGATACGCACCACGTACTCGGAGCGCACGTCGACTGTTCGGTCGACGACGCACTGCACGACCCCCGAGTGGTCGCGGACGTCGAAGAAGGCGAGGTGTTCACCGTGCTCGCGACGCCGCGCCAGCCATCCACAAACCGAAACACTGGTGCCGACGTGTTCGGCCCGTAGTTCACCGCATAGGTGGGTGCGAAGGGAGGTTGCGGAGGGGCTCATGACTTGCCTTTGCTGACGATGTCGAGAACGGTGGCCACGACCGCGTCGAGGGGGCAATGGGTCTGCTCGCCACCGTCCATCGGACGCACGGTTGCAACTCCGCGGGCGAGTTCGTCCTCACCGATGATCACGGCCACGGCTGCGCGGCTCCTGTTTGCCGTCTTCATCTGGGACTTCATGCTCTTTGCGCCGTAGGCACGTTCGGTGCGCAGACCTGCTCCGCGCAACTGCGCCGCCAGAAGCAGCGCCGTGCGACCGCCCGTGGTGTCGACTACAAAAACATCGGCTGTTCCGTCGGGCGCGGCAAACGTCGACTCCGCATCACAGGCCAGGAGCGTACGGTCGACACCTATCGCGAAACCGATGCCGGGAGTGGGGTCGCCACCGAGATCTTCGACAAGGCCGTCGTAACGACCTCCCCCACCGATGGCTGTCTGTGCCGCGTCGAGGGCGGTCGAAACGAACTCGAAAGTGGTGCTGCGGTAGTAGTCGAGGCCGCGGACGAGACGGTCATCGACGACGAAATCGATGCCGAGGAGCGCCAGACCCTCTTGCACCGCCGCAAAATGCGACGCGGCGCCGTGACTGAAGAACCCGGAAATCGACGGTGCCTGCGCGACGACTTCGCGATCTTCCGCTCGTTTCGAGTCGAGGACACGCAACGGGTTACGGGCAAGCGTCGCCTGACTCTCTCGGCTCAGCTCTGTCTCGCGCGAACGGAGGTACGCAGCAAGTGCATCGACATAACGGGCTCGGTCGCCCGTGTCGCCGAGGGAGTTCACGCGCAGTTCGACGTCGCACAGGCCCAGTTCACGGTAGAACGAATGTGCGAGCGAGATCACCTCAACGTCGAGGAGCGGATCGTCCACGCCGAGAACTTCGATGCCGACCTGATCGAACTGGCGGTAGCGCCCCTGTTGCGCCTTTTCGTAACGGAAGTTCGGGCCCGAATACCAGACCTTCCACGGCACGTTGGGGTGATGCTGCACGAAGGCGCGGCACACCCCGGCCGTCTGTTCGGGGCGCAGAGCAACGTGGCGGCCGCCCTTGTCGACGAAGTCGTACATCTCTTTGGTGACCACGTCGGTGGTGTCGCCGAGGCGCTGGAAGACCCCGAGGTCCTCGAACATCGGCAGGACGATCTGCTCGTAGCCGGCACGCTCGACCACCGAGGCGAAGACATCGACAAAGGCCCTCCAGCGGGAGGCGTCGGGGGGAAGGATGTCGCGAGTCCCCGGCGTCGTCTGGAATGCAGGCACGCCCGCAGGCTAGTCGTCGGCGCGACGCCCCGACCCTGAATTGTCGTTGCCCGTGTTGCGGACGTCGAACACGGAATCGATGTGCTTGATGGTCCGCATCACAGATTCCAGATGGGCGGCGTTCGCCAGTTCGAAGTCGAAGCGCATTCGCGCGACTCTGTCGGGCCCCGTGACGGTCGAGCAGGCCACGATGTTCACATGCTGGTCGGAGAGTGCATTCGCCACGTCACGCAGCAAACGTGTGCGGTCGAGTGCAGCGACTTCCACCGATGCCCTGAAAGTGGCGGCGTCACCGGCCTCGACCCAATCGACCTCCACGACCCGGTTCATGGGGTGGTCGATGAGCGACGCGGCTTCGGGGCAATCCGCACGGTGGACTGCAACGCCGCCCTCCTTGGTGAGGAAACCCGTCACTTCATCACCCAGCGACGGCTCACAACACCCTGACATCCGCACGATGACATCGTCGGTGCCCTCCACGCGAATCGTTCCCCCGGAGAATCGGCGCGCCTTGTCGACACGCAGGTCGCTGGCGAGATGCTCGGGATGTTCGTCGCCACTCAAGGCCTCCGAGACACTCCTGGCGACATCGGATGCCAGGATGACGCCCTCCCCGATGTCGGCAAGGAAGGCATCGATGTCAGAGTGCCCCGTGGCCGACACCTGCGCGGCAAGCGCGTCGGAGGCCCAGATTCCGCCGAGCACCAGTCCGGCACGTCGCAGCGCACCGGTGAGTTCGTCACGACCGATCTCGATCATTTCGCCGCGGTGCTCGCGGGAGAACCACTGCTTGATCTTGTTCCGCGCCCGAGGGCTACCGACGAACTCGAGCCAGTCGCGCGATGGGCCGGTGTCGGAGTTCTTGGCCGTGATGATCTCGCAGGTGTCACCCGAGTGAAGCAGGTGATTCAGGGTGACGAGCCGACCGTTCACTTTGGCGCCGACGCACGCGTGACCCACCTCGGTGTGCACCGCATAGGCAAAGTCGACCGGTGTCGAGTCGAGCGGGAGGGGGATGACGTCCCCTTTCGGGGTGAAGACGAACAGTTCGTCTTGCACCAGGTCCGCCTTCAAACCTTCCATGAACTGGTTCGGATCGAGGATGTCGGCCTGGGTCTCGATGAGGCGGTTCAACCAGTCGATGTCGCCCGGCGCGGTGCCGTCCTTGTACGAATAGTGGGCCGCGACACCCTGCTCGGCACGATTGTGCATCTCCCGCGTACGGATCTGCACCTCGATCGGCTTGCCCTCGGGACCGATGACCGTCGTGTGCAGCGACTGGTAGAGGTTGAACTTGGGCATGGCGATGTAGTCCTTGAAGCGCCCGACCACCGGCTTCCATCGGCCGTGGATACAGCCGAGGGCGGCATAACAATCCTTCACCGAATCGACGATGATCCGGATCGCGACAAGGTCGAAAATCTCGTCGAATTCACGGCCCTTTTCCACCATTTTCTCGTAGATGCTCCACAGGTGCTTGCCACGACCCGTGACCTCGGCGCGCACGTTGAGTTCCCCCAGGCGCGCCTGAACCTCGGCGATGGTCTTGGCGAGGAACACGTCACGCTCGGGTGAACGGGTCGCCACGAGGTGGTCGAGTTCGGCGAAGCGCTTCGGATAGAGCGCCGAGAAGGAGAGATCTTCCAACTGTTGTTTGATTTCCTGCATGCCGAGGCGATGGGCAAGCGGCGCGTAAATGTCGAGTGTCTCGTGTGCGATGCGCTGCTGCTTCTCGACCGGCAAGCCGGCGCTCGTGCGCATGTTGTGCAGCCGATCAGCGAGCTTGATGACGAGCACACGGATGTCCCGGGACATTGCGACGAGCATCTTGCGCATCGTTGCCGCCTGCTGCGCCTCTTTTGAATCGAACTGCAGACGTTCGAGTTTCGTGACCCCGTCGACTATCGAGGCGACTTCGGCACCGAATTCGGTTTCGACCTCGGCGAGCGTGATCTCGGTGTCCTCGACCGCGTCGTGCAGTAGTGCCGCAGCAAGCGATGTGTCGTCGAGGCCGATGTCGGCGACGATCTTTGCGACCTCGATCGGATGGTTGATGTAGGACTCGCCGCTTCCCCGCACCTGATGCTGGTGCGCGCGACGGGCGGTGAGGTACGCGCGGTTGATCAGCGATACCGGAGCCTTCGGGTGCCGCGAGCGGTACACAGCCAACAGGGGCGCAAGTTCCTCACTTGGTGCGGCTGACTGCCGCCTCCAGGGAAGAACACGGTCGCCGGTTGCCATCTCGTCTAGTAGGTAATCACCGAGGAAACGGAATAGCCGGACAATGCACCGCGCCCACCCAGCGCGGGGAGTTCGATGAGGAATGCGAGACCCGCGACGGTTGCGCCGAGGCCCTCGACGAGCCGGATCGCGGCTTTCGCGGTGCCGCCCGTTGCCAGGACATCATCGACGATCACGACCGAATCCCCCGGTGCCACCGCATCACGGTGAATTTCGAGTTGACCGGTTCCGTATTCGAGCGTGTATTCCTCGCGCACAACGGCCCACGGCAACTTGCCGGCCTTGCGAACGGGAATGAACCCGGCGTTGAGGTGGAACGCGACCGGGGCCGCCATGATGAAGCCACGCGCCTCGATACCGATCACTTTGTCGACCCGCTTGCCCTGCGTGAGTCCAACGATCGCCTTGACCGCCGCGTCGTAGCTGGCAGGGTCGGCGAGAAGGGGCGTGATGTCACGGAACATCACTCCGGGTGAGGGCACATCGGGAATGTCCCGTATGAGACGTTGCAGATCGGCTGACGACATGTGACCTATCTCCTGCGCTTCTTGCGCGGCCGAGGAGGATGTGACAACACCGCAGCCGCACGCTGCGCGGCGGTACCAACTGGTTCGGCCTCGTCACGCACCGACACTTCACCTTCGCTGCTTGCCGCAGCGCGGGACGAACGCCGCGACACGGGTGCCCCCGTCGTGGTGAGCTGGGTCATCTCAGCCCCGAGCGACACCTGTCCGATGAGCGTGCGGTACTTCGGCTCACGCTGCTTCATGATCGTCAGGAGTGGCGTTGCGATGCAGATCGAGGAGTACGCACCCGTGGCCATTCCAACGAAAAGCGCGAGTGCGAATTCCTGCAACGCGACAGCCCGAAGCAAACCTGCTCCCAACAAGAGCAAGGAAAGCACGGGCAGAAGTGACGAAAACGACGTGTTGAGCGAGCGCATCAACACTTGGTTCATCGAGACATTGGTGATGTCGGCATACGACACCCGCTGGGCGGCGAAACGCTCGGAATTGTCCTTCACCTTGTCGAACACGACGACGGTGTCGTAGAGCGAATACCCGAGAATGGTGAGGAATGCGATCACCGTCGCGGGTGTCACCGGGAACTGGAAGATGGAATAGATACCCACCGCGACCACGACGTCGTGCGTCATGGCGGCGATCGCCGACAGCGTCATCTTCCACTCGAAGCGCCATGCGATGTAGACAGAGACCAGCAGGAAGAACACCAGCAGGGCCCTGATCGCCTTTTCGGTGATACTGCGACCCCAGGACGAACTGACGTCGGACACGCTGACATCCTCGGTCTTGACACCCGACTTTTTCGCCAGATCGCTCTGCACCGCGTCACGGGTCTGCGGCGTCTGCTCACCGACTTGGATGCGGATTCGTCCGCCGTCACCACTCCCCAACGTTTGGATCTTTGCGTTATCTGCCTCGATCTTGTTCGCCTCGAGGACCCCGCGCGCCTCCTCGATGGTCAATTCCTTCGTCGCCGGCGCCTCCCATGCGACCCCACCCTTGAAGTCGATCCCGAGATCCAGCCCCTGAATGAAGAGAGACCCAATCGTCACCGCCAAGAGCGCGAGCGACAAACCAAAACCCCACCAGCGACGTCCGAAGAAATCAGCCGTGGTTTCGCCGCGGTACAGGCGCTGCCAACGTCCGCTCATGATCGGGCACCTCCCTCCAGGGTCGGTTCGCCACCGAGAACGCGGCGTGCGCTGACTCCCAACATCTTGCCCTTGTTCATGAGCCTCGATCGTGACAAAAGAATGACCGTGGGACGCGTGTAGAAATAGGCGATGACCATGTCGCACAGAGTCGACAACGCCAGGAAGAAAGCGAACCCGCGCACCGCCCCGACCGTCAGATACCACAACACGACGGCGCCGATGAGAGAAACGGTGTCAGCCGCAAGAATGGTGCGCCAAGCCGACTGGAAACTACGCGTTGCTGAGTTACGCAGCATTCGACCCGCCAGCACGTCATCCTTCAATTTCTCGAAAAACACGACGTAGGAGTCGACGGTGACACCGATCGAAACAATGATTCCCGCGGCACCCGAGAGGGAAAGTGCAAGGCCGTTGCGCTCCGAGAGCCAAGAAATCAGGCTCCACTGCAGCATGCCCGAGATCGCCAGGCCGACCAAAACAACGAGTGCAAGTCGACGGTAGTAAAGGATCAGGAAAATCAGGACCAGCGCGACGCCGACCAGGCCGGCAATCAGGGCAGCATCGAGCGAATCCTGACCCAGGGTTGCCGACACGGTCTGGGCCGTGGGCGCGCTGAAGCGCACCGGCACCGCACCGAACTCGAGAATTTTTGCCAAGTCGCGGGCCTCGCGCTCGGAGAAGTCGCCGGTGATCTGCACGTTGCCCGAAAAGTTGTTCGTTTGGACGACGGGCGCGGAGATGACCTCGCCGTCCAGCACGATCGCAATTTGGCCGGTGGGGCAGGACTGCGACTTCGTGAAGCACTCGTTGGCAAGCGCATTCCAGGCGTCTTCGCCCTGCGAACCATCGCGCAGCCCGACGGTGACGACCCAGCCGCCGTTGCTGATCTCGGCCCCAGCATCGTTCTCGAACACCTGACCATCAGCGCCTGCGGGACCCGCGTAGTACACCAGGCCGTCACGACCGTTGAGGATCGCGATCTTGTCGGCTTCGTTGGTGAGAGAGATCTCGGGGGTCGGGGGGGCAAGGGTGGTTGTCGTCGTGTAGGGGGTCGCCAAAGGCAGGTCCGGTGACGTCGTCGTCGTGTCGGTCGGCTTTGCGGCGGTGGCCGGCGGCAGGGTCGTTTCGGGGACGGTGGTCGCCGGGGCGGCTCTGACCAAACGCAGACCACTCCCGGGTGCCGGCACGGTGGTTGGTGCGATCGACGCGGGCGTATCGGCCGCCAGCGTCGTCGGCGAGGCCGCCAACGACGTCGTCGTTGCCCCGGCGACGGTGGTCGTCGACGGGTTGTCGTTCGGAACACCGGACTGCAGCACGGGACGCATCAGGACTTCGCCCGTGCGACCCACGATCTCGAGTGCCCGCTTCTGGTCCTTCACACCCGGAAGGTTGACCACGACGGTGTCACCCTGACGGATGATTTCGGGTTCGGCGACGCCTATCGAGTCGACGCGCTGACGGATGATCTCCACGGCAACGGACAGGGCATCGGCGTCGAACTCGCCCTCGGGTTCGAGGGTGACTGAGGCTCCCCCCTGCAGGTCGAGGCCCAGCGACGGGCTGTTGCCGGCGATCAAATTTGCCGACACCGCGGCCACAGCCACGACGACGATGCCAATGAGGGAGAAAAGAAGTCGACGGGCCACGGGGCTCGACTACTTCTTGTCGTCGCTGTCGTCTTTGTCACCGGCTGCGGGCTCGGCTACCGGCGTCGAGGATGCGTTGATGCGACGCGATATTGCGCTGCGCATGACGCGAATCTCCACGTTGTCGGCGATGTCAATCCACGCAACATCACCCGCCTGGTCTTCCTTGTCGAACCCGGTGATGAAACCAACGAGGCCCGACGCCGTTTGGACCTCGTCGCCCACGGACAGGGCCCGGTTCAATTCCTGTGCCTCGCGGGTTTTGCGACGCTGTGGACGGATGAGCAGGAAATACATCGCCACGAAGATGAGACCAAAGAAGAGGAGCTGAAAAATCGCACCTCCACCGCCGGACGACGAATCTTCTGCTGCAATGAGGCCAAGGGGACTGTGGAACATAGCGCAAAGCGTAGCCAGTACTAGCCCCAGACCCCCAGCACGCGCTCGCGGAGCGCAGGAAACGAGCCGTTGGCGATGGCGGCCCGCATCGACCCCATCAACGAGATGGTCCACGCGACGTTGTGGTATGAGACAAGGCGCGCCGCCGTCGGTTCGCCGGTCTGGAACAGGTGCCTGATGTAGGCGCGGCTGTGTCGGCGACACACCGCACAAGTGCACGCGACATCCAAGGGTGAGTCGTCCTTGGCGTGACAGACGTTCTTTATGTGCACCTTTCCCGTCGACGTCAGGGCCGTGCCGTGACGGCCGAGTCGCGTCTGCATCACGCAGTCGAACTGATCGACGCCGAGGGCGACCGCCTCGACGAGTGAGGCCGGGTCGCCGACGCCCATCAGATAGCGGGGCCTGTCAACGGGCAGGTGCGCGGTCGCGGCGTCGAGTGCCGGAATCATTTCCGCCCGGGTCTCACCCACCGACAATCCGCCGATGCCGTAGCCGTCGAAATCGAGGGCGGTGGTGTGCTTCGCGCTGCGCTCGCGGGATTCGGGCGAGATACCACCTTGCACGATTCCAAAGAGCGACTGGTCGCTGCGTGAGTGATGCTCGCGCGCCCGTTGCGCCCACTCAGCCGTGCGTCTCAAGGCCAGGTCGATGACATCGGGCGCTGACGGCAAGGCTGGACACACGTCGAGAACCATCTGGATGTCGGCGCCGATCATTTGTTGCACCTCGATTGCGCGTTCGGGAGTGAAGCGCACCAGGTCACCGTCGTAGGTCGATTTGAACGTGACGCCGTCGTCGTCGATCTTCGGGCCGAGGGAGAAGACCTGGAATCCGCCGGAGTCGGTGAGAGTGAGCCCATCCCAACCGGCAAATCTGCCGAGGCCGCCCATCTCCGCGATCAGTTCGGCACCGGGACGCAACATCAGGTGGTAGGTGTTGCCGAGCACGATGCGAGCCCCGACGCTTCGATAGTCGTCGGCGCTGAGATAGCGGATGGCGCCGCGCGTACCGACGGGCATGAAGCACGGCGTCTCGTACTCGCCCCGTGCCGTGCGCGCACGACCCGCACGTGCCCGACCACTCGTCGCCTCGATCGTGAACTCGACGGGAAACACCGTCCTACGACCCCGACCTGACGAGCAGCATCGCGTCACCGAAGGAGAGGAATCGATATCTCTCACGCACCGCTTCAGCGTAGATCTCGCGCCACGCATCACCGACGAACGCGCCGATCATCAGCAGCAGCGTCGTGCGCGGCATGTGGAAGTTGGTCATCAGAACATCGACGACTTTCCATTCGTAACCGGGAGTGATGAAAAGATCCGTCCGACCCTCCAGACATCCCGTTGTTGCCGCTGACTCCAGGGCGCGGCACGATGTGGTGCCGACGGCGATCACACGACGCGCCTCGCGGACCGCCTGCCACGTCGCCTCCGGAACGCTGTAGCGCTCGGTGTGGATCTTGTGGTGGAGCGGGTTTTCTTCCTCGACGGGCTTGAAGGTGTCGAGACCAACGACCAGTTCGACGGGTGCGAACTTCGCGCCGCGCTCGACGATGCGAGCCATCAGTTCGGGGGTGAAATGCAGTCCGGCCGTCGGCGCAGCGGCGGATGCCTCGCGTCGGGCGTAGACGGTTTGGTAGCGCTCTGGGTCGACCAGCGGTGCGGTGATGTAGGGCGGCAAGGGCATCGAGCCGACCGCAGAAATGGCGGCCCGGCGCGACGTCGGATCGTCACCGTGCTCGATTCGCACGACGAACGTGTCGCCCGCATCCGACCTGCCCTCGACCACGGCAAAAACCGAGCCGTTGGTGGCAAGCAACTCCTCACCATCGCGCATCTTGCGTCCCGGGCGCACGAGGGCCTCCCAACGCGAGTCCGTCTCGTCGAGCGCCTCGAGGAGGAGTACCTCGACTCGACCACCCGTCGAGCGCAGCAGGTCGAGTCGTGCCGGCAGAACACGCGTTTCGTTGACGACGAGCAGGTCGCCCTCACCCACGACGCCAGCGAGGTCGCTCACACGGCGGTGCACGAAACCGTTCGTCGCATCCAACAGTCGCGCCGAATCGCGCGGCTCGACGGGTTGCTGTGCCACCAGCTCGGCGGGAAGCTCGTAGCCGATGTCGGAGATGTGCACCGGCTCAGACTACGGGCGGCATCCCGAGGTGCTCGTAGGCCGCGGGCATTGCCAAGCGGCCGCGTGGTGTGCGCGAAATGAAGCCCTGTTGAATGAGGAAGGGTTCGTAGACGTCTTCCAACGTCTCGGGTTGCTCACTCACCGCGATCGCAAGTGTCGCCAGACCGACCGGGCCACCTGCGAACTGCCTGCACAGGGCCGAGAGAATCGCCCTGTCGATTTTGTCGAGGCCACGTTCGTCGACCCCGAACACGCGCAGTGCCTCGGTTGCGGTTGCATCGTCGACGACACCCGAGCCGTGCACCTCGGCGAAGTCGCGGACACGACGCAACAACCTGTTTGCGATCCGCGGAGTGCCCCTGCTGCGTCGTGCGATCTGTGCAGCCCCGTCGTCGTCGGCGGGAATACCAAGAATCCCCGCGGCACGCACCACGATCGCGCGCAACTCGTCCTCGTCGTAGAAATCCAGTCGACTCACCAGGCCAAAACGGTCACGCAACGGGCCGGTGATCATGCCCGTGCGAGTGGTCGCTCCAACGAGGGTGAAGGCGGGGAGCGAAAGGCGTATCGAGGATGCAGCGGGACCCTTGCCGACGACGATGTCGATCTGGAAATCCTCCATCGCGGGATAGAGGATCTCTTCGACGGGGCGCGCGAGGCGATGGATCTCGTCGATGAAAAGAACGTCGCGCTCGCCCAACTTCGTGAGAATCGCAGCCAGGTCACCCGCACGTTCGAGGGCAGGTCCCGACGTGACGTGCAACCGCGCGCCCATTTCCTGGGCGACGATGCCCGCCATCGTCGTCTTGCCGAGCCCGGGTGGACCGGCGAGCAGCACGTGGTCGGTTGCCTGGCCGCGCTGGCGGGCGGCAGTGAGAACAATGTTGAGGTGCTCTTTTAGTTCGCGTTGACCGATGAAATCGTCCAGGAGGCGTGGACGCAGACCGACTTCGTCGCTCTCGCCCGAACCCAACTCCGCCGATACGAGTACCTCCTCGGTGGGGTTTTTGTCGATGAATTCATCACGCACGACGGGCCCCCAGAATGGCGAGTGCATCGCGCAGGATGCGGTCGAGCGCCATGTCGTCGGCGGGTGACAGCTCCGACATGACGTCACGGATCTCGTCGTTGCCGTAACCCAAGCCGAGCAACGCCTCGCGCAAGTCGGTCACGACGTTCGACCGGCCCGATACGACCGAGCCATCTTGTCCGTGCGCGGGTGCGACGTCGAAGACGTCGAACTTGCCGCGCAATTCGACAAAAAGACGTTCGGCGGTCTTTTTTCCGACACCGGGCACCATCGTGAGCGCACCAACGTCGGAGGTGATGACGATGTTGTGCAGACCACGCGGCGAGTGCGTGCCGAGAATCGCCATGGCCATCGCGGGTCCGACACCGTGTGCGCCGAGGAGGATGTCGAAACACTCGCGGTCGTCGCGCGTGGTGAAACCGAAGAGTGTCTGGGCGTCCTCACGGATGTGATGATGCACGTGCAGGAAACACGCTGTCGTGGGTTCGAGTTCTGCAAAGACACGAGGAGTGACAGTGACGAGGTAGCCAACTCCCCCAACCTCGACGAGCACTGTCGATGGCACGATGCGCTCGAGCACGGTTCCGCGCAGCGACCCGATCATTGACGAGCCTTCGACGCGGCGGCCGCCACGAGACCGGGCGACATCGCCAAGTGGCACAGTGCGATCGCTGCCGCATCGGCCGCGTCGGCGGGTTTGGGCAGACCGGCAAGCCCGAGGCGCATCTGCACCATGCGCTGCACCCCTGCCTTGTCGGCTGCACCCCAGCCCGCGACCGTGTCTTTGACTTGGCTCGGCGTGTACTCCGCCACGGCACAGCCACGTCGCGCCGCGGCGGCGAGCACGACTCCGCTGGCCTGCGCGACGCCGATCGCCGTACGCACATTGCTCCGGAAAAAGACCCGTTCGACCGCCACCACAGCGGGCCGGAACTCCTCGAGCAATGCTTCAAAGTCGGCCTGCAGTATCGCCAGACGCGACGGTGTGCGGTCGTCTTTGTCGGTCCGCAACACTCCCATCGCCAGTGCCTGCGCCAAACCTGACGATCCAGCCACCATGACGGCGTAGCCGCATCGCGTGAGACCCGGGTCGACACCCATCACACGACCGGACACGGGGTCGGGCACGGGTTTCGTTGGGGCGAACATACGTTCTATCCTAGCCCCTGCGCAGGCCCCCGGGGCGGATCAGCCCGCGGCGCGAATTGCCCCGACCAGCTCTTCGACCGGCCGGAACGTGAGGCCGGCGATGGCCCGGTGCGCGTAGCGCACGATGCCCTGAGCGTCGATCACGAACACACTGCGACGAGGGAAACCCAGCGGTCCGAGCGTGCCGTACAGACCGGCGACTGCCTTGTCGGTGTCGGAGAGCAGGGGAAACAAAAAGCCGTGTTTCGCTGCGAACCGTTCGTGGCTCGCCACGTCCTGAGCCGATACCGCGAGTACTTGCGCCCCGACGTCGGTGAATTGCGCGAGTTCGTTGTTGTAGCAGTTCAGTTGCTTGGTGCACACCGGAGTGTCGTCGCCCGGGTAGAAGACGAGAACCACCGTTTGCCCCGCGTACTGCGACAGCGAATACGACGCGTTGCCGGTGCCGGGGAGAGAGAAATCGGGGGCCTTACCCCCCACTGCGACGCTCATGCCGAGGCCGCAGCCATCGTGTCGTCGGACATGTCGAAGTTCGAGTAGACGTCCTGCACATCGTCGTTGTCTTCCAGCGCATCCATGATGCGCAATACACTACGCGCATCAGCGAGGTCTTCGACAGGCACCAGGTTCGAGGAGACCATCGTGCTCTGGGCGGACAGCACCGGCACGCCCGCGGCTTCGAGGGCCGCCTTCACGTCGAACACCGCCGAGGGCTCGGAGGTGACGCGCCAGACATCCCCGTCGCGGGCCACGTCGTCGGCTCCGGCCTCGATCGCCGCAGCCACCACCTCGTCTTCGGTCAGTCCACCATCCGCCACGATGACACCTCGGCGCGAGAACTGCCAGGCGACCGCGCCCGGTTCGGCCATCGCACCACCGAACTTGGAAAAGATCGCACGAACGTCACCGCTTGCGCGGTTTCGGTTGTCGGTGAGCACGTCAATGAGCAGCGCCACCCCTCCCGGCGCGTAGCCCTCGTAGGTGACCGCCTCGTAGGACGCACCCGTCTGCTCACCGGTGCCGCGCTTGATCGCACGGTCGATGGCATCGTTCGTCATCTGGCCGGCCTTGGCCTTGAGGACCATCGTGCGCAGCGCGGCGTTCGAGTCGGGATCCCCGCCTCCCTCACGCGCCGCAACTTCGATTTGCCGCGCAAGTTTGGCGAACAACTTTCCGCGCGCCTTGTCGACTGCGGCCTTCTTGTGTTTGATGGTTGCCCATTTGGAGTGGCCGGACACTGCTATCTCCTGTTCGTGGCGAGGGAACCCACGATGCGGTCGACAAAGAGACCGTGCAATCGCAGGTCGTCGGTGAGTTCGGGATGGAACGTGATTCCCACGATGCGGTCGGTTGCCACCGCAACGGGAACGCCGCCGTGGGTGGCCAACACCTCGACGTCGGTACCAACCGACTCGATGATCGGTGCCCTGATGAACACCGCGGGAAACGGCGCGTGGAGACCCGCGACGACGATGTCGGCCTCGAAACTGTCGATCTGCCGCCCGTAACCGTTGCGGCGAACCGTGGCGTTCAGAGCGGCGAAAGATCTCTGGTCGTCGCGGCCGTCGAGCACAGACTTCGCAAGCAGGATCACCCCCGCACAGGTGCCGAACACAGGCATACCCGATGCGATGCGGGTGGCAATCGCGTCGAACAGACGACTCGAGCCGAGCAACTGTGACATTGTGGAGGACTCACCGCCCGGCATCGCCAAAGCATCCACCCCGTCGAGGTCGCGCGGGAGCCGCACCTGACGGGTCCTGACGCCCTCGCGCACCCGCTCGAAGGCCCGTTGATGGGAACTAAAGGCTCCCTGAAGCGCGAGAACGCCGATCGTCAAGCCGGCCGTGTTCCGGTTGCCGACATTCACCTGGAGGCCTCGCGTTCACCATCCACGCTCTGCGTAGCGCTGGTTGATTTCGTCCATGCCGATGCCGGTCATCGGTGCACCAAGACCGCGACTCACCTTGGCGAGGATCTCAGGGTTCCGGAAGTGCGTTGTGGCCTCGACGATCGCCTTGGCGCGGGGCGCCGGGTCGTCGCTCTTGAAAATGCCCGAGCCGACAAACACCGCCTCGGCACCAAGTTGCATGGCAAAAGCCGCGTCCGCGGGGGTGGCAATGCCTCCCGCGCAGAACAGCGGCACGGGCAACCAACCCGTTTCGGCAATCTCCTGCACGAGCGGCAGTGGCGCCTGCAAGCGCTTGGCCCACTCGAACAATTCGGCCGAGTCGGCCTGGGTGATCTTGCGCATGTCCCCGATGATGTTGCGCAGGTGACGTACGGCCTCGACGATGTTCCCGGTGCCTGCCTCGCCCTTGGAACGGATCATTGCCGCACCTTCGCTGATACGCCGCAGTGCCTCGCCGAGATTGGTTGCACCACACACAAAGGGCACGTCGAACGCGAACTTGTCGATGTGGTGGGCTTCGTCGGCGGGTGTGAGCACCTCCGACTCGTCGACGAAATCGACGCCGAGTGACTGCAGAATCTGCGCCTCAACGAAGTGTCCGATGCGGGCCTTGGCCATCACGGGAATGCTGACCGCAGCCTTGATGCCCTCGATCATCTCCGGGTCGCTCATGCGCGCAACGCCGCCATCGCGACGAATGTCGGCCGGTACCCGCTCGAGGGCCATGACGGCGCACGCTCCCGCATCTTCGGCCAGGCGGGCCTGCCCCGGGGTGACGACATCCATGATGACTCCACCCTTCATCATTTCTGCCAGTCCGCGCTTGACGCGAAAGGTCCCAGAGGCGTCGCCAGTCATGTCCCTATCGTACCGAGACTGCCAAAATTGCCGTCACCGTGCGCCGATTTCAGGGGAACTTGACCTTCGTTGGGTCAGTGCCGGCGGGCACATCGGCGCCTTTGTTGGCGCGCGGCAGTTCGATCCACGTGCGACCGGGGGACAACTTCACGGGCGCCCCGGCAAGGTCGGTGAGCGAAAAGACGTCGGTCGCCTTCGCACGCTTCCACTTGCCCTTGACGAGCGAACCATTGGTGTAGACCCATACTTCACCCTCGCCCACGCTCTGCGCCTCAGGGCTGCGAGGGTCGGCCGCACTGGCTTTGTACGACGTGTAGAGAACGACAACGTTTTTCGCGTTCACCTGCGAACCGTCGGCGTCCATGTGCTTGTCATTGCCCATCGAGCGCAGATAGTCGCCGGTGGCCGAGTTCCACAGCCACTGCACCTGTACGCCAGCCATCGACAATCTGAGGCCGGCCGATGCCGTTGCCGTCGCGGGCATTGCGTCACTTGCAGAGCGATACAGGAACTGCTGGGGCGGCCTCGTCGCGCCCTTGGGTGTGAGCGCATAGATCTTCGATGCATCGGCATACAAGTTGTGTGGCGCCTTGCGTTTCGGATCACGCTTGTAACCACCCTGCTGATAGGCGACGAGTGCACCCATGTCGACGAGCACCGACTTGCGAATGAGTGACGTCGTCTTTCCATTGCCCCCGCTCCAGACGAACAACGGGTTGAGGTAGGCGCTCAAGAGGTCCACGTCCTGCGTGCGCCCCGAGCGTATTGGTCCGATGTTGGTGGGAGCGTTGGTGTGGAAGACAGCGGCGTAGCGGGTGAGCTGCTCCACGTTCTCCTCGTAGACGATGTCTGCCTGGTTCAACCCCGCCTGGGGACGAGCCGTGGGATGGTTGTCGATCTTGGCGGCCAGGGCAGGACGAGTCGCAGCGGCGGCGTCTTTGATGGCCAGACCGGTGAGGGGCATGACCTCGGGTGTCGGAAGCGTCGTCGTTGGCCCGGGCAAGGTTGACGGAAGTGCGATGTCGCCGTACGAGGGCTCGGGAATGTTCTCCGGTGCGTCGGCGTCGCCACCGCAGGCCGCCAACGCGGCCGCAACAACCATTGCCCCGGCGATCCACAACCGCCGAATCGTGCGTGGGGCGGATTGGTTCGTGCGTCTCATCTCCAACGTCCTTTAGCTGCGTGTTATGTCCGGGGCACGGTGCCCCCGGGATCGGAATCAGACTTCGCGAAGAAGAGCCAGTCGCTCGCTGAGCGGGGGGCGGTCTTCGTCGGTTGGCCTGTCGTGCGACATGCCCACCCTAGAACCGGATCGCACGCCGCCCGCGTCAGCCCAGGATTCCCCGACCGGATCGGCGAACCAGAGGAGGTTGCAGTGGGCAACCGTACCGCTGACCCGCGTGGATGTCTCGAGCATGCGTTGAAAGGCGGCTGCGAGACCCGGTGGGTACCGCGTGATGCCGACACCCCTCACGTCTGCGTCAAAGATCACCTGTCCCGACAGGGCCGCCTCGATCACTCGCCGCCGCAGCGGACCGGGAATGAACCACGGCTTGGCGCTCGAGAGGGCCGCGGCGAACGTCTGGGCTTCTGCGAGCCCCGAACGCAGCCGCGCCAGGCCCACGGCGACTGCACCTTCCATCTCGATGCGTTCCAGCGCATCGACGAATCCCTGCGTGACGACGACCTCGTCCTGGGACACGCCCGCCGGGTCTGCGGCAACGAAGACATTGATCGACGAGTCGGCGGTGATCGAGACGCGGGGTGCCGACACGCCGGCTGTTGCACAGAGTCCCTGCAGCAGATTGAACAGGCGCGGCGCGTCAGCGGCATCGAGCTCGCGTGCATCGATGCCGACCATCACACTCGACAAGGCGGAGTCGACGAATCGCGCGATCAGACCCACGGCAAGGAGCGCACCACCCGCACCGAGCACGAGGGCGCCCAGCACGAGACCAACGACGCCGGCAAACACCAAACCGAGTACTGCCCCGACGACACCACCCATGGCGGCCCACAGGATCACCGCGGCACGCCGAAGGTCCTCGTGGTGGTCGGCCCAGCCCGACGCGGGCGACGACGAAACAGAGGCAGCAGAAGAAGCGTTCATGGTCGTTGCGTGCGCCGCACACGACGCTTTTCCAACAACGACAGCATACGGTTCGCCTTGCGGGACCGGCGTGGATCCTCGGTCTTGCGACCAAGACCCGTCGCATAGCCATCCCCGGCCCCGCTGCGTTCCATCTCCAGCGCACGCTCGTAGAGCTCGACATACTGCTGCGCGAGAGTTCGCATCGACGAGGATTCGACGCGTCGACGACCCGCCTCGACGAGGCGCTGCGACAGGCGTGGATTGGCCATTACTTTGGCGAGTGCGGCTGCAAGTGCACGTTCATCCCCCGGCTCGACGAGGAGGGCATCGACATCGTGCGTCGCCACGTTCTGGTACCCGTCGATGTCGCTGGCCACGACCGGCGTTCCCGACGCCATCGCTTCGAGCAACACGACACCGAATGATTCGCCGTGCAGCGACGGTGCACAGAACACCGATGCCTGTGTCATGCGACGAATCTTCTCCGCATCCGAGACACGGCCGAGCCACGTGATCCGTGACTCGGCTGCGTACTTCGCCATCAAGCCTTCCGTATCAGGGCCGTCGGATGCGATCCACAAACGGACATCGGCCGGTAGGTATGCCAACGACGCGAGCAGAACATCGAGACCCTTGCGGGGTTCGTGGCGACCGACGAAGAAAATCGTGGGTGACGCCGTTTTTTCCACCGTTGTCGGCTGGTTCCGGATGCCATAGCGCGACAGTTCGACTCCGTTGCCGAGCAACTCATACGTCCCACCCAGGTATCGAGCCGCCAGCATTTCGGCATCCTTCGACACGGCGACGCGGATATCGATCCGTGACGCCAACCATCTCACTGCCTTGTTCAACATTCGGTAGCTCGTCGAGTCGCCTGCCGCATGGAACGTACCGATCGTCGGCGCGAGGCGCAGCAACAGCGCAGTCATGGTGACACCCGGGGCCAGTGGTTCGTGCAAATGAATGATGTCGAAGTCTTCGTCGTTCAACGCCCGAATCGTGCGCAACGCAGCCGATGCGTCGGGGGCGAGCGGTGCAATAGAACCGTTTGCGGCCGTCGGCAGACTGTTACCGAGCGGTGTCACGAAGGGTTCGGGGGGAGCACCATCGCAGGGGCCGAGCACGCGCACCTCGTGACCCATTGCGCGCAGTTCGCGCGCCAGACCCAGGACCTGCATCTGAACCCCACCGGGAATGGTGAGGCTGTAGGGACAGAGCATCCCGATGCGCAGCACACTCCAACGGTAGCGACCATCGGGTACCGTGCGGCGATGAGCACAGCAAAAGGCGACGAACTCCCCGCAGTTTCCGTTGTCGCAACCCCGACCAAGCGCCATGCGATCCTCGAACTCGCATCCCGCCTCGATGTCGCAGGGTTCCCCGCGCTCGCATGCCCGAGTTTGGGTGGAACGCTCGGCCTGTGCATTTCACTCGCCCACGAAACCCGAAACATCGGCTACTTCACGTCGATCCAGCCGATCTACTACAACCACCCCGTCGAGGCGGCCAACACCGCGGCGCACATCCACGAGATGTCGGGTGGCCGATTCGGCTTCGGCATCGGCGTCAGCCACGGCCCGGTCGTCTCGCGCCTCGGGGTGCAGGCCGGCAAGCCTCTCTCCGACGTCCGCAATTACGTCGATGCAATGCGCAAGCAGGAACAGTTTTCGGGGCAGTTGCCGCCCGTGTATCTCGCCACGATGCGTGATCGCATGTTGTCGCTTGCTGCCGAGATCGGTCAGGGCGCGATCTGGGCGAATGCTTCGCTGCGCCACATGCCCACGCAACTCGCCCGCCACGCGGGCGAGTTCCGAGAGGACTTTCTGCTGGCCAACATGATCCCCACCGTCATCGACGACGACCTCGAGGCGGCGCGCGCGATCAACCGCAAGACGATGCGCGGATACGTGATCCTTCCGAACTACCGCAACTACTGGCGCGTGGCGGGATACGCCGAGGAGATGGACGCACTGGAAGCGCTGATCGCCGCTGGCCGCCGCGACGATCTGGCCTCCGCGATGAGCAACAAGTGGCTTGATGACTGCACCCTCAGCGGGTCCGTCGACCGAGTTCGTGACGGACTTGCGGCTTGGTACGCGGCCGGTGTCATGCCGATCGCCGTCATGTCGTCCACGTCGGGCGGCCAGGCCCACGCCATCAAGCAATTGATCGATGCCTACGCCTGATCGGCGAGCAGGTCGCGTTCCGCGAGAAACTCCCGCACCCGTGACGCGACCTCGTCACGAACACGCCGAACGAAGTCGAGGTCACGCCCGGCCGGGTCGTCGATCACCCAGTCGAGACGCAACTTGCCCGGCAGAACCGGACATTCGTCGCCGCAACCCATCGACACGACTGCATCGACCTCTTCGAGCATGCCCATCGTCCACTTCTTCGGCACCGCACCACCGAGGGTGATTCCAATCTCGTCCATGACCGCGGCCGCAGCGGGATTGACCGCCGCACCGGGGGACGAGCCGGCCGACATCACGACAACTCCGGGTCTGGCCCAAGCGGACGTGAAAGCTGCAGCCATCTGCGACCGGCCGGCATTGTGCACGCAGAGGTAGAGAATGCCGAAGCTCACCGCTCAACCAGTCGCCCACCAAAGACGAGAGACGCCACGGCAAGACCCACGGCACCACCGACGAACTGACCAACGAAAAACATCGGCATAGAGGACGGGTCGATCCCCGCGAATGAATCCGACAACGAACGACCCACGCTGACAGCCGGATTGGCGAAGCTCGTCGATGAGGTACACCAATACGCCGCCGTGATCCACGCAGCCACCATGTACGGAATCACGCCTGCACGATCGGAGCGGATGAACCCCTCGATCAACAACACGAGCACCGCCGTCGCCACCACTTCACCCGCGACGATCGGCCCACCCTCGCGAAGCTTGTCGGAAACGTTCACCACATCGAGACCGAACATTGCGTTGGCTGTCATCGCACCCAAACATGCACCGACGACCTGCACGATCACAAACGGCAGGACATCCCGACCGGCAAGACGTCCCGCAAGCCACTGCACGACCGACACGACCGGGTTGAATTGCGCACCCGAAACCGGGCTGAACAACGTGATGAACAGAATCAAACCACCGGCGGTTGCAATGGTGTTGGCGAGCAGTTGCACCCCGACCTCATCGCTCAAACGTTCGGCCATGATGCCCGAACCAACGACGACCGTGACGATGCCCCACGTGCCGAGGATCTCGGCGCCGAGGCGACGCCCGATCGCGTTGGCGACTTCACTCAACAGCAGGTTCCGTCGACGCCACACGACTCGCCCTCGAGCGCAACGTTGATCAGTCGACGTGTTGTCGGTGGTGCAGCCATCGCACCGGCATCACCGTCTTCATTGGTCACGGTATAGATCTCCCACGAGATTTCAGGGCCGTGCACCCACACCTTGTCCTGCTGGGCGTAGCAACAACTCGTCGCTTCCTGCAGTGTCGTTGCAAGACCCTTTGACTGCGCCGACTCCGCGGCCGCGACAACTTCATCGGTCGATGACACTTCGACACCGATGTGATTCAGCGTTCCCGGTGCTCCCCCGTTCGCGATCAGCACCAACTTGAGCGGCGGCTCATCGACGACGAAGTTCGCGTAATCGCCACGTACCTTGTGGGGCTGGACGCCGAAGAGGTTCGAATAGAACGCGATCGCGCCGGCGAGATCGCCGACGTTGAGGGCAACCTGCACGCGGCTCATCATCGCATGATATATTGATGATTGTCTATATGTCAAACGACTGCTGCCCCGCCCCGTTCGGGCGATCGCTCACGCCCCGCGAAGCCGAGCGCTGCGCCAAGGTCTTCGCGGCGCTCGCCGACCCCGTACGTCTTCGCCTCTACACGATGATCGCCTCGGCCGACGGCGCGGTGTGCGCCTGCTCGTTCGTCGACGCCGTGGATCGGTCGCAACCCACGGTCAGCCACCACCTAAGGATCCTCCGTGCTTGCGGCTTGGTGCAGGGCACCAAGCGCGGAACCTGGGTGTGGTACTCCGCCAATCCGGAACTGGCGGCAGAGGTCGCTCAACTGTTGCCGGCGCGCATTTCGGCGTAGCCGGGGTCGCTCGGCCAGTTCGGCTGGAACATGTGCCACTGCTCCGGCGCGCGGCGGATGAGTGACTCGAGTTCCGTTGCCAGTTTCTGTGTTCCCGCGGCGACGTCGTCGCGCAGCCTGCCGGTGCGGGTCAAGTCGATGGGCGCCCGCACGATCGCATGGTGGCCGTTGTAGCGATCGGTGAAGTACACCGCCGCGGCGATGAGCGGTGCCCCCGAGCGGATGGCGAGCGTGACTGGCCCGCCGGGCAGCGTGGTGGTTTCACCGAAGAATTCGACCGGCAGACCGTCACCTTTCAAGTCGCGGTCGCACAGCAGACACACGATGTGGTTGTCTCGCAGTGCCGAGAGGATGTCGGCGGCGATGCCCTCGCCCAGCGGGACGACGTTCATGCCCAGGTTCGTGCGCAGATTGGTGAACCACTCGAAGAGTTCGGGTGGCTGCAACGGCTCGACAACCACGGTCGCCTTGTAGTTTCGGTCGGCGAGCCAACGTCCCGCCCACTCCCAGCCACCGAGGTGTGGAAGGGCCAGGATCACGCCCTTGCCCTTGCCGAGGCCCTCGATGACCCGTTCGAAACCGTCGAGCGTGAACGAGTTGTCGACGACTTCGCGCGGCAGGCTGGGGAGGCGAAAACTCTCGACGTAGTAGCGCGCGTAACTGTCGAACGACTCCTGCACCGCCGCACGCAGTCGGCGCCGGTCGAGATCAGGCCGAACGCGACGGATGTGGCGTTCGATGATGCTGCGCCGCGACTGCAGCGATGCCGAAGCGGTGTAGCCAATGAGCCGTGCGCTCGCATATGCAAGAGGACCGGGCGTCAGTTGAGCGAAAAGACTGGCCATCTTGTAGGCGCCGACCGTGAACGTGTCGGTTGCCGACTCGCGGAGCGTGGCCATCGCGCCGTGAGATCAGCGCGCGCGGCGCCGCGCCGACGCACGACGCTGCAGGCGGGCCGCTTTGCGCGAGGCCCTGCGGACTTGACGCTGCTCGATGCGAACCTCGGCAATCGGCGCAACGGCGGCTTGGCTCCACACCCTCGAGAAACGCTGGACCGCCGTGATCGACGTGAGGACGAGCATCACCCAGAGAATCGGCACGAGGGCCGAATCAAAGAGCAGGCCAATGCAAAGAAGGATGATCCGCTCGGCACGTTCCATCAGACCGCCCTTGGCCTGCAGACCGAGCGATTCGGCTTTCGCCCGCTCGTAGCTGATCGTGGACGAGACACCCATCACCGCCATCGGAAGGATCGCAATGTGGCCGCCGTCGCGGGACACCAGGAACCAGGCGATGCCGCCGAGGAGAAAGCCGTCGGTGACGCGATCAATGACCGAATCAAAGAACGCCCCACGCTGACTGGCGAGGTTGCCGGCCTTGGCAACGGCACCGTCGAGCAGGTCGGGCAGGGCGGCGAGGATGACGAGCAACAAACCCGCGCGCAACGCGCCCATACCTATGGCGACAGCGGCGGCAACCGCGAGAACGAGCCCGACGATGGTCAAGACGTCCGGCGTCACACCCGCACGGCGCAGCGATTCGCCCATCGGACGCACGGCGCGCTCGACCTGGGATTTCCAGTTTCCGTCGAACATGGTCTCTAAGGGTAATCCCCCGTGCCTCAATCGGCGGGTTTTGCCCCGTCGGGGTTGGCCTCGGTGAGTTTCTCCAACACCGAGCCGTTGAGGGCGTCGACGAGCACCAGGCCGCGACGCAACGGGGGCTCCTCGGCGCTGTAGCAGAACACACGCCATGTGGGCCGGCTGCGAATGCCGCGCCACACCTGTTGGGCCGAGGCGTGACCGACGGCGAAACCAACGGCGCGCGTCGCAACCACCAGTGCCTGCTTTTCGTCGACCACCATCCGCCATCCCGATGTGATGCTCATCAGACCGACGGCGGTGAGAATGATCGCGGCGGCAATCCATCCGCCGTTGACCATCGGTGAATCGGTACCACCGACCAGGCGTACGAGCACGCACAACGCGGCGAGCACGAGGTAGATGACGCCGGGAATGCGACGACGGCTGTTGTCGGGAAACTCGTATGCACCGCTGAACGCGGTGATGTTCAAGTCTTCGGGAAGCGCGTCGCGGATGTCGTCTCCGTGATCGGGGTTTGCCACGTCCCCACCCTAGAGGCGGCACCAGGCTTCGCGTAGTTTTGCCGCCGAATCGACGAGTGATTCTGGGAGAGTGCGCGTGTTCGCAACCGCGGTCATGAAATTGCCGTCGCCGACCCATCGCGGAACCACATGTACGTGCAAATGATCGGAAATGCTGCCGCCCGCGGGTGGTCCGAGGTTGATACCAACGTTCACGCCCTGCGGCGAGTACGCGGCCTTGAGTGCCCGCACCCCCTGTGTGACGAGCGACCACAGTTCGCCGGACTCGGCGGTCGACAGATCCTCGAGGTTGGGCACTTCGCGGTAGGGCAAAACGAGCATGTGACCGGATGCGTACGGGTACGCGTTGAGAATCGCGAAACACTCCTCGCCCCGGCGCACGATGTGCGCCTCGTCATCGGAGAGTCCGGCGTTGAGGATTCGCGTGAAGATCGAACCACCCTCGACGGGCAGCGGATCGCCGGCAGTCTCCCCCCACCGCTGCACGTAGGCGGCCCGCCAGCCGTTCCAGAGATGATCAAGCATTTGCATCGTCCGCGTTGACGTCGGTGGCGACCCTCACCACGAACTCCTCGAGGCGAACATCGCGCTCAACCTCGCCGTCACGCGGGTTGACCCCCACCGTCAAGTTGGCCACATCGTCGTCACCGACAACGAGAACGTACGGGATCTTCTCCATCTTCGCACTGCGGATGCGCTTGCCGAGTTGGTCGTTGGCATGGATCACCTCAACACGAAAACCTTCGCGCTGCAGGCGCTCAGCGACACCCGTCGCGTAGGACTCGTGTGCCGAGGCAACGGGCAACAGACGAATCTGCACGGGGGCGAGCCAGGTCGGCAGGGCGCCGGCGTAGTGCTCGAGTAACACTGCGAAGAACCGCTCGACGGAACCAAAGAGCGCACGGTGCAGCATGATCGGCCGGTGGCGCTGTGAGTCGGCACCGACGTACTCCAGGTCGAAGCGTTGCGGCAGGTTGAAATCGCACTGGATCGTCGACAGCTGCCACGTGCGGCCGATCGCGTCCCGCACGTCGATGTCGATCTTCGGCCCGTAGAAGGCGGCATCGCCTTCCTTGATTTTGTAGGCCAATCCGTACTTGTCGAGCGCGGCCCGGAGGGCCCCGGTGGCCTTGTCCCAGATGGCGTCGTCACCGACGTACTTGGCCGGGTCTTTCGTGCTGAGGTTCGCAGTGAAGTCCCTGAAACCGAACCGACGCAGAACACTCATCACGAAATCGAGCAGCGATGCGATTTCGTCCTGCAACTGGTCCTCTGTGCAGTAGATGTGGCTGTCATCTTGTGTGAAGCCACGGATGCGCATCAGGCCGTGCAGCGTGCCCGCGCGCTCGTAGCGGTAGACGGTGCCCAGTTCGTACAGTCGCATCGGAAGCTCCCGGTAGCTGCGACCGCGACCCGCGAAGATCAGGCAGTGCATCGGGCAGTTCATCGGCTTCGGGTAGTAGACGCCGTTGTCCATCTCCATTGGCGGGTACATGCCGTCGCGATAGAAGTCGAGGTGGCCGGAGGTCTGGAAGAGATTCGCGTTCGCGATGTGCGGAGTGAAGACGAACTGGTACCCGCCGTTCTGGTGACGTTCGCGGCTGTAGTCCTCCATCAACTTGCGCACGATGGCGCCCTTGGGATGCCACACTGCGAGGCCGCCACCCAGTTCCGGGGGGAACGACAGCAGGTCCTGTTCGACGGCGAGACGACGATGGTCGCGCTTCTCTGCTTCGGCGAGGCGGTGCAGGTGTCCGTCCAGAGCGGCTTTCGATTCCCATGCGGTGCCGTAGATGCGTTGCAGCATCGGACCCTTTTCCGACGAACGCCAATGCGCACCCGCCACTTTCATGAGCGCGAAATGCCCCAGCCTGCCCGTGGACGGCACGTGCGGCCCCCGACACAGGTCGACGAACGACTCGGTGTTGCGGTACACGCTGATGGTTTCACCGCCACCGACTTCGCCCGCATCGGCGCCGTCGGCCGCCCCCGAGGTCACCCGCTCGATGATCTCGCGCTTGTAGGGCTGGTCGGCGAAGAGACGCAGGGCTTCGTCCACCGCGACCTCGGAACGCACGAAGCGCTGGTCGGCCTTGACGATCTCGCGCATTTTTTCACTGATCGAGCCGAGATCGGTTTCGGAGAACGTGCGTCCACCCGGCAGGTCGAAGTCGTAATAGAAACCGTCTTCGATGGCGGGCCCGATCGAAAACTTGGCGCCCGGGAACAGTTGCGTGACCGCTTGGGCGAGAACATGGGCGGTGGAGTGCCGCAAAACGTGCCGGCCGGCATCGCTGTCGGCGGTGATGATCGCAACGGTTGCACCCTCGGGCAGCGGCGCGTCGAGGTCGGCTTCGGATCCGTCGACGAGCGCGGCGAGTGCCGCCTTGGCGAGCCGCGAGCCGATCGCTGCGGCAAGGTCGGCGGCGGTCGAACCCGACGCCAATTCGCGCGCGGAGCCGTCGGGGAGTTTGACCGTCAGCGTCGACATAACGCCTCGAGTCTATGGCGAGACGGCCACCGCGCTCTGGCTGTTTTCGGCGGCAACGACGGTGCCGCCCTTGGTCGCATACGTGTTGCGGTACTCCTGGCCCGTCAACTCGCGGATCTCGAACATCAGCTCATCGGTGATCTCGCGCAGCACCATGTGATCGGCCTCGCGATCGGAGTAACGCGACACGTCGATGGGTTGACCGATGCGAATCGAACAGCGCATGTTGAACCGCGGGAAGTTCACCTTCGGCACGACGGAGTCGGGCGGCTGGATCTCCCGCGTGCCGGTGATGCCAACGGGCAGGATCGGACATCCGACCGCCAACGCGAGACGCGCAGCACCCGTGCGACCCTTGTAGAGCATTCCGTCGCGGCTGCGCGTTCCCTCGGGGAAGATGCCGAACAACTCGCCGCGACGCAGCACGGCCTCGGCAGCCCCGAGCGCCGCCGCACTTTTGTCGCCGCCGGAACGGTCGATGGGAATCATCCCCATGGCGGGAAAGAACTTCCGCGTTTTCCAGGAATCCAGGTACTCGGCCTTGCCCACGAAACTGATTGCGCGGGGCACGAGCATCATCAAGAATGCACTGTCGAGAAAACTCACGTGGTTCGGACACAGAATTGCGGGACCCGACCTCGGCAGGCGATCGAAACCTTCGAGGTCGAAACGCCACAAGGACTTGATCGCTGGGCGCACGACACGGCGCACCGTGCGCTGAAGGGCGCCGGCCCCTTGGTATGCCATTCGTGTGTCGCCCGAAGCCTCCATGACCGCCTCAGAGTAGGTCTGCTCGGCAAAAAGTGACGAAGGCTGCTTGTCAACGCTGTGTGAACTTCTTCGCACCACCCGCCGGCGGTTTTTGCGCTAGCTGAGCCGCACCCCGAGCAGGGCTGCCGCGGCCGTCACATCGCGTCCGGCGCGGGCCGCCTGGTCGATGGCGTCGAGGGCCGCGGGGGTGGCAAGGTCGTCATCGAGACAGGTCCGCACGGCTTGGAGTACACCGTCGTCGGGCCCGCCGCCGTTCGCCGTCGAGCGCCACTGCGCAAGGCGGGCGGCGGCGGCGGGCATGATGCCCTCGTTCCACTCCCATTCGGTGCGGTAGTGGTGGGACATGATACCCAGACGGATGACACGCGGGTCCCACTGGCGACGCAGGGCGTCGACGAAGACGAGATTGCCCCGACTCTTTGACATCTTGTGGCCGTCCATGAAGACCATGGCGACATGCATCCAATGACGCACGAAGGTCTGGCCCGTCGCAGCCTCGGACTGGGCCCGCTCGCACTCGTGATGCGGAAAGATGAGATCCGAACCCCCGCCGTGGAGGTCGATCGTCGATCCCAGTTCGCGAAGTGCCAGAGCCGAGCATTCGATGTGCCAACCCGGACGACCCGGACCCCACATCGTGTCCCAGGAGGGCTCGTCACCCCTGCTGGTCTGCCAGAGAACGAAGTCGAGCGGATGACGCTTGTTGGGGTCGTCGACGTTGCCGCCGCGCTCGCGGGCGACGGCGACCATCTCGTCGTGCGTGTGGTGCGACACCGACCCGAAGGCTGGGGACTTGGCGACGTCGAAGTAGACGTTGCCGCCCGCCTGGTAGGCGTATCCGCGGTCCAGGACCATGCCGATGAAGCCACGGATGTCGGCGATCGCCGACGACGCACGGGGTGTGCTGTGCATCGGGAGCATCTCGAGTGCGGCCATGTCGGCCTCGAATCGTGCCTCCTCTCCCGCCGCCAGGTCGAGGTAGTGAACCCCTAGGTCGCGGGCCTTTGCGAAAAGCGGGTCGTCGACGTCGGTGACATTGCGTACGCACTTCACCACGTGGCCGAGGTCGATGAGCCGACGCTGCAACACGTCATAGGCGAGGAATGTCGCGGCATGACCCAGATGCGTCGCGTCGTAGGGCGTGATGCCGCACGTGTACATGAGAACGGTCGGACCGGGCTCGAAGGGCACGACCGCCTGGCGGGCCGTGTCATACAGACGCATCACTTGCGTGGGTCTCCCTTGATTCCGTTCAAACGGGGGGCGACACGCGTCTTGTAGCGCACGTTCAACTGCAACAGCACCGCAGTGAAGGCTTCAATCGCGGTGGCGTTGGAGAGTTCTCCGGCGTCGAGTGGACGGCATCCCGGGATCTTTTCGAGGATTTCGCTGACGGTCACGAGCGCCGCCCTGTCGTCGGAACAGATCAGAACGTCGCTGTCGACGGGGTCCCCGAGGTGGCCGAGTTCCTTGGCCGGCACATGGTGCAGAGCCGCGACAACACGACAGCGTGGCGCGGCCACTTGAACGTGTGCGGCGACACTGCCGCGCGGTGGAACGAGAGGCTGAAACTCGTTGCCCACCCGAACAAGGGCATTCGCCATACTGACGACGACCTTGCCGGCGAGGTCGGACTCGTGCTCTTTGGCTGTCGTCGCAGCCGAATCCCACGGGGTGGCCAGCACGATGACCTCGCTTGCCGCGGCTTCGTGGTTCGACCCGCCACGCACGGCGAGTGAAAGCGAGGGCCATGCATCTCTGATCTCACGGGCTTTGTCTGCGGCGCGGTCCGCAGAGCGCGAACCGATGATCACCGGATAACCGACCGATGCGAGTCGTGCCGCCACGGCCGTGCCTGCGGGACCGGTTCCGCCGAGCACCCCGATCGTCGTCGATCCCCCACTCATGAACCGAGCATTGCACAGACGCACCCCGGGGCACACACACCGACGGACACTGCTCGACTGCACTACCGTCGGATGCATGGGCATTCTCGAGGGCAAACAGATCGTGATCACGGGCGTTCTCACCGACGCTTCACTGGCGTTCGGGGTTGCCAAACTTGCCCAGGAAGAGGGCGCGAACGTGGTCCTCACGGGGGCGGGTCGCGGACTCTCACTGACGCAACGCACGGCGCGGAAACTTCCGCAGCCAGCGCCCGTGTTCGAATTCGATGTCACCAACACCGACCACGTCGCATCCGTACGCAACGACGTGCAGCAGCACTTCGGAACCGTCGACGGTGTCCTCCACGCGATCGGGTTCGCACCGCCCGCTTGTCTTGGCGACGACCTCATGGCAGCGACGTGGGACGAAGTTTCCGTTGCCTTGCACGTCTCCGCCTTTTCGCTCAAGACCCTCGCAGATGCCTTCGTGCCGCTGATGCGCAACGGTGGGACGATCGTTGGCCTCGACTTCGACAACACCGTTGCCTGGCCCGCCTACAACTGGATGGGCGTTGCGAAGTCGGCATTCGAGTCGACGAATCGATATCTGGCCCGCGAGCTTGGCCCGAAGGGCATCCGCTGCAACCTCGTCGCCGCCGGACCGGTTCGCACGATGGCCGCCAAGTCGATTCCCGGGTTCGCCAAGTTCGAAGACGTCTGGGATGCACGCTCACCCCTCGGGTGGGACGTCAACGACGGCAACCCCGTCGCCAAGGCCTGTGTCGCTTTGATGTCGGACTTCTTCCCCTCGACCACGGGTGAGATGATCCACGTCGACGGCGGTTACCACGCGACGGGTGCATGACCCCCCGATGAACCGCCTCTCCAACGAAGTATCTCCCTACCTTCGACAGCACCGCGACAATCCCGTCGACTGGTACGCGTGGGGCGAAGAAGCATTTGCCGCCGCGCGCGAGCGTGGCGTGCCGGTGCTGCTCTCCGTTGGCTATTCGGCGTGTCATTGGTGCCACGTAATGGCCCACGAATGCTTCGAGGATGAGACCGTCGCCAGGGAGATGAATGCACGGTTCGTCAACGTCAAAGTCGACCGTGAAGAGCGTCCCGATGTCGACGCGGTGTACATGGAGGCCGTGCAGGCACTCACGGGCCGCGGCGGGTGGCCGATGACGGTCTTCTTGACACCCGAGGGCAAGCCCTTCTACGGCGGCACGTACTTTCCCAAGCCGTCGTTCATGCAACTGATGTCGGCGATCACCGATGTGTGGCAGAACCGTCGACATGACGTGGATACGAACGTGAACGCACTGATGGACGCGCTGTCCCACAGTGAGGTCGGCACGCCGGCGACGAGCGTCCCGGGCGCCGACCTGCTCGACCAAGCAGTGGGCAGACTCGCGGAGAACTTCGACCGTGAATGGGGTGGTTTCGGTGCGGCCCCGAAGTTCCCCTCCACGATGAACGTCGACTTGTTGCTGCGCAGTTGGGCCACCGGCGGCAACACCTCCGCACGCGACATCGCACTCCACACCCTCGACGCCATGGCGGCCGGTGGGATGTACGACCATCTGGGCGGCGGTTTCGCTAGATACTCCGTCGATCGCCAGTGGTTGGTGCCGCATTTCGAGAAGATGCTCTACGACCAGGCTCTGTTGTTGCGCGTCTATACCCACGCCGCCGTCACCACCGGCGAGCCGCGCTTCGAGCGCATCGTGCGCGCGACCATCGGCTACGTGTTGCGCGACCTCACCCACCCCGAGGGTGGTTTCTACTCGGCCGAGGACGCCGACTCGGCCGACCTCGATGGCCATCACCACGAGGGTTGGTTCTACACCTGGACACCCCGCGAAATCCGTGACGTCCTGCCCGCGCGCGACGCCGACATCATCTCGGAGTGGTTCGGTGTCACCGAAGGCGGCAACTTCGAGGGGCGCAACATCCTCACCCGGCACCCTTGGCGTCACGACTACGTGCCGCCGATCCAGGTCCAGGCCGCGATGGCGGTGTTGTTCGAAGCCCGCAAGTCACGACCCAGACCCCTCCTCGACAACAAGGTTCTCACCGAGTGGAACGGGCTGATGTTGTCGGCGCTCGCCGAGGCTGCCCTCTTGTTCGGTGACGACGAGTGGCTGGCCGCAGCGGTGCGCAACGGCGAATTTCTCGTGCGTGAACTGCGCGGGCCCAACGGTCGCTGGTACCGCAGTTGGCACGACGATGGTGTTCCGCGCGCGCGCCACGCCGCCTTGGCCGCCGACCTCGCTGCACTCGTCGATGCCTTCACACGACTCGGCGAGGCGTGCGGCCGCAACCTCTGGACGAAGTTGGCCGTCGAGACCGCCGACCAACTCCTCGACAACCACTGGGACCCCGAACTGGGGGGCCTGTTCACGACCGCCAACGATGCCGAACGTCTGGTCGTGCGTCAAAAGGATCTTCTCGACAACGCCACACCGTCGGCGAATTCGATGGCGGCGGGGGCCTTCGTGCGCCTCGCGGGTCTCACCGGGGAGGTGCGGTTCGCCAACCACGCCGACCGGATACTCCAATTGCTCGACCCGGTGATGCGTCGTGCTCCGAGCGCGGCCGGCAACGCCCTCGCCGCACTGCACACGCGTCTGGTCGGCACCAGCGAACTGGTTGTCCCCGGCGATTTCGGTGAGTTCGCCGCGGCGGTGCGCCGCAACTGGCGGCCGGCTCTCGTCGTTGCCTGGGGTGACGGGGACGGTTCGGCGCTCTGGCAGGGGCGAACCGCCGGCAACGCCTACCTGTGTCGTGGTCAGGTGTGCATGACCCCGGCGGCCGATGTGTCGACCCTCGTGGCGCAACTCAGCGCGAACGGCTAGGACACCGCCGGGTCGATGCGTTCACCACCGGTCCGCGTGGATGATGTCGCTCGCACGGTGACGTGCACGTGTCGCACTGACACCGCGACGCGCCCCACCCGTCACACAGGCCGGATGGCCCAGGGCAATCGCACCGAGCAGCTGCAGTGTTTCGGGAACGCCGAAGTGCCGACGGATCTCATCGGCCCCGTTGAACACGGCGAAGAACAAAGCGCCCAGACCCGCGTCGTGCGCGGCGAGCAACAAAGACATCGTTGCCATCGACGCATCGATCGTCCAGTAGGGGGCGCCCCACTTGTCGGTGCCCGCACCGAGACCCGTGTGCACCTTGTCGGGTTCCGAGTAGCGCGCCACGTACGCCTCGGGGTCGGCGAATGACAGGGCGATCACCGGCGCACGCAACAGACCCGGCCAAGCAAAGGATTCGCGTTTGTCGGCGGGAAGCGAGAGGTCCCAGAACCGGGCCCGGGCGTCGTCACGGAGAACGAGCAGCGACCACCCCTGGGTCTTGCCCGCGCTCGGGGCACGCGAGGCGAGGTCGACGAGGTCGCCAACGAGGTCGTCGGCAACGTCGGTATCGGCGAAGTCGCGCGTCATACGGCGCGTTTTCAAGGCGTCGCGTAGTTCCATGTGGAGACGGACGTCGGATTGGGCGCCGACTAGGCGCGCTTGCCGAGCTTGGCGAGGCTCTCGGTCATCGTCCAACCGTGGACGATGAGCACACCGCCCTTGGCGAAGGGCACCTTGGAGAACATTTCTGTGATCGCGGCGTTCGTCTTGCCGGGTTTTGACGACTCGTGGTCCAGATAGCCCGACTGCCCGACGGCCTTGACGGTGAAGGACAGCTCGTCGTAGTTCGCCTCGACGCCGAAGCGCTTGGCCAAGCGACGACCCCACGCCCGCTCTTCCCCCACCGCGCGGTGGCCCGGCCGCGGGATCATCCCGGTGAGCGCCTTGAAGGCCTCGAGACCGTCGGCCGAGGCAAAGCGCGAGCCGACCACGACGTCCTCGTCGGGGAACGCCATCAGCGCACGGTGATAGGCCTCGGCCATCAGACCCTTCAAGACCGTGTCGCGCTTCGTGGTGCGCTTCACGCTCATCAGTCCGAGCAACACGCAGGGGGTTCCGCCGATGCGTTCGAGGGTGGAGAAACTAAAACCCTGCAGCTTGCCGTCGACACGAGCCGTGGTGTTTAGCACCCAGTCTTCCTTTGCCTTTGACAGCAGGCCAATGCCGAAGCTGCCCCCCATCGATGCCATCTCATCGAGATCGGCGTCGGTGAGAGCAGACGAGTCGCGGGTCTCGACCTCTAGTGCCATTGGCCCATATTCTGCCAGCGAAAACGCCGACCCCCTACCCGCCGGCCGGGAACGGCTCCCTAGCCCACTATCACGGCGTCGCCGAAGGCCACCCGCAGGTCGCCGATGGCCCGCTCGATGTTGACGCTGAACGAGTCGGCCAGTCGCAGCACCTTGCCGTGCCCCAGGTCGACGATGACGGGCGCATCACCGGGGAACTCGGTGAGGATTGCCTTCAGGCGATCGATCATGTCTTCGTCCACGGCCGATGCGGAGAGTTTCATTCGCAGGCTGCGGGGACCGGTCAGCGTGAGGTTCTCGACGATCTCGACTTTTTGCGCCATGAAGCCGACGTGCGAGTCGTCGCGACGATCGATACGGCCGCGCACGGCAACGATGACGTCGTCGGCGAGGAACTGGCCGCATTCGATCAGCGTTTTCGGAAAGATGGTGACCTCGATGCTGGACTCGAGGTCCTCGAGCACGAACACGGCCATCGCTTCGCCTCGTTTGGTGTACTTCCGCGTGAGGTTGGTGACGACACCACCGAGCACGACGGACGTGCCATCATCGCGCTCGTGGGCATCGGCGATCGTGCTGTCGGTGCGTCGACGCAGGACAGACTCGGCTCCCATCAACGGATGGTCCGAGATGTAGAGACCCAGCATCTCTTTTTCGTTCCGCAACTGGTCGGTCTTTTCGAATTCAAGTGTTGGGATTTCGATGCGATCGCTGAACGCGGCGGCACCCCCGACTTCGTCTCCGAAGAGACTCATGATGCCCCGGTCGCGCTCGCGTCGACGCTCGACCGTGGTGTCGATGATCTGCTCGAAGACCATGAGAAGACCCCGTCGTGTGTGGCCCAGCGAGTCGAAGCAGCCAGCCTTGATGAGCGACTCGACCGTCCGCTTGTTCAGCACCTGTTCGGGTACGCGTTCGGCGAAATCATGGAACGACACATACGGACCGTTGGCGTCGCGCTCGGCAAGCAACTGTTCGACGAGACCATCACCGACGTTGCGAATGGCGGACAGGCCGAACGTGACCGCGCGCGGTGTCTTGCCATCGGGCCCCGGCGATAGCGTCGCGAAGTCGGAGCGCGACAGATTGATGTCGGGTGTGTGCACGTCGATGCCACCGCTTCGTGTGTCGGTGAGGTACAGCGCGCTCTTGTCAAAATTTCCCTTGACGCTCGACAACAGGCACGCCGCGTACTGCACAGGAAAGTTCGCCTTCAGGTAGGCGGTCTGGTAGGCGATGAGGCCGTAGCCGTAGGCATGGCTCTTGGCGAATGCGTAATCGGCGAACTTTTCGATGACATCGAAGAGCTGTCGACCGAGGTTCAGTCCGTAACCGGATCCTTCGCAGCCGGACTCGAACCGGTCGCGCTCGCTTGCCATGAGTTCGGGAATCTTCTTGCCACAGGCCTTGCGCAGGTTGTCGGCCTCGGCCAGTGAGTAGCCGGCGAACTTCTGCGCCACACGCATCATGCTTTCCTGGTACATCATCAACCCGTAGGTGTCGGACAGCAGATCATGCGCATCGGGGTGGAAGAAATGAGGCTCTTTGCGCGAGTTCTTGTAGTCGGCGTAATCGTTGTGCATGTTCGCACCCATCGGACCGGGGCGGTAGAGGGCCACAACGGCGGCAATGTGTTCGAAACTGCTGGGGGCAAGCGAGCGCAGCAAGGCCCGCATCGGTGGACTTTCGAGCTGGAACACACCAATGCTCTGGCCACGTGACAACAAGTCGAATGTCGCTGCATCGTCGAGAGGCACGGTGTCGATGTCGAAATTTGGGTCGACCGAGGCCCGAACCATCGCCATCGTGTCGGTGATGACGTCCAGGTTGCGCAGGCCGAGAAAGTCCATCTTCAACAGACCGAGGGCCTCAACGCCATGCATTTCGTATTGGGTGACGATCGGAGATTTTTCCGCGTCTTGCCCGGGTTCGGGTTTGCGTTGGATCGGTAGATACTCGGTGAGTGCATCGCGCGTGATCACCACGGCCGCGGCGTGGATGCCGTCCGAACGCTTCAGTCCCTCCAGACCCATGGCTACTTCGACGATCCGCCTCACGTCGGGGTCGGTGTCGACCATCGTGCGAAGTTCGACCGCGGCGCGGTAGCCATCTCGGTGTTTGGGCACCTCTTCGAAGCAGTACTTGAGGGGGGTGTCGCGCCCCATGACCAGTGGCGGCATCGCCTTGGCGATTCTGTCACCGAGACCGTAGGGATAACCAAGCACTCGCGCGGCATCTCGTACCGCGTTGCGGGCCTTGATCGTGCCGAAGGTGATGATCTGTGCGACGTGATCACGCCCGTATTTCTCGGCTGCGTAGCGAATCATCTCGTCTCGGTAACGCGAGTCGAAGTCCATGTCGATGTCGGGCATCGACACGCGGCTGGGATTCAGGAAACGCTCGAACAAAAGGTCATAGCGAATGGGGTCGAGGTCGGTGATGCGCAGGCAGTACGCCACAGCGCAGCCTGCCGCCGAGCCACGACCCGGGCCCACGCGGATGCCGTTGTCACGCGCGTGGCGGATGAGGTCCCAGACGATGAGGAAATAGGACGCAAACCCCATGTCGGCGATGACCTTCACCTCGTACGACAGCCGTTCCACCGCCTCCTTGGGAAGATTGTCCCCCCAGCGCTCGCGCGCCCCGGTGGCGGTGAGGTGCTTGAGGTACTCGATGTCATTCTCGAAGCCCGTGGGAACCGGAAACTCGGGCAGATGGACCTGATCGAACTCGATGTCGACGTTCGCCCGTTCGGCGACCCACAGCGTGTTGTCACAGGCCTGCGGCACCTCGCGAAACAGGTAGCGCATCTCGGCGGCCGACTTCAGATAGTGCTCTGCGCCCTCGAATCGGAACCTGTTCGGGTCAGACAACATCGACCCGGTCTGCACGCACAGGAGAGCGTCATGCGCGGTGTGGTCGTGACGGTGCGTGTAGTGCGAGTCGTTGGTCGCAATCAGGGGCGCGCCGATCTCCTTTGCGATTTCGAAAAGTTTGGGGTTGGTTTCGATCTGTGCGGGAATTCCGTGGTCTTGGATTTCGACAAAGAGATTGTCCCTGCCGAAGATGTCCTGGAGTCGCGACGCACGCTCGACTGCGCCCTTGTAGTCGCCTCGCAACAAGGCCTGCAGGACATGCCCACCCAGGCAGCCGGTGGTGCAGATGAGACCCTCGCTGTACCGCTCAAGCAGATCCCAGTCGAGCCGCGGCTTGTAGTAGTAGCCCTCGAGGTACGCGAGGCTGGAGAGTTTGATGAGGTTCCGGTAACCGACGTTGTTTTCGGCCAACAACGTCAAGTGGTAGTAGAGCTTGCTACCTGCGTCGGTGTCACCACCGGTGTCGTCGAAGCGGCCGCGACGGGTGGGCCGCTCGTGGCGCGACTCGTGGGCCATGTAGGCCTCGGTACCGATGACGGGCTTGACGCCCTGCGCATTGCACTCGCGGTAGAAATCGAGGACGCCGTACATGTTGCCGTGATCGGTGATCCCGAGCGCAGGCTGACCGTCGGCGGCCGCCGCCGCCACCAGTTCGTCGAGACGCGACGCACCGTCGAGCATTGAAAATTCGGTGTGGACGTGGAGATGCGTGAAGGAACTGGACATGACGGGTCAGGGACCCGAAACTACCAGTTGGGTGTCGCTCGGAGGTGCGAAGTGATCCGTCGACAGCGGATCTCAGAGATACACACCACCGGGCGCGCCGGGCGCAGACGGAGGCATCGCGCCGGGAAGTTGGCGCATCTGTTCGAGTTGCTGTCGCGCGGCGATTTGCTGCGCGAAGAGGGTCGCCTGGATGCCGTGGAAAAGACCCTCCAGCCATCCGACGAGTTGTGCTTTTGCAACACGCAGTTCCGCTTCGGATGGAACCGTCCCTTCCTGGAACGGCAACGCGAGCATGCGCAACTCATCTTGCAGGTCGGGTGACAAAGCCTCGGACAGTTCGATGATCGATCGCTCGTAGATCTCGGCCAGACGCTCACGACTGGGTTCGTCGAGCGCCGTGGAGTGCGCCTCATCGAGGAGCTGCTTGACCATCGAACCGATGCGCATCACCTTCGCGGGCTCGGTGATCGTTTCGGATTCCGGTTCTTTGCCGTTCGGAGTGAGAACTTCGGGTACTTCGCTCATCGTCACCAGATCCTAGGTTGGGCTCAGGCCACGTGCACCAGCAGAGGGACCTCGACCTCGGCGGCCGTCATGCTCCCGTGGCGGCACTGCAATACGAAATGACCCCCCTCGGTCGGGTCGTCGAATGAAATGTCGGCGAACGGGACAAGTGCGACATCGCCCAGACGACGCAGTGCCGGCGGACGCATCACGGGACCAAACCAGCCTTCGTCGACGATCTGGTCGCGCGAGACCACCCATGCGACGTTGGCATAGAGGTGGGTTGCAGCGGCGAGCAGTTCAGCCTCGGCACCCTCACGTGCGTGCAGCCAACGAAATCGGCCCTCCCCCGACTGTCTTCGGACCAGGCCCATGAAGTCGGCGGGCGGCTTTATGGTGTTGCTGCCGACCTGCACCTGACCGTGGTCGGCGGTGACGTAGAGCGCGGTACCCACGGGCAGGGCACCCATGAGGTCCGCAACGAGGTTGTCACAGGCACGAAGTTCGGCGTCGTAGTAGGGGCCCAAGCCACGTTCGTGGGCAACCTTGTCGAGGCCGTCGTAGTACGCGTAGACCAATGGCTCGCCTTGTGCGAGTAGTTCCGCGACGATGACGGGAATGCTCGACGCAACTCGCCAACCCACGGGTCGCGATCCGCGCAGGTGCGCCTCGGTGAAACCGGTGTCCTCGAGTTCCGCCTTCGACACCACGGGAACCCGTACACCCATGAAGGGCTGACAGGGCTGTACCTCAGCCGGCGCGTGAACCCGCCGCAGGTCACCGCGCTCGTCGCCCCAACGCAACGTGTTCATGACACTCGCTCCCATGTCCATGCGGTAGCCGACGACGCCGTGCTCCCCCGGACAGGTACCTGTCGACAGTGACGTGAGCGCCGTCGCCGTCGTTGTCGGGGCGACCGAAGTGATGGTCGAACCGGCGAGGCTCGCAAGCGTCGGCGCCACGTGCGGGCGAGCACGCAACTGGTTCCAGCCCATCCCGTCGACGAGCAGCACGACCCGATGCGCAACGGATGTGTCGTGGTCGACCATCCACGGCGGCACCTCGTGCGCGGCGCCGGCCGGAGCGAGAGCCGTGCGCAGCATCCACGGCATCACGTCGGCCAGCGACCCTTTGCCGTATCGCGGCAGAACGGGAGACGGGGCAACGGGCACGTATTGATTCAACCAGATGACTGCGACAACAGGTGCCAGGTTCTACGATGAAGTCGTGCGTGTTTCGACGAGGGGCGACTATGCGTGTCGCGCGTTGCTGTCGCTGGCCTTGCACACCGACACGGCCGGCCCCACGTCGGTACGTGACATTGCCGAGCGCACGGGTCTACCCCAGCCCTATCTCGAGCAGATTCTCCTCGCACTCAAAGGCGCCGGCCTCGTGCGCTCGAAGCGTGGCGTCGGGGGCGGCTACGTCCTTGCCAAGGACCCGGGCGAAATCAAGCTCTCCGAGATAATTTCCGCCGTCGACGGCCCGATCACCGTCGGTGACTTCGGCCAGCCGCACCAAGACGGTGCATGCAGCCACGAAGGTCAATGCGTACTACTTGCGATTTGGGACGGCGCCGGCCAGCACATGCGGCATCACCTCGAGCAGTACACACTCGCGGGCGTCGCCGCAGCGGCCAAGGGCGACGCGCCCTGGCCGGCGATCAATCACCCGCACTGAAGCGGGCGACCAGAGCTTGGATGTCGGCGGGTGGAGCCGCCTCGAACGCCATCTCCCGGCCACTGCTCGGGTGTGCGAAACTCAGATGCATCGCGTGCAATGCCGGGCGTGGGAACGGCATCGTTGACCGCACTCCACCGTACGTTGCATCACCAAGCACCGGATGCCCGACAGCGGCGAGATGCACACGAATCTGGTGCGTGCGACCGGTTTCGAGTTCACAACGAACCAGGCTGGCTACGATCGGCTCGCGGAACTCACGCAACACCACATAGTGGGTGCGGGCCATCTTGCCGTCGACCCGCACCGCCATCTTCGTCAGTTCGCGTGCATCGCGGCCGATCGCGGCATCGATGACGCCCGTCTTGGAGTCGAATGCTCCCACGACAACGGCGACATACCCGCGGTGCACCAGACGCTGCGACAACTGATCGACGAGTGATTCGTAGGCAAGGGCTGAGCGCGCGACCACCATCAGCCCCGTCGTGCCGGCGTCGAGACGGTGAACGATCCCCGGCCTGAACGGGTCACCCACGGCCGCGATTTCCGGATACAGGGCGAGAAGACCGTTGACGAGGGTGCCGGCCGGATTGCCCGCCCCGGGGTGCACCACCAGGCCTTGTTGCTTGTCGACAACGATGACGTCATCGTCGACATGGACGACGTTGACCTGCACCGAGGGGTCCCCACGCGGTCGCTCCCTGTCGGGTAACAGCGCCGTGTCGATGCTGATCGTCTGGCCTTGTTCCAACTTCACCTTCCCCACCAACGCTGGCGCACCATCGATCGTGACACCGCCACCGGCGATCAACGCCGCTGACTGCGCACGGCTGAGCTCGGCGAGCAGAGCAACAACCCGATCCAGCCTGTCGCCCGCAAGCGCCGGGGGAATCTCCTCTTCGATCATTCTGCGTCCCGGCTCGCTCCGGTACTCGGCCCCTTGGGTGCGAGCGATGCAACAACGAGTGCCCCCGCCCCGAGGACGATCGCGGCGTCGGCAATGTTGAAAATCGGCCACCATTGAAGGTCGATGAAGTCCACCACCGCGCCGCGCAACCAGCCCCGACCGCGCAAAAGGCGGTCGACGATGTTCCCCGCCGCGCCGCCCGCCACCATTCCGACAAAAACTGCTCCCGGCTTGGTGTGTCGCTGCAAGCCAATCAGCAGGTATGCGACGACGATCAGGCCAACGACGGCGATGACGGGCCCGATGCCCTGACCCTTGGCAAAGGCAACGCCCGAGTTGAACGTGAGATTGAAACGCAACGACCCGACGATGTCGATGGTTCGACCATCGCCGAGAGCGTTCAAAGCCCAGTGCTTCGTGACCTGATCGGCCACGACGATCGCGACGGCAATCAGCACCGTCAACGCACGCAGCGGCTTCACCGGCGGCCGATGCCCCCGACGCGCTCTTCGACGAGTTCGGTGGTCCACGGGATGGCCTTGAGACGCTCGCGCGGAATCGGCTTGCCCGAATGCTGTGAGTAGCCGTACTCGCCGATGGTCAAACGGGCCAGCGCAGTATCGATTTCGTCGACGGTCTGACGCGCCTGCGCGGACAAAGTGAGATCACGCTCGCGTTCGACGACCATCGTGTCGCCCTCGCCACCTTCGTCGTCGAACTGTATGTCACCCATCTCGGCATCCTCGATCAGTTGATTTGCCTCATCTTCGAGTCGAGTCGCCTGTCCGACCAGCTTGGCGCGCTCTTCGAGCAGAAGGTCCCGCTGGGCAAAGAGAAACTTGAGATCGAACTCACGCGTCGAAGTGATGCCGTCGCGCGATTCACCCTTGACGATCGGGGGCTTTTCCAGCGCCTTCTTGCGACGCTCGGCGACCTTGCGTTCGGCCTCGGCGCGACGTTGCGCCTCTTTGGCCACGCGTGCCGCCTCACGCTCGGTGGCCTTGCGTTCCGCCTCGGCGCGACGTTGCGCCTCTTTGGCCACGCGTGCCGCCTCACGCTCGGCGGCCTTGCGCTTGGCTTCGAGCTCTTGTTGCTTTTTCTTCGCTGCGAGGTCTCGTTCCTTGGCTTTTTTGGCAGCGGCGGCCTCGCGCTGACGGGCCTTCTTTGCTGCGGCTGCCTCACGCACCTTGGCCTTCTTCGCGGCGGCCGCGGCGCGCTGGCGAGCCTTTTTCTCGGCTTCGTCGCGCTTCTTTGCAGCCGCGCGCACCCGGGCCACGGCCTCGCGTTGCTTGGCGGCCTTTTTCTTGAGTGCCCGCGCACGCTCTTTGGCTTTCTTCGCAGCGACAGCCTTCTTGGTGGCGGACACCGACGCTTTTCTCTTTGCGGCGGGTTTCTTTTTCGCGGCGGGTTTCTTTTTTGCGGCGGGTTTCTTTTTTGCGGCGGGTTTCTTTTTTGCAGCGGGTTTCTTTTTCGCAGCGGGATTCTTCTTCGCAGCGGGTTTCTTCTTCGCGGTGGGCTTCTTTTTCGCGGCGGGTTTCTTCTTAGCAGCGGGCTTCTTTTTTGCGACTTTCTTGGCCGACTTTTTCGCCGTCTTTCTGATCGGCTTTCTCGCTGCCATCACCTTCTCCTGTCCGTGGGTGCGAGGAGTCTAGGACGCGACGACCATCCAGACGCGTACTGCGCACCCGTCCACCATTTCCTCGTGCTGGGGCTCACCCGAACCCGCGCCAAGAATCACCGAGGTTGCAAGAACCTCGCCCGAAATCAGGCTGAGATGACCTTCGAGCTGCGCGAGCAATGCAGAAGGTCCATCAATGACGACCCTGACGCGGTCGCTCACATTCAAACCGAGTGCACGCCGGGTCTGTTGGAGGGTGCGCACCATGTCGCGAGCCGCACCCTCGGCTTCGAGCTCGGGGGTGACCTCCACGTCGAGCACCACGACTCCACTGGCGGCACCCAGAGCCGCGCTCGCGCTGCCCGGCGCGGCAACCACCCGGAGCGTGAACTCGCCCTCCAAGAGCATGATGCCCCCGACGACGGGCACACCATTGTCGATCGTCCACTGGCCTTTTTTGACCGCGGCGATGACCGACTGCACCTGCGCGCCGAGACGCGGACCAAGAGCCTTTGGCAGGACCTGGAGCTCACGCGTCGCGACGGAACCGACATCGACACTGAAGTGGACGTCGCGAACATTCACCTCATCGCGGATGATGTCGGAGAACGCCGCGGCTCCCGTGAGGTCGGGGGATGCGACGGTGAGTGACCGCAGCGGCAGGCGCACACGGCGGCCGTGGGCCTTGCGCACGGACAGCGCCGTCGAGCAAATGTCGCGCACGCCATCCATGGCGACCACGAGACTCGAGTCGGCGGGAAGATCGGCTGCCGACGGCCAATCCGTCAGGTGGACGCTGCGCTCCCCGGTCAGGCCGCGGAAGATCTCTTCGGCGAGGAGCGGCTGCAACGGCGCGATGACGCGGCAAAGGACGTGGAGAACCGTGTGCAAGGTATCGATTGCCCCCTGGTCACCCGACCAGAATCGGTCACGGCTGCGACGCACGTACCAGTTTGTCATCGCATCGAGGAACGAACGGATCGTCGCGCACGCCTCGGACAGGTCGTAGGCGTCGAGCTGCTCGGTGAGATCGTCGATCAAGTCATGTGTTTTTGCCAGTACGTAGCGATCCAAGACGTTCGTGCTCGCGGTCGACCACTTTCCCGTCGCACCCTCGGCGTTTGCGTAGAGCGAGAGGAAGTACCAGGTGTTCCACAGCGGCAACGCAACCTGCCGCACGGTCTCACGGATGCCCGCCTCGGTCACGGAGAAGTCGCCACCTCGCAGGATCGGCGATGACAACAGATACCACCGCATGGCATCGGCACCGTAGGTTTCGAACACGTTCATCGGGTCGGGATAGTTGCGCAGACTCTTCGACATCTTCTGGCCGTCGTCGCCCAGCACGATGCCGTGGCCGACGCAGGTGGAAAACGCGGGTCGGTCGAAGAGGGCAGTCGCCAACACGTGCATCGTGTAGAACCACCCGCGCGTCTGGGCGACGTATTCGACGATGAAGTCACCCGGATAATGATGTTCGAACCACACCTCGTTCTCGAACGGGTAGTGCACCTGGGCAAAGGGCATCGAACCACTCTCGAACCAGCAGTCGAGAACCTCGGGGACGCGGCGCATCATCGACTTGCCCGTCGGGTCGTCAGGATTGGGTCGTACGAGCGCATCGATGCTCGGCCGGTGCAAGTCGACCACCTCGACACCAAAATCGGCCTCGAGTTCCGCGACGCTGCCGTACACGTCGACGCGCGGATATGCCGGATCATCGCTCTTCCACACCGGAATCGGCGAACCCCAGAAACGGTTGCGACTGATCGACCAATCGCGGGCGTTGGACAGCCATTTCCCGAACGTGCCGTGCTTGAGGTACTCCGGCGCCCAACGAATCTGCTCGTTCAGTTCGACCATGCGGTCACGGAACCTTGTGACCTCGACGAACCAACTGGAGATTGCGCGGTAGACGAGTGGCTGTGCGCACCGCCAGCAGTGCGGGTACGGGTGGTCGTAGGTGTCGTGGCGCACCACGTGACCGGCTTCTTTCAGGTGGCGAATCACGAGGGGGTTGGCGTCGAAGACGTGCGTGCCGGCCCACGGCGTGATTGCCGCGGTGTAGCAACCCTTTTCGTCCATCGGGCAGATCGTGGGAATACCGACGGCGTTGCACGCGGTCTGGTCGTCCTCGCCGAAGCCGGGTGCCAGGTGCACGACTCCCGTGCCGTCTTCGGTGGTGACGAAGTCACCGGCCAGGACGCGGAACGCGTTCGGCGTGTCGGCGAGGAAGGAAAAGAGCGGCGCATACCCACGGCCGACGAGTTCCGAGCCCTTTAGCGTGCCGACGCGCTCGGCTCCGTCGAGTTCCCTGGCGTACGACCCGAGACGCGCCTCGGCGAGAACATAACGGTGCCCGTCGGCTGCCTGCATGACCGCGTAGTCGATGTCGGGGCCCACCCCAAGAGCAAGGTTCGACGGCAAGGTCCAGGGCGTTGTCGTCCAGGCGAGAATCCGCTCACCCGTCTCCAACGTGAACCACACGGTCAGCGCGGGGTCCTGGCGGTTGAGATAGACGTCGTCCATGCGCGTTTCGGTGTTCGACAACGGTGTCTCACAACGCCAGCAATACGCCAGTACCCGGAAACCCTCGTAGACGAGGCTTTTGTCCCACAGGGTGCGGAACGCCCACATCACGCTCTCCATGTAGGAGAGGTCGAGCGTCTTGTAATCGTTCGAGAAGTCGACCCATCGCGCCTGTCGCGTGACGTAGCGCTCCCACTCGCTCGTGTAACGCAACACGCTGGTACGGCACGCATCGTTGAACTTGTCGATCCCGAAGCGCGCGATCTCGGGATGACCGGAGATACCAAGTTCCTTTTCCGTTTCGACCTCGGCGGGCAGACCGTGACAGTCCCAACCGAAACGGCGTTCGACTCGCCGGCCGCGCATCGTTTGATAGCGCGGTACCGCGTCCTTCACGAATCCCGTCAGGAGATGCCCGTAGTGCGGCAAACCGTTGGCGAAGGGTGGGCCGTCGTAGAAGACGAATTCATTCGCTCCGTTGTCGCCGGCCTCACGGTTGCGCACCGACGCGGCAAAGGTTTGGTCGGCGGCCCAGAACGCCTGCACCGCGTCCTCGACGGCGGGAAAGTTCGGCTGGGGGTCGACCTTCGGGTACGGCACGGAACGTCAGGGTACGGCTTCGGTCAACAATCAGGTCGATCCGCAACGCAGGATGAGTCGGCCGACAACGAACTGGAGCACGAGAATGACGACGATCGGCGAGAGGTCGAAACCGCCCATCGGTGGCAGGAGGCGGCGCGCATAGCCGAGCACGGGTTCGGTTACTTTCCAGAGGGTCTCGTACACCTTGCTCATCGGCCCGCCACCGCGCAACGGGAACCAGGAGAGGATGATGCGCACGAAGATGACGAGAACGTAGAGGTTGAGAACCTGACAGAGGATTCCGCGCATCGGGGGTCTTTGGCGAATCAGTCGTAGTGCGCGTGGCGTTGCGCCGAGGGCTTGAGCAGGAACACGCCGGAAGCAACACGTTCCATCGAGCCGTTGAGCGCGTAGCAGATCCCGCTCGCGAAGTCGATGAGGCGACGCGTCACTTCGGGTTCGGTCGTCTCGAGGTTCATGATGACCGGTTGGCCCTCCTTGAAACGGTCGGCAATTTCCTTCGCTTGTTCGAAGCGTTGCGGGCGAACGGTGACGGGTTCGGCACCCGCGGCCGTCAACGGACGCACGGTGGCCGTCTGACGCGGCGCACCAACGGGACGCAGACGCAGACCCGAATCGTCGGGCCGCGGATAGGCACCGCTGTCGGCAGGGATCGCTCCGCTCTCATCTTCGTATTCGGGTCGCGGACGCTGCACACGACCCGAAGGATCGGCCGGATGTCCGCGCGTGGGCCGGGCGGGACGTTCCATCTCGACGGACATGTCGTAGTCGTCGTACGCATCGTCGGCCCCGAGGCCGAGATAGTCCATTGCTCGTCTCCACATTGACATGCCCAGAGGCTACCCGAGGGGATCAGTCGGATCGGGGACGTTCGCCGAGGATCCCCGTGCCCACGCGCACGATCGTGGATCCCTCTTCGATGGCGATGCGAACGTCATGTGTCATACCCATCGACAACTCAGGCACACCATGGTCCGCGGCAAGTCGTGCGGTGAGATTGAACGCCGCCCGTGTGGCAATTGGATCCGCATCGCTGGGGCCCATCGTCATCAGCCCCTCCACCACGAGCCCGGCGACCCGCGCCGCGTTGAGCAACCGTCCGACCTCGCCCGGTGCACAGCCCGACTTCTGCTCTTCGGCCGTCGAGTTGACCTGCACGAGAACCTGTGGCGCCACACCGAGCCGTTCGGCTTCCCTGGCCAGAGCCGTGACAATCGATGCACGGTCGACCGTGTGCCACAGCACGACGTGCGGCGCGAGAGCCTTCACCTTGTTCGACTGCAGATGACCGATGAAGTGCACGGGGAGGGGTGCCGGTGGGCCGGCGCGGCCGATCTTTTCGAGAACCTCCTGCGCATAGTTCTCCCCCACCGCATCACAACCCGCGTCGCGTGCCGTCGCCCATGCGGAGGCATCGAAGCTCTTGGTCACCGCGACGATGCGCACCGCCCGCTCGTCACCGCGCAGGTCGGCAATCAACCGTCGCAGGTCGTTGACGCGGCGCGCGACAACGTCGGCGGTGGGTGGTTGCGTGGCCACGCGGGCAACCGTGCGCCGGTTCCTTCGGCTCGGCGTGCTACTTCAGGAACGACGGAACGTCGAAGTCGTCGTCGTCGCTGGTGTCGAGCGGGTCCTTTGTCGAGAACGAATCGCGCGCGACCGGACGAGCCTTTGTTTCGACTGCTCGAACTGCCCCGCGCCGCCGCTCGCCGCCTTCCCAACGTTCGAATCCGGCGGCGATCACCGTGACACGGATTTCGTCGACCAACTCGTCGTCGATGACGGTACCCACGATGATGTTCGCGTCGGGGTGAGCGATGCCGTGGACGATCTCGGCCGCGGCGTTCATTTCGAACAAGCCCATGCTGGACGGGCCCGAAATATTGAGCAGGATGCCCCGCGCACCGTCGATCTGGGCTTCGAGCAGTGGGCTCGTGATGGCGGCGTTCGCAGCCACGACCGCCCTGTTCTCCCCGCTCGCATGGCCGACACCCATCAGTGCCGTTCCGGCATTGGTGAGGATTTTCTTCACGTCGGCGAAGTCGGTGTTGACGAGACCCGGGGTGGTGATCAGGCTCGTGATACCCGTCACGGCGTTCATGATGACCTCGTCTGCCATCTTGAGGGCGTTGATGTAGCTGGTCTTTTCGTTGGCGACGGTGAGCAGACGGTCATTCGGGATGACGATGAGCGTGTCAACCTTTTCCTTCAACTTCTGAATGCCGTTCTCGGCCTGCACTGCACGCACTTTGCTCTCCCACGAGAACGGGCGGGTCACAACCGCCACGGTGAGAGCACCCACCGACCGGGCAATCTCTGCGACCAATGGCGCCGCACCAGTTCCCGTTCCGCCGCCTTCGCCGGCGGCTATGAACACCATGTGTGCCCCGCGCAGCAACTCCTCGATCTCGGCGCGACTCGATTCGGCGGCCGCCGCACCAACCTCGGGGTCGCTGCCCGCACCGAGACCACCGGTCAGTTCACTTCCGATGACCAGGGTGACGTCGGCAGAGGAGTGCGCGATTAGCTGCTGTGCGTCGGTGTTGATCGCGTAGAACTCGACTCCCCGCACACCCGCGTCGATCATGCGGTCGACGGCGTTGCACCCGCCGCCGCCGACACCGACGACTACTAGTTTGGCGATGTGATGCCGTGTATCAAGGGCCATGGTCCAAGACCTCCGGTGGTGAAACTAACCCGACGATACTTTCACGTTAAAGCCCGGAACTGGTGAATACCAGCGTCACCTACCGGCGAGTATGGGATCTCCGGTCGACAGGTCGATGCCGTTGAGGCTCTTCGGGTCGGTGCGTCGCAGGACGAGGACGAGGGCGACCATCTTCGAACGCAGATCGGTCGGTCGACCGAAGCTGACGACGGTCCCCGTGCGAAGGGTCATGAGCAGATCGGTTCCGCCCGCCACGCCCATGTTCAACATCAGCGGCGCCACCTCGGGTGGTAGTGAGGCGGCGACCTGCGCCGCGGCCGTGTAGACACCCTCTGCCTGGGCTCCCTGCGGCAGATCGGGCCCGACCCCCGTGATCTGGGTGTAGGCGGTGGGCTGGCCGTTGAGCACCGTGATGACTCGACCGTCGATGTCGATCACGCGTGCCTGATTGTCGGTCCCCAGATACCAGGCGACCGGTTTGCGTTCGGCGATGTCGACAACGACCGTCGAGGGGAAGCGCCGCTTCGCCTGCGCGTCGCGCACCCACGGGTCGGCCTTCAACACCTCCTCGACGGCGCCGAGGTCGAGGCTGAAAACCGACTTGCCTCGCACGAGGTCGTCGGCGGACTCGAGGGTCGACTGTGCCGTGTAGCGGGCGCCTTCGATGACGACGTTGCGCACGCCAAAGAGAGGTGAGGCCAGAACGGCAAGGACACTGCCAACGATCGCAACCGGCAAAAGCACCCAGCCAACGAGGCGCAAACGACGGCGACCCTCCGCGCGACGAACCGCGATGCGCCGCAGTCTGAACCGTCGGTCGCCCTTGACGACACCGTCACTCCCGTCGCTGTCGCCACTTGTTCGCACGACGGGTCCGGTGAGGTCGTTGTCTTCGATGACCAGGGGCGGCTTGCGTGCATGGGTCAGGTCATCGTCGGCCACGAGGTCATAGCCGTCGATCAGAACGGTTTCGGTGTTGGCAATCGTCGGTGCGGTCTGCGGCGTCGATTGCACCACCTGCGCTTCACCCGTGTACTTCTCGAACGCCGTCGTCAACTCGTCGAGCACCTCGAGGGGCACGTCGCTCATTGCCCGCACCACGGGTGTCTCCCCGCTTGCACCGGGTACGCCGTCGTCGGGGGTCGTTTCATCAGTCATGGTTGGTTGCCGCCGCCAGACAAGCCTCCAGTCTCGTGTTTCCGCCTGCCGACGCGGCGTCTTTCGTGGCCGCAAACGGAAGACCGGGAGCGAAGCCGACCAGACGCACTTCGCTGCGTAACGACAGTCCCTCGGCTGCGAACACACGCCGGTGCACCTCGAGCATCACCTGCACGACATCGGCACTCGACGCGCCCGTTTCGGCCTGGATGAAATTCGCGTGTTTGTCGCTCACCGAGGCACGACCCACGCGCAGGCCGCGCAGGCCCAAAGTGTCGATGATCTCACCGGCCGACCGCGCACCGTTGTCGGGGTTGACGAACACAGAGCCGGCGTTTTGCCCACCCGGCTGGTTGTCCCGCCGCCAACGCACGATCTCGGCGATCGTTGCATCGCCCGCGCCGGGTGTCGCTGGTTTCAACCTCAGTTGCACCGCGACCACCACGTGGTGGTCGGCCAGGTCGGACCCACGAAATCGCAGACCGATCTCGGTTGCCGGCACGCGAGCGCGACCGCCCGTTCGCATGTCAACGATGTCGGCCTCGACGAGTGAGGCGATCATGTCCGAGCCGTGGCCACCGGCGTTCATGCGCACGGCGCCGCCGATCGTGCCCGGCACGCCCACGGCCCATTCGAAGCCCGCGACGCCGAGCGCACTGAGTTGCCGGGCCGCCACGGGCAGCGGTGTCGCACCCCCCACACCCACGAGAACCGTGTCCGTGGTTCGCTCGAGGACCTCGACTTCACTGGCAAAATCCCCCAACATCACACACAGACCCGGGAATCCGGCATCGGCGACGAGCATGTTGCTACCTCGACCCATCACCACGATCTCTGCCCGTGTCCCACCACACACGCGTGCAACACCGACGAGGTCCTCGACCTTGTGTGCCACCAGGAGGACACGAGCCTGTCCGCCCGTCTTGTAGGTCGTGCGCTCACCCATCGGCGCGTTCTCCGTGACATCGAGACCGGCTTCGCGCAGGTCGGAGGCAATGCGCCTGAGATCGGCTTCGACCGCAAGCTCGTGCGGGAAGGACTCGATGTCCCCGCATCCGAATGACACGCACACGTCGTTCGCGCGCAGTTCATCGCTCACCGCCGCCACGAGTTCGCCCCGTGTCGCACACCAGCGAACGTCGGCGGTCGGGTGTGCATCGCGAATCGCATCGACCACGAGTCGTCCGGTGATGCCTTGGATTGGGGCGGTGCCCGAGGCGTAGATGTCGGTCACGAAGACCACGTCGGCGTCGGTGAAGGCGTCGCGATATTGGTCGGACATCGTCGCCATGCGGTGAAACCTGTTCGGCTGAAAGACGGCGACGAGGCGGCGCCCGGCGAACCCACCCGCGCGTGTCGAACCCAGCACCGCACCGATCTCGGCGGGCAGGTGCGCATAGTCGTCGACAAGAACCGCCCCGGCAACTTCTCCACGAACCTCGAAGCGCCGTCCGACTCCGCGGAACGATGACATCTTGGCCAGACACGCATCCAGTCGGGCACCGTGCTGCAGTGCCGACACCAGCGCTCCGGTCGCATTGAGGGCGTAGTGTCGACCCTGGGCGCAGAGATTCACCCGCACGCCTCTGCTGGGCGCGAAGAGAGTTGCCGCGTGGTCGGCCACCTCGATGTCGAAGGTGAGTTGCGTCGTGGTTTGGCGGATGTTCGTCACACGCACATCGGCCGCGGTGGATTCCCCGTAGGTAAGGACCGGCCGACGAAACGCACGCAGTTCTTCGGCGAGGGCGGAAAGTGCCGGATCATCGGCGCAGAGAACCACCGGGCCCGACACGTTGTGGCCGAAACGGGCGAAGCTGTGGATGATCGCATCCGCGGTTCCGAAGTGGTCGAGATGGTCAACGTCGACGTTGGTCACCACGGCAGCCGTGGCGGGAAGTTGCTCGTGGGTACCGTCGCTCTCGTCGGCCTCGACGACGAAGGGACCCGATGCCGACCACGCGCCGTTCGTGCCCAAATCCGGCGCGTTACCACCCACCACGAAACCGCAGCCTCCTGCTTCACCACCGAGCAAGAGAGCAAGAAGCGCCGTCGTCGAGGTCTTGCCGTGCGTACCCGCAACGGCGATCGTCGGTGCGCGTTGGCAAAGGGCGGCGAGCATGCCGGCGCGGCTGAGCGCGGGAATACCGCGCTCACGTGCCGCAGCCATTTCGATGTTGTCGACCGGCACCCCCGTCGAGGCGCACACCGCGTCACAGCCCTCGACGTGCGAGGCGCGGTGACCCACGTGAACCGTGATTCCCTCCTCGCGCAGCGCTGCGACCACGTCGGTCTCGCGAACGTCGCTACCCGACACGACGTGTCCCGCGCCGTGCAGTGCACGCGCCAGCGCGCTCATTCCCGGGCCCCCGATACCAACCACGTGGAGTCGTCGGCGCACGTCGAGTGCCGGTGCAGTGTCATCGGCCTTCGCTGGGTGTTGCGCGCCGAGAATCGCGTCGGCCAAGGCGGGTCCTCGATGAACCTCGCCCGACGTCCGTGCCGCCAGACCCATGCGCTCGAGTCGACCCGGGTCCCCGCGCAGCGCGCGCACCTCGTCGGCGAGACGGGAGGCGGAGAATTCCGCCTCGGACACCAAGATGGCGGCGCCGATGGTCGACAGTTGACGGGCGTTGTGCTCTTGATGATTCTCTGCCGCTCCCGCCCACGGCACGACGATCGCCGGAACACCGACCGTTGCGATCTCGGCGATCGTGCTTGCACCTGCACGCGTGACCATCAGGTCCGATGCCGCATAGAGCGCCGCCATGTCGTGCTGGTAGGCGACCGCGATCCGCCGCGGTGCCCCGATGTGAGTCGACCCTGCACCGGCAAAACGCGGTCCGGTGACGTGATACCAGGTGACATCCGCCAGGCCCGCTGTCGCGTCGCCCACCAGTGCGGTCACCGCCTCGTTCAACACCCCCGAACCGAGCGATCCGCCCACGACACCGACGACAAAGCCCTCCGCGGGCAGCCCGAGCAATGCTCGTGAACGTGCACGCTCCGAACCACGATCGAGTTGCCGGATGACACGGCGCACGGGCGCTCCGGTGAGGGTCGCCGGGTCGAGTGGGGATGTCGGGTCGGCCACGGTGACGGTGTCGGCATGCCGCGCCTGACGGCGCGTCGCCAGACCGGGTCGCGAATCGTAGGAAACGACGACCGTGCGAATACCCAGACTTCTGGCTGCCCACATGGCGGCGAGACTTCCGTAGCCGCCCACCGAGACGACGACGTCGGGTCGTAATTCGCGCAGAAGCGCACTGCATCGCCGGCGCGCGGCGGCCAGACGCATGACCATACCCGCGTTCGCCCCGATTGCCGAAGGTGACAACGACCGTTTGAGTCCCGTGACGGGAAGAAGCGTGTGTGGGTATTCGGTTTCGCCCAAGAGTTGGCCGTCGATACCACGCACCGTGCCCACAAAATGGATGTCCTGTGGGGCGATTCCACGCTCTTCGAGCATTTCGGCGATCGCGATCGCCGGCAGTACGTGACCGCTCGTGCCGCCGCCGGTAATGACGACCCTCGTCACGCAATGCTCACTTCATGTTGCGTGCGACGTTCAACAACAGGCCTGCAGCCCCCATCGACACGAGCAGCGAACTGCCTCCGTAGGAAATGAACGGCAGGGTGAGACCCGTGACCGGAGTCGTCGCAGTGACCCCACCGATGTTGATGAAGGCCTGAACCGCAAACCACGAGGTAATTCCACCAGCAATCAGGGCCCCAAAGACGTCTCTGGCCCCGAGAGCCGCCTGAATGCCGAAAAGAACGAGTCCGAGGAACATGCCGAGCACGGCGAGTACCCCGAGAAGACCGAACTCCTCGGCGATGATGGCGAAGATGAAGTCGCTGTGCGCGAGCGGCACATAGCCCCACTTGCCCGCACCTTCACCGACGCCCACGCCCGTGATACCACCGTTGGCGATGCTGATCATGGATTGGTAGACCTGGTATCCGTCGTGGAGCTTCGTCTCATCGAGGTCGAGGAATGCGGTCCAGCGGTTGCGTCGGTAGTCGACGCGCATCACCTCTGCGATGCCAAGGACACCTGTCACGACCGCTGCTCCCGCGAGTAGCGACACTTTCGTTCCGGCGATGAACAGCACACCGAAGACGATCGCCGCGAAGACGATGGCACTCCCAAGGTCTCTCTGTGTCACACAGAGCACGCCGGCGACCGCGAGAAAAAAGATCACGGGCCAGAATGTGCGGCGCGTGTCGTGGACCTCGCGGAAGCGCTCGGCGAGAACCTTGGCACAAACGAGTAGCACCGCGATCTTCAAGAACTCCGACGGCTGGAAACCCAGGACACCAGTGCCAACCCAGGCCTTTGCACCGCGAACCTCGACGCCCCAGCCGGGAACGAACGGCAGGAACATCGCAACGACTCCGACACCGAATATTGCGGGGGCCCATTTCTTCCACACGATGTAGGGCATGCGGTAGGTGAAGAACATCACGAATGCACCGATGGCCGCCCAGAACAGCTGCTTGTTGAAAATGAACATCGGTGAGTTGCGGCTGTGCAGCATCGACACCGACGATGCCGAGAGAACCATCACAAGGCCGAACATGACGAGCAGGATCGTGATCGCCAGAATGCCGAAGAACGCGGCCGGGGGCGGGCCCGAGGCGAGTTTGCGGTTCGCTGCGATGCCCGTGCGCTCGAGGGTCGCGCGACGGCGATCGGCAACGGACATGTTCCCCTTCGTCGCGGGGCCGGGATTTGCAGGTTTGTCGCCCGAGGTCATTGATGCCCCCCGATGAATTCCAGTACGTGGCGCGCGAAGTCCCGTCCCCGTTCCTCGTAGTTGCGGTACCAGTCGAAGCTGGTACACCCCGGCGACAGCAGCACGGCGTCCCCGGGCTCGGCGAACGATCCAGCGAGTGCCACAGCCTCACGCATCGAGCCCGCGAGGGCCGAAGGGCAGCGGCCCGCGAAATGGGACACGACCTCTTCCCCACTCTCTCCGATGCCGACGACGGCCTTCACCGCGGCACCGACCTGCGCGATTCCCGACAGATCGAGACCCTTGTTGCGACCCCCGGCGATCAGCACGATCGACGCAAAGGCCCGCAACGCAGTGGCGACCGCGTGCGGCGATGTTGCCTTCGAGTCGTCGTACCAGGCAACACCCGCGGACTCGGCCACGAACTCGATGCGATGGTGCGACGGCCGGAACGTTGCGAGTGCGGCTGCGACGCCCGGCTCTGACCCTGTGCCGGATTCGAGGACCGCGGCTGCCGCGGCGAGCGAGTTCGTGATGTCGTGGGGAAGGGCGCGCGGCATTGCGTCCGCGGCGATGATTTCGCCCCCGGCTGCGAACAGCCGGCCGTCGGCGCACACGTAGTCGTCGCCCGCATCGAAGCCGAACGTCACGACCCGCGCCCGCGTGTTGCGGGCGGCGTCGACGATCGTCGGGTCGGCAGACGGTGCGACCGCGACGTCCCGCACGGTCGCCGCGGCCCAGATACGAGCCTTCGACGCGCGGTAGGACGCCACGTCGCGGTGCCAATCGAGGTGGTCCGGGGCGAGATTCAGCCACGCCCCCGCCTCGACGCGGAAGTCGCGCGTGTGGGCGAGCCGAAAGCTCGAGCATTCGACGACGAATGCGTCGACGTCCTCATCGAGGGCCGCGATCAGCGGTGTTTCGGTGTTGCCCACGGCGGCGGCACGGCGGCCGGATTCACGGATCATTGCCGCAGCAAGGAGGGTCGTGGTCGTCTTGCCGTCGGTGCCCGTGATGCCGATCATCGGCCGCGGTCCGCCCGCGCGTTGTTGCTCCCATCGATAGGCGAGCTCTATCTCCGAGAGTGCTTCGCGGTCGAGGTCGTTGGCGAGCGCGAAGAGAGGGTGCGACTCGGGAACACCGGGTGCGGGCATGACGAAGTCGACGCTCTTGACGAGATCCGACAGCGTGCCGAGATCGGGGGCAATGCTGAGACCCGCGCCGAGGTCGGCAGCAAGGGCGTCGTGCGCAGGGTCGGGCTTGTCGTCGACGAGGACTGGTTCGATACCCCGCGTGACGAGTGCGCGCGCGACCGCATTGCCCGCGATACCCAGACCGAACACCAGCGCCCGCATGCTCAACCCACCTGCCGCGTGAAGTCGCCGATGAAGAGCGCGAGCGCGGTGGCAACGCAGATGCCCTGGATGATCCAGAAACGGATGATGACGCTCGTCTCGGGCCAGCCAACGAGTTCGAAGTGGTGATGGATCGGTGACATGCGCAGCAGACGTCGCTTGCGGCCCGATGCCTTGAAGAAACCCATCTGCACGGCAACCGAGCCGGCCTCGAACACATTGATGCCACAGATCAGAATGAGAAGCAGATGCGTGTTGGTGGTGACGGCGAGCAGACCGAGTGCGGCCCCGATACCCAGGGCCCCGACGTCACCCATGAAGATCTTCGCCGGTGCGGCATTCCACCACAGGAAACCACCGCACGCCCCCGCGAACGCGGCGGCCAGCACCGCGATGTCGAGCGGATTCACCAGGCCGTACAACTCGGGGTTACGGAAAGCCAAGTAGGCGATGATCGTGTAGGCGAGGAACGACAGCAACGCCGCCCCACCCGCGAGGCCGTCGAGCCCGTCGGTCACGTTCACCGCGTTCGTGGCGCTCCACACCATCACCGCGCCCCACACCACCCACACCGGCCACGGCAGCTCCCAGCCCGGGTTGTCGGCGCGCGTGATCGAGAAGTTCTCGCTGACGTTCGTCGCCGCTGTCAGCCACCACAGGGACAAGACCGTCAAAGCGAAGGTCACGTAGCCCTTCTTTTTCCAGAAGATGCCCCGGTTGTGCGCCCGGCGCACCTTGATGAAGTCGTCCACGAAGCCCATCGCCGCCATGACCACGATGCAGGCCCACATGATGAGTGCCTGGTCGGAGAATGCGAGCCCCCCACGAAGATGCGCAACCGCCCAACCGACGAACGCCGACAAGACGATCGCCACACCACCCATCGTCGGCGTCCCCTGCTTGTAGTTGTGATGGGTCGGACCCAGGTCTTCCTTGCCGAGAATCGGCTGACCGTGGCCTATACGGCGGAAAAAAGTGATCAGGTAGCGCGTACCGAACAGCGACACGAGCATCGCGATGGCTCCACCGATGAACACCGCGATCATTTCGCACCTCCCATGACCCGGAGAAGTGCGCCGCGCGCCTCGTCCATGTCGTCGAAGTCGTGTGTCACGGTACCAATCGTCTGTCCTTGCTCGTGGCCTTTCCCGGCGATCACGACAATGTCACCGTCCGATGCGGTCGCAATCGCGTAATTGATTGCATCACGACGATCCAGGAGGACGTGAAAGTTTTCTCTGCGGTCGGCACCGGCCAGCACCTGCCGTGCGATCTCCGCGGGGTCCTCGGAACGCGCGTTGTCACTGGTGACGATCACAACGTCGGCAAGTTCCCCGGCGACACCACCCATCAATGGTCGCTTCGTCGCGTCACGGTCGCCGCCACAACCAAAGACGACGAACAACTTCGCTCCCGAGCCGAGCGTCGACCTGGCAGCCCAGAGAACCGCCCGCAACGACTCGGGGGTGTGGGCGTAGTCCACGTAGACCGAGAACGGCGAATCCACCTCGACGCGCTCGAGACGCCCCGGCACACGGCCGAGCGACGCAAGACCGCGGACTATGTCGGCATCGGCAATGCCCAGAACCCGCGCCGTCGTCGCGGCAGCGAGCGCGTTGTACACGTTGTGCCGCCCACCGAGTGGCACGACGAGGTCGAGGCCGCGCCACGACAACGAGTTCGACGACAGCGATTCGACGAGGCTCGAAACGTCACCGAGGCCGTATCCATGGACGCGGGCGGCAAGGCCGTCAAGACCGATGCGTCGAACCAGGAGGCGGCCGTGTTCGTCATCGAGGTTCACGATCGAATCCTGCGCCAACCCCGGTTCGAAGAGCCGCACCTTGGCCTCGAAGTAGGCCTCGAGCGATCCGTGAAAGTCGAGGTGGTCGTGACCGAGGTTCGTGAACACCGCGGCACGGAAAGTCGTACCGTGGGTCCGGTCAAGGACGAGGGCGTGCGACGTCACTTCCATGATGACGACACGACGCCCGTCATCGACGGCGGTGCGCATCCCTCGCTGGAGGTCGGTTGCCTCCGGTGTCGTTCGAACTCCGCCGAGCGTGCCGAACACTTCGGGCGAGAGCCCGGCTGCCGTGCAGATCGAGGCCAGCATTGCTGCGGTTGTCGTCTTGCCGTTGGTTCCAGTGATGCCAACGACGGGGATTTCTCGACTTGGATTGCCGTGCACCGCGGCCGCACACAGTGCCACCGCGCGCCGTGCCACGGATGGATCGACAACGAGTGTCGGGACATCGACACCCACGACGGGCCGCGAAACGAGCAGGGCAACCGCGCCCTGCCGCACGGCGGCGGATGCGTGGTCGTGACCGTCGTGCGACCCACCGACCAGACAACAAAAAAGCGACTGCGGGGCCACCGCGCGCGAATCGAGATGAACGTCGTGGATGTCGGCATCGCCGGTGCGCGAGCGCAACCATCCGGTGCGGTCGAGTTCGGCGGCCAGAGCGGAGAGTTTCACGGTCGCGTTCCGCCTAGTGTCCCGACTCACCCGAACGTGGGTACGGGTTGACCCTCGCGCAGGGTTCGGTGGTTGCCGGAGGCCTGATGCGCAGTTCGCGGGCGACGAATGCACCGATGTCGGAAAACACCGGTGCAGCGGCCGTGCCGCCGAAGCGATCACGCGAGCCCGCGTCGGGTTCGTCGATGGACACCAGGATGGTCACCTGCGAATCCTCGGCCGGAAGGAAGCCAACGAAGGTGGCGAAGTACTTGCGTCCGGTTTGGTCGGAACCGTAGGTACCGTCCTTTTGGACCTTGTAGCCCGTACCCGTCTTGCCCGCCACGGTGAGGCCGGGGATTTTTCCCAGCGTTCCGGTTCCGAAACAGACGACATCGCGCATCATCAAGTTCATCTGTGTGGCGGTTTCCTGCGTCAGGACGGGCCGGGTGGATGATGCTGCGACTTCGCGCTTGCGACCTTCCGCGTCGATCGTTGCCCGGACGAGGCGCGGTGCGACGTACACGCCATTGTTGGCTATCACGTTGACGGCCGAGGCCAACTGCAACGACGTGGAGGCGAAGCCGTACCCGTAGGCGACGGTGATCTTCTCGGTGCCCTGCCACTTGTCGGCCGGCTTGAGGATGCCCGCGCTCTCATCGGGAAAGTCGAGGGCGGTCTTGTCACCGAACCCGAAGGCGTGGAGGTACGACTCGAGCGTCGAGGTCGAGACACGCTGTGCCGTGAGAACCGTCCCGAGGTTCGACGACTTCACCAGGATCTCCCGGACGGGCATCATCTTCGTGGGGTGCGGGTAGGCGTCACGAATCACGTACTCGTCGAACTTCTGGACACCGGGCACGTAGAAGACGCTCTCTGGCGTCACCGCACCTTCGTTCAATGCGGCGGCGATGCTGAACACCTTGGCAGTCGATCCGGTTTCGTGGGCCTCGACGGCGGCGAAGTTACCGCTGTTCGAATAGGTGCCGTCATCCCTGCGGCGAATGTTCGCCATTGCGTACACGTCACCGGTCTTGGTGTTCATCACGATCGCGGTTCCACCGCGCGCACCGACTTGGCGCACCCGCGAAAGAAGCGTCTGATTCAACTGGAACTGGATGGAGCGGTCGAGTGTGAGTACCAGGTCGTTGCCGGGCACCGGGTCGACTTCGAGGTTGCTCGCACCCGGAATCGAACGGCCATCCTTGTCCTGCTCGCGCACGAACCGCCCGTCCTTGCCGGTGAGAACGTCGTTGTACTGCGCCTCGAGACCCGCGATACCGACACCTTCGGTATCGGTCGTGCCGACCACGGCCAGCGCGGAGGGATCCAGAACCATTCGGTCCGGTTCCTTGTAGGCCCCGACACCCGGTAGTCGCAGGTCCGTCACTGCTTTCGCGCGTGCCGGGTCGATCTGGCGGGCGACGAAGGTGAAACTCGAGGCCTTGGCCGCGAGGGCATCTGCGAGTTTCTGTTCGCGTGGCGCGTCGAATTGCATCAGACCCGCAATCGCCCGCGCGGTACCCGCTGCGTCGACGACCATCGTCGGGTCGGCGTACAGGGTCATCTTCGGCACCGACATCGAAATCTCACGACCGTTGCGGTCAAAGAGTGATCCGCGCTCGGCACGCAACGTCGTCGTGCGCACACGGGCATCGAGGCCCGCGGCACGGTACTCGTCACCCGAAACGGTCTGCAGGTGGCCGACTTTGACAACGAGTGTGACCAAAAGAGCCACCAGCACGCCCACGGCCCAGCGAAGACGACGCTTGATTGGCGGAGTCGCCTGGGATGTTTTGGACGGACGCATCAGGATGTGACGAACGATGCGCAGACCCGACGACCGATGACGACCCGACGATGTGCGCCCCGTCAACGGACCCCGCGGGACCGCCCGGCGTGCCGGTGGCCGCGAAGTGCGCTGGGGGTGACGAACACCAGTCGGCTTGCGTGCCGACGGACGCGACTTGACGGGCTGCCCGTGCGCCCGCTGCCGCTGCGACGACGTGGACGACCGGGAGGATGCGGGTCGTGTCGCGTGCTGACGGACCGTCACGGTACGCCGTCGACTTCCGACTTGATCCGACCGAATTCGTCGAGCGGCGATTTTTCTTCGTCGGCGACACGGTCCATCAGGTCGCCGGTCGAAGCGAGGACGCTGGCGACAATGTCGGAATCGATGGGGATGAAGCGCACGTTGCCCGCGGGCCTCATGCCCAGTTTCGCGGCTTCGGATGACAGACGACCCGGTGACTCGAGAAACGCGCGCTCGTGACGAAGGTCGTTGTAGTGGTCACGTGCCATCACGACGGAACGGTTGAGACCGTCGAGACGCATCTGCTGCTTGGCGAGTTCGGTGCGCAACAGGGCAGCGAAGAACAACAGGGCGCAGAGAACCGCCGCGACGATCGTGACCACTCCAACAATCCGACCACCGCGCTGAACGACGACGAGCTGGGGTCGATCGGGTTGTACGGCGCGGCCCCCTGCCGGTGAGACGCGGGGACGCATCGTGGCCGCCATCAGCGCTGTCCTTTCGATGCGGTGCTGGCCGCGAGCTTCTCCACGACGCGGAACCGGGCGCTGCGAGCACGGGGGTTCGACTGGATCTCCGCGTGGGACGGGTGTCGGGGGACGCGCACCCGCTTCACGCGCGGTGTTGCTCCACAGCCACAGGGCAGACCCGGGCGGCAGGTGCAGCCGCCGGTCTCCGCCCTGCGGAAAACGTCCTTGACGATCCGGTCCTCGCCCGAGTGGTACGAGATCACAGCCACGCGACCGTTCTCGCACGTCGCGTCAATCGCCGCCTCGAGTGCGCGTGGCAGTTGTTCGAGTTCGGTGTTGACCTCGATCCGCAGCGCCTGAAAGGTGCGCTTTGCAGGATGCCCGCCGCGACGACGCGTCGCGGCGGGAATCGCTGCAGTGACAGTGGCAGTCAACTGGGAGGTCGTTGTGATGGGTCGGGCGGTGATGATCGCGTCGGCAATCCGACGGGCGAAACGCTCATCGGCATGCTCGCGCAGGATGCGCGCGAGCTCGTCGCGTTCGTAGGTGTTCACCACATCCGCCGCGGTCAGCGTCTGTGAGCGGTCCATCCGCATGTCCAGGGGGGCCTCCACGCGGTAGGAAAAACCGCGCTCGGCGCCGTCGAGTTGCGGTGACGAAACTCCGAGGTCGAACAGCGCCCCCGACACCTGCGTCGCGCCGACTTCGGGCAACACACCGGCAAGAACCGCGCCCAGGTCCCCGAAGGAGGCGTGTCGGGGTTTTGCGCGACCGCCGAAATGTCCCAGGCGTTGGCGTGCCGCGGCGAGGGCGACCTCGTCACGGTCGACGCCGATGATCGAGATGTCGTCGCGCGCGTCGAGCAGTGCGACGCTGTGCCCCGCGCCGCCGAGTGTTGCATCGACGATGTGCCCCGCGGGCACCTCGGCAAAGGTTTCGACGATCTCACGCGCCATCACCGGCGCGTGTCGGAATTCCTGTGTTTCGCTCACCGGCAGCCCCTCGGCCGACGAATGCCGCCGGGATTTCTCCCCGGAACGCGCGAGACGGTAGCGGGCGGAGTTGGAGCTAGCCATCTTGCCGGCCGAGAGACTGCCGGTGAGCGAAACGTCTGGGTCGTGCATTGGGTCCCCATCACTGTCCCGAACCGGCGATCTTTTCCGTGCCGGCGCTTGCGATGCGACCGAATCGCGTGGGCTCCCAGATCTCCACGCGGTCGAACGCACCTGTGACGATGACCTTCGAATTGAGACTGAGACCCGCGAACGACCTCATCTCTTCGGTGAGCAGCACGCGACCCTGGGCGTCAATGGTGACTTCGGCTGCGCTACTGGAAATGGCCCGCAGTTGGTCGCGGGCCATTTCGCCGCGACGCACCTTGTCGATCATTTCCTGTCCGAAGCTCTCGAAGTCCCCCGACGTCCAGACGGTGACGCACTTGTCATCGCCGAGAACGAGGAAGCAACGGGGTTCCAACTGCGGCCGGAACGCAGCGGGCAGCGCAAGTCGACCCTTCGGGTCGAGTTGCCGCTCGTGCGTGCCGACAAACACGTTGTCTCCGTCCCGACACCCCTTGTCCGCCGCGTGAGGGTCTTCCCACTGGAACCCGCGGGGCGGGCATCACCTCCCCTCAGGCGGCTCCACTATGCCCCACTACACCCCACTTAGCAAGCCTTTTCCCCCACTTTTGACCCACCGGCCCCCCGTGAGGCCGTTTTGGGGCGTTTCGGGGCGAGCACTGATCGACGACGGCAGCGCGGAAAATGAGGGATCCACGGGCTTTGTGCGTCGTTGCTGCTCGGTCGCACGCGCGAGAGGCGGGGCGTGGGGAGAAGTGGGGGAGCTCAGCGCACGGGCAAGGCCGCAGCGATGCGGGCGGCGACGTGGGCCGGGTCGTCGACCGGGATCACGTTCACCAAACCGGCCACCCGCGCGGGGTCGTCGCGCAGCAAAGGCATCGCCCCGAGGTGGGACTCGGCATTCCAGGCGAAAAACGCGACGCATTGAAAGCGCGCCATGCTGCGGGTGCGGCGCTGGCTCACTCCCACGACTTTTGCCCCGGTCGCAACAAACACCTCACCCGTACCGCGACCCGCGACGCACAGCGTCTTTGACCAGTCATTGACAACATGGGGCCCTTCGTTCACGGCGAGGTCGCCGATGCCCATCGCCGCGAGAGCCTCGCACCAGGCACGACCCACGAAGTGCATCGCCCGGCCGACATCGTCGACCCACAAAGAGTCGCCGCGCGGTATCACGATGTCGATCCACACCGAATCGACGGGGTCGACGAGAACCGCTCCCCCGCCGCTGCGTCGGCGCGCAATATCGATGCTGCGTCTCGCACAGAAGTCGGCGTCGACATCAGCGGCCTGCTGCGACGACCCGAGAACGAACGCCGGCCGCGTCGGCCGCATCAACCACACGCCACGACGGGCGGGGAGATCCGACGAATGCAGTGCTTGTGCGCCGGCCTCGACCGTCTCGATTGCCCAGTCCTGCGACCCGATCATTCCCGCGGGCTCAGGACGCTTTTGCCAAGTACGGCTTCCATGCCTCGGGCACACGCGAGACGGCAAGCGTTATCCATGCGGCTTCGCGGGGCGCGAGCGGTGACGTGGCGAGGGGCATGCCGGCTTCCTCGGGTGTGCGGTCTCGCTTGCGGAGATTGCATGGTCGACAGGCCGCGATGACGTTCTCCCACACGTGCATTCCACCCCGCGAGCGGGGCATGACATGGTCGATACTGTCGGCCGGTGCGCCACAGTACTGACAGCGATGTCCGTCGCGCGCCATCACAGCGCGACGCGAGAGCGCGGTGCGGCGGTGGTACGGCACCCGCACCACGTATCTCAGGCGAATCACCAGTGGTGAAGGCAGCGCCAAACGCTCGGCACGCAGTTGACTTCCGTCGTCTTCGACGAGGTCGGCCTTGTCGGCCAGGACCAGACAGGCGGCGCGGCGCACCGACACGATGCTGAGCGGCTCGTAAGTGGCGTTGAGAACGAGCGCGCTGCGCACGCCTATCTCCGTCCGCGTCTGGGCGGTCTGCTGGTGGCGGTCCTCATGACCGCCCTGCATTCTCCGACTTGCACCATGCGAGATACCTCAGCAGGTCCCCCGGCTCCACGGAATGCTCTGCTTCCCCGTACTGAATGGCCGAACGCATCGCGGTGTACCCGGGTGTCGGCACCGGCAGGAACGGCACCCGACGCCACCAACCCGGCGGGGCGAGGCGACGCGCCTGACGCAGCGCGGTCGACCACAGTCGTGGCCGAACCAGAACCGTGAGAAAGATGCGCACGCTGCCTACTTCGGTTCCTTCGGCAAACCCAGAACCATCTCGCCGACGATGTTCTTTTGGATCTGCGATGAGCCCGCGTAGATGGTTCCGGCACGGGCGTTCAAGAAAGTCGTCGCCCAACTGTTCGTCGAGTTCGGCGCACCCGGGTCGTCGGCTCCGAACGCCGACGAGGGCATGCGTCCGGTGGGAACGAGGCCATCCGGCCCCATGATTTCCATTGCCAGTTCGGTGACGACCTTGTGGTACTCGCTCCACAGCAACTTGCTGATCGCTGCATCGGGCCCGGGTTGGTGGCCGCGCAAGAACTGGGTCAGGGTGCGGTAGCCGACGAAGCGCATCATCTGGACTCGCGTGTAACACCATGCGAGACGCTGGCGGATCTGCGGGTCGTTGTTCTTTGCGTAGGCACGGGTCATCTCAACGAGCCGGTCGAATTCGGCCTGGTATCTGATCGAGTTCACAGCGGCGGCCGCACCGCGCTCGAAGCCGAGGAGCGTCATCGCCACGGCCCAGCCGTTGTTCACGCCGCCGATCACGTTTTCCTTGGGCACGACGACGTCGGTGTAGAAGACCTCGTTGAATTCGCTCTCGCCCGAGATCATCTTGATCGGCCGGACCTCGATACCCGGTTGGCGCATGTCGACAAGAAGAAACGAAATTCCCTTGTGACGGGGCGCTTCGGGGTCGGTGCGCGCGAGCGTGAAGATGTGGTCGGCCAGATGGCCCGCCGAGGTCCAGATCTTCTGGCCGTTGAGGATCCACTGGTCGCCGTCGAGCTGTGCCTTGAGACCGAGGTTGCTTAGGTCCGAACCCGCATTCGGTTCGCTGTAGCCCTGACACCAAACGTCGTCACCCGCGAGGATGCGCGGGATGTAGTGCTTCTTTTGTTCTTCGGTCCCCCACCGCAGAATCGTGTTGCCGAGCATCTGGATTCCGAAAATGTCGTTCGGACTTCCCGTCGGTACGCCCGCTCGCGCGAACTCCTCGTTCAACACGACCATCTCGAGCGACGACAGCCCCGCGCCGCCGTATTCCGTGGGCCAGTCGGGCGCGAGGTATCCGTTTTTGTGCAACACGACGCGCCAATCGGCGACGAAATGCTCGAGGGCGTCGCCCTCCAGGGCTCCGGTGCCCGCCCAGTCGGCGGGCAGGTTGTCGGCGAGGAACTGACGCACCGTCGCGCGGTAGGAGTCTGCTTCGGGTGGGTAGACGGGCTGCATGGGAGGAACCTAGTCGCGTGTGAAGCGGTCGCGAATGCGAGCCGGTCCGATTTTACTGTTGCGCAACGAGGCCGCGAGGTCCTGCACACCAACCTTGCCGATGGCGCGCAGTTGGCGCTCGATGACCAGGGCGCAACCGAGCATCGCGAGAAACCCTACGAAGGCCAGCAGGAAGTGGATCTGCAACGCAACGACGGTGAGCGCGAGACCCAAAATGACCCCGAGTACGGCCCATCGGACCGAGCGAGCGGACTGCCGATAGAGACCCGCGGGTGAGGCCAGCTGCGCAAAGCGCTGGTCGGTCTGCAACTGCTCCTCGATCTGGCGGAGGATTCTCTGCTCGTCGTCTGACAATGGCACGGGCGTATTCTCGCAGGTTCGCGCGCGATCCTCAACGCGTATCGCCGTTTGGTGACGAAGGTCCCCAAGGATTCTCGCCGATTTCGCCCAGATCCTCGACGTCACGAAGCGCCGCCAGGGTTCGGATCGCATCGGCCCCGAATTTGCGGCGGATCTCATCCATGACTCCACTCGCGTTGGCCCACGTTGCTTCGTCGACACGCCCCTCGGCCGGTTCGTCGAACAACGACCCTTGGACGGGCCCGGCCGGACCATCCGCAGCCTCGAATTGCGCCGCCGAGACGCCGAGCAACCGCACCCCCTGATGGACGTCGATCGCACTCAACAGCGGCCCCAGTGCCTCGGTGAAACCTGGTCCACTCGACCGCGCGGTGTCGACGGTGATGCTGCGGGTGATCGAGCGAAAGTTCGAGAACTTGATCTTCAAGGTGAGCGTGCGGGCCCGCGTGCCGTTCGCCCGCACACGGGTTGCCACCGCATCGCACAAGCGCACCAGGTGCCGTCGCAGCTCCACGATGTCGGCGACGTCCTCGGTGAAGGTTTCTTCGTGCCCGATCGACTTCGCTTCACGCTCGGATTCGACTGCGCGGTCGTCGTGGCCCCACGCAAGGTCGAACAGGTGCCGTCCCGAGGCATCACCGAGGGCGGTGACGAGGTGCTCGACACCGATCATGGCCAGATCGCCGACGGTCTTGACGCCGATGCGATCGAGGCGTGCGTGCGTGGCGGGCCCCACACCCCACAGTGCGCGCACGGGCAGCGGATGCAAGAACTCGACCTCACGGCCGGGTTCGACAACCACGACACCCTCTCCGGGGTCTATCGAACCAGCGATGACGCGCGGTTTGGCTGCTTTCGATGCGATCTTTGCGACGAACTTGTTCGCTGCGACGCCGACGCTGCACGTGATGCCGATTTCCTGTGCGACCCGGGCACGGATCTCGTCGGCGATTGTGACGGCCGAGCCGTACCCGCGCAACGCGCCACTCACGTCGAGGAACGCCTCGTCGAGGGCGATACCTTCGACGAGTGGCGTGTACGAGCGAAAGATTTTGTGCACCTTTGCGCTCACCTCGCGATAAACGGCGGGACGACCCGGCAGGAACACCGCGTTGGGACACAGTCGCCGCGCCCGTGACGAGGACATCGCACTAAAGACGCCGAACTTTCGTGCCTCGTAGGATGCGGCAGCGACGACACCCCGTGGCCCGTCACCGCCCACCACGATCGGAAGGCCCCGCAGGCCGGGATCGTCACGCAACTCGACCGCCACATAGAACATGTCCATGTCGACGTGAAGAATCGTTCGTTGTGGGTTCATCGTCGGAACCGAGCCTACGATGTGGACGTGAATCGCGAGACGGACGCATCCTTTCGACCGTTGTCCGCTCTTCCCTCGCGCGGTGCGCGCATCGCCGCCTACGCCGCGGTCGTGCTCGGTGGACTCGCCGGGGGACTCATCGGATACGGGCTCGTCGACGTGCAGTGCACGGGTGACTGTGCGACTCCCCTTGGTCTGGGACTCTTCGTCGGGGCAGTGGTCACGGCGGGCGGTACCGCCATCGTTTCGGTTCTCGTTCTCCGTGCACTGGGCGAATGGCGCGAGTTGCAGGATCGTCGATGACCAACGACCTCGCGGGCCAACTTCTCACGCTCGCGACGAACCTCGCCACGCACGTCGGGGACACGGCCCTCGCCGGCCGTCGACTCGGACTGCACAACGTCGAGACAAAATCGACCCCGACCGATATGGTCACCGAGTACGACCGCGCGACGGAGCGCGAAATTGTCGCGACGCTCAGGCGCCTGCGGCCTGCGGACGCGATCGTCGGCGAGGAGGGTGGCAACCACGACGGCACGTCGGGCATCACGTGGTTCGTCGACCCGATCGACGGCACGACGAACTTTCTCTACGACCTTCCCATGTGGACGGTGTCGATCGGTGTTCACGATGCCGATGGTGCGCTGTGTGGCGTGGTCTATGCACCTGCCCTGCGCGAAACCTTCAGCGCGGTGCGCGGACGTGGGGCGTTCCTCAACGGCCACCGCATCACCTGCAGCGAGGTCGCCGACCCGGCGCACGCGCTGGTCGGTACCGGCTTCAACTACTCACCCGCGAACCGCGTGGCGCAGGCGAACCGCATCCCAGGCTTCATCGACAAGATCCGTGACGTGCGACGACTCGGCTCGGCCTCACTGGACCTCTGCTTCGTCGCCTGTGGTCGATACGACGCCTATTTTGAGGAACACCTCTACCCCTGGGACCTCGCGGCCGGGTCACTGATTGCCACCGAGGCCGGCGCCCGCGTCGAGGCCACCCACGGTCCGACGGCTTTGGCCGTCTTGGCGGCGAATCGAGCGCTGTTTGCCCGGATGAAAAACATTCTCGTGCCCTGAAAAGCTTCGACCGCCCGAACAACCGCGCGTAGTCGTGCGCCGCCGCACCGGATCGAAGAATTTACCGGGGCGGACCGTCATGTCGTGGGTGTGCGTGGTCTTGGCTGCCGGGTCGACGGATGGGTCACCCGAGTCGACAACTACTCTGAGCCGATGACCTACATCGTGGCGATCGATGCGGGCACCACGGGCGTGCGCAGCCGGGCGGTGTTTCCCGATGGTCGTGAAACGGTGGCCTCGTATCTCGAGTTCACGCAGTATTTTCCGGCACCGGGTCTCGTCGAACACGACGCCGAGGAAATCTGGGACGTCACCCGCAGGACCCTCCTTGACGTCATCGCGCGTGTCGGCACGATGCCGGCCACGATCGGCATCACCAACCAGCGGGAGACCATCGTCGCCTGGGACCGGGCCACCGGCAAGACATTCGGTCGTGCCATCGTCTGGCAGGACAGGCGCACCGCCCAGCGCTGTCTCGAACTGGCGCCACATCTCCCCACTGTGCGCGCCACCACGGGCCTCGTGCTGGACCCGTACTTCAGTGCGACGAAGATCGAGTGGATGCTGCGAAACGGTGTGAAGCCCACGCCTACTCTCGCCTTCGGCACGGTCGACAGTTGGCTGCTGTGGAAACTCACCGACGGTGCCGTCTTTGCCACCGACGAATCGAATGCCAGCCGCACGATGCTGTGGGACATCACCGCCCATGAATGGAGTCGCGAAATCTGTGATCTCCTGGGCGTGCCGTTCGCGTCGCTGCCCGAGGTACGCGACTCGAGTGGGCGCTTCGGCGTCACGTCGGTGGACACAGTGCCATCGGGGATTCCCATCTCGGGTATCGCCGGCGACCAGCAGGCGGCTCTCTTCGGTCAGGCCTGCTTCGCCGAAGGCGATGCGAAGAACACCTACGGCACGGGCAGTTTCGTGCTGATGAACGTGGGACCGCGTTGTCCGGCGCCGAGCGAGGGAATGCTCACCACCGTCGCATGGCGAATCGCGGGTCAAACGACGTACGCCGTCGAGGGTGCGATCTTCGTCACCGGCGCCGCGGTGCAGTGGCTCCGCGACGGCTTGGGCATCATCCGCGAGTCGAACGACATCGAAACCCTCGCCGCGCGGGTCGACACGACGGGGGGTGTCGTTTTTGTTCCCGCGCTCACCGGTCTCGGCAGCCCGTGGTGGGACGCCGAGGCCCGCGGTGCCGTGTTCGGAATCACCCGCGGGACGACCGCCGCCCACCTCGCTCTCGCCACGCTCGAGGCGACGGCGTTTCAGACTCGTGACGTCGTCGAGGCGATGACCGCGGCGACGGGCATCGCCATCCGCACGTTGCGCGTCGACGGCGGTGCGGCCGGAAACGACCGTTTGATGCAGATCCAGGCCGATCAACTGGGAATCGTCGTCGAAAGACCCGTCGATCGCGAAACAACCGCCGTCGGCGCCGCGCTGTTGGCGGGTCTCGCCGAGGGTGTGTGGGAAAGCCCCGAGGATGCCGCCGCATCACGGCGTATCGAGCGCCGCTTTGAGCCGAACCCCGAGCTGGCGGCCTTCGCCGATGTCGCGCATGCACAGTGGCGCGAGGGCCTCCGCCGCGTGACCCCGAACTGCCCCTGACGATCCCGCGACTCAGTCGCCGGCACCGACGAAGGCGGCACCGATCGCGCCGGCGCGTTCGCCCAGCGTCGCCGCGGCGATCACCGGCATTGCACGACCGACATGGCTTTGTTCGACTCCTCGGAAACGACCCGTGATCGCAGCAACGACTTCGCTGCGTGCACCGAGTCCCCCACCCAGGACGATGCATGCAGGATCGAAGGTGTTGACCAGGTTGTGCAGGCCGAGTGCCGCCCAGTCCGCGAATTCCTCCAGCGCGCGCACCGCGGATTCTTCGCCCCGCGCGCACGCCTCGAGCACCGCCTCGGAACTTGCCGCACCGGCGATGCGTGCCAGACCACGACCCGATACATAGGTCTCCCAGCACCCGCGACGACCGCACGGACACACAGCGCCACCGCGCTCGACGACCATGTGTCCGAACTCCCCGGCAAAACCATTGGTGCCGCGGGCCACCCGGCCGCCCACGATCGTGCCACCACCGATACCCGTACCGATCGTGACGACGAGCACTTCGTCGTGCCCACGTGCCGAGCCGAGCCGCCACTCCGCCACGGTGGCACACGTGCCGTCGTTGTCGACGACCACGGGCAGACCCAATCGTTCGGACAGCACGGCGCGCAGCGGTACGTCGCGCACACGGGGTAGGTGGGTTGTCGTCACCGCAGTGCCGTCACGTGTCACCAATGCGGCAATGCCCAGACCCACCGAGGTGATGCCGTCGAAGCCGCGCGCCAGGGTCACCACGGCGGCGGCGGCATCGCCCGCCGCGTCGGTTGCGACCCGGCGTTCCTCGACGACTCGTGCCTCCCCATCGACGTCGTCGACCACGACACACAGCGTCTTTGTGCCTCCGATGTCGATGCCGAGTCTCCTCATTGGGGTCTCCTCATCGGGGCCTCCCGATCGGGATGATCAGGATTCGCAGCGTGACTTCAACTCGGTGAGGGTATGCAGAATGCGATTCTCCGCGCGGCGCTTCACGAAACCCGGCAACGGAATCACCAGGTCGATGGAGAGGTCGTAGGTGGTGAGAGTGCCATTGGAAACGGATTCGAACATGTAGTCGCCGTCGAGCGTGCGCATGATGTCGCCGTCGACGAGTCGCCAGGCGATGGTGAGTGGCGAGTCGCCGTAGGTGTAACCAAGCGTGTAGTGCGTGCTGCGCCCGAGGGCCGATGCACGGAATTCGACCTTGGTCCCGCGCCCCTGCGCGTCACGTTCGAGCACGACCGCCTCCTTGACGTCCTTGGCCCACTCGGGGTAGCGCTCGAACTCGGTGGCAACGTGAAAACAACGTTGGGGTGACGCGGCGATGACGGTCGTTTGTTTGGCGGTGTCGGCCATTGCTCCATTGTGGCCCATCGCAGCGCCGACCGACGGCTTATTCGGCGCTGTCCGGACCAGCGTCATCGGTTTGACCGGGCCTTGCACGCTCGACGAAGGTGCCGTGGCGGCTGGCCCACAGTCCATTTAGGCCGAGGCCGAGCATCGGCACCAGCACGCCGAAAGCAAGGACGCTTCCCGTCTTGCCGTCGGTGGTCGGCCGGGCGATTGCCGCCGCGATTCCAGCTGCGGTTTGTAGCAACAGCGCGACGAGCATCGGCACCCTGACGTCGCGTGGTGCCACTTCACCCGTCAAGAAGAACAACTGCGAAACGGAAATCTCGCGTTCACGACTGCGCTGAACCGCGGCAAAGAAGCCGACCAGGAAACCAGCGACACCCACCGCGAAAAGGGCCAGCGACACCACGACGATCACGACACGAAAGACGTCGTCAAAGAGAACCGCGCTGATGATCGCGACCACTGCAAAGAACACCGACGCGACAAGATTGAAGCGCACGATTGGTGAGGTACTGATGCGCAATGGGGACGTCATGGGAGCGCGCGAAGCGTATTCCACAGTTTTTCGGCAAGCACGTCGTGGGAGAACTCCGCTTCGGCGCGCACCCGAGCGGCTGCCCCCATCGCGCGGCGACCTGCTTCGTCATCAAAGAGACGCTCGAAGGCGACCACGACCTCGTCGACGTTGTCAGGGTCGTCCACCACGATGCCCGTCACACCGTCCTCGACTGCGTCAGCGGCCCCGCCACTGGCACCGGCCACCTGCGGCACCCCGCATGCCGCAGCCTCGAGAAAAACGATACCGAAGCCCTCTTGTTCCAGACCCAACCACCGGTTGCGACACAGCATCGTGAACGCGTCGGCGCACCCGTTGAGCAACGGCAGATCCTCGGATGAAACCCGGCCGAGGAAGCGCACCGGCGCACCACGGTCGCGCGCGAGCCGAACGAGGCGGCCCTCGTCGCGACCCGCACCCGCGATGACGAGTTCCAGGTTCGGTCGAACGCGGGCCATGCGTGCGACCGCCGCAATGGCAGTGTCGAAACCCTTGCGCGGCACGAGCCGGCTGACCCCTACGATCAACTCCGCATCGGCCGGAATACCGAAACGTTCGCGCGCCGCGCGACGTGCCGCCTCGTCGAGTACGCGGAACCGCGCGGTGTCGACACCCGGCGCCACGACCGTCGTCGGCAGTGTGCGGCCGGCGGCACGTTCGGCTTCGCGCGCGGGATAGTTGCCGGCCGCGATGCAGTGGATCGCTCGCCGCAGGACACGGCCGAGCACCTGCTGTGAGGCGGGCAGCCGACCGGGAACCGTCACCTCCGCACCGTGCAACACGACGACGTAGGGCAGAGCGAGATTCGGGCCGATGATGCCGAGCGGCACGGCCGGGTCGAGCACCACGAACTCGGCCCCGAAGTCGCGGGCGAGGTCGTTGATGCGCTTGACCATCAACGGATGAGGTAACAACACCGATTCACGAACACGCTCGACTCGAAACGGCTGTTGCTCGTCCCACTCGCGCGCCCCTTTGTGGGGACTCGTCAGTACCGCGAATTGGTCGGGTGGCAGACGACGCCACCACTCCCACAGCAAGGACTGAATACCGCCAACTTTCGGCGGAAAGTCGTTGGTGACAAGGATGTGGCGGCCCGACATGCGACTCCAGTGTTACCCACGCGGCGTGGGTAGGTTCCGCAACTCCTCGCGAACCACCTCGCTGGGGTCGTCGTCGGGAACGATGTCCAAATGACCCACGCGTGCGGCAGCCCACACGGCGTGCGCCCGCACGAATGCATCGTCGTCGACGAGGCCCCGCGCAATGGCATCCCGGGCCGCGGCATCGTCGGGCCGCGCCCGGTTGCCGAGCACGATGAGCGCATTGCGCCGGACCCACCTCGCCTCGCGGTCGTGGATGTACCAACGACCGAACCGCGACATGATCTCAGCGTCACCCATGGCCAAAATTGCCACGGGGTCGACCGTCGACGTCATCCGTGACTCGTCGCCGAGCCGCGACATCGAGACGCGAACCGAGCGCGTAGATGGTGGACACACTTCCTGACAGTCGTCGCAGCCGTAGATGCGGTCGTCGATGGCCTCGCGCAGCGCGCGGTCGACGATTCCTGGTTTCTGGATCACCCAAGCCAGACAGCGCGCGGCGTCGATGACCCCGGGTTCGATGATCGCACCGGTCGGACAACCATCCAGACACCGTCGACAGGTTCCGCACCCGTCGGCGACGGGCGTCGAGGTGGGCAGCACCGCGTCCGTCACCACACCCCCGAGCACGAACCAACTGCCCGCATCGACGAGCAGCAGGTTTGCGTTCTTGCCGTACCAACCGAGCCCGGCCAGGTAGGCGGCTTCGCGGTCCACGAGGGCGTTTTCATCGGCCACGACCACCGCGCGGTGGCCAACGGTCCGTAACTCCTCGGACACCGCAGCGAGCGCGCCGCGCAACGCCGAGTAGTTGTCACGCCACGCGTAACGCGCCACCCGGGCCATCGGGGTTCGCGAATCGACGCTTGGTTCGGCGACGGGCTCGTGGTACGCAACCGCACCGACGATGATCGACCGTGCGCCCCTCACGATCATCGACGGGTTGGTCGACCGCGCGGGGTTGCGAAATGTGAACTGCATCGTGTCGGACAAACCGCGGGCGTTGCGGTCGTCGATGGCCCTCCGGGCGCGGTCGAAGCGACGCGCCGGGGCGATGCCGACCCGGTCCAGGCCCGCCTTCGTGCCCACTTCGCAGACGTGGCGGGCGTAGTCCTGGAGTGCTGTTCGGGAACGGGACTGCGCGTCAGACGCCACGGTGCCGAAGCGTAGGCACCATTCCCGCGTTTGCGAGCAACTTCACCGCACGGGCTTCGTCGAGGCTAAGGACGACGGCCTCGTCGGGGTTCCGACCGATCAGGAAACTAACCACGCAGTCGCCGCAGGCATCGGTGTCACGCATGCAGCAGGTGTCGCAATCGATGGTGAGGGAGTCGTTCGTCGTCACCCACACAGCGTGACAACGGGGTGTCACACACCGATGAGATGCGCCCCTCGATGGTCGATCCCGACGACCCGCGCCCGACCATTCCCGGGCAACGCGGCCGCCACACCTTCGGCCTCGCCCGACCGCGCGAAGCACGCCACCGTCGGCCCGGACCCACTCAGCCATGCCGACACGGCCCCCGCATCGAGCATCGCCCGCATCGCCGCCCGGCTCGGCTCGGCCCCTGCCAATCGGCGGTCCTGGTGCAGACGGTCCCTCATCGCCGAGGCCAACGCATCGATATCACCCGCGGCGAGCGCCGCAACGAGCAGCGCGGTATGCGTGAGGTTGAACACGGCATCCTCGAACGGCACGGACTGCGGCATCCTCGCGCGCGACTCCGATGTCGAGGTCGTGGAGTCGGGTATCCACACGACCACGGCCAATTGGTCGCTGAGCAAACCGTCGAGAGGCACCCGCACCGCACGATGGCCGTTCGTGGCGACCACACCTCCCAACAGCGACGCCGTGACATTGTCGGGATGACCCTCGAGCCGCGCGGCCACGTCGATCACGGCTCGCCTCATCGGTGCGTCGACCGCGGTCGCGCGACGCGACTGGAGGATTCCGAGTACTGCCCCGCCGACACGCGCCGCGCCACTAAAGCCCAGGCCACGGCTCATGGGGATTTCACTGCGAACCCACACGTCGCCGTTCCCGCCGGCATCGCGGAAGGCGACCGTCGCAGGGTGATGTTCGTCTGCGACCTTGCCGCGTTCGGGCATTGGATCGACTCCCGCGACACCGACCTCGGCATACAGCGTGAGCGCCATGCCGAGTCCGTCGAAACCCGGACCCAGGTTGGCGGAACTACCCGGCACGCGGACGATCGTCATGGCTTGACAACGACCGTTTCGGCTTGCTCTATTGCTCGAGTCGTTTGGACGCGCGATCACTCGTCACGACGAGCCTGTCGAGCACCGCTGCGGCAGCACCGCCGTCGATCGACGCCTCGGCGAGGGCACGTCCGGCGCGCAGGTCGGCGGCGAGGCCGGCCACGTGCAGTGCCGCTGCTGCATTGAAAACAACCGTCTCGCGCATCGGTCCGGCTTCGCCGTCAAGGATGCGCCGTGTCAGCGCAGCATTCTCCTTGGCATCACCACCCCTTATTGCCTCGAGTGGTGCGGACACGAAACCAATGTCGGCCGCATCGACGGTGAACTCGGTGATCTCACCCGCGCGCAGTGCCATCACCCGGCACGGCCCACCGAGCGTGATTTCGTCGACCGCGCCGTGTCCGTGCACGACCCACACCGAGCGCACGCCACGCGAGCCGAGGGCCTCGATCATCGGTCGCATCATCCACGGCATGGCGACACCCACCAACATCGAAGAAACCGGTGCGGGGTTTGCCATCGGACCGAGCAGGTTGAAGATGGTCGAAATGCCGATCTCGCGCCGCGACGGACCCGTGTAACGAAACGCCGGATGGAATCGTGCGGCGAGACAAAAGCCCATGTTCGCCTCGGCGATGCATTCAGCGACCCCGACGGGATCGAGTTCGGCCGCCACACCCAACTCCTCCAACAAGTCGGCGGCACCGCACTGCGACGACGCGGCGCGGTTGCCGTGCTTGCAGACAGGAACACCCGCACCGGCCACGACGAACGCGGTCACCGTCGACACGTTGAACGACTGAGACATGTCGCCACCGGTGCCGACGATGTCGATGGCGCGACCCGCGACATCGGCGGGTAGATCGACGCGCTGGCCGGCCGTACGCACGGCACGCAACATTCCTGCAAGTTCGGGCGCGGTCTCTCCCTTTGCGCGCAACGCGACGATGAACGCGGTCATCTGCGAAGGCGACGCCGAACCCTCGAGGATTTCGGTGATCGCAGCCTCGGCGACCTCCGGCTCGAGATCGCGGCGCGCGATGAGCGTGCCCAGGACTGTGGGCCATCCGCCGAAGTCGGCGAGCGGGCGCGGATGCACTGCGGTCACGCGGACAGTCTCGCGTGGAAGTAGAAGTTTGCTACCCCGATTTAGGCGGTGCGACGGCGCTGACGGATGATGCGACGGCGCTCGCGCTCGGTCGTGCCACCCCAGACGCCCTCCTTCTCGCGGGAGGCGAGAGCGTGCTCCAGACAGGCGATGCGCACGTCGCAGGTACCGCACACAGAAACCGCCACCGAGGCGGCAATCTCGTCACCCTCGTCCGGGAAGAACACCGCCGGGTCCAGGCCCTGACAGGCCCCCCGCTGACGCCACGAAATGTCAGTGATTGTCACGTTCTGCCCCCCAGTTCACGCAACTCGTGTGGTTGGTGGGCATCGGCCACATTCCCCCCGAAACATGACCGATGTCTCACCTTGTCTGGGACACTAAACCCACCCCGACGGGCGGCGCAAATCTCGCCGTTTTTTACTAAACGCCCAGATCGGCGGCCAGTTCCGCGACGGTGAAGGGGGCCAGTTCGACAGCCTCGAGGTAGTTCGGGTGGGTGCACAGCAACTGCACGGGCCCCTCGGCGAATGCGGCCAGATCCTCGGGACCGAACTCGAAGCGAATGTAGTGAACGGCAGCCGTCACGTTGTCGCGCGTCAGGGTTGCGTCGTGCTGTTCGTCGGTCACGGGGGCGACATCGCGGCCGTTGGCCAGCCGGATCCGCAACGAGCGCTCGATGCCGACCAGCTTGGGCAGCCACTCACGCATCGCCGACCCGGAGGTGAGCTCGATGAAGATCGTCGCGCACAACTGGCCGGCCTCGGGGATGAGGGGGTTGTAGGCACGCAACTCGTCGAGCACACCTTCGTCGGAAATCACGCGCTCGGCGCGGAGCATTTCCTGGATCTGGTACCACATGGTGTCCCGACTCTCGAACATCACTGTGACGACTGTGCCGAGCTCGATGCGACGACGACGCTTGGTCTCGATCACTTCGGCTTTCTTTTCTGCGCGCACCTTCTCGTATGCACGCAGATCGAGAATGTCATCGATGGTCAGTTTGCGGGAAATGGTCGTGGGGGGCACTTCGTCTTCCTTTCGTTGTCTTTGTCACTCTTCGGGGATGCCGTAGGCACGGGCGAGCAGTTGCAGCGGGTGGCTGGGAGCCTTCCCCGTCTGTTCGTTGATCGCCGTGTTGGCCAGGTGGCAGTCACCGGCCACCTCGTCACCGTCGGCGGCGGTGATTTCTTGGGCGAGTTTCTTTGCGATCGGCATCGACAATTCGGCGTTCTCTGCGCGCAGACCCCACATGCCGTCGATACCCGAGCAGGTCTGTACGAGCTTGATTTTTGCGCCGGTCAGCTTGAGGAGATCACGGCTTTTCATGCCGATGTTCTGCGCGCGCAGGTGGCAGGGTGCGTGGTACGTGATCTTCTCGGGCACCACTCCCGGGAACTCGGTGACGAGTTCGGTGTCCTCGGCCTTGTGGAGGCGCATCAGATATTCGGCTGCGTCGTACGTGTTCGCTGCCACAAGATCGGCGTCTGCACCACCGACATAGTCGACGTAGTCCTTCTTTAGGATGTAGCCGCAGGTCGGCTGGGGAACCACAATTTCGTTGCCCCGGCGCACGGCGGCGGCAAGCGCCGCGACGTTGTCGGCCGCGACCTTCTTGAATTTCTCGGCATCGCCGCTGTGCAGATACGGGGCACCACAACACGATGCGCCCTCGGCGAGAAAGCATTCGACGCCGTTCTTTTCGTAGACCCTGACGAGGTCCTTGCCGATTCCCGGTTCCTGGTATTCGACGAGACACGTCGGAAAGACCGCGACGCGGCCCTGACGCTTGGCGATGATGGGCTTCACACGCCGCTTGAACCAGGTCGAAAAACGGACCTTGGCGAAAGGCGGGAGCATCCGCTTGCTGGAGACACCCGCGGTCTTTTCCACGACCTTGCGGATCGCAGAGCCCGAAGGTGCACCGAGAACCTTGTTTGCGACCGGGGAGACGGTCGTTGCAATCTTGCCGAGGGCGTCGGTGTGGCCCATGAACGTGGTGGTGAGGCGTTTCCGCACGGGAAACTGTTTGGTTGCCTGGCGCATCGCATCGACGCGCAGCATGAGGCGCGGAAAGTCGAGCGCCCACTCGTGCTGGCCGGGGATGTAGGGGCAGTTGACGTAGCAGAGCTTGCACTGGAAGCACTCGTCGACGACCTGGTCCTGTTCGGCGATCGTCAACCTGCCGGCGTCCTGGTCGTCGTGTTGGTCGACGAATTTGAAAAGGGTCGGGAACGACGTGCAGTACTTGAAGCACAGGCGACATCCGTGGCACAGGTCGTACACGCGCGTGAGTTCGGCCCGAACGTCGGCCTCATCGAGGTACTTCGGATGCTTCGGGTCGTAGGTGATCGTCATGTCCTGTTTTACCGTCGTTCTACTGATCGCAAAGACAGCGCGGGGCGCCGGGTCCACCGACGCCCCGCCGTGTCGTGATCGGATCCGATCAGAGGGACTTGAGGCCCTCCTGGAAGCGGCCGGCGTGGCTCTTTTCGGCGCGTGCGAGCGTCTCGAACCAGTCGGCGACCTCAGTGAAGCCTTCGTCGCGGGCCGTCTTGGCGAAACCCGGGTACATCTGCGTGTATTCGTAGGTCTCGCCGGCGATCGAGGCCTTGAAGTTCTCTTCGGTCTCGCCGATCGGCTCGCCCGTTGCCGGGTCACCGACCTGTGCGAGGAAGTCGAGGTGACCGTGCGCATGGCCGGTCTCGCCCTCGGCAACCGAGCGGAAGAGTGCCGCCGCGTCGGGGTAGCCCTCGACGTCTGCCTTCTGTGCGAACCACAGGTAACGGCGGTTGGCCTGGCTCTCGCCGGCAAAAGCCTCCTTGAGGTTCTCGTGTGTCTTGGTTCCGGCTAGTCCGGCCATGACTGCTCCTTTTCTGTTGGGGTTTTTGTTGTAAGGGATTATTGCTTCACCACAGACATCGTCTCGACGGCGCTCGCGCACTGTGGACATTTGCCTGAGAACACGATCCGCGCAGCCTGCACGGAAAAACCATCGAGACCCGCGACCGAAATATCGCCTGCATCGGGGACGTACACGTCGCGTACATCACCACAGGTGCTGCACACGCTGTGGTGGTGGTCGTCGACGTTGGGGTCGAAGCGCGCTGCGCCGCCCAGTTGGATCTGCTGCAACTCGCCCATCGCCGCCAGGTCGGTGAGGGTCTGGTACACGGTGCGCAACGAGATACCCGGCATCTCCGCTGCGGCGACCTCGTAGATGGTCTCTGCCGTGGGGTGCATCTCGTTGCCGTGGAGAAGGCGAAACAGCAACTGGCGCTGCGGGGTGACCTTGAGGCCGGCGGCGCGAAACGCGGCGGCAAGCTCTTCGGGTGGTTTCACGCGTCGAACAATAAATTCGACCGCCCCAATCTGCAAATCCTGCGAAATAGCAAGTCCTGCGATCTGTGTCACATCGGCCCCGAACACCGGGGCCGCGTGCCCCATGGGCGCCAGACCCGCCGCGGCTGCTGGAATGATGTCCGTGAGCAGTTCCCCGCGACCACTCGACCGCGAGGCACTGCGGGCCGGCGCGAGCGTCACTCTCGCGTTCGCGGTGCCGCCGACGCTCGTCGCTCGTTTCGTTCTCGACAACAACGCCGACACCAACGGCTGGGCGCCGCTGTTGTCGCTGATCGCGGTTCTGGGTTTCGTCCTCGGCTCGGGCGTCGCTGCGTGGCGTCAAGGGTCGCAACGACCGATGGCCCACGCCGTGATTGCCGGCGCGGGGGTGTTCGTTGCGGCGCAGGCCGTGTTCCTTGTTCTTCGCATCGCAACCGGCGGCGACGTGCGCATCATGCGCATTCTCACGTCGTTCTCACTTGCGCTCGTCGCGAGCGTGATCGGCGGCCTGCTCGGCAACTTCCTGCAAAAGAACGGCCCCCGGCCCCGATGACCCGAGTACGCGACGACGCGCGCGCCGTGCTCGTCATCGATGTCGGCACCAGCGGGCTGCGCACCGCGCTCGTCGGTGCCGCCGGCACGCTCGTCGACTACCTCCACGTCGTACAACCACCTTCGACACCCTCGCCCGGTCTCGTGGAGTTCGATGCGATGCGGATGTACGAGGCGGCGGTCGAGGCGGCGACAACCATCGTGCGCCGCAACGACCACATCGAGGTTGCTTCGCTCGGCATCACGAACCAACGTGCCTCGGTGGTCGCGTGGAATGCACGTACCGGCGAACCCGTGGGACCGGGCATCGGCTGGCAGGACTTGCGCACGGTCATCGAATGCATCACCGCAAAATCCGAACACGGCCTCGCCATCGCACCCAACCAAACCGCAACAAAGGCGGCGTGGCTGCTCGCCAACCACGCCGCGGGAACACCGGCGGACGATCTTCGGTTCGGAACGATCGACACCTGGCTGACATGGAAACTGAGCGGCGGAGCCGCCTTCGTCACCGACCACACCAACGCCGCGGTGACCGGTCTCGTCAACGTCGACACCGTCGACTGGGACCCGCGGGTCTGCGCGATCTTCGGTCTGCGGGTCGAGAGTCTGCCGCGGATCATCGCCTCACGTGAAGTCGTCGGACCCGTCGTGGGTCACCGGGGGCTCGATGGGATTGCATTGGCCGCGCGCATCGGAGACCAACAGTCGTCACTCGTTGGCCAGGGCTGCATCACGCCCGGTCGCACCAAGATCACATTCGGCAGCGGCGGAATGCTCGACATGTACACGGGCCGAATCGGCCCGAGCGAAGCCAAACGCACGGTTCACGGAACCTTTGCAATCGTTGCGCTTTCACTCGACGGCGAAACCCGGGAGATCCACTGGGGAACCGAGGCGATCATGCTGTCGGCGGGAACCAACGTCGAATGGCTGTGCAGCGACATGGGCCTCATTTCCTCACCGCAGGAAAGCGACGAAGTCGCGCGCGCGGCGGGCAGCACCGCGGGTGTGTCCTATCTTCCCGCGCTACTCGGTCTGGGCACACCCGATTGGGATTACGGCGCTCGCGGAACCTTGACGGGCCTGACCCGTGGCACGAAGCGCGGGCACATCGTGCGGGCCGTACTCGACGGAATCGCGCATCGTGGTGCCGACCTGCTCGACGCGGCGCTGCGGGATGCGGCCTCGCGAGGCGTTGAGGCGCCCGCCACCTTGAGAATCGACGGCGGCATGTCACGCAACGCCACGTTCGTGCAGTTGCTCGCCGACGCAACGGGCAAAGCGGTCGAAGTGTCACCCGTATCGGAGGCGACAACGCTGGGCGCGGCCTTCCTCGCCGGCACTGCACGCGACACCGGGGCGATATGGCCGACCCTGGATGCGGCCGTGTCGACGTGGGCGCCTGCGACGACGGTCAGGCCATCCATCAGCGACACCGCCCGGGCCACCGCACGCGACAAATGGGCTCAAACCCTGCGCTCTGCGAAGGCCTGGATCCCCGACCTGAGTGCCCTCGACTTCTAGAGTTGCAGCGCCCCGCCCCTGTCGGTGAACCTGTAGCGCAAGCCAGGCCTGAGAAAGGATCCCTCGTGGCAGACACCAGCACCACGGCGCCGCCAAAACAACCCACCACTGCCGATGCTGTGCTTCTTTCCTATGCGCTTGGCCTCGAGTTCGCGATGGTCGATATCTACGCCCGCGCGACGGTCGCCTCAAAAGACGACCTCAAGGCGGTCGCCGAACTCTTCGGCGCCCACCACCGCGCCGCCGCGCAGTCGCTGACGGGCCTGCTCGGTCGCAAGGCCGCGACGGGACGCAACGAAAAGTTCTACGCCGAGCACTCGGCGAAAATCATCGGTGGCGCCGCCAAGGACACCGCAGCGCAACTCGCGGGTCTGGAAAACGCAATGGTTGCCACGCACCTGCGGATGCTCGGCACGTTGCGCGGCATCGATGGCGCGACACTCATTGCCTCGATCATTCCGATCGAGGCCCGCCAGGCCGCGGTCCTCGTCGGCTTGTCAGGGTCGACCGCGCTCGACGACGTCATGGCGCTCGATGACGAGGCCGTAATCGACCCCAAGACCTACCCCGCCTGATCGAAGAGAAACGCTCCACCGTGAACACCTCCGTGAATGACAACGCTTTCAACCGACGCAGGTTCCTGCAGTCCGGCGGGCTCGCCCTGGCGTCGGCGGCGATCCTCGCTGCGTGCGGCAAGAACGACAAAGTAGCCACCGCTTACCCGCGAATCGGTGAATCACCGACCACGACCGCACTTCCCGAAGCGCGCGTCACCGACACCGTGTTGCTGCGCACCGCATCGTCGCTCGAGTGGTGCGCAATCGACGCCTACAGCGCTGTCACTGCTCTTGGGGTTCTGCCCGGTGCAGTATTGCCGGTGGTCGCGCGGTTCCAAGCCGACCACAAGGCGCACTCCGCGGCACTGACCGAAATCATCAAGACCGCCGGTGGCGAACCCTTCGAATGCGCAAACGAGCGCATCAACACCCTCTACATAGCGCCTGCAGTCGAGCTGATCGTGGGAAACAAGGACAAGGGGATCGAGGCGACCGACACTCCCGTCGACGATCTCCTCTTGCTCGCACACGGCCTGGAAAACCTTGCGGCCGCCACGTACCAGTACTACGTGTCGCTCATCTCGCAACCCGCCGTGCGCGGTGCCGCGATGACGATCGGCCAAGACGAAGCGCGGCATGCCGCCGTCCTCGCGCAAGCGATCATCCCCGGCGGCAAGGGCATCGCGCCCTCCATCAACGAAAAAACGGGCAAGGCCAACCCTGCCGCCGTGCCGGGAGCGTTCGGCAGCCTCGCCCCGGTCACCTTCGCCATCGGCAGGACCAGCGAGGCCGGCACGAAAACCCAGCTCAGCCTCGACACCCCGAGCCTCAACTCGATGGCATACGAGTACGCCACTTGTTAGGGGCGTGCGACTCGCCGCGGGTCAAGGGCGAAACCGCCGCGAATCCGCGGGGGGCACGGAACCGGGCATCGTTACACTGAAGCCTGGTGAGTCGGCCGGGTGGCCGCGGCGCACGCGAGTGCGTCGAGGAAAGTCGGGACTCCACAGGGCAGAGTGCTGGTGAGAGCCAGGTGGGGGCGACCTCACGGACAGTGCAACAGAAAACGAACCGCCCGAGGGGCAACCCGAGGGTAAGGGTGAAAAGGTGCGGTAAGGGCGCACCAGCGCGCGGGGCGACTCGCGCGGCTTGGCAAACCCCACTTGGAGCAAGGTCACGCAGAGGACATGAGCGGCTCGCTCGCCTTCGGGCACTCCTCGGGTAGACCGCAGAGATGGATGGTCACCGGACCGCAAGGTCCACAGAATCCCGCTTACAGGCCGACTCACCGCGTCCAACGTTTTCCCGGGCAGCGGGCCCGGGGAACGCTTGGGACTGGGTGTCACTACTTGTCGGGATGAACGGTGACGTTGAACGTCACCAGCGCGGCGCGCTGTGCGTCCAAGCGGATCGTTGACATCGACCCCCGGTCGAGTGCGGTTCTCCACGACACACCGATGTCGACCCCGAGTGCCCAGGCAACCGCTGCCTTGATCGGCGAGACGTGGCTCACCACGACGACGTGCATACCGCTGTCGCTAGTCGCCAGTTCGTCGAGTGCTGCGCGGACTCGGCTTTCGAGCTCGGACATCGATTCACCCCGTGGCGGACGAAAATCCGGGTCACTGCGCCACTGCGCCCACACCCCGGGCGGTACCGACGACATCGGCATCCCGTCGTAATCCCCGTAGTCGAGTTCGATCCACCGGCGATCGGTCTCCACGGCGACACCGACGTGTCCGGCGATCGCCGCTGCGGTCTGCTGGGCGCGGCGCAGGGGGCTTGCGATGATTCGATCGACGGGTGCCACACGCGTCAACGCCGGGCCCAGCACCGCCGCCTGGTCACGGCCCACTTCGTCGAGTTCGTTGTCGACGTGACCCTGCAACAGTCCGCCCGCGTTGGCACGTGTTCGGCCGTGACGCACGAGCGTGAGGAGTCGCTCAGTCAACCTCGACCAACTCCCCTGTCGCGAGGAACCGCCGGCGCGCATCGCGACCGCCGAGTCCATGGCGCCGCACGATCCAAAGGACGCCGGCTGCACCGGCAACCTCGAGGAGAAAATTCAACGCACCCCGCTCGGCAACGGGCAGTCGTGCACCGCCGAACGACGTTCCGGTGAAGGGCCACCAAAAGACGTCGGTGTTCGAAAACGCACCGTCAAAGACCAGGTGCATGAAGAAGCCGATGGCAAACGGCAACATGCGACGCCGCAGCGCACTACCCCGCTTGGTCACGATCATGATGAGCATCATCAATGCGACGCTCGCTGTGAGCGTGTGCAGTACCCGTGCGCCGCCGAACAACGCATCGACCGGGTCGGGCAACAATGCACCGACGATCAAGAGTCGGTAGTCGAAACGTGGATCGCGGAAGATGTAGCGAACGGCGAGAACCGACGTTGCGACGAACCACAGGAACACGCCGACAAATCTACCGACGGCCTCAGATGACGAGCCAGCGCCCGCAGTTCGGACATTCGCGCCTCGTGGCTGCTTCGCGTCGCACCGCCTCGACCTCCGAGGTGGACAAGTCGATGTGACACCCCCCACAGGTCGCGCGCACCAACCGGGCGATCGCAACTCCCCCGTGGGCCGTCCGACGCCGGTCGTATTGCGCCAACCACTGCGCGTCGATCCTCGCCGCAGTCGCGCCGCGCCGCTCGGTCGCACCACTCAGCGCTTCGCGCACCGACCCGAGGGCCTCTCGCAGCTTGCGCTCTGCCTCCTCGACGTTGGACCCGCGGGCGGCGATCTCCGGGCCGAGTTCGGCCAGCGTCGCGTCGAGTTCCTCGCTGCGTTCGAGGGCCGCCAAGGATTCATCCTCGAGCGACGAAATCTTGCTTTCGTGGTTGGCCATTTCATGCTGCAGCGCCTCGGCCTCGCGTGGGGCGATGACCGTTTTCATCTGCGCAGCCAGCCGGTCGAGCTGTTTTCGCATCCCGGTGACTGCTGTTTCGTTCGCTTCGATGACGGCGAGGAGGTGGCGATGCTCGGTTCCGATTGTCTCGGACTCGGCCCGCAGGTTCGCCATCACGCGTTTCGCTTCGACGACCGCCGCCGCCTCGGGCAGATGCGCGGCCTTGTGTTCGAGCTGTGTGATCTCCGTGTCGAGCGCCTGCAGTTCGAGCAACTCGTCGAACGCCTCCATCACCCGAGACTACCGATGACGGGAAACCGCTCAGCCGCCCGCGATGGTTGTCTGCACCCAGCCGGGCAGGGACTTCGCGCAGTCGAACACGAGGGCATTGTTCGGATCGACCGACGGCACGGGCGAGAACGGGTTGGTGTTCGACGGCAGGATGGTCGTCCCAGCGTCGACGACGCTGACCACCGGTCGTCTGTCAACCGACACCGTGGTGTCCGGGGGCAGCGTGGTGGTCACGCGGGCCGTGACGGACGGCGACGCAGCCACCCCCGGCACCACAGTTGTCGTTGTCGACCCGGCGGGTGCCACTTTGCCCACCACGCGGCGCGGCAGGGTTCCCGACACGATCTGGGCAACACAGTCGACTCCCGGCAGATACAGCCGCACCGACGACCGCCCGATCGGCGGCGCGGGCTCCCAGTCGACTGACGGCTCGCCCGCAAGCGCCTCGTCGGTGAACGATTTCCAGATCGCCGCGGGGAAGGTTCCGCCCTGCACTCGCCGCACCTTTTTCGCCACGAACTCGGGCACGTTGACCATCGGCGTGTACGCCTTCGGGTCCCCCACCCACACCGCGGTGGTCAGCTGCGGGGTCATGCCGACGAACCACGCATTGGTGTTGTCGTCCTGCGTACCCGTCTTGCCGGCGGCGGGCCGCTCGTCGTCGAGGGCACTGCGGCGCGCCGTTCCCTTCGTTAGCACACCCTTGAGAATCTCCACCGCTTTGCTGGCAACCTCTCTGGAGAGCACGCTCTGACCCGGGTCGCTGTGTTCGTACACGACACCGAGCGGGCCTTCGATGCGATCGATGAAGTAAGGCTGCATGTGCACCCCGCCGTTGGCGAGCGTCTGTGCGCCGCTGGCCATGTCGAGCGGACTCATCTCGTTGGCGCCCGTCGCATAACTGGCGTACGGCTGGATCTTGAAGGAGTCCCGCGTGAGGAACATCGAGCGTGACATGCGGTAGGTGGTGTCGACCACACGGTTCAGACCGACGATCTGGGCGAGCCTGCTGTAGGCACAGTTGATCGAGAACCACGTCATCTCTTCGAGTGGCCCGAGGGGTCGACTCACGCCCTGCTCGATCTCGAAGGGCTCTTCTTCGTTGCCGGGATTCGGCAACGTGCACGGCAACGTTCCATCGACGAGATCCGTGGCCTCGACACCGGCCTGCAAGGCGGCTGCGAGGACGAAAATCTTGATGCTCGAGCCGGTCTGACGGCGACGCAGCGTCATGTTCACCTCATCGCGGCCGGGCTGGAACCCGGGACCACCGACCATCGCGCGCACGCCACCGGTCGCGGTGTCGAGCGACAGCAACGCCCCCTGGAACCCGGCTTTGTTCGCCGGCAACTGACTGCGGACCGCCGCCTCTGCCGCGGACTGCATGTCCGTATCGAGGGTCGTGTAGATGCGCAGGCCCCCTCGGAACAACGCGTTGAACCGCTCGGGATACGTCACGCCGAGAATGTCGGACCTGTTCAGCAGGTAATCCTTCACGGCCTCGGAGAAATACGTACGGGTGATCGACCTCTGCGGCACCGATTGGAGGACCTCGGGAAGCGGCCACGTCGCTGCGAGAGCGTCGGCGCGTTCCTCCGTCATCAAGCCTTCGGCGGCGACACGGCGCAGGGCGACGGCGAAGCGCTGCCGCGAGCGCTCGGGGTGACGAATCGGGTCGTAGCTCGAAGGCGCCTGGATCATGCCGGCGAGGAACGTCGCCTGTTCGACCGTGAGTTCGCGGACTTCGGCACCGAAGTAGATCTCGGCAGCGGCACGCAACCCGTAGGCGTTGTTGCCGAGGAAGACCGTGTTGAAATATCGCTCGAGGATGTCACGCTTGGCGACCGTGCGCTCCAGCAGCACCGCATAGCGGGCCTGCAACACCTTGTATCGACCGTCGCGTTCGAGGCCCGCCAGGTACTCGTTCTTCACCACCTGTTGGGTGATCGTCGAGGCACCCTGCCGCAACGAGCCCGATTCGAAGTTCGCCAGCCCCGCCCGCACGAGTGCGCGAAGGTTCACACCTTTGTGACCGAAGAAATTGGCGTCCTCGACCGCCAGCACGGCGGCAACGACATCCTCGGGTACCTGGTCGAGGGTGATGGGTTGGCTGTTCTCCACCTGGAAGGCGCCGATCTGGCGTCCATTGCGATCGAACACCGTCGAGCGCTGCGCGATTCCCGTGAACGTCGGTAGCGACACGGGTGTTTCGTCGTGGGCGTTGACGAGCCCCCACACGCGCGGCGCGATCGCCACTCCGACTGCCGACACGAAGAGACCCCCCGCCACGACGGCCACGACGAGCCTGAGGATCCGCACCAACCATCCCATCTCAAGCCACGGTATCCGCGCACCGACGACGACTACCGTGCATGCATGGCTTACCCCCACATTCGACCCTTCCGCTTCGGCGTGCAGTGTTCCCGCGCGGCCAACGCCGCCGAATGGGTGACCCTTGCCCGTCGCACCGAGGCGAACGGGTTCGACTGCCTCACGATGCCCGATCACTTCACCGACCAACTGGCACCCGTTCCCGCATTGCAGGCCGCCGCCGATGCCACCACAAGTCTGCGTGTCGGTGCACTCGTCTGGGACAACGACTACAAACATCCCGTGGTTCTCGCCAAGGAACTCGCCACGATCGACCTGCTGTCCGAGGGTCGCCTCGAAATCGGGCTCGGGGCGGGTTGGATGATCAGCGACTACGACCAGTCCGGCATCCCTTACGACTCGCCGGGCGTACGCATCGATCGTTTCGTCGAGGGACTCGAGATCATCAAGCGCGCGATGGCCGACGGTGCATTCTCCTTTGCGGGTCGCCACTACACCGTCACGGATTACGACGGCCAGCCCAAACCCGCGCAAAAGCCCTGCCCGCCGATCCTCATTGGTGGGGGCGGCAGACGTGTTCTGTCGCTTGCCGCACGCGAGGCTGACATCGTCGGCATCAACGGAACGATGACCGCAGGTGTGGTCGGCCCCGATGCGATCTCCACCATGACCGCAACCGCCGTCGACGAAAAGGTCGACATCGTCCGCGGGGCAGCCGGTGCTCGACTCTCTTCGATCGAGATGAACATCCGTGCATTTTTCGTGAAGGTCACCGACGACGCCGACGGCACGATCGCGGGCATGGCGCGAATGATCGGTGTCGAGCCGTCGATGGTCGCGGGGACCCCGTTCGCCCTCATCGGCCCCCCGAACAAGATCATCGAAGACCTGATCGCCCGGCGCGAACGCTGGGGCTTCAGCTACGTCATCGTGGGCGCCGAGGACGTCGAATCATTCGCTCCGGTCGTGGCCGCCTTGGACGGCAAATGAAGACACTCCGCTGGCTTCCCACGGCGGTGTTCGCGGGTGCGATCATCGCCTGGATCTGGGTCGTGGGTCGCCTCGTGGTCGACCGCCACAATTCGTTCGCGACTTTCGACTTCGACCTCGGCATCCACGACCAGTCACTGTGGCTCCTCTCGAAGGGCGAGTGGTTCAACACGGTGTGCGGTCTTCCCGTCTTTGGACACCACGCGATGTTCATGTACTGGCTGCTCGTGCCCCTGGTCTGGCTGGGCGGTGGGCCGAACCTGTGGAACCTCCTCCAGGTCGCCGCGCTCGCCCTCGCAGCGGTGCCCGTGTACCTCATCGCACGTCAACGCCTGCGCAGCGACGTACTCGCGTGCCTTTTGGGCATCACCTGGTTGCTCTTGCCGACCGTCTCGTTCCTCGCGTGGGAAGCGTGGCACCCCGAAACCGTCGCCCTGCCCTTCTTGATGATGGGCTACCACTACGCAACCACGCGGCCCGAAGGGTTCGGCTCCGCCGTGCGACATCGCAACATCATCGCCTTCGCGTGGCTGTTGGCGGCGATGCTCTGGAAAGAAGACATCTCGCTCGCCGTCATGGGTATCGCAATACTGCTCATAGTCAAGCGGCGTTGGAGGTTCGGTGGCCTGATATTCGGCTTTGCCGCGCTCTACTTTCTCGTCGTCGGCGTGTGGATGGTGCCGTCACTCGCCGGAGAGACCAGTGCCTACGGACTGCTCTACGGAGACCTCGGCAAGACGCCTTTCGACGTCGTGAAGACATCCCTCTCCGAGCCGTCGCTTTTCTTCGAACGACTCTCGAACAACAACTTCACGGGATACCTCGGCCGGTTGTCGTCACCGCTCGCCTTCATCCCGTTTCTTGCGCCGCTCACGATCCTGATCGGTGTGCCACAGATCTTCATCAACATCCTCACCACCGCCGACTTCACATGGGCGATGATGTACCACTACCAAGCCGTGCCCGTGGCGGCGATGATGCTCGGCGCGGTCGAGGGAGTCGGCTTCCTTGCCCGCCGGGCAAAACCGCTCGGTGCGATCGCCGCGACCGTCGCGCTTCTCGCTGCGTTTGTTGCCGCCAATGCCTGGGGCCTCCTGCCATTCGGTGACAAGTACCGCGCGGGCTACTGGCCGCACGGCGCACAGGTCGTGGACGGATGGAAGGCGGCGCTCGACCGCGTCGGCCCCAACGACGCGGTGTCGGCCCACTACGCCTTCGTCCCCCACGCCAGTCAGCGACGCATCATCTACACGTTCCCCAACCCATGGGTGCGCACAAATTTTCTCGGTGACCCGTCGCTTCTCGAAAGCCCATCCAGAGTCAAGTGGCTCGTCATCCCGGAGAACACGATGGGCGGTGTGGCGGCCGAGGTGCTTGAAGGGCTCATCGCCACCGGCGAATACGGTGACGCTCAGACCATCGCAGGCGTCACCACCTACAGGCGCCTCAAGCCGTGATCAGAAGCGGCTGCGTATCGCCCACAACTCGGGAAACACCGGGTTGAACAGCGTCGACTTCAGATAACCCGCACCGCTCGACCCGCCCGTTCCGCGGCTGTTGCCGATGGTTCGCTCGACCATCTTCACGTGCCGGTACCGCCATTCCTGCAAACCCTCGTCGATGTCGACCAATTCTTCGAGCAACAAGGACATGTCTGGCCGCGTGCGATACACCGACAGGAGCGATTCTTCGATGTCGACCGAAACCATGCACCCGTGTCCTTCGAGCAGTTTCACCACGTCGTCCCAGATGCCGGGACGCGCAAAGACGGCTTCGAACTCACGGAACTGGTACGACTGGAAGCCGCTCGACGATTCGAGACGTGCACGAAATGCGTTGAACTCGAGTGGCGTCATGGTCTCGAGGATGTCGACCTGACCCACCAGCGTCTTTAGGATCGTGCGCACCCGACGCAGCGTGCCGAGCACCGGGTGCAGACTTCCCTCGCGCAACAAGCGGCGTGCCCGGTCGAGTTCATGCAGAATCTGCTTGAACCACAACTCGTAGGTTTGGTGGATGACGATGAACAACAGTTCATCGTGTTCGGGACCATCGGATTTCGGTTCCTGGAGCGCGAGCAACTCGTTGATCTTCAGGTAAGACACGTACGAGAGCGGTTCACTTGCCATACTTCTCCCATCGTATGGGTCGGGTCATCCTCCACATCGGCACGCTGAAAACCGGCACGACGTCATTCCAACGCTGGTTCTTCGACAACGAGTCGGCGATCACGGCGGCCACCGGTTGCCGTTGGTTCCATGGTGCGTTTCCCGACGCCCGCGAGATCGCAGCCGCATGCATCGACGACGGTCGCCAGACCCCGGCGATGGCCCTCGGTTTCTTTCCCGAGCGCGGATCCGACGCATGGCTGGGATGGCGGCGAGAGGTTGACCGGTCCCTGCGCTCTCAGGTGGATGCCGCAGATACCCCCATCCTCGTGTCGTGCGAGGCACTGTGTTTGCTGCGCAGCCCGACCGAGATGGAACGCCTCGCAGGGTTGTTCGACCCCGCGACAACCGACGTCGTGCTCGCCCTGCGATCGCCCGCGGGCTTTCTTTCCTCGTGGAAGCAACATCTTGAACACGACTTCTTCCGACGCAGCAACGACCCCGCATCGTTCGCCTACGTCGCCACCGATTCGTGGCTCGTCGACTACGACTCGCTAAAGGACGCCTACAAGACGACCTTTGGGGGACGATTCAGTGTCATCGACTACGACACGTGCCTCGCCCGCGATGGATCGATCATTCCGGCGCTCACGGCGACCTTCACCGGCACACCAATGGATGCACTGCCCGAGTGGCGCGGCTACCACCTCAACCGCAGCGCACGACCGCCGCGCAAACCGGTACGCGGTCTCGCCCGCCCTCGCCACTACCTGCGGTGGTGGCGTTGGAAGCTCTCGCGGGGGATCCGCGGCCATCCGCCACGTGGCGGTACGGCCTAACCGAACGCGCGGATCGGTCGCACGCGGATCGCATTCGGCTCGCCGGTGTCTTTCGTCGTGAACCAGCCCTCGCGGTCGAAACGCTGACCGCTGCGGAAGAGAACCGGTCGCTTCACTCCTAGATTTTGCGCGACTTTCCTTCCCAATACTTCGCACGGAGGGGCGCCTTTTGTATTTTCCCCGTTCCCGTGCGTGGGATCTCATCGACGAAGTCGACCGACCGCGGCGCCTTGTATCCGGCAAGCAGTTTTCGGCAGTGCGCGATCAGATCCTGCCCAAGCGCATCCGAGGCCGAAACACCCTCGGCGACTTGCACGAGCGCTTTGACGCTTTCGCCGAACTCTTCGTCGGGTACACCGATCACCGCAACGTCCTCGACCGACGGATGCACGGTGAGCACGCCTTCGATCTCCGCGGGGTAGATGTTCACGCCGCCGCTGATGATCATGTCGATCTTGCGATCGGACAACCACAAGAAGCCGTCGTCATCGAGATAGCCGACGTCGCCCGTGGTGAACACACCCGGCTCGAGGTGCGCAGCCTTCGTCTTCTCGTCGTCGTTGTGGTACGTGAACGACATTCCCATCTTGTTGCGGAAGTAGAGCGTCCCCTCGCTGCCCTGCGGCACGTGATTTCCGGCGTCGTCGACCACCAAGACGTCGACTGTTTCCAACGGCCTGCCGACACTGCCGCCCTTGCGCAACCAGTCCTCGGACGACACCACGGAGATGATCGAGCCCTCGGTGCTGCCGTAGTACTCGGTGATCTTCGGACCCCACCATTCGATGAGCCCCTTCTTCACCGCCGGCGGGCATGGTGCGGCCCCGTGCCACACCGCCGTCAATGACGAACCGTCGAACGACGACTTCACGTTGGCGGGCAGGTCGAGGAGGCGCTTCATCTGCGTCGGAACCAGGTGGACGTTTGTGCACGAATGCTCGTCGATCAGGCGAAGAGCCTCGGCTGAGTCGTACTTGTGCTGCATCACAACCGAAGACCCACCGATCATCGGCAGGTACGAAAACGCCCACTGGGCCGAGTGGTAGAACGGCCCGCACAAAAAGGTACGCCCGGGTACGGGCAGCCAGTTGGCGAAACCTGCTGCGATCAACTTCATGATGTCGGGGGTCATCGCCATGCCTCCGGACAACGCGCCGCGCACGCCCTTCGGTCGACCGGTCGTGCCCGAGGTGTAGAACATCGGCCCACCCAGCGTCTGGTCTGCAGGTTCCGACAAGTCGCCCGCGGCAACCACGTCTTCGTACGGCACGTACCGCGAGTCCGCCGTCACCTTGGCCGCGCCATCGCATCGCACGCCGACAACGACCTGCACGCCCGCTCCGCGCGGGTCACCCAACGCCTCGGCAACCGCCGCCTCGTAGCGCTGGTCGACGAATACGGCCTTTGCACCGGCATCGGCGAACACATATGCCAACTCGTCGGCGACCCAGTGCCAGTTCACCGGCACATACGTCCAGCCGCCGTGGGCACAGGCCTGCGCGAGTTCGAACCACTCACATTGGTTGCCCGCCACGATCGCCACGGTGTCGCCGGACGCCAGACCCCGCTCGCGCAGCCCATTGACGAGGCGGTTCACGCGCTCGTCGAGCGACGCCCACGTCACCGATCTGAATTCGTCGATGAGGGCGTCTTCGGTTGGTGTTGTCTTCGCAAAGTCGCTTGTGAGGGTTGCCATGCGCTGATGTTAGGGCGTTTAGAGTCGACAGAATGATTCGACTCCGCCAGGTCGCCCTCGTGGCGCGCGATCTCGACGCTGCAATCGCCGACGCGCAACGCCACCTCGATGTCGACGTGTGTTTCCGCGACCCGGGAGTCGCCGAATTCGGCCTTCACAACGCTCTGTTCAGGATCGGCGACCAGTTCCTCGAGATCGTCTCGCCGACGACGAGCGGAACCACGGCCGGCCGCCTGCTCGACAAAGCGGGCGGAGACTGTGGCTACATGGCCCTCTTTGAAGTCGACGACCTCGAGCGGCGCATCGCCCACCTCTCGTCCCTCGGAGTGCGCACAGTCTGGCAGGGCGACTTGCGTCAGATCCGCGGCCGCCACCTTCATCCCAAGGACACCGGCGGCACCCTCGTCTCGATCGACCAACCCGAACGTCCCGGCGAATGGCACTGGGCCGGCCCCACGTGGCGCGAAGCGCGACCTTCAGGTGCCGCGACTTCGATTTCCGCGGTCACGCTTGCCTCACCGCGAGTGCCCGAGCTCCGCAACCGCTGGGGGCAACTGGGAATCGACGTCGATACCCGCTACGCCGATGGCTCGCGAGACTTCGACCATCTCTCAGCGGTCGCAATCGCTGCGGCGTCCGCGGCGCAACGTGGGTCACGCTTTGCTCTCTGCGGTGTCGACTTCACCTTGGAGTAAACGGTGGGCGTTGAGGGACTCGAACCCCCGACCCTCTCCTTGTAAGGGAGTCACTCTTCAATCGACTTGGGTGGAGTTGAAAAAAGCGATTGGGCATGCAACGCATCGATGATGTGCACAGGCAGGCCAAGCGATGCCACCTGTGCCCTGCTGCGACGTCCTGTGATTGCTCTTATGAGATCAAAGTCTTGGACTCCGAACATGAATAACGATTCAACATCGGGCACCGGGCTCTTGCTCAACCACTCACGCAAGAACGACACTCCGACGGCTACCGCCTGTGAGTCACGAGCTCCCGGGCGACCCACGGCATGACGAAGGTCGTGTTCGTGTGACATCGCGTCAAGCACCATTTGCGAACGTGCCATTGCAGGAAAATATTGGATCATGGGATCGAATTGAGTCGACAGACCTTCCATAAGATCAGCGAGATCACAAAGAGTCTTGCCGCGATGACGCTCTACTTGGGCTCGCGTCCAAGCATCCGATGCCACACCGTCCATTCGACCTGCGATGATGTCCTCGGGAACGCCAACGACATGGGATGCAAGTTCACAAACTGTCCATGCAGGGCAATGTGGCACGATTCGGTTTCCGAGGTCTTCCGGCACGGTACGCAGGAGCGACACAAACCGGTCTCGCAACTCAATGTATGCCGCTACCACATCCACGTCGGGAAGAAGGTGGTTCATGCGACGAGCGTAATGTCGCTTGACCAGATACATCAGTGGCCCGGTGTCGGCCGCAGACAAGCCTTTTGGTGGGCGTTGAGGGACTCGAACCCCCGACCCTCTCCTTGTAAGGGAGATGCTCTAACCAACTGAGCTAAACGCCCGGAGGCTAGGACGCTACCGCTGTCCGAGCGCAGAGATGACCTTCGCGGTCGAAACCGCAGAACC
>VGAC01000004.1 GCA_016870865.1 Actinomycetota bacterium
AGTTGGGCTGGAAACCCGAGGTCGACTTCCCGCAGCTCGTCAAGATGATGGTGCGCCACGACCTCGCGGTCGAGTCGGCGAAATTGTCGAAGTGATCAGCACTCGAGGGGGCGCTCGCTTAGCGCCTCGATGATCGAGTCGGTGTCGGGCGTGTCACCGCTTGCCAGACGCGCGCGCAGCGCGAAGCCGAACACGACCAGCGCGGCACCCGACGATGCTGCGGCACCCAGTTCGACGCGCAGGAACAGTTCGTCACTCGACAGCCAGGTGACCAGAACGAAGGTCACCATCGCAACGCCCCAGCCGACCGTCACCCACCTGTGTCCGTGCAGTGCGATGACGGCCTGCGACGTGCCGAGCGCCAACATGTAGAGCGCGCTGCCGAGAGCGAGCAGCGTGAGTGTGCGTCGCTCGAGGCCACCTTCGTAGACGATCTCGAGAACCTTGGGGCCGATGATCGCCGACCCGCCGACTCCGAGCACGCCGATGCCGATGACGGTGTAGAGGAGTCGGCGGAATGCGACGCGGAATTCGCTCAAGTCGCCGTGCGCGGCGAGCCGCGCGAGGCGCGGCAGAAGCGATGCCTGGATTGCCTGGAACAGGAAGAGAGGAATGCGGGCAAGGATCACACCGTTACCGAACTGCGTCACCGCTTCGGCCTGGTTTGCGTCGGCAAGCACGTCGACGCCGATCGGCGCGGCGTTGACGAGCGCTGCGGCAAGAACGGAGCCGCCGAGCAGCCACCCGAGGTTCGGCGTGATCTCCGACCACGATGCCGGCGGTCCGTCATCGGTGCGCAGCGCGCCGCGCGACAAGACGATGAAGACACCGAGCAGGGGGGCGGCGGCGACGACCATCGCGTAGGCGCCGACCACCTCGATGCCCACGATCCACAACGCAACACAGCCGATGATGCGTGTTGCACCGTCGAATCCCATCACGATGCCGTAATCCACGAACCGACCCGAACCCGAGCAGATGCCGCGCGCGAGGTGTGTCGGTGCGTAGGCGAGAAACGCAACCAGTAGCGACGCGGTGACAACCCAATTTTCTTCGAAGAAGTCCCTGGTGATCCACGGACTGCCGATGAGGACGATCAAAGACACGACGACGGCGAAGATCGCAGCAAGCGGGACGACCTTGCGGATGACGGGCCGACCACCCTGGCCGAGTTCGCGGCGGTGGGCGAGAGCGCGACCGACTTCCTGTTCGATCGGAAGAAAGAAGCCCGGTGCGAGGGCGAAGGTGGCGAACCACAGGGCGACGATCGGCTTGAAGCCTTCCTTGCCGAGTGCCTGCTGGCCGATCTTGAAAAACGCGTAACTGGAGATTCCGGCTACGAGAAGACCCACTCCGACCGGGACCGTTCCCTCGGGAATCCCCGCCTTGACGGTTCCGAGCGGCTTGGCACCGGTGGGGGATTCACTGCTCACGCGTCCCGCAGGTTAGTGCGGGGCGCGTGAGCAGCGGGGGGTTCGGATGCCCGTCAGGCCGACGGAGCGATTTTCGTCCGCATCGACACGACGGTCTCGGAGACCTGCTTCGAGGCGCGGTCGATGATTTTTTCGGCGGCGTCCTTGGCCGAGTTGGCGATCGACGCCACGCGTGCGCTGACGGCAGCGCCGGCGGCGGTGACATCACCGAACGACGACGGAATTCGTGACTGCACGGTGGCGGTCACTTCGCGACGACGCACCTGCGCCTGCTGAAAGGCAAGAACGCCACTGCCAACGGTGATGTAGGCGACGTCCCGGGTGAGATTGGTGGCCAACTCAAGGGCGCGTTTGGTGTTCTCGCGGGCGGCCTCGACGTTCTTCTTCAGGTCGAAGTTCGTAAGGTCGATACCGGGAATCTGGGCAGATGGGAACTTGAGGTTCGGGAGGGAAAGGGAGGGGAACTTAATGCTGGGATTTGCCATGCGCACAAGTGTATCTGCTGTCGCTAACTATTGCAAGCGGGTCGCCCTGTGGTTGGCGGGGGGAATGTTTTCGGGTTCCCCGAACTAGCCTCGGCGCATCGTGGAGAGCGCCCCGGAGACCCCCTCCAGCCCGCCGAATGCCGCCCCGGGCGGCGTTCCGGTGGTGGCCTCGGTCGTCGTCGCCCACCCGCATCCGGGCCTCGACGCCACGCTCGAAGCCCTCGGGGCCCAGGACTATCCACATCTGACATACCTGTTTTTCGTCGTCGGTGCCCCTGGTGGCGGGGCCGACGACCCCCGGCTGGTGGCAACGATGCGGGCCATCACCGAGGCGTTGCCGCAGGCGATCCTGCGGACCGTCGTCGGCAACCCCGGGTACGGACCCACGCAGAACGAGGCGGCGCGGATGGTCGAGGGGGACAGAGGGCTGTTTCTTTTCTTGCACGACGACGTCGCGCTCGCCCCGAACGCCGTGTCGGCCATGGTCGTCGAAATGTTCGCTTCGAACGCGGCGCTCGTCGGCCCAAAGTTGGTCGACTGGGAGGACCCGTCGGTGCTCCAGCACGTCGGCCTCGGTGTCGACCGAACCGGTGAGGTCGACCCCATCGTGTTGCCCGGCGAGCGCGACCAGGAACAGCACGACGGTGTCCGCGACGTGTTCTGTGTGCCGAGCGCGTGCATGTTGGTGCGCGCCGACGTGTTCCGCACCGCCGGCGGCTTCAGCCCGGAGATCGATTTCGGCGGCGAAGAGATCGATCTCTGCTGGCGCGTGCACCTAACGGGCGGCCGCGTGATGGTGGTGCCATCGGCCCTGGCACGTCACCGCGAAGATTTCTCGGGGCGCAACCCCGACGTTGATCTCACGGAGTTGCGCGAACGTCACCGTGTGCAGACTGTTCTTGCGGCAACGTCGCCATCGCGTGTCATGCCCGTTGTCGCGCTGCTGGTCGGCTTGTCCTTGGTCGAGGCCGTCGTCGGCGTGTTCTCGGGGAGAGCAAAGCGTGCGCTGGTCGCCCTTGGCGCGGTCTTTCGCACCATCTCGCGTGTCGGCTCGCTGCGTCGTCGTCGCGCGAAGGTCCAGGCTCTGCGACTCGTGTCGGACGCAGAGATCCACGATCTACAGGTGCAGGGGAGTGCACGCATCGTTTCCTTCCTGCGGGCACGCAGGGCACGCAGCGATGCAAAACGCCTCGAAAACCGCATCGCCGCGGCCGAAAGAGAAAAACGTGCACGTACGACACTTGCCGTCTTTGCGTTCCTCGGTGCCGTGTTCGTCGTGGGAGTCCGTCGTCTCGTGATCGATGGTGTCACGTTCGTCGGCCAGTTCGTTCCCTTCACTGAATCGTGGAGATCGCTCGGCGCCGCCTATCGACTCGGCTGGTGGCCCGGTGGCTTCGGGTCGGCCACGCCCGCGCCAACGGGGACCGCGCTCGTGGGCGTTGCAACATTCTTCTCGTTGGGCAATCCCGCCGCGGTACGCACCGTGGCCGTGATTGGGCTCGGCGTCGTGGGCGTGGTCGGCATGTGGTGGTTCGGCCGCGACGTCACGCAATCGGCGCGTGCCCGGGCGGGCGGAACTTTGGCCTACGCCATGGTGCCGCTGCATTACGAAGCGGTGGCCACGGGACGGTGGAGCGTGCTCGCTGCCTATGCCGCGGTGCCGTGGGTGCTCCTCGCGTTCAGCAGGGCGAACGACGTGCTCACTGCCACGGCGTCCGACGTGATGCGTCGTGCGCTGCGACTCGGCCTCGTCATTGGCGCAGTTGCCGCTTTCGAGCCGTCGTTCGTTGCGGTGGTGATCGTCGCCGCGATCGCCTATTTGCTCGCCACGGCGATGTGCACCGGTGTGCGTTCGCTGCGCGGCCTGCCCGGCGTCGTTGCCGCGAGTGTCGTCGTGGCTTTGCTGCTGAACTTCCCGTGGATCGGCCACTACGTCGGATCCGATTGGTGGTCGCTGGTCGTTGGAGCCGACCCCGGCGTCGGCCGCGGGGAGGGAATCCTGCGGATCCTCAGTTTCGACGCGGGCCGGGCGGCGTTTGCGCCGGCGATCCTCGTTCTCTACGGCGTGGGTGCCGTGGCGGTCGTGGTTGCACGCGAGACGCGGTTCGTGTGGGCCGTTCGCGGTGCCGTACTCACGGCAGTATTCGCGTCACTGGCGGTCGCGTCCGACTCCCGCGCCTTTGGCTTTTCGTTGCCCGAGTCCGCAGTCCTGTCGTCGTTCGCGGCCGGCGGTCTTGCTCTCGGGGTCATTGCGCTGCTCGATGCGGTCGAAAACGACGTCCGTGGTGCGCGATTCGGCTGGCGTCAACCGCTCGCCTTGCTGGCCACGCTCTCAGTCCTGGTCCCGGTCATTCCGCTTGCCGTGAATGCAGCCGACGGCCGCTGGAACCAGCCGCGTTCCTCCCTCGACACCCTGTTGTTGCAGCTCGCGAAAAACCCCGATGAGGGTGACTACCGCGTGTTGTACCTCGGGCATCCCGACTTGTTGCCGGCCGCGCCGCGGACACTCGACACGGGCAGCAGTCTGCAACTCGGTTATGCGGTCACCGACGACGGCATTGCCACGCTCTTCACACAGTGGTCGCCCGGTACGACCTCGACGGTGCGCACCCTGGAAAACGCGCTGTCGCATCTCATGTCGGGGGATACGCCCCGCATTGGCCGCCTCATCGCCCCGCTCGGGGTTCGTTACCTCGTCATTCCGCGCATCGACGGCGCTCGCAGCACGCGCAGCGAGCCGATGGCCGTTCCCGACGGGCTCGTCGACGCGTTGCGGGTGCAGCTCGACCTGCGACGTCAGTACGAATCGGACGACCTCCTGATCTACGAGAACACCGCGTGGGTGCCCACCGTCGCCCAGCTCAGCACAGCGGGTCGCGAAGCGAGCACGACGGCCGGAATGGACGAACTCGTTCTCGCCGACCTCCGCGGTGCGACGCCGGCAAAGGTTGGTTTCGTTCCCGGTCGAGCCACGCAGCGTCTCGAGGTTTCACCCGGGGTCGTGAACATCGCGGTTCCCCCGTCCCCGCGCTGGACGCTTTCGGTCGACGGCCGCAGGTTGGCGTCGCGGCCGGCCTTCGGCGCGACCACGGCCTTCGACGTGCCCGATACCGTGATGCCGGCTTCGCGTGCGACGTTGCGCTACGACCGTCCCTTCTTGCAGGTGGCCTTCGTTGTCGGACAGTTCGCCATGTGGTGTTTCGCGCTCTTCGTCGCACTCGGGTTGCGCCTGCGGCGACGTCGTTTGTCGCCGGTGCGTGTCGAGCGAAACGACGAGACGCGTATCACCTTCGAAACGGGGCCGCGATGAGCCGTGTGCGTCGTGTCCCGGGACTCGCGCTCGTCGCATCGGCGGCAATTGGCGTCGCTGCCGTCGACCGTGCCGGACGTCTGGATGCTCCGCAGGTTGCACCTGATGCGCCTGGTGTGCTCGACGCGCCGGCCGCCCTGCCGCCGACTGTGAGCGACCTCGCCGTCACGTCGACCGCGTGGTACTGCCCGGGTGTGCCCCTGGGCGGCAAGGGCTACGACGGCTCCGACCACGGAGGTCGGGCAATCGTGGCGAATCCCACCGACGACGAGTTGACCGGCATCGTCACCCGCTACGTCGACGGATCCACGCCGCAAACGAACACGATCACCGTCCCACCACGCGACAAGGTGGTCGTCGATCTCGACAGGGGCGTCGACGGACGCTACGCAAGCGCCCTCATAGAACTCACGGGTGTGAACGGCGCCGGTGGCGCAGTCGTCGAACAGCGTGCCGATTTCCCGGCCGGAGAGTCATACCAGCCGTGTGCAAACGCACCCTCGGCTGCGTGGTACTTCGCCGATGGCTTCACGGCAAGTGACAGCGAAGAAGACCTCGTGCTCACGAATCCACTCGTCGATGCGACGGTGATCAACGTGCGGTTCGTCACGAAGGACGGCGAACGGGCGCCGTCACCGCTGCAGGGCTTCGTGTTGCCGCCCCAATCGCTGAGCGTCATCAAGATCGCCGAGCAGGGTGCGCGCGGCGAGGAATTGGTCGGTGTCGAGATCCGCGCACAGAGTGGCGCTTTCATCGCCGCACGCGCGCAGCACTATCTCGGCACCGGTCGTTTGGGCTACACGCTCAAGCTCGGCGCACCCGGGGCCCACACTGACTGGTGGGTCGTGACCGGCAACTACGCGGGTGAACCCGCCGAACAGATCGACATCTTCAACCCGGGCGAGAAAGATGCCCTCGTGTCGGTGCTGTTCTCGGGTTCCGAGGCCGTGACGGCCCAGCCCCTGTCGCTCGTCGTTCCGGCGCACCGGGTGGTGAGTGTGTCGATGGCGAACGTGGCGGGCCTGCCCGAATCCGATTTCGTCGTGTCGCTGTCGGTGCTCGAGGGCGATCCGGTCGTCGTCGAACACGTGGTGACGCGCCAACTCGAGGAAAACGCAGCAACATCGGTCGACCTTGCGCTGCCGTCGGCAATGGCCGCAACGAAGTGGCGCTCGGCGATTGGTGCCGATGGCGGGCGCGAACGCGCCCTGCTCGTGTTCAACATCACGGGCGTCGACGCCACGGCGTCCGTGGCGAGTATCGGCCCCGCCGGACGTCTGCCCGCGGCGGGACTCGAATCGATTGCATTGCCCGCCGGTCGACCCGTGCACGTGTCGGTTCCCCGCGGTCTCGATCTCCTCCAGTACGAGGTCACCGCGACGCAGCCCGTGCTCGTCGTGCGCATGGTGCCACGCTTGACGGGCGTCGGGGGCAAAGACATCGTTCCGGCATTGCCGGTGCTCGGCGGATCGAGCCAAAGCGAGCCGTTTCCGTGACGAATCTGCTCGTCGTCGTTGCTGTCGTGGTATGCGCGAGCACTGCGGCGCTCATCGGTCGTCGTCGGCGTCCGCAGGCACCGACCCAGCCACGCCTGCGGGTTCCGTCGCAAGTCGATCGCAACGACTTCGTCGGGCCGCAAGCCCCGTGGTTGGTGGCCGTTTTCTCCTCGGCGACGTGTCACACGTGTGCCGACGTGGTGCGAAAGGCTCAGGCGTTGGCGTCTCGCGATGTCGCCGTTGACGACGTCGCGTACCCGGCCGCACGTGAGATCCACCAGCGCTACGACATCGACGCGGTCCCGGTCGTATTGATCGCCGACCGAGACGGTGTCGTACGGGCGCACTTCATGGGACCCGTGACGGCCACGGACCTGTGGGCGGCCGTGGCGGGATGCCGTGATCCGGGCTCAGGCTCCGATACGCAGTGTCACAGCCACGAGGACTGAGAACGGCGACGAAGCCGACTAGAGATGCGTGTCGGTCGGCGCGACCGTGCCGGCGGGGGCGCCCGAGAGTCCCTGTTGGACGAGGCGACCGACGGCTTGCCCGTCGATGGTTTCCTCCTCGAGCAACTTGCCCGCCACCAAGTCGAGACCCCGTCGGTGCTTTTCGAGAACGTCACGCGCGCGGTTTTCCTGCTCGCGCAGGATGCGGGCAATTTCACCATCGATCAACTTTGCGGTGTCGTCGCTGTATTCACGACCATTGGTCATCAGGTCCTCGCCGAGGAAAACCTGTTGCTGCGTGGTCCAGGCCATCGGCCCGACTGCTTGGCTCATACCCCATTCCCGCACCATGCGGCGGGCGATCGACGTTGCCTGTTCGAGGTCGTTGGCGGCGCCGCTGTTGAGATGGCCGAAAACGATCATCTCGGCCACCCGGCCACCCATCGCCTTGCATATGACGTCCTCGAAGTAATCCTTCGAGTACGTGTGACGCTCCTCGGGCAGGGTCCAGGTGACACCGAGCGCCATGCCGCGCGGGAGGATGGTGACCTTGTGCAGGGGGTCGCTGTGGGTGAGAACGGTTGCGAGGATTGCATGACCGGCCTCGTGGTACGCAGTCGCCCGCTTCTCCTCGACCGACAGCACGAGGCTTTCGCGACTCGCGCCAAGAACGACACGGTCGCGCGCGTTTTCGAAGTCGATGCGCTCGATCTGCTTCGACCCACGTCGCACTGCGAAGAGGGCGGATTCGTTGACGAGGTTCGCAAGGTCGGCACCGCTCATGCCGGGGGTGGCACGGGCCATCGTGTCGAGGTCGACGTCAGTGCCCATGCGCTTGTCGCGTGAATGAACCTTGAGGATCGCGAGTCGTTCCTCGAACTCGGGAAGCGGCACGATGATCTGGCGGTCGAAACGTCCCGGGCGCAGCAGCGCCGGGTCGAGGATGTCGGGTCGGTTTGTCGCGGCCATGATGACGATGCCTTCGCTCGTCTCGAAGCCATCCATCTCGGCGAGCATCTGATTCAGCGTCTGCTCCCGTTCGTCGTGGCCCCCGCCGAGACCCGCCCCCCGCTTGCGGCCGATGGAGTCGATCTCGTCGATGAAAATGATGGCGCGTCCCATTTTGCGGGCCTGCTGGAAGAGATCGCGCACGCGACTCGCTCCGACACCGACGAACATCTCCATGAAGTCGGAGCCGGTGACCGACAGGAAGCCGACGCCTGCTTCACCGGCGACGGCGCGCGCAAAAAGGGTCTTGCCGGTTCCGGGCGGGCCGACGAGAAGGATGCCCTTGGGTACGCGCGCCCCGATTTCCTTGAACTGCTCGGGCATACGCAAGAAGTCGACGACTTCCTTGATCTCCATCTTGACGCCGTCGTAGCCGGCGACATCGGCGAACGTCGTCGAGGGTTTGCTTGCGTCGTAGTTCTTCGCGCGACTGCGGCCGATCGACATGATGTTGCCGGCCTGACCCATCGCACGACGCTGCATCCACACGAAGAAGCCGACGATCAATAGGAACGGCAGGAGAACGGGGACGAGGCTCGTGAACCAGTTCGGCTGCGGGGTGCGGTAGTTGTAGTCGACTCCCCGTGCTTTGAGCAGTTCCTCGTCGGCGTCGCTCAGGAGTGGTGCACCGGTGGTGGAAAAGTTGCGCCCCGAAGTGAGCTCACCGCTGATCTGGTTCGTGGCGTTGTTGATCGACACCTTTTCGACCTTGCCCTCGCGCACGAGGGTGAGGAACTCGGTGTAGGTGAGTTTGTCGCCGGTCGTCGTGGGCCAAAGACGCGGCCCGATGAGCAACAACACCGCGAAGGCCGCGATGATCCACACAGCCCAGCGCGGCAGGGGTCCGCGACCCTGGGGCTTTTGCCCGTCCTTTGGAAGGTTGCCCTTGTCGGCGGACTTCTTTGCGCCGAGTCGACCCCAGGTCGACTTACCCGGATGTTTGTGGCCCGATGGGTTCGACCCGTTCGCGGGCGGCGGCGGCGGAGGAGGAGGAAGGGGGCTCATGGTCTCATGCTAAGGGTGCAATCCACTAAACGTGAATCGTGCTCTATTACGGTTTTCACATGTCCCGTCACTGTTCGCGCACCGGTTGCACGTCGTCGGCAGCGATGACCCTCACGTACCAGTACAGCCGCTCGGTCGCCTGGCTCGACAACCTCGCGCGCGAGCGTGACCCGCACGCCTACGACTTGTGTGAACGCCACGGTGAGCGCCTCTCGGTGCCCTCTGGCTGGCGCCTCGAAGACCGCCGTCACCAGACGCTGCAACTCGTCTTCACCGAGGCGACCGACGGTCTCTTCGGCGGACGCCTCGCGGGCTGATCCGGCCACCTGCGTCGGACCCCGTGAACCGCACGAGAAATTCACCATCCGCCGCTGCGGGCGACGGCGCACACTTTCCCGTCCCCGTCCTTTTCCTCGGGTGGGTCGGCGCCTTTGTCGTCGCCAATATTTTTGCCGCCGTCATCTTGCGTGCATCCGGGGCTGTATCGGGGAAAGAGCCGACCTGGGTCATCGGCCTCGTGGCTCTGGCACTCTGGTCACCTTTGCTCGGGGTACTGGCGATGCTGTCCCGACGGATGGGGTCGGGCAACTTCATGCGTGACTATTCGTTCGGATTCAAGGCGATCGACCTGGCGGGCGTTCCGATCGGTGTCGCCTCGCAGTTGTTGCTCGTCAACCTCGTCTATTGGCCGCTGCGTGGATTGTTCCCGTCCACGTTCAACGCCGAGGAGGTGGAGGACCGTGCACGCGGTCTGTATGACCGCGCCGAGGGTGCGTGGATCGTGGTGTTGGTTCTCGTCGTCGTGGTGGGTGCGCCGATAGTCGAGGAACTCGTCTACCGCGGATTCATCCATGGCTCGTTGCGCGGCCGTTTTGGTGATGGCCTCGCGCTTCTCGGGGCGGCGGTGTGGTTCACCCTGATCCATTTCACGCCCGTCGAATATCCCGGCCTCTTTGCGTTCGCGGTCGTGCTCGGTCTCTGCTTCCACGGCACGGGTCGACTGGGGACAGCGATCGTTGCCCACATGGCTTTCAACGCGACGGGGCTGATCTTGGTGGCGGGAAGTTGACCGTTGGCCTGACAGACTGATTGCCCATGGACGTGGACGTCGCTTCGCCGCTCGGAACCGACGAAACCACACCTGCCGACCGGGTCGACGAGACCGCCGACGCGACGACGCGGCCCGCCCGCACGTTCCCCTCATTGCAGTTGTTCTCGTCGATCGTCATAGTCGGCGGGGCGATGCTGTTCCTCCTCGTGACGTTGCATCCCGGTCTCGTCTTGAAGAACAACACCCCGACCGGCGGCGACATGGGTGCCCACGTGTGGGGTCCCGCATTCCTGCGTGACAACCTTCTGTCGAACTTCCGCCTCACCGGGTGGACGATGGACTGGTATTCGGGTTTACCGGCCTACCGCTTCTACATGGTCGTGCCGGCACTTTTCATCGTGTTGCTCGACGTCGTCCTGCCCTACGGCATCGCGTTCAAGATCGTGGTGGCCGCGGGCATCGTCGTCCTGCCCCTCTGTGCGTGGGCTTTTGGTCGTCTGGCGCGCTTCATGTACCCGCTGCCGGAACTTTTCGCCGTCGCCGCGACGGTGTTTCTCTACGACGAAAGCTTCACCATCTACGGCGGCAACATCGCCAGCACGATGGCAGGCGAGTTCTCATTCTCCATGTCACTCGCATTCGGGGTGCTCGGCCTCGGCTTTCTCGCCCGCGGACTTGATTCGGGCAGGTACCGCACGACGGCGGCGGTGTTGATCGCGCTTTCCGCCCTCAGCCACGGCATTGTGTTGATCTTCGTTTTCGGTGGTGCGGCGGTGATGGTGTTGTTGCACAACGGCCGACGCCGGTTGTTGTTCGGCGCAACAACCATCGGTGCGGCGGCGTTGCTCGCCGCATTCTGGGTGCTCCCGTTCCTCACCGCCCACAAGTACATGACCGACATGAAGTACGAACCACGGCCGAGCGGTGCCGCCGACTCGTTCTGGGACATGTACTTTCCCTTGACACCTTTCTGGGACATCATCATCATGACCCTTTCACTCGTCGGTTTCGCCGCCTCGTTGTTGCATCGTCGTGTGATCGGGGTGTGGCTGGGCGTGATGATGATCCTGCTCTTCATCGGCGTCTACATCACACGCGACAGTCTTCCCGTCATCGGACTGCTGTGGAACCCACGCCTTTTGCCGTTCCTCTATTTTTGTCGTTACTTGCTCGTCATGATCGGTCTGTGGTCGATCGCGACAGCCGCTCTGAGGTTGATTTCGACCGAACGCGGCGCGGCGACCGAAAGTCCCCGGTTCGTCACCGCGCACCACGCCCTGCGCAATGGGGCAGCCTGGGGGATCGCCGTCGGTGTGTTGTGCATCGTCGGGTTCCGCTTCCAACAACTGCCCGGTGGGTCGGTCCTTGCCGACGCCGACGGAACGTCGCAGTACGCCTGGGGGCCGTTCCGCACCAAGTCCGACAACAAATCGTTCGTCGACGGATGGGCCCGCTGGAACTTCGAGGGCTACGAGGGCAAGGGCGCGTACGGCGAATACCACGGCATCGTCCAGACGATGAAGCGACTGGGGGAGGACCCCAACCATGGATGCGGTCGCGCGCTGTGGGAGAACAGCGGTGACCTGAACAAGTACGGCACCACGATGGCACTGATGCTTTTGCCGTTCTGGACCGACGGTTGCATCGGATCACAGGAAGGCCTCTTCTTCGAAGCCGCCGGCACCACGCCATACCACTTCATTTCCGCCGCCGCGTTGTCGAAACAGAGCAGCAACCCCGTCCGTGAACTTCGCTACGACAACAACGACGCGGGCAAGGGTGTGCGGTACCTGCAGGAACTCGGTGTGCAGTACTACATGGCGTACTCCCCGGAGGCGGTGAAATCCGCCGCGTCACAGCCCGGGCTTGTCGAGGTTGCGCGTTCGGGCCCTTGGATCGTCTACGAAGTCGAAGCCAGTGACTGGGTCGTTCCAATGACGAGACAACCGGTGATCGTCAACGAACGTGAGGGTGACCAGCGCGAGCGATGGTTGGAATTGGGTTCGAGTTGGTTCCAACACGGCGAAGAATGGGCGGCGACGCCCGTCGACGACGGCCCTGATTCCTGGCAGCGCATCGACGTCGAAGTCGACCTCGATCGCAGGATCGGTGAACCGGGTGGCTCGTCACGCAGCGTCGACATCGTCACACCCGTGCAGGAGATCGAGATCGTCGACCTTCCGGCGGTGCAGGTCTCCGATTTCAAAAGCAGCCAGGACTCGGTTTCGTTCCAGGTCGACAAGGTCGGTGTGCCGGTTCTCGTTCGCGTGAGCTTCTTCCCGAACTGGAAGGTCGACGGAGCCGAAGGGCCCTATCGCGCGGCACCGAACATGATGGTCGTCATTCCCACCGACAACGAAGTTCGTCTCCACTATTCGTCGTCGATGATCGACAGGGTGGCGTATCTGTTGACGCTCATCGGCATCGTCGTCGTTGTCTATTGGTGGAGGCGCGGTGCTCATGGCCCGTGACGGCGATGGCTTCTGCTGACAACGCGCGATCACTCGACGCGATCTTCAAGGCCTATGACGTTCGGGGGACCGTTCCCGAACAACTCAACGCCGATATTGCGCGTGCGGTCGGTGTTGCATTCGCCGAATTCGTGGGTGGCCCGACGGTTCTCGTTGCGCGTGACATGCGGCCATCGGGCGTCGAACTCGCGGCCGCTTTCGCCGAGGGTGCAATGTCACGCGGTGCGAACGTATTGGACCTCGGCCTCGCAAGCACCGACATGCTGTATTTCGCTGCGGGGTCGCTGAACGCACCGGGCGCGATGTTCACCGCTTCCCACAATCCCGCGCAATACAACGGCATCAAGTTCTGCCTCCCGGGTGCGCGGCCGGTGGGTGCCGACACCGGCCTCGACGTGGTGCGTGCGTCCGCCGCGCGTGAACTTGCGTCACCCTCGGCGTCGAGTGCCGCAGGTGGTTCGTTGTCGCAGCGCAACATGCTGGATGCCTTTGCAGACCACGTTGTGGGTTTCGTCGACAGGGACGCCCTGCGGCCACTCAAGGTGGTTGCCGACACGGCCAACGGAATGGGCGGTCTCGTCGTGCCCGCGGTCTTCGAACGTCTTGCGCAGATGACACTCGAAGTGATGTACCCCGAACTCGATGGGACGTTCCCGAACCACCCGGCCGACCCGATCCAGCCCGCCAACCAAAAAGATCTCCAGGTGCGTGTCGTGGCGGGTGCCTTCGACATCGGGCTCGCCTTCGACGGCGATGCCGACCGCGTGTTCGTGGTCGACGAAACCGGCACGGGCATGTCGGGCAGCACGACCACCGCGCTGCTCGCCGCCGCAGTGCTGCGGTCCAACCCCGGTGCGACGATCATCCACAACCTCATCTGCTCGCGCACCGTCGGCGAGGTCATCGCCGAGAGCGGTGGCAGGGCGGTCCGCTCGAGGGTCGGCCACAGTTTCATCAAGCAATTGATGGCCGAGACGGGTGCTGCGTTCGGCGGCGAACACAGCGCCCACTATTACTTCCGCGACAACTACCGCGCCGACAGTGGCCTCATCGCCGCAATGTTCGTCCTTGCGGAACTCTCACGCGGCGGCGAGCCACTGTCCGTCGTGCGCGCGCCCTTTGACCGCTACGCAGCGAGCGGTGAAATCAACACGCAGGTCGACGACCCTGCTGCGGTGATCGAACGTGTTGCCGGGGCTTACCCCGGCCGACCCCAGGACAGGCTGGATGGCCTCACCGTCGACTGCGGAGCATGGTGGTTCAACCTGCGCATGTCGAACACGGAGCCCTTGCTCCGCCTCAACCTCGAGGCGCCGACACGTGCCGAGTGCGACGACCACGTGGCTGAACTGCTGGCACTCATCACTTCGAGCTGAGATCCGCGGCTAGCGTCACGTCCATGACCCGCGCCCCCGACCCGCGCCTGCTCGCGATCCTCGCCTGCCCCCAGGACAAGGGCCCCTTGTGGTTCATCGCCGATGAGGACCGCCTCTACAACCCGCGTCTTTGTCGTTCGTACGACGTGCGCGACGGCATTCCCGTGATGCTCATCGACGAGGCCACGACGGTCAGCGACGCCGAACACCGGCGCATCATGGCGCGCATTTCGACGGAGAACGTCGCACCCACGTTCCGCACGGAGTAGATTCGCCCACGCACGTTGTCGTGCGTACATCCCCGTCGGGCTGACAGACCGGAGCCAGTGGGCCCCAGCCCGGATCCTTCGCCTTGGAAAGGTTCGCTCATGTCCACTTTGTCCTCCAAGACCGACTATCGCGTCGCCGACCTCAGCCTTGCCCCGTTCGGTCGCAAGGAGATCCACCTGGCCGAACACGAAATGCCGGGCCTGCGCTCACTGCGCAAGGAGTTCGGTCGGTCAAAGCCCCTCACGGGTTGTCGCATCTCGGGTTCCCTGCACATGACGATCCAGACCGCAGTGCTCATCGAGACCCTCACCGAGCTGGGTGCCCAGGTGCGCTGGGCCAGTTGCAACATCTTCTCAACACAAGATCAGGCAGCGGCCGCTGTCGTCGTCGGACCCAACGGCAGTATTGACGACCCGCAAGGTGTACCGGTCTTCGCCTGGAAAGGCGAGACGCTCGAGGAGTACTGGTGGTGCACCGAGCAGATGATGACTTGGCCCGGTGGCGACGGCCCGAACATGATCCTCGATGACGGTGGCGACGCCACTCTTCTCGTGCACAAGGGTGTCGAGTACGAACGTGCGGGGGCGGTGCCCGACCCGGGCAGTGCGGGCAACCCCGAACTTGCGATCGTTCTCGGTCTGCTGCAGCGCACGCTCAAGACCGACCCGCAAAAGTGGACGCGTATGGCCGCCGGCATCAAGGGCGTCACCGAGGAGACGACGACGGGTGTGAAGCGGCTCTACAAGATGGCCGAGCGCAACGAGTTGTTGTTCCCCGCGATCAACGTGAACGACAGCGTCACGAAGTCGAAGTTTGACAACCTCTACGGGTGTCGTCACTCGTTGATCGACGCGATCAACCGTGCCACCGACGTGATGATCGCGGGCAAGCTCGCCGTCGTCTGCGGTTACGGCGATGTCGGAAAGGGCTGTGCGCAGAGTCTTCGCGGCCAGGGTGCACGAGTCATCGTCACGGAAATCGACCCCATCAACGCCCTCCAGGCGGCGATGGAGGGATACCAGGTGGACACGCTCGAGGCGACGGTCGGCACCGCCGACATCTTCGTCACAGCGACGGGCAACGAAGCGATCATCACGGCCGAGCACATGTCGAAGATGAAGCACAATGCCATCGTCTGCAACATCGGCCACTTCGACAACGAAATCGACATGCTCGGCCTCGCCCGCAGCGGTGCGACACGTGACGAACTAAAGCCGGGCACCGACCTGTGGACGTTTCAGGACGGTCACTCCGTGATCGTCCTCGCCGAGGGTCGGTTGGTGAACCTGGGCTGCGCCACCGGCCACCCCAGCTTTGTCATGAGCTGCTCGTTCTCGAACCAGGTGATCGCGCAGATCGAACTGTTCAACAACACCAGCAAGTATCCGACGGGCGTCTACGTTCTGCCCAAGCACCTCGACGAAAAGGTCGCCTCGGCGCACCTGGCTGCACTGGGTGTGAAGTTGACGAGCCTCACCGACGAGCAGGCCGACTATTTGGGTCTGGACCCCAAGGGCCCGTTCAAACCCGAGCACTACCGCTACTAGGAGTCAGGTTTCTGGTGCTCTCCCCGTCGCTTCGTTCGTGAGCGACGGGGACATGCGCAGGGCGAGCATTGCCCGCTGCACCATGGGTCCGATGCCGAAGGCAAAGACGAACGTCCCGAGGCCGATGCGTCCGCCGAGGAAGACACCCGTCACCATGACCAAGATTTCCACGATCGTGCGGGCAAAACGGATGCTGATGCCGAACCGCTTGTTCACCCCGATCATCAGACCGTCGCGGGGCCCCGAGCCGAGTTCGGCCCCAATGTAGAGACCCGAGCCGAATGCGATGAACAACATGCCCGCGGCGAGGTAGGCGAGGCGCGCGGCGATCGCGCGCGAGTCCGGCAGGACGTCTTCCATCAGATTCTCGACGAGGCCGATCTCGACCGCGTTGAGGATGGTGCCGATACCCGGTCTGACCCGCAGGGGGATCCACAAGACGAGCAGTGCGACGCCGACGACAATGATCACGTTGCCGAGTTGCAGGCCCGTGAGTTTCGAGATGCCCGTGTGGAACACGTCCCAGGGCGGGACACCGAGATCCGAATGCACGAAGCAGGCGATGCCGGCGCCGAAACAGAACAGTCCGGCGGCGCAACGCGTGAGCCGTTCGAGGAGCCGTTCCCGCAGCGGCCGGGGAGAGCCGCCTTCGTGCATGTTCTCAATGTAGCCGCGGTGGAGTGTCGTGGCGAGGCGGCTTCGTGCACACACGTGGTCGTGCAAACGAACCACATTGCCACCGCGACCGCCTTCGACGGCGATGTTCGCGAGATGATCGTTGCGCTGAAGTACCACAATGCCCGCCGCATGGCTCTCCCGCTCGCCATCCTCTTGGCCGAGGCAGTCGATCGCGATCGTGAGGTGCGAAGAATCGGCATCGACGTGGTGACGTGGGCACCGACATCGTCGCTACACAAACGTCGACGCGGTTACGACCAGGCAGAACTGATTGCGCGTGAACTCGCTCGCCGATTCAACCTGCCGGCGCAACGACTCTTGCAAAGACACGGATCGATTGCGCAGACCGGCAGATCACGACGCGAGCGACTGGAGGGCCCCGCGTTCGTGGCGAAAAGCAGCGCCCACGGCAGGCGAATCCTGGTTGTCGATGACGTGTCCACGACGGGTGCGACTCTGCACTCTGCGCGTCGCGCACTGAGTGCCGGGGGTGCCGAAACGGTGTTTTGCTGGGCGGTCGCGGGGACCCCCGCCAGATAGCATCAGCGACTGTCATGGGCATCTTGGATCGAGTCCTCAGAGCGGGAGAAGGCAAGAAAGTCAAGGCTCTCGAGGGCCTGGTGCCCGACGTCAACGCCCTCGAATCGGCCATGACGGCCCTCTCCGACGGTGCGCTGCGCGGCAAGACCGACGAGTTCCGCTTGCGTCTCGAGCGCGGTGAGTCACTCGACGACCTGCTGATCGAAGCCTTCGCCGTCACGCGCGAGGCCGCGCGCCGCATACTCGGCCAGCGCCACTACGACGTCCAGTTGATGGGTGGTGCAGCACTTCACTTCGGATGGGTCGCCGAAATGAAGACGGGCGAGGGAAAGACCCTCGTCTCGACCCTGCCGGCCTACCTCAACGGTCTGTCGGGCAAGGGCGTCCACCTCGTGACGGTGAACGACTACCTCGCACGCCGCGACTCCGAGTGGATGGGTCGCGTGCACCGCTGGTTGGGTCTTGATGTCGGTCTCGTCATCCCGGGCCACCGCGAGCGTCCCGCGCAGAAGCGCGAGGATTATTTCTGCGACATCACGTACGGCACGAACAACGAGTTTGGTTTCGACTACCTGCGCGACAACATGGCCGGGACGCTCCACGAGAAGGTACAGCGGGGCCACAACTTCGCCATCGTCGACGAAGTCGACTCGATCCTCATCGACGAGGCGCGTACACCGCTCATCATCTCGGGTCGTCTCGCCGATGCGGCAAAGCTGTACTACCGGTTCGCATCAATCGCACGTTCCCTCATTCGTGATGACGACTACGAGGTCGACGAAGCCAAGCGCACGGTCGTTCCCCTCGAGGCCGGTATCGAAAAGGTCGAGCAGCAGCTCGGTATCACGAATCTGTACGACGGCGTGCAGCAGAACCTGGTGCACCAATTGCAGGTGGCCCTCAAGGCCAAAGAGCTCTACAAGCGCGACAAGGACTACATCGTCCAGTCGGGCGAGGTGAAGATCGTCGACGAGTTCACCGGCCGCATTCTTGAGGGTCGCCGCTGGAGCGAGGGCATTCACCAGGCCGTCGAAGCCAAGGAAGGCGTGAAGATCAAAGAAGAGAACCAGACTCTCGCCACGATCACCCTGCAGAACTACTTCCGCATGTACGACAAGTTGGCCGGCATGACGGGTACCGCCCAAACCGAGGCCGCCGAACTGGTGAACACCTACGGCCTGCAGGTGGTCTCGATTCCCACGAACAAGTCGGTGGTCCGCGTCGACCAGGCCGACCTCATCTTCAAGGGCGAAGTCGCCAAGTTCAACGCCGTCGTCGATGAAATCGTCGAAAAATACAGCATCGGTCAGCCCGTTCTCGTCGGCACCGTCAGCGTGGAAAAAAGTGAGTATCTCTCGCGCCAGTTGAACAAGCGCGGTATACCCCACGAGGTATTGAATGCCAAGCAGCACGCGCGTGAGGCCCAGATCGTCACGCAGGCGGGCCGCCTCCACGCCGTCACGGTCGCCACCAACATGGCGGGTCGCGGCGTCGACATTCTCCTCGGGGGCAACCCCGAGGGTCTCGCCCGCCATTCCGTCATGGCCGAGGGTTTCTCGGCCGAGACCCTCGCCGACGAGTTCGCTCTCCCGGTGCCCCTCGACCAGATGCCCGAGGACTATCGCCTGCAACGCGAGCGTGCCCAGGCGCGGTACACCGAGCTCCTCGGTGAGTTCAAGTCGTCGTGCGGCCGAGAGGGCGACGAGGTGCGCAAGCTCGGTGGTCTCTATGTTCTTGGCACCGAGCGCCACGAAAGCCGCCGTATCGACAACCAGCTACGCGGCCGTTCGGGCCGTCAGGGCGACCCTGGCGAGTCGCGGTTCTATCTGTCGCTCGACGACGAACTCATGCGACTCTTCGCCACGGGCGCCCTCAGTTGGGTGATGGGTCGGGCCCTTCCCGACGACGAGGCGATCGAGGCAAAGATGGTCACGAAGGCCATCGAGCGCGCCCAGACCACCGTCGAACAGCGCAACGGCGAAATCCGCAAGAACGTCCTCAAGTACGACGAAGTGATGAACGAGCAGCGCAAGGTCATCTATCAGCGCCGCGACCAGATTCTCGACGGACTCGACCTGCGTGCCGCCGCGATGGAGTACCTGTCCGAAGCCGTCAACGCCCTCATCGAGACCTACTGCGTCACCGAGGCCGACGACGAGTGGGACCTCGATGGTCTGGTGCGCGAACTGTCGACCTACTGGCCTGCCTCGGTGACGATCGCGAAACTAGAGGACGCCGACGGCACCGACGGCATGTACGACATCGTGATGGTCGACGCAGCCACCTTCTACAAGGGGCGCGAGGTCGAACTCGGTGAATCGGTCATGCGCGAAATCGAACGCCAGGTGATGTTGCGGATCATCGACCAGCGCTGGCGTGAGCATCTCGAGGAGATGGACTATCTGCAAGAGGGGATCAACCTGCGTGCGATGGGCCAGAAGGATCCGCTCACCGAATGGCAACGCGAGGGTTACGACATGTTCGGTGCGCTGATGAAGGGCATCGCCCAGGACTTCGTGCGTTACGTGATGCACGTGCAGGTCGTCACCGATGACGCCGCAGAGGTCCAGAACGTTCAGCAGACCTCCTTCGACAACGTCGACACCGATGGCTTCCGGGCCGCGGCCGCAGCCGCCCCGGTGGACGGCGGGTTGCCCGAGGGTGTCGCCGCGCCGACCTCCGCGCCGTCGAACACGCCCTTCGTCAAGAGCGAGTTCGACAAAACCCCGCGCAACTCGCCCTGTCCGTGCGGGTCGGGCAAGAAGTTCAAGATGTGTCACGGCCGCGGCGCAGCCTGACGACACCACCCTCTTCCCATGCGTGACTTCACCGACGCCATCCGCCGCCTTCGGGAGCGCCTCGACGATGCGCGCACCTACTTGAAGGTAGAGGCGGGTCGGTCACGGCTCGCCGAACTGGAATTGGAGGTGGCCCGCCCCGATCTGTGGGACGATCAGGATCTCGCCAAGCGCGTCAACACCGAGTACGCGAGCGTGAAGGATGACATCGAAGAATTCGACGGTCTCGCCGCGTCGATCGACGACATCGAGGTCCTCCACGATCTGGCGCGCGAGGTCGATGACGCATCACAGGAGTCCGAGATCGACGGCGGCATCACCGAGGCCTCGCGCCAGCTCGACACACTCGAAATGCGCAGCCTCTTCACCGGCGAACACGACGAGGCCGACTGCATCGTGCAGATCAACGCCAAGGACGGCGGAGTCGATGCGCAGGACTGGTCGCAAATCCTCCTGCGGATGTACTCGCGCTGGGCGGAGCGGCGAGGTTTCAGCGTCGAGGTGGACGATGTTTCCGAGGGCACCGAGGCCGGCATTCTCTCTGCCGAATTCACGATCCACGGCCGCTATGCGTACGGCCTCATGACTTCGGAACGCGGTACGCACCGCCTCGTGCGCATCAGTCCGTTCGACAACCAGGGACGCCGCCAAACGAGCTTTGCCTCGGTGCAGGTGTGGCCCGTCATGGACGCACCGAATGTCGAGGTGAACGAGTCGGAGATCCGCATGGAGGTTTTCCGGGCATCGGGTGCAGGTGGCCAGCACGTCAACAAGACCTCCTCGGCGGTGCGCCTCATCCACGAACCGACGGGTCTCGTCGCATCGTCGCAGGAAGAGCGCAGTCAGTTGCAGAACCGCGAGAAGGCGATGAACCGACTAAAGGCGATGATCGCCGCGCGCATCGAGGAAGAACACGCCGCCGAGCGTGATCGCATCGCAGGCAAACCCGCGCAAGTGGGCTGGGGGAGCCAGATTCGTTCGTACGTGATGCAGCCCTACCAGATGGTGAAGGATCTCCGCACGGAAGTCGAGGACGGCAATGTTTCCACCGTTCTCGACGGTGATATCGACGATTTCATGGTGGGTTTCCTCCGTTTTCGGCGTGCAACCGACAACGCAGGTGCGTAGCCAATTTCCACTCGGTAGGTTCGTAGCGTCATGATCCGTCTCGACAACGTGACCAAGGTGTACGGCGCCGAAACGGTGGCCGTGCGCGACGTGAGCTTCGACATCGCCAAGGGCGACTTCATGTTCCTCGTCGGCCCGTCGGGCTCGGGCAAGTCGACGCTCCTGCGTCTGATGAGCCGCCAAGAGCGCCCCGAACGCGGCGACGTGTGGATCGCCGGCAAGAACGTCAACGAAATGCCCGACTCGCGCGTGCCGTACCTGCGGCGCAGCATGGGCAACGTCTTCCAGGACTACAAATTGCTTTCGAACAAGACGGTGTTCGAGAACATCGCCTTTGCCCTCGAGGTCATCGGTAAGCCACGGCACGTCATCAACCAGCAGGTTCCCGCCGTGCTCGAACTCGTCGGCCTGGCAGGCAAGGAAGACCGGTTTCCCGACCAGCTCTCGGGTGGCGAACAACAGCGCGTCTCCATCGCCCGTGCCTTCGTCAACCGCCCACTCATCCTGCTTGCCGATGAGCCCACGGGAAACCTCGACCCGGCAACGGGTGAGGGAATCATGCAGTTGCTCGAAGCAATCAACCGCAGCGGCACCACGGTGGTCATGGCCACCCACGACCACCGCATCGTGAACCTGATGCGCAAGCGGGTGGTTCAGCTCGACCGTGGCGTTCTCGTGCGCGACCAGGAACGCGGGGTGTACGAATAATGCTGGCGCGTATCGCCTACGCCTTTCGCGAGACCTGGGCCAGTTTCCGGCGCAACCTCACCCTCACCGCTGCAGCGGTGCTCACCTCTGCCGTCTCCCTGCTTCTCGTCGGCACCACGTTTCTCGTGCAGCGCGGTTTCGACAACCTGCTCGTGCGCTGGAAGGGCGACGTTCAGTTGATCGTGTTCATGGCACCCGACGCAACGCCCGAAAACGTCGCTTATGTGGACGGTGTCATCAAGTCGCAACCCAACGTCGTCGACATCGACAAGCTCGCCTATCTCGACAAGCCGGCCAGTTACGCCGAGGCACAGCAACTCTTCGCCGGCGACCCGACGATGCTGTCGCTCCTGACACCAGAAACCATTCCAACGCAGTTCAAGATCGTGTCACTCACCGATGATTCGGCACTGCTGCGGAGCCTCGCCGATCAGTACCGCATCCTGCCCAAGGTGCAGGGCATCACCCTCGCCGAGGACGAGTTCGAGGTCATCTCGACGCTGTCGGGCTTCGTACGCACCGTCACCATCGTCATGTCGCTGGTCCTGTTGGTCGTCGCGGTGACGCTGATCTGGAACACCATCCGCACCGCGATGTTCGCGCGCCGACGCGAAATCGAGGTGATGAAGCTCGTGGGGGCGACCAACTGGTTCATCCGTATCCCGTTCATGCTCGAGGGTCTCTTGCACGGTCTCATAGGTGGCGTGCTGTCGTGCGCCGGGCTGTGGGGTTTGAACCGCGCGTGGCAGGGCGGTGTGGCGGGCTTCAAGCCGGGCACGGGTGTCAGTTCGCTGGTGGTCCCCTCGGGTTACGTGTCGGGCGTGATGATCCTGCTGCTCGCGATCGGCGCCCTCGCGGGAGCCATCGGCTCTGGCATCGCCGCCAGCCGTTTCCTCGACGTGTGACGATTGGGGTAGAAACGCCCATGGCCTACACCGACATCCTGCTCGACATCAGCGACGGCATCGCGATCATCACGCTGAACCGTCCCGACGCGATGAACTCGTTCACGAACAAGATGGCTCGCGATCTGTGCGCCGCCTTCGATCAACTCGACGCGGACGACGACGTGCGTGCCGTCATCGTCACCGGAAGCGGTCGTGCATTCTGCGCGGGTGCCGACCTGTCGTCGGGAGGGAACACGTTCGCCAAGGGGGGCAGTGACGAAGCACCCCGTGGGGGAGTCGTCCGCGACGGCGGAGGCCTCGTGTCGTTGCGCGTGTTCGACTGCAAGAAGCCGGTGATCGCCGCAATCAACGGTGCAGCGGTGGGTGTGGGGGTCACGATGACACTGCCGATGGACATTCGGCTCGCGAGCACCAAGGCCAGAATCGGTTTCGTGTTTGCCAAGCGCGGCATCGTGCCCGAGGCTTGTTCGTCGTGGTTCCTGCCGCGGTTGGTGGGGATCTCGCGGGCCGCCGAGTGGGTCTACACCGGGCGCCTGCTCACCGCCGACGAGGCGCTGGCCGGAGGTTTGGTGCGCAGCGTCCACGAACCCGAGGATCTGATGCCCGCCGCGATCGCGATCGCCCGCGAGATAGCCGACAACACCGCGCCGGTGTCGGTCGCGCTGTCGCGGCAGATGATGTGGCGCATGCTCGGTGCCGATCATCCGATGGAGGCCCATCGCGTCGACAGTCGCGGTATCCAGGCCCGTGGCAAGACGGCCGATGCGAAGGAAGGTGTCGAGAGTTTCCTCGAGAAGCGTCCCGCGCGCTTCCCCGACAAGGTGAGCGACGGTCTTCCGGACATCTTCCCCGGTTGGGCCGACCCCGAATTCTCCTGACCATGTCCGAGGAATCCGTGACTGTCCACGACGCACTGGGTGGCACGGCGTTCTTTCTTCGGCTCGCTGATCGTTTCTACGAACGGGTCCGCGACGATGCGGTGTTGCTGCCGCTGTATCCCGAACCCGGCGACCTTCCTGCCGCATCGCGGCGCCTCGGGCTTTTCCTGGCGCAGTACTGGGGTGGGCCGCAGACGTACAACGAAGAGCGCGGTCAGCCGATGCTGCGTGCCCGCCACAACCCCTACGTCATCGGCGCACTCGAGCGCGACCACTGGTTGGTGTGCATGCTCAGTGCCGTGAACGAACTCGTGGCCGATGACGACATCCGCACGCAGATGACCGAGTACTTCGCAAAGGCGGCCGAGCACCTGCGAAACGATCAGCCGTTGCGTCTCGTCAAGCCGTAACAGGCCACGGCCGCTGCGGCCGCAACGTTGAGTGAATCGACACCCGTGGCCATCGGAATGCGCACGCGAAGCGCGGCCGCTTGCATCCATTCATCGGCGAGGCCGCTTCGCTCCGCACCGAGCATCAACACAATGCGTGGACCGGGCCGTGCGTCGTCCAGCGCGACCGCATCGGGCGACGGGGTCATCGCATAGGTCTCGAAGTCCCTCTCCCGGAGCGCGGCGAACATCGTGGCGGAACTCGTCACGCGTGCGATGTCGAGGTCGAACGTGGTTCCCATTGCGGTCCGCAGCGCGCGCCGTGCGTACGGATCGGACGACTCTGCATCGAGGATCAGGCCCGTGAAGCCGAAAGCCGCGGCGCTGCGCACGATGGCGCCGACGTTGGTGGGGTTGTCGACCTGGGCGAGCGCAACGACCCGGTCGTTGTTGGCGAGCAAGTCGTCGAGTTCGACGTTTGCGGGTTTCGGAAACAGGCCAACGACGGACAGGGCGACTGCGAGGCCGGTCGCCGAACGCCGCGTCGCCTCATCGGCAACAACGATCGTCGTGTCGGAGAGTCGGTCGGCGTGCGCGGTGAGTGACGGCAACGAGGCTTCATCGCACAAAATCAGCTCGGGGATGTGACCCGACGCGAGGGCGCGCACGACAACGAGGTCGCCCTCGGCGACGAACTTCGCATCGGTGCGTTCGCCGCGCCGGTGAAGGCGGGTGTTGAGTTGGCGTTCGCGCAGGCGGAACGGGCCGAACGCGGGGTCGTCGACCCCCGACGCGCGCCGGACGTTCAGTAATACCAGGGGAATGCCGACCAGTCGGGATCGCGCCGCTCGAGGAAAGAGTTGCGTCCCTCGGCTGCTTCGTCGGTCATGTACGCCAGGCGTGTCGCTTCGCCCGCGAACACCTGCTGGCCAACGAGGCCGTCGTCGATCAGGTTGAATGCGAACTTGAGCATTCGTTGCGCGGTCGGGCTCTTGGCGTTCACTTCCCCGGCCCAGGACAGCGCGGTGGATTCGAGATCGTCGTGGTCGACGACGGCGTTCACCATTCCCATGCGGTGCGCATCGTCGGCCGAATATTCGCGGCCGAGGAAGAAAATCTCGCGCGCAAATTTTTGGCCCACTTGCCGCGCGAGGTAGGCCGACCCGTAGCCGCCGTCGAAGCTGGCGACATCGGCATCGGTCTGCTTGAAGCGCGCATGCTGGCGCGAGGCGATGGTGAGGTCGGCCACGACGTGCAGGCTGTGACCACCACCCGCCGCCCAACCCGGAACGACGCAGATGACGATCTTGGGCATGAAGCGAATGAGTCGCTGCACCTCGAGGATGTGCAGGCGTCCGGTGCGCGCCGGGTCGCTGTCGGCAAGCCAATCACCGTCGGAATACTCGTAGCCCGCGCGACCACGAATGCGCTGGTCGCCACCGCTGCAGAACGCCCATCCGCCGTCCTTCGGCGAAGGTCCGTTGCCGGTGAGGATGACGCATCCGACGTCGCTCGTCTGGCGGGCGTGGTCGAGGGCGGTGAACAATTCGTCGACCGTGTGCGGACGGAAGGCGTTGCGCACCTCGGGTCGGTTGAACGCGATGCGAACGGTGCCGTGTTCCTTCGCGCGGTGGTAGGTGATGTCGGTGAAGTCGAATCGGGGAACCTGAGTCCAGCGATTCGGGTCGAAGATCTGCGAAACGGTCACAACCCAAGTGTGCCGATTATTTGCGCATCCCCAACCACCAGGCGGCAACCTGCGCGGGCATGCGCTCGTGGTACGCCTTCCACAGGTCCGACGCGGCATCGATGAGGGGCTGCATGTTGGTTGCAGGCAGGGGACTCGCCGTGGTGATCGGGTCGAGCCACTCGAGTTTGAAGTCGGTGAAGATGCCGGTCATCTTCTTCGCGTCGGTCTCGTGGTGGTCGGACGTCTGGTGTTCGAGAAAGGCGTTGTAGTCCTCGAAGGCGAGCAGTCCGTAGTAGGTGTTCGGTTCGGCGCCACGCCAGTACTCGTAGCGAATGACGCGTTTTTCGTTGTCGTGGGTCGCCTTGACGAGACGTTCAGCGAGGTCTTCGAACTCCCGTTCCTTGCCGGGCTTGACGGTTATGTGGGCGAGGATCGTTGCCATGCGCCCACAGTAGTGGTGCGAGCGGTGCCCTAGTTCAGGAGGGTGAGTTCGCCGATCAGTCGCGCGACGTCGGCGAAGCGCAGGAAGAGTGGGCTGAAGGCGATACGGATCACGTTGGGTGGCCGGAAGTCGACAACCAGGCCGCGCGCGATCAGCTCCTTCGACATTCGCTCGGCATCGGCATGCAGCAGGGCGATGTGGCCGCCGCGTTGCGACCCGTCGCGGCGTGAGCCGAGGCCGAAACCGCTGGATGAGAGAAAAGTCTCGTAACCCTCGACGAAGAAATCCCCGAGGCGGATGCAGGTGGACCGAAGGTCCTCGACGGGGTACTTGGTGACGACACCGAGTGCGGCGTGCATCGCCTTCATCGACAGCACGTGCGTCGTTCCACTGGAAAACCGCGCGATGCCAGCCGCGGGTCGGAACGTGTCTTCGAAAGCGAAGGGCTCGGCATGGCCGAACCATCCCGGTATCGGTTGGGAAACCGAACCGATGATGCGCGGTGCGGCGTACAAGTATGCGGGCGCACCCGGCCCGCCGTTGAGGTACTTGTAGCCGCAACCCACGGCAAAGTCCACGTCGTTGTCGAAAACGTCGCAATTGACGGCACCCGCGGCGTGTGCGAGGTCCCAGACGGTGAGAATGCAGTGTTCGTGGGCCGCCGCGGTGAGGGCGCGCACGTCGTGCAGATCGGCCGAACGGTAGTCGATCATTGAAGCCGTCATCACCGCGACGTCGTCGGCGAATCGCCGTGGCATGTCGGTGACTTCAAGTTCGACGAATTCGAGGCCATGCAGGTCGGCCACGCTGCGGGCCACGTATCTGTCGGTCGGGAAGTTGCGGGAATCGCACAGCAAGACCCGCCGACTTGCCGACTTGTTGATCGCCGCCGCCGCTGAGAGCACCTTGAACAAGGCGACCGAGGTCGAGTCGCACGCGACGACCGAGCCCGCCGGTGCGCCGATCACACGTGCGACGAGATCGCCGGTGGAACCCGCAAGGGCGAGCCAATCTCCGTCGTGCCAGGTACGCACCAGGCCGTTGCGCCACTCCTCGTCGAGTGTCTCGACCACCGCGGCCCGGGCGGCGTGCGTGAGCGGACCGAGAGAGTTGCCGAGGAAATACGACTCGGCTTCGGGAAGGTCGAAATGGGAGCGCGCCGAGGCAAGGGGGTTGGAGGCGTCGAGTTCCGCCGCGCGCCGCGTGTAGTCGTCGAGTGCCGTCATGTTCCGTCTCCGTCAGGCCCGCAAGACTGCGGTGGTCGTGTCGCCGATTTCCGTTCCCGGCGTGACGAGATCGTAAATCAGGTCGAAGTGGTCACGGCCGGCAACGACCCTCGACGTGGCGTCGACGCCCGCTGCGCCAAGTTTGGCCACGTATGCGTTGCTCTGTGCCTTGAACGCATCGGTTTCCTCTTCGCCCACGAAGGCCCGCACCAAGGGCACGGGGGTCACCGCGGTGTGCGCGGGGCTCAGGCGCACCGCATCGGGGACCGTGAGACCGAGCGGCTCGTTCACCGTCGTCGGGACCAATGGACGAAGATCGAAGACGCCGCTCAGCAAGATCGCGGCGTGGCATCCCGTGGGCCGCGGACTGGCGGTGGTGACCATCGCAGCGAGGTGGCCGCCGGCCGACGAGCCCGCCACGACGGTGCGCGCAGGCCTGAGGCCCGCCTTGTCGGTGAGCCATTCGAGGGCGGTACGGCACTGCACGACGATCCGCTCGAGTGTTGCCGTTGGCGCAAGGGTGTAGTTGATGCTCGCGAAAGAGAAGCCGAGGCTGAGTGCGTCGGCGGCCCACATCGAGCACTGATCGGCCGAAAGGGCCTGCCAATAGCCCCCGTGAATGAACACGAGAAGCGGAGAGGTTGGGGTGTGCCGCGCCAGGACCACGTACTCGTCGACACCCGAGCCGTAGTGCTCGCGGCCGACACGGGTACCCAGATCCGCGAGAACAGCTGAACTGCGCCGCGCGTACTCCTCCACGTACCAGGCCGCCGGGTGTTTGGAGACGGAACTCGGCGAGTATTCGCCTTCGAGGTCCGCGTCAGGAGGCATGGACGGGGGTACTCGCCGTGCGACGCTGCGACACGCGGGCCTTTGCCACGATGAGCGCCGCGCAGGGGATGATGAGAAGGTTCGGTAGCCACACGAGGGTGTCACCGATGGCGAGTCCATAGGTCAACCACGCAGTGGACGTCACGAAAAGAAGTGAGTTGCTCGACACGGAGACGCCGGCGAGGTCGGGGTCGCAGAGCACCTTGAAGGTTTGCGGCAAGACCGATGACGTACCGATGAGGAACGCGAGTACGCCGACGAGAGCCGTCGACAGCGCAACCGCGGTCAGTCCCGTGCACAACACGAGGAGCGCGACACCAGGCAGGGTGGCCCGCGGAAGGACACCGTGTCGCGTCATCGCGACGCCCAAGAGAGAAATGGCGATTGCCAGCAAAAGATTCGAGCCGAACAGAGGTATGTCGCCCCGAGCAAATCCGTAGATCGACCACAGGAGCGACCCCGACATGCCCTGCAGGGCGCCGAAAGGTGCGAGGCCCTCGACCGTGTCTTTGCGGTAGACCCGCAGCACCTGCGGCCAGATGAAGAACATCGAGAGGCCGGAGGCGACGAGGCCGAGCAGATTCGTGGGGGACACGCAATCAGTCTGGCCGACGAGGGTGCGCCATGGGCGAACTATCCTCGGCATGTGACCCTCGAATCGTCCCTGGCCAAATTTCTTGCAGAAGCGTGTCCACTAGTTGGTGACACCGGTTACCGCTTTTATTTCACCCCCGAAACACGGGAGGTGGGCGAGGGGTTGGGCTTGAACGGCATGGAGTTCTACGTGCTCGGTCGCGGTGGCGCCCTGGGTGATTGCAGCGGTGCGGCGTTGGCGGCGAACTTCGGCTACTTCAACCCCGCCGTTGTCGGCGGGGCATGGGACTCGGCAAAGGACAAGTGTGCGCCGCGCACCGCCGGACGCGCACACCTCGAATGCAGCGCCAATTTCGGTCGCTCGAAGTTCGCGGGCATCCCCGGCCTCGAGGCGTTCGTTGCCGCGGCAGATGCGGTCAATGCGGCAGCCGACCCCGATGGTCTGGGTCTCTATGCGGCGATGAAGTGCGAAGCGCTCGTCACCGACGTCCCCGGCCGCGCGATGCAGCTGGCAACTGTTCTGCGCGAATTTCGGGGCAGTGCGCACCTCGCGGCGATTCGTGCCGCCGGCCTGACTTCCAAAGTCGCGCACTTCATCAAGCGCCCCAACGACGCCAAGATGTTCGGCTGGTCGGAGGACGACGTCGCCAAGGTCACCGACGCACAACGCGCCCAATGGGACGCTGCGGAAAGCTTGACCGACGAAATGGTTGCTCCTGCCTACGGCGTGCTCGACGCGGCGGAACGCACGGCGTTCCTCGCGGGAATCACCGCGATGCACGCGATTGCCTCGAACTGACTCAACTGGTCACGACGTGCCTGTCGGCGGGCTCCTCAGGACGTCATACCGGTCAGACCCACCAGGCCGCGGGCATGCTCGATTTCGCCCATGTGCCGCAGGCCGTGTTGGTAGATCCAGCACTCCGCCGCGTCGAGCACGGTGATGCCCGCCTCACCCGCGACGCGGGCGGAATACGTGCTGGCGATCACGGGCGGAAAAGGCCGCGTGATGACCACACGGTCGAGCTCGGTGGGATCGACCGAGTCGAGCCACTCCTCGGTGCGGGAAAAGACGGCGTTCATGTACTCGATGAATGCGGCGTAGTCGCCGACGCGCTGGTGAACCATCTCCTCGACCGTCTTGTGCTTGCCGTGGTCGTTGATCGACATGCCGACCCTCGTCGCCCACTCCTCGTTCCAGATCGGCGTCGCACCGGTCATCAGCATGAAAGATGCGTCGATCATGTTGACGATGTGGAAAAGGCTGAAGGCAATCGGCACCACCCCGTCACGTTCCTGGTGGTTGACATGGTCGAGTGTCATGGTTGCCGTCGCGTCGTGGTACAGGGAGTGCATCGCCCGCATGCGCCGACGCAACGACTCGAGAGCCACTTCGTTTTTTCCCCGGACGGTGCTCATGTCGGGCCCTGAATCTCGATGCGGTTGCCCGACGGATCGTGGATGAACAACTGGTCACTGCGCCCGTCGTCGTTGTGAATGCGACGGAAGGTGACGCCGTTGTCTCGGAGATGTTCCGCCGCATCATCGATGTCGTCGACGAGAAGCGCAAAATGCTGCTTCTTGTCGATTGCCGCCCCCGGCGCTTCCATGATGTGCAGTTCCTGGGCACCCATGCGCAGCCAGCCACCACGGATCTTCATCCCCGGACGGTCAAAGGGCTGAAAGCCGAGTTTGTTCACGTAGAAGTCGAGCGACTCGTCGAGCGCGTGGACGTTGACGTTGACGTGGTGAATCCCGCGCACGCGCATGGCGTCACTATACGGGGTGATCCATCGGGTATTTCGACCTCGACGCGCGAGCGAATAACCTCGGGTCGTGGATCGCTGGATCGCAGACACGGACCCGGGTGTGAAGTTCCCCGCATGGACGCGCGGCAATGCCGCTGACGTGTTTCCCGATCCGGCATCACCGTTCTTTGCGACCACGTACCTGCGTGCGTCGCTCGGCAAGGGCCTGGTCGATGCGTACAGCACGATCGGGGTCTTTGATTGGGACGAAGTCGAGAACCCGATCGACCCGACGATGTTCGGGGTCTTCGGTGGCTATGTCTACAACCCGCTGTCCTACACCCGGTTGTTCGGTGCGCGAATGCCCGGGGCGTCACCCGAGGCCATTGACAAGGCATTTTTCGACGAGCGTGACGAGGTTCCCGCGTACAGGCCGGAACCGTGGCACGAATCGCCGCGCCATGCCGAGAAGCTCGGCGAGACGGCTGCATGGGTGTTGACCACCGATTCGTATCCGCAGATCGAGGCCGACAAGGTGATGGCCGACACCGCGCGTGCGACACGTCCCGACTTCTCGACACTCGACAACTTCGAATTGATGAACCGTGCGCGAGCGATGATGCCTCTTTTGCGTCAGGCGATGATGTCGGGAATGATCTCCTCGACACTCTCGTCGATCGGAACGGGTGTGGTCGGCGCGATCGCCGAGGCCCTGGGTGATCCGACCATGTCGGTTCGCCTCCTCGCGGGGATCGAGGCCGACTCCGCCGAGCCTCCGCGGGCCATCTGGGGCCTGTCACGTCTCGTGCGCGCCTCCAGGGATGTCGGTGCCGAATTCGACAAGGGCGTCAACGGCCTCACCGCTCGACTGCGCGCGTCGTCGTCCATCGATGCGAAGAATTTTGTTGCCGCATTCGATGATTTTCTCTTCCGGTTCGGGTCACGCGGGCCAGCCGAATGGGATGTGATTGCGCTTTCCTGGGAGGCCAAGCCCGACGTCGCCCTTGCAGTCGTCGATCGAATGCGCCTGATCAGCGATGACGACGATCCGGCCGCGCGCCGGGCCGAGGCCATTGCCGAACGCGACCGCGTCCTCACCGACGTTCGCGCAAAGCTTGCAGGTGACGCAGAAACCCTCGGCACGTTCGAGGCCGGAATGCGCGCTTCGACCCTGTTCCTCAGTGCACGCGAGCGTTACAAGGCGAACTGCATCAAGTTGGTCGGAGAAATCCGTGAATCCATGCGCGAGATTGCCCGCCGTTTGGTTGCCGACGGCCTCTTGGGGAAGGTCGAACATATTTTCATGTTGATGGCCGACGAAGTCGACGAGTTCGGCATTCATCCCGAGCGCTACACGACCAAGTTGGCCGAACGTCACGCTGCATACCTCACGCTCTTCGAACTCGAACCACCCTTTGCGGTCGACGGCAAGGTGGCTCCCATCTCGCAGTGGAAGAAGCGCGTCGCGGCCCGGGTCGAGGTCGCAAAGTCGGGTGACGTTCTGCGCGGTGTCGCGGCCTCGAGCGGAGTGGCAACGGGAACTGCGCGGGTCATCGTCGACCCCGCACAACTCGAGGACTTCGAGCCGGGCGACGTGCTGGTTGCGCCACAGACCGACCCGTCGTGGGCACCGCTGTTCCTGGCGGCGTCCGCCGTGGTCGTCAACGTCGGTGCGGTCGGCAGCCATGCCATGATCGCTTCGCGCGAATTGGGCATCCCCTGCGTTCCGTCGGTGGAACATGCAACGGTGCGCATCCCGAGCGGCGCCACGGTGACCGTCGACGGCAATGCCGGTACGGTCACCATCCACTGACCAGCGGTGCACTAAAACTGGTCCATGAGATTGGGCAAAGTTCTCGGTCCCGCCCGCTTCCTGGCGATCGTCGCCGTGGTCGGCTTGTTGGCGACCTCGATCGCCACCTTTGGCTGGTCGGTTGCGCGGACCGTGCTGTTCATCGACGATCTCTTCGCGGGGAAGTGGCGCAGCGACGACCAGGTGGTTTCGCTGCTCAAGACGATCGATACGTACCTACTTGCACTCGTTCAATTCATCATCGTGGTCGGCCTCTACGAATTGTTCATCGGTGAGCTCGACGTCCCGGAGTGGCTGAGAATCCAGTCGCTCGACGACCTCAAGGGGCCGATCATCGACATCCTCGTCGTGTTCGTGGCAGTGAAGGCCATCGAGGGCCTGCTCAAGCAGAAGGACCCCCTTGATGCCCTGACATTCGTGGGCGCGGCCGCGTCGCTTATTCTCGTTCTCACGGTCTTCAGGCTTGCGAAAGGGACCACGAAGAAATAGGGAGGCCCGCCCTCCCTGAATCAAGGAGGGGTCCATGCGCTACGCGAGACTGTTTCAGCCGATCACCGTCGGCGGGGTCGAATTGAAGAATCGCATCGTGCGCTCTGCTCACGGAACACTGCTCAGCGGCGAGGGCCTGATCGCCTACCACGAGGCGCGGGCACGCGGGGGAGTTGCGATGAGCACGCTCGAGGCGACGAGCGTGCACGACAGTGCGCCGTCATTGATGCCGCTCTACAACGATTCGATCATTCCGATCTATCGCGAGATCGCCGACAGGATGCGACCGCACGGAATGAAGATGTTCGCCCAGGTGTACCACCCCGGCGCCGCGGCGCGACCGCGCAAGGCGCCTTTCCCGTACGCGGCGAGTGCGATTCCCAGCCCGAACATCGGCACCATCCCGATGCCGATGTCGACCGACATGATCGGCGATGTCGTGAAGGCATTCGGCGGCGCGGCACGTCGTATCCGCGACGGTGGCCTCGACGGTATCGACGTGCATGCCTCGAGCGGGTACCTGTTGCAGCAGTTCATGTCACCCGCAACGAATCTCCGCACCGACGAATACGGTGGCTCGTTCGAGAACCGCATGCGGTTTCTGGTGGAAACGCTCGAGGAGATTCGCCGGGTGGTCGGCAGCGACTTCTGCGTGGGAATCCGCCTGCCGAACGAGGAATACATTCCGGGCGGCTTGACACCCCAGGACAACGCAGAGATCGCCCGGTACGTCGAGCAATACGTCGACTACGTGTCGCTGCACATGGGTTCGTACTGGCGATTCCACAAGCTGCTCTCGACGATGGAAGACCCGCTCGGCCACGAAATGGCGCCGAACGAAGTCATCACCAAGGTCGTGTCCAAGCCGACGATGGTTGTCGGGCGCATCATGACCCTCGACCACGCGAATCACATCATCGAAAGCGGCGCCAGCGACATGGTGTCGATGGTCCGTGCACTGATTGCCGACCCCGAACTGGTCAACAAGGCGCGTCGCGGCGAGGAGGACTTGGTTCGCCCCTGCATCGGGTCGAACATGGGCTGTGTCGCCCAGTTGATGGCGACCGGAAAGTTGGGTTGCGTCGTGAACGTGGCGGCAGCAAACGAGACCACGGTGCCCTTCGAGCCCGTTGCACCTGCGCCGACGAAGAAGAAGATCATGGTGGTCGGCGGCGGCCCCGCAGGCCTCGAAGCCGCGCGCACGGCTGCACTGCGTGGGCACGAAGTGGTGCTCTACGAGGCCACCCGTCAACTCGGCGGCCAGGTATCGATTGCCTCGCGCGCGCCGCACCGCAGCGACCTCGCGGCGATCACCGACTTTCTTTCGCGCGAGATCGAACGCCTCGGTGTACGGATCCACCTCGGCACCTTTGCAGACCCCGACACGATCACGGCCGAAGGGCCCGATGAAGTGATCGTGGCCACCGGGTCGACACCCCGTCGTGACGGTTTCCAGTTGTCGACGCCGTCGACGCCCGTCAGCGGTGCCGACCTGCCCCACGTCTACACCTCGTGGGACGTCTTTGGTTTCGGTGGTCGGGCAAAAATCAACGGTGACTGCTTCGTCTTCGACGACACGGGCACGTTCGAGGCGATTTCGGTTGCCGACGCGCTCGTCGATGCCGGTGCAAAGGTGACGATGGTGAGCCGTTACGACTCGCTCGGGGCGATGGTCCCGTTCCCGGCCGCCACTGTCGAAGCGTCGAAAGAGCGTCTCATGTCGGGGGACTTCGACTTCATCGGCGGTCACTACCTGCAGGCGATCACGCCAGACGAAGTACTGATCGGCGTGCCGTTCACCGAGCGGCGTCGGGCCATTCCCGCAAACACCGTCGTGTTGGTCACCTACAACCATCCGAACCGTGAGATCGCCGAGTACGCGCCCAAGGGCGTGAAGGTGCACATGGTCGGTGACGTCACGGGAACCAACTCGATCATGGCGTCGATTCATCAGGCCGCGGGCGCCACACGCTCGATCTGATGCCCGCGCCGTTCCGTATCAGTTCCTTCATCCCGCGGCTCATCGAGCCCGGGGCGAAGAAACCCTACGAGCGGATGTACCGGGCGACCGAGATACTCGATCGCCTCGGCTTCCACACGGGGTACATCGGCCATCATTCGTTCACCAGCGACACGCCCGACGCATCGGCACCGATGGTGGTTCTCGGCGCCCTCGCTTCGCGCACCGAAAACATACGCCTTGGCACCGGCATCTATCTCGCCGCACTGCATCATCCGGCCAACGTGATCGAGCAGGTGTCGCAGGTCGACCAGGTGTCGGGCGGGCGTGTGACACTGGGTGTCGGTGTTGGCTACCGGCCGTACGAGTACGCGGGCTACAACGTCGAGTTCGAGACACGCGGACGCCGCCTCACCGACATGGTGCGCTACATGAAGCACGCTTGGTCGACGGGCCGCCACGGTTGGCAGAGCGAGTTCTTCGAGATCCCTGACAACCTCGTCGACCCGCCCTGCGTGCAGAAACCGAATCCGCCGATACTGGGTGGCGGCACGTCCAAGAGCGGCATCAAGCGGGCAGCAACGGTGTGCGACGGCTGGTTTTCCTTGCCGATGGAGACCCTGCCCGTCGTCAAGGCGCTGGCCGACAGCTACCGCGAGCAGTGCGCCGCAGCCGGCGTCACGCCCTACATCTGTCTGATGCGCGAAACATGGGCCGCACCGACGCAGGAAATCGTCGAAGAACAGTGGTTCGGGCCGGCGCGCGAGTTCCACAAGTACTACTGGCATGCCGGTACGCGCGGTGACGCGGAGGACCCCGTGCTGCAACGCGTCGCACACGATGAAGACGTGGGCTTCGCGGAGTTCGTCCACAATCGTGCGATCGCGGGCACGCCTGAGATGTGCATCGACGAAATCACCCGCTGGCACGAGGCAATCGGCTTCGACGAACTTGCCGTGTACTTCAACGGGCCCCGCGTCGAGGGTGTGTGGGAACCCGCCGTCGAGTTTTTCGCCAAAGAAGTCATGCCCGTTTTCGGGTAGACACCCGATGCCGGGTGCATCTGCCTTTCGCGGTGCCTGTGGCAGCCACGGGTTGGCGGGAGAACATCGGCGAGGCCGCCTACGTGGTCGACCGGCCGTTACTTGACGGTCGGGCCACCGTGCAGCCCGCACTCGGTTTTCGACTGTCCCGCCCACCGACCGGCGCGCTTGTCGTTGGGGTCGGCAGCCGGAGCAGTGCAGGGCCAGCAACCGATCGAGGTGTAGCCACGGTCGACCAGTGGGTGCGGGGGCAGGTCGTTGTCGAGTACGTAGGAGGCCACGTCGGCATCGCTCCAGTTCGCGATCGGGTTGACCTTGATCACGTCGCGCAGAACATCGTGGAACACGATCGGAGTTTGTGCACGTGTCGGGCCGTCGTCGCGCCGTAGCCCGGTCAACCACGAGGTGCGATTGGCGAGCATGTGCTCGAGCGGAGCGACCTTGCGGATGCCGCAGCACAGGTCGGTGTCGCGCACCCACAGATCGTCGCGTCCGACGTCGGAGGCGGGAGTGAGAATGCGCAGGTTGCCGCCCGTGCGCTCGGCGAGATGCTTGGCGTACCAAATCGTTTCGGCAAACAGGTATTGGGTGTCGATCAGCGACACCTCGATACCGGGGACCGTGGACCAAGCAAGGTGGGCCAGGACGGGGTCACCGAAACTTGAAGTCACGGCGAGGCCGTCCCCGAACGTCGCGGCCGCCCAAGCGAGGATCTCGGTCGGCTGCGCGGTTTCGAATGCCGCATTCAGTTCGCGGATTTGGGCGGTCTCGAGCGTGGTGTGGGCCAGTGTCATGTCGCGCACTCCGATTCTCCGGTAGCGGCCACGAAAGGCCCGGTTTCGTCGTAGTCAACGAAGAACTCGGGTGCATCGTCGGGCTTGGGCACGATGTCGAGGTCGCGCAGGCCACCCGCGACATTCGCGGCGCCGCCGTTGCGTGACAACCAGCCCTGGAAAGTTTCTCCTGCATCACGCTCGTTGGTGAAGCGGCGCACCACGCGTGCCACGGCTTCGGGCGCGGCCTTTGCCGGCACGCGCAACGCCTTCTCACCGAAGTGGATCTGCTCGTTGCCGACGTAGCCACCGAGCAGTAACTGGTAGCCGGGCAGCGACTTTCCGTGGGCGCGGCGCTCGGCACCGAACAGGCCGATGTCGGCCGCGTGATGCTGGCCACAACTGTTGGTGCAACCCGAGATGTTGATGCGCACCCCACCCACCTCGGCGAGGCCCTCTTCTTCCAGGCGGTCACCGATTGCCTTGGCAAGACCGCGCGACTGGGTGACGGCGATGTTGCAGGTGTCGGCTCCGGGGCACGCGACCACGTCACGCGCGAGCTCGGCGCCCGGACGCGCCATACCAATTTCCTCGAGGCGATCGTGGAGAACGCGCAACTGGTCCTCGGTGAGGTTGCGGAATGCCACGTTCTGACGGTTGGTGAGGCGCACGTCGGCACCCAGCTCGCGCTGAATCGCTGCCAGCGCCTTGAACTGTGACGCGGTGATGTCACCGATCGCGGCGTACGCGATGGCGGACACGGTCCCCTTTGCCGACCCACGGATGACGCTGGCAGTTTCCCAGTTCACGAAGCGATCACTCGAGCGAAGAGCGACACGAACGCCCTGGCCGACCGGCGTGATCTCGCCGACCGAGGCGCGACCTGCTGGCGCATCGCCGACCGACGCAACTTCCGGCGGAATGCCGCCGGGCCAGGATGATGACGCCGGCAACGTGTGGCGAATCTTGATAACGCGACGACGGACTTCGTCGATGCCCAACTGGTCGATGACCCACTTGAGACGTGCACGCAACTTGTTGTCACGGTTGCCCGTTTGATCAAAGACACGCAACACGGCCTCGATGGTGGGCAGCAACTCCTCGCGGGTGGTGAAATCCTCGAGGGAGAGCGCCGGATGCGGCGTGGCGCCAAGACCGCCCGCGATGTAGACGCGGAAGCCCTGTTCGACCGTGCCGTCTTCGCCCTCACGCGTCACGGCCACGACGCCGACGTCGTTGAACATCGCCTGGCCGCAGTCGGTCGAACAACCCGAGAAGTTGACTTTGAACTTGCGGGGGAGGCGCTGGCCGAGCGGGTTGCGCACGAAGTGCCGATACGTCGCCTCCGCCCACGGCGTGACGTCGAGGTGTTCGTACGGGCAGGCGCCTGCGAGGTGGCAGGCCATCACGTTGCGCACGGTGTCACCGCACGCCTCGCGGCTCGTCAGGCCCACAGCGGCGAGTCGACGCAGCAGGTCGGGGATTCGACGCAGTTCGACGAAGTGAAACTGGATGTTCTGGCGGGTTGTGATGTGACCCCATCCGCGGGAGAACTCGGTGGCCAGGTCACCCATCAAGTCGAGTTGTTCGGGCGTGATTGTGCCCGCCGGCAACTTGATGCGCACCATCTGGTTGGTGCCACCCTGGCGCTGGCCGTAGATGCCGTTGTTCAGGCGCATCACACGGAACACGTCCTCGTCGATTTCGCCGGCGAGGTACTGCGCAATCGCAGCCTCGAAGCGTTCGATGTCGGCGAGCTGTTCGGCATCCAGATCGCGGGGCTGTGGGGCCGGGGGAATGCGTGTCACGGGGGTCTCCTTCATCGTCCTGCCGGCTCACCAATTTCGCGGAGTGCGTCGTGAATCGCGCCGCGCAGGCGCCGCGCATGGTCCGGGTTGAGGTGAGCAACGAGGCCCGCACCGGGGTTGCCGATTTCTTCGATCGTCAGAACCAAGCGGGGGGTGGCGTCGTCGTAGTCGTCACACACGGCGACCGCCCAGGACAGTTCCATCGCGTCATCGGCACCCTCGGGCAGGTCGGTGGCCGTCAGCGGCATGTCGTCGATCGATCGGCGCACGTCAGTTGCCCTCCAAGACCGCGGTGCGGCGCGAGGTGGGCTCGAACTCGAATGCGGCGACGGCGCCGATGACGATCGTCGACGGTGCCTCCACGTGCACTGCAGCAAGGTTTTCGAGCGTGGTGCGCACTGTGTGTTGTTCGGGACGCGTGCCCCAACGCACGGCCGCCACCGGGGTGTCGGCGGCAAGTCCGCCCGCAATGAGGCGCGACGCAATCGCGCCGCGTTCGGCGACGCCCATCAACACCACGATGGTGCCGCCGACGTTGGCGAGGGCTTCCCAGTTGATGTTCGTCGAGCCACCCGACTCGCGGTGGCCGGTGACGACGGTGAACGACGTCGAAACGTTGCGGTGCGTCACGGGAATACCGGCCGCGGCGGGCGCGCCGATCGCAGACGTGACACCGGGGACCAGGTCGAAGGGGATGCCCGCGGAAATCAGGGCATCGGCCTCTTCGCCGCCACGACCGAACACGTAAGGGTCGCCGCCCTTTAGTCGCACGACCTCCAGGCCCTGGCTGCCGAGGTGCACCAACAACGCGTTGATGTTCTCTTGCGGTGTGGGGTTGCCCGGCCGCTTGCCGACGTCGATGAACTCGGCGTCGGGGCGTGCCAGTGTGAGGATCGACGGATCCGCGAGACGGTCGTGCACGATCACGTCAGCGGATGCGACGAGTCGGGCGGCCTTCACGGTGAGAAGATCCGCATCGCCGGGGCCTGCACCGACCAAGTGCACGGTCATCGCACGACTCCGTGTGTGACGAGAACGTCTTCGATGATCGGCCGCCAGTCAATGTCCTCGGTGCTTGCACCGCGGGCGTGCACGTCGGCGCGGCGCGCGGCAAGTTCCGCGGCGATGTCGGCGAACTCGGGTCCGATGAGTTCCGAAATCTGTGCGCGCAGGTACGACGACAAGGCGGGGCTGGCGCCACCGGTGGACACGGTGACCATCACCGAGCCCTGGCGGTGGACTGCGGGGAGGGTGAAGGTGCAGCGCTCGGGGTCGTCGGCCGAGTTCACCCAGATACCCAATGACTCGCACTCGTCAAAAATTTGTTGGTCGACACTGACGTTGCCCGTCGCCGTAACAACCAGACGGAACCCGACGACGTCTCCGGCTTCGTATCGACGCAGAACCAGCGTGACGCCCATGTCGAGAAACTCGTCCACGACGTCGGGTGACACGACGGTGAGGTCCGCGCCGCAGGCCAGGAGTTGTTGAGCCTTGCGCAGGGCGATGCGACCACCGCCAACCAACAACGCGCGGCGGCCGGCCAGGTTCAGATTGATGGGGAACTGCATTGCTGACCTTTCTAGTCAGGTTTCACTGTGCGAAACCCTACCAGAGCGGTCAACTTTTTGGTTTTCAGTCCCAGCGCACCGGAAGTGTCTCAAAACCCTTGAGAATTGGGGCCTTCACCCGGCTCGGAGGCCCATCAGGTCGCAGGTGCGGCAGGTGGTCGAGGATGGCCTCGAGGGCCAGGGCCCCTTCCATTCGGGATAGCGGCGCGCCCAGGCAGTAGTGAATCCCCACACCGAAAGCGGCATGGCGCTTGAGGGCGCCGAGGTCGCGCGTGATGTCGAACTCGTCCGGGCGGTCCCAGGCCTCGGGGTCGCGGTTGGCCGACCCGAACATCATCAACACCTTCGAGTCGACGGGAATGTCGACGCCGTACAGCGTGACGGGGAAGTTGTTGGTCCGGAACAAACCGTGCACCGGGGCATCGAAACGCAGGCTTTCTTCGATCGCGTTCGGAATCAGGCTGCGGTCATTGCGCACCAGTTCGAATTGCTCGGGAAACTCCATCAGTCGTTTCGCGAGGTTTCCGATGAGCAGCGTCGTCGTCGCGGATCCGGCGACGAGAAGAAACTGGCAAAACCCCAAGACCTGTGCGAACGTCAATCGAGTTCCGTCGCGTTGCACGGTGAGAAGTCGGGTCAACAAGTCGTCGGGAACATCATCGCCGGCCTCGACCGCCGCCATGCGATCGCGGATGTGTGCGCCGAAGTAGTCGCCGTAACTCTTGTAGGCGTTGATCACGGTGTCGTTCGCCCGGCGACCGCCGACGTAGGCCACGGCTTCGGCCATCGGCAACACCCAGTTGCGGAATTTCTCGATGTCCTCGGCCGGCGTGCCGAGCATCCAGCACATGACCGTGAGGGGCACCGGCATGCCGAGGTCGGCGATCAGCTCACCGCGTCCGCGGTCCTTGAAACCTTCGACGAGGCCGTACACCAACGTGCGGATGTCGCCTTCCATCGCTTCGATCGCCGACGGCTTGAAGTTGCGGGTGATGGCGAGCCGTTCGGCGGTGTGTGCAGGCGGGTCGCTCGACACCAGGACACCACTCCCGGGCTCGCCATAAGCATGACCGGGCCCGAACTTCGACGACCAGGTTGCGTCGTCGCGCAACGAACCGGCCACGTCGGCCTCGCGGGTCAGGCTGAAGTGCGGCGCCGGTTCGTTCGCATGGTGCACGGGGCACCTCTCGCGCATCGCGGCGAACATGGCCGGTGGGTCGGCATGGAATTCCTCGGACAGCAGGCTGAAGTGCACGGCGTCGTTCGAGGTCACGGTCCGACACTAACGTTGGGGCATGGCGGCGCCAGACAACGAGATGCTCATCGATCTCACCGGTAGAAACGCGCTCGTGACCGGAGCGGCGAAAGGTATCGGCAGGGCGATCGCCGGGCGCCTGCGTGCGGCGGGCGCGAACGTGACGCTCGCCGACCTTGATGTGGCGGGTGAGGCAACCGCCGGGGAAATCGGAGGGGCGTTCGTCGTCTGCGACATCACCAACGCCGACCAGTTGTCTGCAGCCGTGAAGGCCGCGGCGCGCGGCGGAAACCTCGACATTCTCGTCAACAACGCCGGTATCTATCCGACGACGGGCCCGATCGACAAGGTCACCGACTCGTTCGTGTCGAAGATGCTCGAGGTCAACGTGCGTGCTCAGTACAGCGCGGTTCGCGAGGCGGCACGTGCGATGAAGAACGGTGGCGCGATCGTCAATCTCGCATCCATCGCCGGCATTCGCGGCGGTGCGAACATCACCGCCTACTCGGCCTCAAAGGGCGCCGTCATCGCGCTCACGCGTGCATTCGCCAATGAACTTGGGCCCCGTGGCATCCGCGTGAATGCGATCGCACCGGGAATCATCGACACACCCGGTGTGCAGGAGCAAATGGCGCCCCTCAAGGCCGGTGGCCTCGACATCGAGGCCGCGATTGCGGCGAACCCGTTGCGTATCGCGGGTCAACCCGACCACATCGCGCGCGTCACGTTGTTTCTCGTCTCGGAACTCGCCGCCTTCATCACCGGCCAGACCGTTGTGGTCGACGGTGGGGCGACTGCCTAGATTTCGACCTCGTTGTCGAGTCGTGCGCCGGCGGAGTACAGCCCGACGTTGCGAATGAAAAGGTCGTGCACGCGGCGCATCGTGTTGGCGAGTGTCGCCGAGCTGTGCGGTGAGATGCGTGCAGCCGAGTCCCACAGTGGATTGTCGGCCGGCAGGGGTTCTTCGGAGGTCACGTCGAGCGCGGCACCGCCGAGGTGACCCGAGGAGAGTGATCGGATCAAGTCGGCCTCGACCACCGCGGTGCCGCGTCCGACGTTGACGAAGAAGCATCCCGGTTTCATCGCCGCAAACGCCTCGGCACCAAAGAGGCCCGTGGTGTCGGGATTCGATGGAACGGCGGCCACCACCACATCGGCGCCGGAGAGTGCGCCGTTCATGTCGGCGAAGGACACCGTGCGGCTGGTGCCCGGAGACGGTGCGTCGGCGGATCGGCGCACGGCGGTCAACTTCACGCCGAACGGGGCGAGCAGCCTCGCCACCTCCTGGTTGATCGGTCCGTAGCCGACGAGCACGACGTCGCAGTCCGAGAGTGCGCGGCCGAACGCGGGGTGCCAACGGTGTTCGACCTGCTGTGCGGCAATCTGGGGGAGCCGCTTCCAGTGTTCGAGAATGCGGGCGATCACGAATTCGGCGATCTCTGTCGCTGCCGTCCCCGCGCCGTTGGTGAGTCGAATGCCCCGCTTGCGCAGTTCATCGAGGGGAATGTGCTCGTGGCCCGTCATTAGCGAGTGGATCCACTGCAGGTTTGGAAACGCCTCGAAGATGTAGTCGGGCATGTCAAGAATGAAGGCGATCTCGACTTCGGCCGTGCGCGTACGTTCGTTGTCACCGAGGTCGGCGGGCGTGCGATCCCGCATGTCGAGAATCGGGTGGTCCGGGAGAGCGTCGGTGATGCGAGACGGACCCAGACGCTCCTCGATCTGGGTGGAGTCGACGCCGGCGAGGTAACAGACGGCGATCGTGGGCAGTTTCGCCACGATTCGACCCCTAGATCTCGACGCGTGAGCCGACTTCGAAGACACGGTCCGTCGGCAGGTTGAAGAACCGCACTGCGCTGTCAGCGCCACGGTTCAACAGTACGAACAGATGCTCGGCAAGGGGGTTCATGCCGGGTGCCTTGCCTGCAACGATGGACTCGCGCCCGATGAAGTAGGTGACTTGATCGTCATTGTATTCGAGGCCGGGATGATCGATTTGCCGCAAGGTTGCCGGAACGTTCGGCTCGTCCATGAAGCCGAAGCGCAACTGCACCTGAAACACACCCGGTGCAATCCTGGTGATCAGCGCGCGCTCGCCCGCGGGAACACGGGGTTCATCCGCAGTATCAACCGAGACGATGAGCGTCGTCTTGTGCAGCACCTTGTTGTGCTCCAGGTTGTTGACGAGTGCCGGCGGGGCCTTGTCGCTGTCCTTGAACATGAAAATCGCCGTGCCATCGACGCGGGTCATCTCTTCGACATCGTCGAGGAACTTCCGGATGCCCACTTCACCGCGGTGGATCCGTTTGGCAACAAGCGAGCGCCCACGACGCCACGTTTGCATCTGAACCATGAGGACGACACCGACCGCGAGTGCGAACCAACCACCGTGGGGGATCTTCACCATGTTCGCACCGAGGAATCCCGTCTCGATGAGCAGCATCGGCAAGCACACGACCATTGCCTTTGCATTGCTCCAACCCCAGCTGTCGGTGAGCACTCGGTAGAAGACGAGTGTCGTAATGGCCATCGTCATGGTGACGGCGATGCCGTATGCCGCCGCCAGATTGCTGGTGGTCTGGAATCCGATCACCAGGCCGACACAACCGATCATGAGCAGCCAGTTCACGAGGGGCACGTATATCTGCCCGTAATGCTTGCTCGAGGTGTGCACAACTTTTATGCGGGGGAGATAGTCCATTTGCACGGCCTGCGCCGTGAGCGAGAACACACCCGAGATGAGCGCCTGCGAGGCGATGATCGTGGCCATGGTGGCGAGGATCACGATCGGCAGCACGATCGACTCGGGCACCATCCGGAAGAACACGCTTTCGATGTCATCGGGACTCTTCAAGAGGAACGCACCCTGGCCCCAGTAGGTGAGCACGAGTGATGGCATCACCATGCCGTACCAGCCGAACATGATCGGCTTGCGACCGAAGTGACCCATGTCTGCGTACAGCGCCTCACCACCCGTCACGACGAGGAAAATCGACCCGAGTGAAAGAAATGCTTTTTTCGGTTCGTGGGTGAAGTACTTCACTGCGTGGTAGGGGTTGATGGACTGGACGATTCCGGGGTCGGGGATGATCTTCGAGAGGCCCACGATCGCAAGCGTCACAAACCACAGCATCATGACGGGTCCGAACACCCTGCCGACAGCCCCGGTGCCTCGGCGCTGCACGATGAACAAGCCGACAAGAATGATCACCGCAATTGGAACGACCCAGTCGGTGAACGACGTCGAGACCTCTTCTAAGCCTTCCACGGCGCTGAGAACCGAAATGGCGGGGGTGATGATTCCGTCTCCGTAGAGGAGGGCCGTGCCGAACACCCCGAGCGCCACGAGGAGGCCGGCCTTCTTGCCGGTCGAATTGCTGCGGCCGACGAGTGCCGTCAGCGCGAGGATCCCACCCTCGCCCTTGTTGTCGGCACGCATCACGAACATCAGGTACTTGACCGAAATAATGAGGATCAGTGCCCAGAACGCGAGCGAACAGGCGCCGAACACGTTGATGCGGTCGATTGTCATGACGTGCGACTCTTCGGTGAAGGTTTCTTTGAGCGAGTAGAGGGGACTCGTGCCGATGTCGCCGTAGACAACCCCCAACGCTCCGAGTGCAAGGGCGACAGTGCCCGTCTGGTGGCCCGCACCGCCTTGTCGGTGGCCCCCACCTGTGGCCTCTCCGTCGGAGGTCAGGGCGTCCGGAGCCCGCACTTTCTTGGCTAGTTCGACGGATTCCTGTCCGGCTGTCTGGTCTGAGCCCACGAGTCACCGAGGTTACTCCGCTGGGGCTGAACCGACGCTGACCACGGCGCACCGCTGCATGCCGCTCCGAGCCCACGCGGCCCCGCGCGGGAAGATCGAGTGCCCCCTTGGTTCGCTGCGCTCGACATGGTGAGCGGTGACGATCTCGCCCGCGGCCGTCTCATATCACCTCAGAGTTGTGATGCTCCGCGCTCAGGATCTGCTCGCAGCGGGGTTTCCCGGCGTTTTGTGGGATCGTCACGCAGGCCTCGGGTGACCGGGCGAACGTTTGGCCGTCGCCAGTCGGGGCCATGTCGGGAATCGATGGTGTCAGACGCGCCGCAATCCGGAGGCTGCGTGTTGCGCACGGCTCGATACGCGGTCATGATAGAGCGGTCGGACGCGTGATGTTCGACCCACAGACAAGGGGGTCGGCAATGACCGACGTGCTAGAGAGCAAGCAAGAGGGCGAACGCAAGCCGTGGTTCCTGACGGGCAATTATGCGCCGGTACCCAACGAGGTGACCGACTTCAATCTCAAAGTCACAGGTGCCATCCCGACGAGCCTCTCGGGCATGTACCTACGCAACGGCTCGAACCCCAAGACCGGCTACACCGACCACTGGTTCTTTGGTGACGGGATGATCCACGGCGTCCGGCTCGAGGGTGGCGAGGCGAAGTGGTACCGCAACCGTTACGTGCGCTCGACGAAATACGAAAAGGGTCTCGAGGCAATGGACCCCGACTGCATGTTCGACCCGACTGCAAGTGCGGCCAACACCCATGTTCTCGGTCACGCCGGCCGCATCTGGGCACTCGAAGAGGGTCATTTCCCGTGGGAACTTTCACCCGAGCTCGACACGATCGGCTGTGACGACTTCGGCGGCAAATTGACGACCGCATTCACCGCGCACCCCAAACTGTGTCCCGAAACGAACGAACTGCACTTCTTCGGCTACGCAGCGGTCGCGCCGTACGTCACCTACCACGTACTCGACGCGAAGGGCCAGCTCGTTCACTCGGCTCCTATCACGACGCCAAAAGGCACGATGATGCACGACTTCATGATCACGCGCGACCACGCGATTTTCATGGATCTTCCCGTGGTTTTTGATCTCGACAAAATTGCCCAGGGTCTGCCGCCAATCGGCTGGGACGATACCTACGGTGCGCGCATCGGCATCATGCCCCGCATGGGCACCGACGCCGACATTCGTTGGTTCGAAGTCGATCCTTGTTACGTGTTCCATCCTTTCAACTCCTATGTCGAGGGTGACGAAGTCATCTGCGACGTCGGCCGTCATGCCACGATGTGGCGGAAGTCGATGGAAGACTTCGACCCGTCGTACTTGTGGCGATGGACGTTCAACCTAAAGACAGGGGTGGTTCGCGAACAGCAATACGACGACTGGGCGCACGGCTTCCCGCGTGTCGACGACCGCGTCATTGGTCTCAAGCACCGCTACGGCTGGGCGGCGTGCGCGCGTGATGCCAAGGTCGGTGCGATGGATTCGGCCGGTGTCGTCGCCAAGTACGACATGCGGGACGGCTCAAAGACGGTTCACGACTTCGGTGCCTACGCCCACCCGGGCGAGTTTGTCTTCGTACAGGACTCGGCCCAGGCCGCCGAGGACGAGGGCTATGCCATGGGCTTCGTCTACTACAGCGATACCGAAACATCGGAACTCGTCATCCTTGATGCATCTGACATGTCCAAGGCCCCCGTCGCGCGCGTCCACCTGCCACAGCGTGTGCCATTCGGGTTCCACGGCAGCTGGGTTGACGATTCCGTAGTCCCACCTCGTTGAACTGCCACTTCGTCCGTTCCCGACGCGTCCGCGCCGCGTCGGGGTCGGGCCACGATGATTTGCGTTGCAAATGTCGGGCAGTCGGTTGTCCCTGGTGGATGGAGTGACCCACCCGGCGGTGAGTGCGGACCCTAAACTCTCGCGGGTGAAAACCGTGGAATCAAGCGAACATGGGAGTCCGGCGTGAGCGCCACATCGATCGTGGTTTTGATCGTCGGAGCCGTTTCCCTGATACTCGGCGCCAATTGTCTCGTCAGTGGAGCCTCATCGATCGCAACCCGATTCGGTTTAGCGCCGGTCGTCATCGGCCTGACCGTCGTGGCGTTTGGAACGAGCGCCCCCGAGCTCGCGGTTTCGGTCAGCGGCGCCCTGTCGGGAAATGCCGACGTCGCACTTGGCAACGTGGTGGGCAGCAACACGTTCAACATCCTCCTGATTCTCGGACTATCTGCCGCGGTCAGCGGGCTATCGATAACACAACGCCTGTTGAAATTCGACATTCCGCTTCTCATCGTTGTATCGGTGTTGGTGTATCTCCTGGCCCTCAACAATTTGATCGGTCGGCTCGAGGGACTACTGCTGCTTGCGGGAATCTTCGCTTATGTCGCGTGGCTCGTGCGTGGGGCGACCAAAGACCGGAACCGAACGGTTGATGCGGAGCACGACGAGGCTGTCGGTGCCATTGAGCAGCGGGTGGCCGCCCGCCCACTCGCGTTCCAAGTGGGTCTCGTGATCGTTGGTCTTGTCATTCTGGTCATCGGGTCGCAGATGATGGTTGGCGCGGCCACGGATATCGCGTCGGCGCTCGGTGTCAGCGACTTGGTCATTGGATTGACGGTTGTTGCGGGTGGCACTTCACTGCCCGAACTTGCGACATCGGTCACGGCAGCCATCAAGGGCCAACGAGACATCGCCGTCGGCAACGTCGTGGGGTCGAACATTTTCAACCTGCTTGCTGTACTTGGTGCGTCAGCCGTCGTTTCTACAAACGGCATCGCGGTCAAAGACGAGGTGATTCGACTCGACTTCCCCGTGACCCTGGCAGCGGCGGTCGTTCTCCTGCCGATTTGCTGGAACGGCTTCATGATCAAGCGCTGGGAGGGGGCGATTTTGGTCGTCTCTTATGTTGCCTACCTCACTTATCTGGTGCTGGAGGCCGGTGATCAAGGAGCCCCTGACTTCTACCGTGCTGTATTGCTGATCTGTGTCCCATTGGTCCTGTTGATTTACGTGGTGGCAGGTATCTGGGGTTGGCGGGCACAACGAGCGAGCCAAAGCTCGAGATAATCGGCCCCCCGGAAACCGGCGAGCAGATCGGTGGGACCGGCCGGTGGGAAGTCATGGAGCACCCGGACCAACGGGACGACATCGATACAAGAACATTTAACTTGTTCCAAAACAATTTCTGTTGGGCGGCAGGAAATTGAAAATATTCGAGAATTTGTTCCCAACTTTGGTGGCTCGACGACGTTCGGCGCATCGTTGACGGCCTGACAGTCGCACCACCGCAACGATGCAGTGCCCGGAGTTTCACATCGTAATCACGAGGGTGTTGTATGGAGTGTGCGCAACAGTAGGTGCTACTTGCGTGCAGATCTGATGGTGGAGCTGGGGGGAATCGAACCCCCGTCCATCAGGTGTTGAACGCTCGTGCTACGACCATTCCCAACTTCGAGGCTGACGCAACCTCACCGGCGGGTCGGCTGACCGGTTGCCCGGACAGCGGATCGTCTTTCCGATCGGCCAGCGCACTTTCGCGCTGTCAGCGTTCTTTCACGCCGTCATCCACCGCTTCTGTTGCCGGGCTGCGGTGAACTGGCCCCGTGCGGCCTCGCGGCTCACGAGTGCTCTCTGACACCCGACGAATCAGGCGGCGAGAGCGAATTGCTCGTTGGCAATTATGTTTTTGCCCCGTTTTTCGAGTCTGAGCAACTCGGGTCGCACGATCGCCCAGCGGACCTGCTGTCGAAACCTGTCAGCCCCGTTGTGTGAACGCCCTTTGAGTATAGGGCGGGGGTGGACGATACCGTCGCGCCCGTGGGGGGCGAGTCCGCTTTTGTCGCACTGTCGAAGCGGGCACAGGTGTCGCGCATGCGTTCGGTGGCACTCGAGGCGTTGCGTGCTTTTCCCGTTTCGGTCGAACGGTTGACCCTGCTCGAGCACGGTTTCAACACGACGTTTCGTATCGACACCACCGAGGGCACGAAGTTGGCGACGAGAATCAATGTCAATTCGCGCCGCTCGCCGGCCAACATTGCGGCTGAGTTGCAGTGGATCGACGCGCTGGCCCGGGACACCGATCTTGTTGTGGCTGCGCCGCTGCGCACCACCACGGGTGACCTGGTTGCCTGGGTTCACTCGCCCGACCTCGGTCGGGACTTGAGTGTTGCTGTGTTTGGTTGGTTGAACGGACGCGACCTGGGCGAAGCACCCACGCTTGAGCAGAGTCGCGCGGCAGGTGTGGCCATGGCGAAGCTGCACAACCATGCCGCGATGTGGCGACCGACGAACGGGGCGGAACTGTCACTGCTCCAAGACCCGTTCTGGACCTTCCCCGATCGGCTGTCACCGGAGAATCTGGGAATCGACGGCGACGACCTCGATGTTGTTCGCGCGATGGTTGACCGTGCAGCGTCGACGATGAAGCGGTTGTTCGCCGTGGGATCTCCGCAGCCCATTCATGCCGATCTACACAACTGGAACATGAAGTGGTACCGCGGACGGCTGTCGGTGTTCGACTTCGACGACAGCGGCACCGGCCTACCGATTCAAGACCTCGCTGTTGCCACGTATTACCGCCGTCCCGAACACGACCACGTCGACGTGTTTTTTGAGGGGTACCAATCGGAGCGGTCTCTGCCGGAGTTCAACTCGGAAGATTTCGAGACTCTGGTGGCGCACCGCAACATGTTGTTGTTGAACGACCTGTTGGTGACGACGAATGCCGAGCACCGGGCGATCATTCCGAACTTCACGCACAACACCGTGGTGAAGCTGCGTAACTTCCTCGACACCGGCGTCTACCGCCACGACCTCGACGCTTCCTGGCCGAAACATCCGTGAGGGAGTTCGGTTGCACCGGTCCCTCGGGGGCAATGACCGTCCCGGGACCCAGGATCGGGGCAGAGGCGTCGGTGTTTCGCGCCCCGTCGTCGCCGTCAGCGGCGGTTTCGCTGCGAGATTTCGCGCTGGATTTCCCGTTTCACGTCGCGCTCGGCGATGGCCCGGCGTTTGTCGCCCTTGGTGCGCCCCTGTGCGAGGGCAAGCTCGACCTTCACCTTGCCGTCCCTGAGAATCAATGACAGCGGGACGAGTGTCAAGCGGTCTTGCATGATGCGCTGGCGGAAGCGGCGGATCTCGCTCGAGTGCAGCAACAACTTGCGTGCACGGTCGGGGTCGTGCGCGCCAGCACCAACGGCGAAGCGGTACGGCGCAATATGCACTCCCTCCAGCCACACCTCGCCATCGACGATTCGTGCGTAGGCATCGGCCAATTGCACCTGGCCGGTGCGCAGACTCTTCACCTCGCTGCCGAGAAGCACGATTCCCGCCTCGACCACATCGATGACATTGAAGTCATGGCGTGCCTTGCGGTTGCTCGCGAGAACGGAGGTGCCTTTGGGTCTCATGGTTTCGTCCCGTGGGATACGGGCCTCAGTGGATACCCAACGCCGCGATATCCAGCGCGGCGCGACGACAAAGGTCGGCCAGTTCCGCCATGCGGTCGGCGCCCCACCGCGTCGCGGGACCCTGAATACCAAGCGCAAATGTCGTCGATGAAGCGCCCGGGCCGAGCACGGGAACTGCAACTCCGTTGGCACCGTCGTATCGCTCGCCCTCGTTGGTTGCGTACCCCCGCTGGTGGACGGCATCCAGTTCGCGAATCATCGCCGCAGGCGACGTGATGGTGCGGTCGGTGAAGCGAGCAAGGTCACCGAGTTGCGAAACGAGCTCCTTGGCCGGTCTTGATGAGAAGGCGAGCAACGCCTTGCCCATCGCCGATGCATGGAGAAACAATTCCTTGCCGGCCAAATGATCGACGCGCAACGGTTGTGGCGAGTGCTCCTGCAGCACCACCAATGCGGTCGTGCCATGCAGCGTTGCGAGACTTACGGATTCGTCGGTTTGTCGACACAGTGCACGAAGGATCGGCACCGCGCGCTCAAGACCCGCCGACGACAAGTAACCCTGGCCAAGCACGCCGGCGAACGGGCCGATCCGGTAGCGCTCGGTGGCCGTATCTTGTTCGACTAGGTGCTCGGTGGTGAGCGCGCGGAGAATGCGGTGCGTCGTGCTGGGGGACAGGCCCGTGATTTTGGCGATGGCGGCAAGTGGCAGGCCGTCCGAGGGCTGCGAGCCGTCGCCGTGGGGTTCGGCCAGGGTGCGCAGGATCGCCGCGGCCCGGGCCACCGACTGGACACCCCCGGGCTTCTCCGTCATGCGCCCATGTTGGCAAACCCGACCGTGGGAGAAAACTTGACTTCATCGGTCATATTTTGATGGAATACTATTCCGAATCACGGAATAGCTATTGGAGACCGCCATGATCAGCCTCTCGAACATCACGATCGCCTTCGGAGGGCAGTCGATGCCGGTCCTCGCGGGCGTGTCGCTTGCGGTTGAAGAAGGCGGGTTTGTCTCGGTCGTCGGTGCGTCGGGTTGCGGCAAGTCAACGCTTCTCAACGTCATTGCGGGACTCGAGAAGCCGCATGCAGGCTCGGTCAACGTCGAGAGCAGGCCGTCGCTGATATTCCAGGACCCAGCACTCTTCGCCTGGTTGTCGGCTCGCGACAATGTCGTGCTTGCGCTTCACGACAAGGGTCTGCGACGAGCCGACCAACGCAACGAAGCGGACAGGTTGTTGAGTCTCATGGGTCTTGCAGGGGAGGAAAACAAGCGCCCTCACGAACTCTCGGGTGGAATGCGTCAAAGGGTGGCCATGGCGCGGGCCATTGCCCGGGGATCGCGCGTGTTGCTGATGGACGAGCCGTTCTCGGCCCTCGATGCCATCACCCGGGACGTTCTGCACGACGAATTGGTCACCCTCTGGAAGGAGCACGGGCTGACCATCGTCTTTGTGACGCACAACGTGCGCGAGGCCGTGACGCTCGGTCAACGGGTGGTGTTGATGGCGGCACGACCCGGGCGTGTGGTGGCCGAATGGCGTATTGACGAGGCGTACCCGCGCGACCCTTCATCGGATTACGTGCACGTGGTCGAACGCGACATCACCGGTGCGCTCAAGAAAGAGGTCGTCGGTGTCTAGGTTGCGTTCCTTCGCCGCGGCGGCAAAGCCGTTTGCCCTCGGGATGGGCGCGGTTGTCATCGTCTGGCAGGCGATCGTGTGGTCAAAGGTCAAGCCCACGTCGCAGATTCCTTCGCCTGCGATGGTCGCCGATGCGCTCGGAGGTCTTTGGTCCGACGGTGTCCTGCTGTCGTCCGTGTGGAACAGCCTTCATCGGGGTGTTCTCGGATTCTTGATGTCGATCCTCATCGCCACACCCCTCGGGTTGGCGGTGGCGATGGTGCGCGGCGTGCGTTCATTCGTCCGCCCGGTGCTCAGTGCATTGCAGCAGTTGCCGTCGGTGTCGTGGGTTCCGATTTCAATCGTCCTGTTCGGAACGACATCGACGACGGTCTACGCGATCATACTTTTGGGCGCTGTTCCATCGATCGCGAACTCGCTCGTCAGCGGTGTCGACCTGATTCCCCCCACTCAGTGGCGTGCGGCGAGCATGCTCGGCCTGGGCGGGCTTCGCAGTGTTCGTCGCGTCGTGTTGCCCGCCGCCATGCCCGGTTATCTGACGGGCCTCGAACAGGGCTGGGCCTTCGCGTGGCGCTCGTTGATGGCAGCCGAGTTGATTGCCTCGACCGGTGACCTCGGCTCGGGTCTCGGCAACATTCTCACCGTGGGTCGCAATTCCCAGGACATGTCGCTGATGCTCGCCGGCGTTGCCCTCGTTCTTGCATGCGGGCTTCTCGTTGAGAAGGCCGGATTCTCGCCACTGCGACGACGGGTTCTCTCGAGTCGCGGCCTGGCCGTTGTCTGATACGCCTCGGTAGATTCCTCGACGTGACACTCGCATCCAAGTTGACGGTTCCCGAAACCGAGTTGCGTGCCATGCACGACCACGCGCTTGCGGGTTACCCGTACGAGGCGTGCGGCCTGTTGGTGGGTCATCCCGACAGGGCAGAGGTGGTGCGCTTCGTGCCGTGCGCAAACGTGGCGAACAGTGCCCGGGTGTACACGATCGACCCGAGGGAACATCTGCGCGCCGAACGGGAGGCCGAGACCCACGGCCTGGAGATCATCGGCGTGATGCACAGCCACACCCACAGCGAGGCATATCCCAGCCCAACCGACGTGGCCCAGGCACCCGACCCGGCCTGGCATTACCTGATTGTGACCCTTGCCCGGGGAGTGCCCGAGGCACGCAGTTTCCGCATCGATCAGGCGGCTGCGGGCGGGCGGCAGATCGCCGAGGAGGACGTCTCGACGTCTTATTGGCTGGCCTGAGCAAGCCGTGTCGGGATTCAGTACAATCCTGACTGGATTAGTCACGTTTTGGTTTCACTCGAACCACGACTCGTATTGCCGAAAGGAGGCCGAGCATGACCGCGACCCGTGTGAATCTGGCGAGCGACAGTGTGCTTGACCTCATCGGCAACACCCCCCTGGTCGATGTCAGCGTTTTGTCGCCCAAGGCGTCGGTGCGCCTGATGGCCAAACTCGAGAACCAGAACCCGTTCGGGTCGGTCAAGGATCGCATTGCCAAGGCGATGATCGAGGCTGCCGAGAAGGACGGTCGCCTCCAACCCGGCCAGCGCATTCTCGAACCGTCGTCTGGCAACACCGGAATCGCACTTGCCGCGATCGCACAGATCAAGGGTTACCCGATCACCATCTTGATGCCGACCAGCGTGTCGGTCGAGCGTCGGCAAATGCTCCAGATTTTCGGCGCCGACATCGTGCTGACACCGGGAGAGGAAGGATCGAACGGTGCGGTGCGCCGTGCGCAGGAGATGGCCGAGAGGCATCCCGAGTGGTGCTTCCTCTATCAATACGGCAACGACGCCAACCCGCGCACCCACTACGAGAACACCGGCCCCGAGGTCTTGCGTGACTGCCCCGAGATCACGCATTTCGTCGCTGGTCTGGGCACGTCGGGAACCCTGATGGGCACCGGTCGCTATCTGCGCGAGAACAAGCCCGAGGTGAAGATCATCGCCATCGAGCCGCCGCTCGGCGAGCGTGTGGAGGGTCTGCGCAACCTCGAAGACGGCTACATCCCGCCGGTGTTCGAGAACTGGAACGGCTTCGAGTTGCTCGACCGCAAGCGTGTCGTGCGCCCGCGCGAGAGCATCGAGTGGACGCGTCGCCTCGTGTCGCAGACGGGTATTTTCGCCGGCCTGTCGTCGGGTGCTTCTCTGGCGGGTGCCGTCAAGGTGGCAAACGAAATCGACGAGGGAACGATCGTGTTCATCGTCTGTGACGGCGGTTGGAAGTACCTGTCGACGGGTGCCTACACCGACGACCTCGACGTGGCCGAAGCTGCCGCCGAGAAGATCATCTACTTCTAGCCCGCAACAAGTACCACCAGACCGACGACCGCGACGCAGGACGCGATGATGCGCCGCCGTGCGAAGGGTTCTTTGAGCGCGACCGCTCCGATGACCGCCGCGATCACGACGCTCGATTCGCGCAGTGCGGTGACGTAGCCGACTGATGCGCGTTGTACCGCGACAAGAACCATCCAATAGGTGAGCACCGAGGCAGCACCTGCGAGGATGAAGCGGTGCCAGCGCGCGCGGAGTGCGGCAACCATCGCGTCGCGTCGACCGATGGCAAGGCCGTGTGCGGTGGTGAACACCGCACAGGCAACGAAAGTCGTGAGAGGGTAGAGGTTGCCGCCGGTGTCGCGCGAGCCGCGGCTGTCGACCACCGAGTACAGGCCGATGGTTGCGGCCACGGCAAGTGCCGCGCGTACGTGGTCATTGTCGGCGGGACCCGCGAGCAACCAGAGACCCGTCGCGGCGATCGCGATGCCCGTGACGTTCATCGCCGACAGCGAGTCGTTGAGCAGTATCACACCGCCGATTGCCGCAAGCACCGCACCCGAGCCGCGCGCTATCGGGTAGGTGACCGAAAAATCACCGCGGTCGTAGGCGCGCGCGAGGAACCACACGTAGGCAACATGCACCAGGCCGCTGAGTGCGGCCCACATCCAGGCCCTTGCGGGAACGCCACCGAGAATGACGACGAGCACCGCACAGCCCACGCCCGCGACGAAGAATTGTCCCCACAGCGCGTGCCATCTGTCGCCGCTCTGCTTGATGGCGAGGTTCCAACCCGCGTGCAAGAAGGCTGCGCCGATTGCGAGAAGGGTGGCCCCGAGCACGTGCTCAACGTACTCCCCGCACCAAGCCCATAGTCTGCAGGATGATGGTGCAGCCGATCGGAATGTTCGACTCGGGTTTTGGAGGTCTCACCGTGGCACGCGCCGTCATCGACCTGCTGCCCTCCGAGGACCTCGTCTACATCGGCGACACCGGGCGTTATCCGTACGGCAACAAACCGGCCACCGAGGTGCAGCGCTACGCACACGAAATTGCGACGAGTCTGATCAACGACTTCGACGTGAAGATGATCGTGGTGGCGTGCAACACCGCGGCCTCGGTGGCCCTCGACCAACTCAAGGCGACTCTGCCCGTTCCGGTCGTCAGCGTCATCGAACCGGGAGCGCGGGCACTCGTCAGCGCCACACGGAACGGCCGCGCGGGTGTCATCGGCACCGTCGGCACCATCGACTCGGGTGCCTACGACAAGGCTGTGGCCGAGGTTGATACGTCCGTCGAGCTCGTGTCGGCCGCTTGCCCGGGCCTGGTCGAATTCGTCGAGCGTGGACAGACGACGGGCGCCGAGGTGCGGGTGCTCACCGAGCGCCTTCTCGCGCCCGTATCGACGGCGGGAGTCGACACGTTGTTGTTGGGTTGCACCCACTATCCGTATCTCGCACGCGTCATCGGCGACGTGATGGGGCCCGACGTGGTGTTGGTCTCGTCGGCCGATGAGACGGCATTCGCCGTGCGGTCGATGCTGGCTTCGAGTGGAATGGCCGAATCGACGGAACGATCGGGCGAGCAGCGCTTTTTTTCGTCCGGCGATCCCGCGTGGTTCGCGCGGCTCGGCAGTCGCTTGTTCGGCCCCGAGCTCTCCGATGCACAATCATGGTCGGCATGACACGACCCGACGGGAGACAGCCCGACGATTTACGGCCGCTTTCCTTCGAACGCGACTACACCGAAATGGCCGCGGGTTCGGTGCTCGTGTCGTTCGGTCGCACGCGTGTGCTGTGCACCGCATCGATCGACCAAGACGTGCCGCGCTGGATGAAGGGCAGTGGCAAGGGTTGGGTCACCGCCGAATACAGCATGTTGCCCGGTTCATCACCCGAGCGTGTCGACCGCGAAGCCGCAAAGGGCAAACAGAGTGGCCGCACGGTCGAGATCCAGCGACTGATCGGTCGTTCGCTGCGGGCGGCGTGCGACATGACGCTGTTGGGTGAGCGCCAGGTGGTCGTCGACTGTGACGTGTTGCAGGCCGACGGGGGCACGCGTACGGCGAGCATCTGTGGCGGATTCCTGGCACTGCACGACGCGCTGACGCGTCTGTTGCAGAACGGCGCAATCAAGAAGCACCCGTTGCATTCGCAGTGTGCGGCGATCAGCGTGGGTATCCACAACGGGACGCCGGTCCTCGACCTGCCGTACCTCGAGGACAGTACGGCAGAGGTGGACATGAACGTTGTCATGGTGCAGCCGGTTGCCGGTGGTGAGGCACGTTTCGTCGAGGTGCAGGGAACAGCCGAGGGTCGTGCCTTCGCGCGTTCAGAGCTCGACGCGTTGCTCGAACTCGCGTCCCACGGCCTCGGTCGCATCTTCGATGCCCAGCGTGGCGTGCTGGCGACTCCGCCCACGCGACGTTCGCTCGGTGGCTGATCGCGCACCCGTGGCCGCGCAACAGCAACTCGTGTGTGCAACGGCGAACCCGGGAAAGGTCGCCGAGATCGCGGGTTTGTTGCCCGACGGTTGGGCCTTGTTGCCGCGGCCGCAGTCGGTCGGCAACATCGTCGAAGACGCGGGGACTCTGCTTGGCAATGCTCGATTGAAGGCGCGGGCGATTCTTGCAGCGACGGGCGGGGCGGCCGTCGCCGACGACACGGGGTTGGAGGTTGCGGCGCTGGACGGAACTCCCGGCGTCGAGACTGCCGTCTATGCGGGGGTGGGCTGCAGCGATGCCGACAACAGGAAGAAGTTGCTCGGTGCGCTGGCCGGTGTATCCGACCGCAGCGCCCGCTTCGTCACCGTGGTCCTGGTGGCGTGGCCCGATGGCTCGGAGACCATCGTCGAGGGACTGTGCGAGGGACGCATCGCGGAAACGGAACGCGGTGAAAGCGGGTTCGGTTTCGATCGCGTTTTCATTCCCGACGACGGTGACGGCCGCACGTTCGCGGAAATGACCACCGAGGAAAAGGACGCGGTGTCGCACCGCGGACGCGCATTCCGCGCACTCGCCGGGGAATTGGCGAATTCACCAACCGCGCAGGTCGATCGCCCATTCGTCGACGACAAGGCCGTCGCGGTGAACCCAGGCCCGTTCGTGTTGTGACATCGTGGGATCGACGTGTGCCGGGGTGACGAGCACGTGTTCGCCGACCCCGGGCAGGAACGTCGGTGCACCGTGTGAGTCGGGGTCGCGCTTCACGGCGAAAGTGACGTGTTCATCGGAACAGAACCACACGTCGTAACCGTCGACTTCGGGGTTGCCGTGGTCCATACCGAGCGCCTTGAGGCCGACGTCGGCAACGGCCCAGCCGACCGCACGAGAGATCACGGTACCCACGACGTGCACCGCCTGGTGGAACGGTAGACCGAGGGTTGCGTACGACGTGTCCATCAGCGCGTAGCTGCCGGCCTGCAGTTCCGTGATGCCCGTGTCGAGGTGTTCGCGCCACGTGCCCGTTCCACCGGCGGAAATGATGTCGCCGCCCACTTTTTCACTGCAATCACGCAGTGTCTCCATCGCCAAGGTGACCCGCTCCCGTTTGGCGGCCGGGTCGTTGAGCATCATGAGGTGGCCCTCGTAACCCATCACACCGCGCACCTCGAGATGCAACGAACGGGCAAGATCTGCGAGGCGCGCGGCGTCGTCAGGCTCGACACCGCAGCGGGGAAGGCCGACGAAGACGTCGACGAGAACCTTGCTGATGCCCGCCCGAGCGGCGGCTCGGACAGTTTCATCGGAGTCGACGGCAACCGTCGCACCGGTGCTCGCGATCGCACCCAGTCGTGCCGGGTCGACCGATTCGTTGGCGAGAAGAAAATCGGCCTCGATGCCGGCCCTGGCGAGCCCTGAGATTTCACGTGGGGTGGCGCAGGTGAAGCCGGTGTGCCCGAAGCGCTGCTGCACCCGGGCGAGCGAACTGCATTTGTGGGCCTTGGCATGGGGTCGCAGACGACTGCCCGGCCAGGCCTGCGCCATGGTCGCGAGGTTGGCCTCGAGGGCGCCAGCATCGATGATGAGGGCGGGGGTCGGCAGGTCGTCGATGAACATGTGCCGGCGGAGAGACTCGAACTCTCACTGGCGGCGTCCTAAGCGCCGTGCCTCTGCCATTGGGCTACGCCGGCGGCGTGACGAAGGCTAACCCTCGATACGTGGGCAACGGGGGCGTTCTTTGACAGAATGTAAAAATGGCGATGTCAACCGCAAGCCCTGTCTCTGGTCTTTCCAAGGATGCGCTCACCACGCAGTTGGGACTCGCCGACACGGTTGTCGACCAGGCGTCCCTCGCCAACAGCGTCAAGCGCTTCGCCGAGCAAAAGATCGTGTTGCCGACCTTCGCGCAGTTGGCCGACCCGTCGACGATTCCCGCCGAAGTGACGGCGGGGCTCAAGTGTCTCGACAAGGATGCCCCCGATGCCCGCAACCTCTTCCGCGTGCACTGGTACAACAACATGGCGGGTGAGCGCGGGTCGGTTCCCGAGCACGTGGTTCTGCCGTCGTCGCTGACCGGTGTCGAAAGTCCGATCATCGTCGTATTCGGTGACCGCTTCCCGATGATCACCGCGCACAAGGTGCTTGCCGCGTATTCGTGCTTCGCGCCACGCGTCATTTCCGGTCAGTTCGATCCGACGAAGCACCGAGCGGTGTGGCCGTCGACTGGCAACTATGCGCGCGGTGGTGTCGCGATCAGCCGCATCATGGGAAGCCGCGGCGTGGCCGTGCTGCCCGCAGGCATGTCGCAGGAGCGGTTCGACTGGCTCGACCGTTGGGTGGCCGATCCCTCAGACGTCATCCGTACACCCGGGACCGAAAGCAACGTAAAGGAGATCTACGACGCCTGCAACGAGATGGCCAAGGATCCGGGCAACTTCATCCTCAACCAGTTCTGTGAGTTCGGCAATCACGTTGGCCACTACTACGTCACGGGTTCGGCCCTGTCCCACGCCTTTGAAACCGTCGCCGAGGCGAGTGGCAATCCGCGCCTGCGCTGTGCCGCCTTCACGTCGGCCACGGGCAGCGCCGGCACCATTGCCGCAGGCGACAGGTTGAAGGATCTCTACGGCACGAAGATCGTCGCCGTCGAGGCTCTCGAGTGCCCGACGATGCTCGAGAACGGTTTCGGTGAGCACAACATTCAGGGCATCGGCGACAAGCACATTCCGCTCATTCACAACGTGATGAACACCGACGTCGTGGTGGCGATCTCGGATCGTGCGACCGACGAGCTGGACGTGCTCTTCAACACCCCTGCAGGCAAGGCGTATCTCGCTGACCGGCTCGGGTTGTCGGCCGTGTTGCTCGAGCACCTCGAACACTTCGGCTTCTCGGCCATCTGCAACGTGCTGGCCGCCATCAAGACGGCAAAATTGTTGGGCCTCGGTGCCGACGATGCGCTGATCACCATCGCCACCGATGGCTCGGCGCTGTATCCCAGCGAACGTGTCAAGACGCTCGCACACCGCTTCGGCAACGACTTCACCCGTGCCGATGCCGCCGAGGTGTACGGGGAGCATCTCGCCAATGTGAACACCGATGCGATGATCGACTGCACCGAGCGCGATCGCAACCGCATCTTCAACCTCGGCTACTACACCTGGGTCGAACAGCAGGGCACGCCGCTCGACGTATTCGAGGCGCGCCGCTCGCAGGACTTCTGGCGGGGTATCCGCGCCTACATGCCCGTGTGGGACGAAATGATCGCCGACTTCAACGCGCGCGTCGCAGCGCACGGGTAGTTCGTGCGCGCAGTCGTCGCCGGCCGTCTGCGGTGTGCGTCGTGCGGCACGGTGGTTCCGGTTTCGACGGCGCTGTCGTGGCGGTGTCCGAACGCCGTTGGTGATGACCGCCGCCACGTGTTGATGATCGACAGTGAGGTGTCGGGGAACGAGTTCGTGCCCGACGACTCCGACAACCCCTTCGTCGCCTTCCGGCGGATGCTGGCATGGGACGTCCTGGCCGCGTCGAGCGGAATGTCGGATGACGAACGCCGGTCGTTCATCGAGGGCACCGACGCACTGGTCGCGGCGGTTGCGGGCACGGGTTTCCGGTTCACCCCCGTGGCACGCGAGTCGCGTCTGTCGGACGAACTGGGTTTCAGCGCCTCCGGTGGGGTGTGGGTGAAAGACGAAACGCCCAACGTTGCGGGCTCCCACAAGGCGCGGCACCTCTTCACCGAGTTGTTGCACCTGCTACTCGCCGAATCGCGTGGACTCGCACCATGGGATGCATCGAGTCGGCCCGAGCTGGCGATCGCGTCGTGCGGCAATGCTGCGATCGCGGCGTCGACGCTCGCCGCCGCGGTGCGCTGGCCGATCCGTGTGTTCGTGCCGCAGTCGGCCGATGGCGTGGTCGTCGACACGCTGAATCTCCTGGGTGCCGTGATCGAACGTTGTCCGCGACGTGACGGCGACCCGGCGGGCGACCCGTGTGTGTTGCGCTTTCGTGAACGTGTCGCCGCTGGTGCGGTGCCTTTCGGTGTGCAAGGAACCGAGAATGCGTGGTGCCTCGACGGCGGTCGTGTCATCGGCTGGGAGCTCGTGCACCAACTCGGCACCGATGCGCTGGCGAAGATGATCGTGCAGGTCGGTGGTGGCGCGTTTGCCGCCGGCATCGGAGAGGCATTGGTGTTGTCGGGTTCGCGCACGGCGCTCGTCGCGGTGCAAGCGCAAGGGTGTGCCCCCCTCGAACGAGCCTGGAGAATGGCGGCGAAAACGGGTGGCACGGCAAACGCCGGACCGCGCTGGGCCCAGTGCATGTGGCCATGGGAGTCAGAACCCGTGTCGCTGGCCGATGGCATCCTCGACGACGAGACCTACGACTGGGTTGCGGTGTGCGACGCAATGACGAAGTCCGCCGGGTTTCCCGTTGTTTCCCCCGAATCCGACGTGGTCGCCGCGTACGCGATGGCGCACCGCACAACTTCGATCGACGTGTCGCCCACGGGTAGCGCGGGGCTCGCGGGTCTGATCACCCTGTGCGCCTCGGAACGCGTCAACCCCTCGGAAAGAGTCGGTGTCGTGTTCAGCGGCGTCAGGCGTGGCCTGGATCTGCCGACACCTCGTTGAGACGGCCGCTGCCGACGTCGTAGACGAAGCCACGAATGTGGTCCTTGTGCTTGATGAAGGGTGAATCCAGCAACCGCACGATGCTCAGGCGCACGCTGTCGTACGGGTCGCGAAACGCCTCGAGGGGCCACCTTGGCTGCAGTCCGGTTTCGAGGGCGAGTTCGGCGTAGAACGCCGACTCGTCGACTTTCTGCAGCCCGCAGTCGGTGTGGTGAATGAGAACGATTTCCCTCGTACCAAGGAGACGCTGGGAAAGCACGAGTGACCGCACGACATCGTCGGTCACGACACCGCCGGCATTGCGGATGATGTGTGCATCGCCGTGGGCAAGGCCGAGAATCTGGCCGACGTCCATACGGCTGTCCATGCACGCGACGACCGCCAGACGCCGCCCGGGCGCGGCGGACAAACCCTGGTCGGCGAAGCGAGTGACGAAGTTCTCGTTGTGCCCGAGGAGTTCGTCGGTGCTCGGCCGGAACTGATCCCCTTTGTTCCCTGTCACCGGTTCATTCTGCCCGAAGTGGGCCGCGGGCGGGCTCACCCCACTAACCTCACGCCCATGTCATCGTCAAAGCCCTTTCCCGTCGATTCTCTCGCGACCTCACTGGATGTCGGGTCGGGCGACCCGCGGTTCGACGTTTTCGGGCGATTGATGAAGAACCGTGTCGTCATGCTGGGGACCGACGTGAACGACGACATGGCCAACCAGATCTGCGCTCAGTTGTTGTATCTCGAGGGCGAAGACCCGAACTCCGACATCTGGCTCTACATCAACAGTCCCGGCGGTTCGATCACGGCGGGCATGGCCATCTACGACACCATGCAGTTCGTTTCTTGCGACGTCGCCACGGTGTGCATGGGCCTCGCCGCATCGATGGGACAGTTCCTCCTCACCGCCGGAACCAAGGGCAAGCGCTACACACTGCCGAATGCGCGCATCATGATGCACCAGCCCCTGGCCGGTCTCCGTGGTCAGGCCACCGACATCGCGATTCAGGCCGAGCAGTTGGCGCACATCAAGCGCAAGATGGCGGAACTCACGTCGCTGCACTCGGGCAAGCCGATCGAGCAGATTCAGGCCGACAGCGAACGCGACCGCTGGTTCACCGCCGAAGAGGCACAGCAATACGGTCTCGTCGACAAGGTCATTGTGAGGCGGGGGGAAATCCGCTGATATCCAAACCGCAGGTGTCCTTCACCCACTGAAGGGCCCGCGCGGCAGCCTTGTTCGCCTGCAGGGCCTCCTTGGTGAAGGCTTCGACGTCCTGGCTGTTGGCCGTGTTGAGATTCGTCGCATCCTCGAGCATCGAGGTGAGTGTTTCCCAGTCGTCTGCCACGGCCGACGGTGCGACCTCGCCGAGCCGCCGGTAGCGCGATACCAACACGTCGGCATCAGACTGGGTCCCGGGCGTTGCCGTGATGCCCGGCATCTCCTTGGCGAGCTGGCGGCAGAAGTTCGTCGCCGTGCGGTCGGTACCGCCGCAAGCGGCCACAAGTGCGGCGGCGATGCAAATTGCCGAGAGCGAGCCGCGCCGACACACATGTAGGAGAAGTCGCGCGTTGGTCACCGGCTTCATCTTTTCACAGTGGGTCGAACCCCGACGGGCAGGAGCAGAACGTGTTTGCAAGCATCAATTCCTCGACGTTGTTCGGTATCCAGGGTGCACCCGTGAGCGTCGAGGTGCACATCGGTGCGGGGCTTCCCGGATTCAGCGTCGTCGGACTTCCCGACGAAGCATGTCGTGAAGCGCGCGATCGCGTCCGGGCCGCGTTGTTGTCGAGCGGATTCGAGTGGCCGAACCGCCGTATCACGGTGAACCTCGCCCCCAGCGACAGACGCAAGGGCGGTTCGGGCCTGGACCTCGCGCTTGCGATCGGAATGCTCGTCGCACAGGGGAAAATCGATCAGGCAGCCACCGATGGCATAGGTTTCGTTGCCGAGCTCGGGCTCGACGGTTCGTTGAAACACGTTTCCGGCACCGCCCCGCTCGTCGCCGCGATGCGCGACCTGCACGTCGTGGTTGCATCGGCGGCCGGAGGCGATGCGCTGGTTGCCGCGCCACGTCGCGTTGCCGTCGCCGACACGTTGGGCGACGTCGTGCTCGGTCTGCAGCGCGCCGTGGAATGGCGCGATGCGGTTCGCGACGTTGCCCACGACGAGGTCGCGCCGACGCTCGACATGGGCGATGTGCGGGGCCAACCCGTTGCGCGTCGCGCGGCCGAGGTTTCAGCCGCGGGCGGTCACAACCTGTTGCTGGTCGGCGGTCCCGGTGGCGGCAAGACCATGCTCGCCGAACGCATACCGAGCCTGTTGCCGCCCCTCGATGGCCACGATGCACTGACCGCGACGATGATCCGATCGGCGGCGGGCCAGCGTCTCGGGGGGCTCGTGCGACTTGCGCCGTTTCGGGCCCCGCACCACAGCGCATCGATGGCTGCGATGATCGGCGGCGGTTCGGGGGCCGTGCGTCCCGGCGAGGTGTCGCTGGCGCACGGTGGCGTGTTGTTTCTCGACGAAGTCGGGGAGTTCGCGCCGAGCGTTCTCGACGCGCTCCGCCAACCCTTGGAGAGTGGCGAGATCCGCCTTGCGCGTTCCGGGGCAACGCTCACTTTGCCGGCACGCTTTCTCCTCGTCGGAGCGACGAACCCTTGTCCGTGCGGCGGTGGGGCGCCGGGCTCGTGCGTGTGCAACGAGGTTGCCCGCCAGCGATACCTGCGGCGGTTGTCTGGTCCTCTGCTTGATCGTTTCGACCTGCGGGTGGCCGTCGCGGCGACCTCGCCCGCCGACCTCGTCGACACGGGCCCGGGCGAATCGACTGCCGTGATGCGACTTCGTGTCGACGAAGCACGATGGATTGCCGATGCGCGACAGGGAAAATCGAATGCCCGACTCTCGCCCAGCGAACTGGACGAACATGCACCATTGTCCGCCGAGGCCCGAGCACTGCTGTTGGCCGAACTCGAGGCGGGTCGTTTGAGCGGACGTGGCTATCACCGTGTGCGACGGGTCGCGCGCACGTTGGGTGATCTCGATGGTGGTGGTGCAGACGTTGTGTGCCTCGACCACGTGCGCGAGGCGATCGCATTGCGCGCCCGCGTCGGAGCCATGCAATGAGCGGACACCCCGATTGGGCCTACGCGGCGGCACTCACGCAGGTGCCGGGTTGTGGATCCACGACGGCATTTCGATTGTTGGTCCTCCACGAGCCGCGCGAGGCCTACGAGCGTGCGCTTGCCGAGGCGGCGTCGCATGGTGCGAATGCCCAGGGCGACGCGGTGGGCATGATGCGCGAGCGCTGCGAGGGGTCCGGCGTCGGTGTCGCATGGGTTCGCGGCCCCGGATTTCCCTTGGTCATCGCTGCAGGTCCCGGGCCCTGTGGTGTGTTCTTCTTCCGCGGTGACGCGGAGCTTTTTGTCGGGCGCCGCGTCGGCATCGTGGGTACGCGAACCCCGACACCATCGGGTGTCTACACCGCACGCGAAATAGGCGAGGGGCTGTCGCGTGCCGGCGTGCACGTCGTGTCGGGTCTCGCCAAGGGCATCGACGGCGCGGCGCATGACGGTGTGCGCGCCGCGGTTGAATCCTCGGCGACGACGGGTCGGGCGATCGCCGTGGTCGGTAGCGGTCTCGACGTCGTGTACCCACGAACGAATGCCGCTTTGTGGGAGTGGGTTGCGCACCACGGACTGCTGATCTCCGAACACCCACCCGGTGCCACGGCCGAAGCGCACCACTTTCCGCGCCGCAACCGGTTGATTGCGGCGCTGTCCGAGGTGGTTGTGGTCGTCGAATCGCGCGAATCGGGCGGGTCGATGTCGACGGTGCGTCACGCGATCGAACGCCAACGCGACGTTCTCGCCGTTCCGGGCTCGCCGCGGGTCGTCAGCGCGGCAGGCACGAACCTGCTCATCCAACAGGGCTGCGGCGCGGTGACAAGCGCCGCCGACATCCTCTCGGTGCTTGCGCTCGACCATCGACACATCGATGTGGTCTCGCGCGACGAGCGAACCCCGCCCGACCCGCGCGATGTCGGGGTGCTCGAAGCGTGCAGTCACGGCCCCGTCACACTCGACCAACTGATGATCGCAACGGCGTGCACGCTTGCCGACCTTGCCCTCTCACTGGGGCGTCTCGAAGCGACGGGGTGGGTGGTGGAGGAGGCCGGATGGTGGGAGGCTCTACTCTTGAGGCGTGGGCGGCACAAGGACGAATGCATTTCGTGACTGGCGCCTCGACGATTTCATGGGGTCGCTGACGTCGGCCTCCGACAACACCCGACTCGCCTACGAAACCGACGTCACGCAGTTCGCGCAGTGGGTTGCCGACAACGGAACCAAGAAGCCCGGAGGCGTCACCCGCGCCCAGGTGAAGCAGTATCTCGCGTATCTCACCCGCAACGACCACGCCAAGCGCACGATCGCGCGCAAACTCGCCGCGCTACGCCGCTACTACGGGTGGTTGGTGCGCGAGTCGGCGGGCAGCCGGCGGCGGGTCGCCAACCCCACGATAGGGGTGCGTTCGCCCCAGGGTGAGGGACGTCTCCCGCGCATTCTCGGGCCCGACCAACTCGATGCCCTCTTGTCGGGCAACCAACTAGAGCTCGACGACCCCGCATGGCGTTTGGCGCGCGACACGGCGGTGGTCGAGTTGTTGTACGGCAGCGGACTGCGGGTCAGCGAGTTGTGCTTGCTCACACCGGCGAACATCGACCTGCGCGCCGCCGCGGCAACGGTGTGGGGCAAGGGTTCAAAGCAGCGTCGTGTTCCGCTCAGTCCGCCGTGCATCGTCGCGCTCGAACGGTGGTCGGCGCTTCGCGGTGAGATTGCGACCGAGACCGGTTTGCGCGCGCCTTTGTTCGTCAACGGTCGTGGCAACAAACTGACCCCACGCGACGTGCGCCGCATTCTCGACCGCCGGGCCATCGATCCCACGCACCCGCACGCGCTGCGTCACACGTTCGCCACACACCTCCTCGACAACGGCGCCGATCTTCGTGCGGTGCAGGAACTTCTCGGCCACGCAAGCGTCGCAACGACACAGCGCTACACGCACGTCAGTCGCGAGCGTCTGCAGTCGGCCTATCTCGCCTCGCACCCACGGGCTTGACTCGGGCCATTCATGTGCGCGCCCCCCGACGACCCGACGACGCAGGAACGTCCGCGTCGCTACACGCTGAACTCGGCGTGGTCGCATTGGACGGGTGAGGGCGAGCCGCGTGCGCGCGAGTGGCTCGTCGTCAACTATTCGGGTCTCGTGAAGTTCGTTGCCGGCCGTCTCGGTGCGGGTCTGCCCAAGTCGGTCGATACCGGCGACCTGGTGAGCGCCGGAGTGTTCGGGTTGATGGACGCGATCGACAAGTTCGACCCCAACCACGGTGTGAAGTTCGAGACCTATGCGGTTCCGCGCATCCGTGGCGCCATCCTCGACAGTCTGCGAGCTCTCGACTGGGTGCCTCGGTCGGTTCGTGCGAGGGCGCGTTCGGTGCAGGATGCGATCTCCCACCTGGAGCACACACTGGGCCGTGCACCAACCGAAGACGAAATCGCGGGCCGGCTCGGCGTGGCCGTCGAGGAACTACACAAATGGCTCTCCGAAATTGCGGCGGGCAACGTCGGCCCCCTCGACCATGTCGTGGCTGACTCGGCACCACGTACAGATGGTGCAGACTCCGCGCTCGACGAGCGCACCCTGCGCGACCACATGCGGTCCGAGATCAAGAACCTGCCCGAACGCGAACGCACCGTCCTGGTTCTCTATTACGAGGAAAACCTCACACTCTCCGAGATCGGCGAGGTGCTCGGTGTCAGCGAGAGTCGTGTCTCGCAGATCCACTCGAAGGCGGTTCTGCAGCTTCGTTCACGCTTGGCGGCCGCCGACTTCTAGGGGCCGCCGCGTATGATCACGACGCTCGCCGCCGCACTGTGTCTGGCGGCGCCGGCCGTTTTCCCCGTCGGTGGTCGCGTAACCGACTGGTTCCGGCCGCCTGCCTGCGCGCGATGCGAGGGCAACCGCGGATTGGAGATCGCCACCGCGCGCGGAGCTCAGGTGGCGGCTCCGGTGGCGGGCACCGTCGAATTCGTCGGACCCGTGGGTGGCCTTTTCTATGTGGTGGTGGCCGCGGCGGCCGAGCCGTCGCTCAAAGCCGTCGTCGGGGGAGTGGCGGGCGTCAGCGTTTCTCGTGGTGACCATGTCGAGGCGGGTCGCGTGATTGGCGTGGCGATGGATGCGCTGTACGTGGGTTTTCGCATCGGCCCGCGCCGCGACAATCGCTACCTCGACCCGGCCCCACTGTTCGGCCTGCAGCGAAAACGGGCGCGGTTGGTGGCTCCCGCGCCCACCCCCGTTAGTCTTGGTCGCCGGTCGGGTCTGTGGACCCGGCTCAACAACCATCCAAGTCATTGCTCGGTTCTCCCACCTGTGGTCGCTTCGGCGCGGGGGCCGGGCCCCTAACCACAGGAGAGGAGAACACCATGGCCGTCGTCACCATGCGACAAATGCTCGAGGCTGGCTGTCATTTCGGACACCAGACCCGCCGTTGGAACCCCAAGATGCGTCGTTTCATCTTCGGAGAGCGCAACGGCATCTACATCATCGACCTCGAACAGACGATGGACCGCATCGAAAACGCCTACGTGTTCGTGCGCGACCTCGTCGCCAACGGCGGCTCGGTTCTCTTCGTCGGAACGAAAAAGCAGGCGCAGGACCCGATCCGCGACCACGCCAACCGCTGCGGAATGCCGTACGTGAACGAGCGTTGGCTGGGCGGCATGCTCACCAACTACGAGACAATCTCCAAGCGCGTCGGCAAAATGCAGGAATACGAACGCATGATTGCATCGGGTGAGTTCGAGGCGATGCCAAAGAAGGAAGCACTTCTCCTCGGCCGCGAACTCGCCAAGCTGCAGAAGAACCTCTCGGGTATCAGCGCGATGACGCGTCGCCCCGACGCGGTGTTCGTGCTCGACACGATGAAAGAACACATCGCCGTCACCGAGGCGAACAAACTCGGCATTCCCGTCGTCGCTGTCGTCGACACCAACGTCGACCCCGATGTCATCGCGTTCCCGATCCCGGGCAACGATGATGCGATACGTGCCAACGACCTCATGACCCACGTCATTGCCGAGGCCGTTCTCGAAGGCCGCCTCATGGCGTCGAAAAAGGCCGCCGCCGAGGCACCGAAACCCATCCCCGCACCCCCCACCGCGGCAGCAACAGGAGCCTGAACCGAAAAATGTCGTTCACCGCACAAGACGTCAAGGCCCTGCGCGACTCCACCGGCGCAGGAATGATGGACTGCAAGAAGGCTCTCGAGGCCAACAACGGCAGCATCGAAGATGCCAAGCAGTGGCTGCGCGAAAAAGGTCTCGCTGCCAGTGCCAAACGTGACGATCGCGAGAACACCCAGGGAGTCGTCGCCCTCGTCGTCAAGGGAAACGTCGGTGCGATCGCAAAATTGAAATGTGAAACCGACTTCGTCGCCGGGTCCGACGCGTTCAAGGCCGAGGCCGAGACGCTCGCCAACCTCGTCGCCGACAGGGGTGTCGATGCCGTCGCCGAACGTGCCGCGCAGCTCGACGACTTGAAGATCACCCTGAAGGAGAAGATCGAGCTCGGCGAGGTCGTGCGAATCGAAGCTGCGGCCGGCAACATCATCGACTCGTACCTGCACGTTCAGGGCGGACGTGGCGTGAACGGCGTGCTGGTCGAAATGTCGGGTGCATCGGTCGAGCTGGCTCACGATGTCGCGGTTCACATTGGCTTCGCGCGGCCCCGCTACCTCGCCCGTGAAGACGTCCCGGCCGACGTGCTCGACAAAGAGCGTGCGACGCTGGAAGTCATCACACGCAACGAGGGTAAACCCGAGGCGGCGATCCCAAAGATCGTCGAGGGTCGCATCGGGGGCTTCTACAAGGATGTTTGTCTGCTCGAACAGCCCTACGCGAAGGACGACAAGCAGTCGGTCACCCAGTTCATCGGCCGTGCCAAGATTGCGTCGTACGCGCAAGTGGAGATTGGCTGACCAACGCATGACGAATGATGCAACCCCGGTGAAGGGCGTACCACGTACGCAGCCCCGCTGGAACCGCGTCGTTCTCAAGTTGTCGGGCGAGGCACTGGCCGAGCCGAATGGTTTCGGACTCGACTCGAGCGTCTTGCATCAGATTGCGACCGAACTGCACGAGGCCGTCGGCGAGTTCGGCGTCGACATCGCCATCGTCGTGGGTGGTGGCAACTTCTGGCGAGGTTTGAAGGGTGCCGGTCAGGGCATGGATCAGGCGCAGGCCGATTACATGGGAATGATCGCAACGGTCATGAACGGTCTCGCACTCCAAGATGCACTCGAGCGCGTCGGTCAACATTCACGGGTGATGACCGCGGTCGAGATGCCCAAGGTCGCCGAGCCGTACATCCGTCGTCGGGCAGAGCGCCATCTTGAAAAGGGGCGCATCGTCATCCTCGCCGGAGGCACGGGCAACCCGTTCTTCACCACCGACACCGCCGCCGCACTGCGTGCGGCGGAGATCTCCGCACAGGCGATTCTCAAGGGTACGCACTCGGGTGTCGATGGCGTGTACAGCGCCGATCCGAAGAGAGACCCGACTGCAACCCGGTACGAACGGATCAGCCATCTCGACGTCATCACGAAGGGCCTCAAGGTCATGGACTCGACGGCGATCACGTTCTGCATGGACAACAAGTTGCCGATCGTCGTTTTCGAGTTGCTGAAGCGGGGAAACGTGAAGTCCATCCTCCGGGGTGAGGCAGTCGGTACGCTGGTCGTGTGACCGAGGAAACCATGCTCGACGCCATCGAGAAGATGGAAAAAGCCGTCGAACACGTGCAGGGGCAGTTCCTCGGTGTGCGCACGGGTCGTGCGACCCCGGCGATCGTCGAAAAGATCATGGTCGACTACTACGGTTCGTCCGTGCCGCTGCAGCAACTCGCCGGTTTCCAGGTTCCCGAGGCCCGCATGCTGGTTGTCAAGCCCCACGACAAAGGGGCGATGGGTGCCATCGAAAAGGCAATACAGGCCTCGGATCTCGGTCTCAACCCATCGAACGATGGTGTCGTCATTCGACTCGCGTTCCCCGCGCTCACGGAGGAGCGCCGCAAGGAATACGTCAAGGTCGTCAAGGGCATGGCCGAAGACGGTCGTATCGTTGTGCGCAACATCCGCCGCGACGCACGCAGGACTCTCGAGACCGCCGAAAAAGACGGTGACATATCGAAAGACGAACTCGAGCGCGCAGAGAAGGAACTCGAGAAGGTGACCCACGAACACGTGGAAGCGATCGACAAGGCCTTTGCTCGCAAGCAGCAGGAGCTTCTCGAAGTCTGACCAACAACATCGAAAGGTTGGAACATGAGCGACGACAAACGACGCGATGACACCGGCGGGTACGGCACCGATTTCGGTGACGAGTTCGGCACTGTCGAATTCGCCGATGACGACAAAGCGCCAACGATCTCGTTTGGCGACGACACGGGCCCGTTGCCGCATTGGACCGAGCCACCAACGGCCGAATTGCCGCGCACGCCCCAGCCCAGCGATGCCCAGGACGACGTGTGGTCGACGTTCTCGAGGCCCGCGGTCCAGCCCACCGCACCGCCTCCCTCCACCGAAACACGCCTCGGGCTCTTCGACGAGCCGGCCGACGTCTCTTCAGGCACGTACCGCGATGAGCCCACCCGTGAGGTGCGATACGGCCAAGACGGACCCTCCGCGCCGACTCCGCGCCGCGAGCCACGCCTCGTCATCGGCAGTGACCCCACCGACGAACGCCTGCGTCGTCCCGAGCCGCGTTCGGCCCAGGGGGGCCAGCCGCGTGCGGGGGCGGTAACCGGTCCAACGGGCCGTTCGCCTGTGGCACGCGGTGCGCGTCCGGCGCCGTCGCGTGATCGTCGCGGCCCGAACTACGGTCGCGACCTGCCCCAGGCCGTGACCGCTGGGCTGATCCTCGCGGCGCTGTTCATCGCGGCACTCATGTGGCGGCCGGCCGCCGTCATGCTGTTTGTTGTCGCAGTGGTGGGTCTCGCGTCCGTCGAGTTCTTCAACAAGGTGACGGAAAAGGGCTACCGCCCCGCGATGTTCGCCGGCATTGCTGCTTGCATCTCGGGGCCGCTCGCCGCGTACTGGCTCGGTGACGGTGCGCTGCCGTTGGTGCTCACCTTTGCCTTCGCCGCGGCCGCGATCGGATTCATCGGTGCGCCGAACGTGCAAAGTGGCCCCTTGCCGAACATCGCCGTCACGATGCTCGCGTCGGTGTGGATCGGCTTGCTCGGTTCCTACGCGGCGCTCATCGTGCGTTACTCGACCGAGTCGTTCGGTGTGCCCGGTTTCAACGTCGGCACCGACACTTTGTTCATCGTCGCGGTGGGAGTGGTTGCGAACGACGTGCTCGCACTATTCGTCGGCTCGACGGCGGGCCGTACGCCACTGCGCGAATGGATCAGCCCGTCGAAGTCGGTCGAAGGTTTGATCGGTGGCACCGTCGGTACGTTCCTTGCGGTTGCGATCATCGGCACACAAAGCGGCACATGGGACCGCGTGAGCGAGTGGATTCTCCTCGCGCTCGTCATCTCGGTGCTGGCGCCGGTCGGCGACCTCGTCGAGAGCATGTTCAAGCGAAACCTCGACGTCAAGGATTTCGGTACGTTCCTCCCCGGTCACGGCGGCGTTCTCGATCGCTTCGACGGATTCCTCTTCGTTCTACCCGGGGCGTACTACCTGATGCTCGTCATCCAGCCTTGGGTGCAGTAGCCCCGACCCGCGTCGCGATCGCCGGCTCGTCCGGCTCCATTGGCACGCAGACACTCGAGGTCGTGCGCGCCGACCCCGGCGCCTACGAAGTCGTCGCGCTCGCCGTCGGTTCGTCGATCGACACCGTAATTCGTCAAGCCGAGGAATTCCGGCCCTCGGTCGTGGTTGTCGGCCGCGAAGCCGATCGTGCGCGCGTTCGAGAGGCGCTGCCCTTTGCCGAGGTCTCCTGCAACCTCACCGACGTGGTCGGCCCCGCCGACGTGGTCATGAACGCGGTCGTCGGCTTCGCGGGGTTGCCCGTCACCCTCGAGACGTTGCGCGCCGGCAAACGTCTCGCGCTCGCCAACAAAGAAAGCCTCATCGCGGCCGCGCCGATCGTCGCGCCGCTGCGCCGGACTCCCGGAGCGGTCATCGTGCCCGTCGACAGCGAACACTGCGCGATCCATCAGTGTCTGCGTTCGTCGGTCGACGCCGGCGGGGAGGTGCGGCGCATCGTCCTGACCGCGAGTGGGGGACCGTTTCGCGGTCGCACGCGGGAGGATCTTGTGTCGGTCACCGTGGCTGACGCGCTCGCACACCCGACGTGGGCGATGGGGCCAAAGATCACCGTCGACTCATCGACGCTCATGAACAAGGGCCTCGAGGTGATCGAGGCGCACGAACTCTTCGGTGTGGCCTACGACTCGATCGACGTGGTTGTGCACCCACAGTCGGTCGTGCACTCGATGGTCGAGTACAGCGATGGTTCGACGATCGCACAGCTGTCGATACCCGACATGCGTCTCCCGATCGGTTACGCGCTCGGCTATCCGTCGCGCGTCGCGACGCCCTTCGGGGCCATCGACTGGGCCACGACGGGTCGCCTCGATTTCATGCCCCCCGACACCCGCACCTTCCGCTGCCTTGCGCTCGCCTACGCGGCGGGTCGCGCCGGCGGCACCGCGCCCGCCTTCATGTCCGCGTGCAACGAGGTCGTCGTCGAGGCTTTTCTTGCGGGCGATGTGCCGTGGCTGCAGATTGCTGACACAATCGAGGCAGTCATGGACTCGTATTCGCCGGCAACCCCCCGTGACGTCGACGACATTCTCGAAGCCGACCGCCAGGGTCGTGTCACAGCGCGTCGACGCCTTGGGTACCCCGAAGCGGGGTAGCACCGTGGCCGGCATCTACCAGCGCTTGCGCCATGAACTCATCGTCGGCGGTGGTGAGCCGTCGGATTCGCCCGATCCGTCGACGAAGTCGACTGCGATCGTCTCCGGCCTCGTGATTCTCGGTCTCTTGGCGTGGCTCGGGTTCGAAAACACGTGGACGTTGTTCTTCGTCGTCGGACTTCTGGTGTCGGTGTTCCTCCACGAGATCGGCCACTTTGCAACCGCCCGCTGGACCGGGATGAGGGTCACGCAGTTCTACATGGGCTTTGGTCCACGCCTCTGGAGCCGCACCCGCGGGGAACTCGAATACGGGGTGCGGGCCCTTCCCCTCGGCGCATTCGTGCGCATCGTCGGCATGAACGTCCTCGACGAAGTCGAACCTGGTGCGGAGGATCAGGCCTACCGCAACAAGAGCTACCCGCGCCAGTTCCTCGTCATCACCGCCGGGTCGCTGATGCACTTCATTCTCGCACTCGCCATTTTCACGGGCCTCTACTCCACGGCCGGGCGCTATGCCGAGACCGGTCGGGTGGAGGTTGCATTCGCGTCGGCTCCCGGTTCGCCCGCCGAAACCCTCGGCCTACGCGTCGGCGATTTCGTCACGGCGATCGGCGGTACGGCGGTGTCGTCGCGCGATCAACTCGTCGAGGCGATCACCGCGCGCGCGCCGGGCGACAGGGTCGACGTCAGTTTCGAACGCGACGGAGTGCCCACGACCCAAAGTGTGATTCTCGTGGCGAATCCGCGCGAGCCCGACGTTGCGTATCTGGGCATCGCGTCATGGTCAAAGGACTACGTGCGCGAGTCGCTCGTCTCGTCGCTCGGCTGGGCGGTGCGCGACTCCGTGTCGAGCATGGGTAACTCGATCAAGGGTGTCGTCACGGCACTCAACCCGATGAACTCGATCCGTGCCTTGCAGAACCCGAACGAGAACCTGGAAACACGCCCAACAACGGTGGTGGGGGCGAGCCAGATCGGTGGGCGGTTGGGCGAGAGCGAGGGCCTCAAGGGTGTGCTCTTGCTCTTGGCGAGTGTGAATGTCTTCGTCGGCGTGTTCAACCTTTTTCCCTTGCTGCCCTTCGACGGTGGGCACGCGGCGATCGCCACCTATGAGCGCCTGCGTTCACGCAACGGCACGCGCTACCGCGCCGATGTCAACAAGATGATCCCCCTGACAACCGTGGTGCTCGGTCTGCTCGCCTTCCTTCTCTTTTCGGGTCTGTATCTCGACATCTCCAACCCCCTCTGAGTCGGGCCATACTGAGGCCATGTTCGAACGCCGACGCACGCGTCAGATTCATGTCGGCAAGGTTGCCGTGGGTGGTGACGCGCCGGTGTCGGTGCAGTCGATGACGACCACGAAGACCGCCGACGTCGAGGGAACCCTGCAACAGATCTATGCGCTGGCCGCGGCCGGCTGCGACATCGTGCGTTGCACGTGCAACGAAATCGAGGCAGCCGAGGGTCTCGCCCAGATCGTGCCACGCTCGCCGATTCCGGTCATCGCCGACATTCACCACCAATACAAAATGGCCCTCGCCGCGCTCGAAGCGGGAGTGCAGGGCCTGCGTCTCAACCCCGGCAACATCCGCAAGCCCGAACACATCAAGGCGGTGGCGGCCGCGGCGAAAGAGCGCAACGTGCCGATCCGGATCGGTGTCAACGGCGGCTCGCTGGACCCCGCGCTCTACGACAAGCACGGCGGTCTGACCCCAGACGCGATGGTCGAGTCGGCGTTGCAGGAACTCGCCTACTTCGATGAAGTCGGTTTCGACCTCGTGAAAATCTCCGTCAAGGCGTCGAACGTGGCGATCATGGTCGAGGCGTACCGCAAACTGAGTGCGGCAACCGACCATCCATTGCACATCGGTCTCACCGAAGCAGGTCCGTTGCCGGGTGGTCTGCTCAAGGCCACTGCCGGCATTGCGACGCTGCTCCTGGAGGGGATCGGCGACACCATCCGCTACAGCCTGACGGCGGATCCGGTGGAGGAGGCCAAGGCCGGCCGCCAACTTCTCGAGTCGTTGGGCCTGCGTGAGCGCAAGAACGTCGACCTCATCGCTTGCCCCAGTTGCGGCCGTGCGGAGATCGACGTGATCGATGTCGCCAACCGCGCCCAGGACGCATTCGCCGACAGAGAGATACCGCTGCAGATCGCCGTCATGGGGTGTGTCGTCAACGGCCCGGGCGAAGCGCGCGAGGCCGATCTTGGCATCGCCGCCGGCAACAAGCGTGGCCACCTCTTTGTCAAGGGGCGCAACGTCGCCGTGGTGCCCGAGGACCAAATGGTCCCAGCCCTCCTCGAATGGGCCTCCTTCATCAACGAACACGGCACCGAAGCCGCCATCGCGCGGGCCGATACCGCGCGCGCCGAACGCGAGGCCAGCAAGGACCGCATGGCGCTTCTCGAGGAAAAGGGTGCCGACGCGAACAACTCGACGGAAAGGATCGTCGAGATCCGTCGTGCCGCGGGCTGAATGCCGTGGCTGGTACTCCGGTGGAAGCTGCTGGTCATCCTCTTTTCGAGTTCGATGCGTCGCCGCACGCGGTGATCAACCCGTCGATCCACCGCCCCATCCCCGGGTTCCCCGAGCGTGCCGTGAACACGTGGTTCGGTGATGTCTTTCGCGCGAAGTTCGCCCGATCCGTGCCGGTGTATTCGATTCCCTTCGAGCACGGGGCACACGACGTGCACGTCGTCGAGCACCGTGGTGTCGGGGTGGCGGTGTTCAACACCCCTGTCGGCGCACCCGCGGCGGTGGCGATTCTCGAAAGCGTCATTGCTCTGGGCGCGCGTAAGTTCATAGGCTGCGGGGGAGCGGGAATCGTGCGCGAGGGATTCGACGTGGGTCACGTCATCGTGCCCGACGGGGCGGTACGCGACGAGGGGACCAGCCACCACTACGCACCGGTCGGTCACGAGGTCGTACCGCATCCCGATGCACTGGCCGCCATCCATGCCGAACTCACCGACGCGGGCGTGCCCTACGATCGTGGTGTCACCTGGACAACGGACGCGTTTTTCCGCGAGACACCCGCGAAGGTGGCGCGGCGCCGCGAGCAGGGCTGCATCTGCGTGGAGATGGAGGCCTCGGCGATGTTTGCCGCGGCCGCATTCCGCGGCGTGACCTACGGTCAATTGTTGTACGCAGGCGACGACGTGAGCGCCAATGAGTGGGACCACCGCCACTGGGACAGCCAGACGTCGGCGCGTGAACGTCTGCTCGACCTTGCGATCAGTGCGGCGTGCAGGCTGTAGTGGCGTAACCCGTGCCGCTGGCAATGCTGAGCGATTCGCCCGCTTGCAACACGTGTGACACACCCTTTGTGGTGACGACGATCGTCGTCCCATCGGCCCGGATCGTTGAGCCTTCGGCATGAGTGACAACGCGGTACGACCCCGTCGACGGATACACGCCCGACTCGGGTCGCCGAACCGGGTTCGGCGACGCCTCGAATGACGTGATGCGGAGGACCTCCTCGCGGTCGCTGTGCTTGGTCGTGAAGCCGGCGCGCACCACGTTGTTGCTGCCGTTCATCACCTCGACGGCACACCCCGACAGATAGGTGTGCAAAACGCCGGCCTCCAAGGCGAGGCATTCACCGGGTGCCAATTCGGCCCAGTGCATCAACAGTGCGACAAGAACGGCGGGGTCGCCCGGATGTGCCTCCCGCAGTGCCGCGGCCCACGGTGGCAGGTCACGGGGGACTGCGAGCGACGTGCCGAGCAATGCTTCGCGCACGAAACCCTCGAGGCCGAGTTGTTCGAGCGCATCGCCGAGTGCGGTCCAACCCCGGGCGTGGAACCATCCCGCGGTTGCCGTCGGGTCGTGGAAGCCACACAGTGCGCTGAAGGGCGTCAGGGCGATCAGCAACTCGGGTTTGTCGGAGTCGTCGGGGTAGTTGCGCCGCGGGTCGTCGATCGACAAGCCGGCTGTGTTCTCGCGGGCCCAGCCGGCGCGTGCCTGTTCCAACGACGGGTGCACCTGCAGCGACAACGGTTTGGCCGCGGCGATGAACTTCACCATGAAGGGAAGTTGTCCCGTGATCGACGACAGCGTCCTGCCGTCGTCGGTGACGGCTTCACCGGAGGGATGCGTGCCGAACCACGCTTCGGCGACGGGCTCTCCCGTCGGAGTCAGGTCGAGCAGTGCGGGAAGGAAGGCCGTGTCGCCCCAGTCGTAGTTCTTCAACGCGGGGAAAATTCGTGTCATCGATTCCTGCCCCGACATGCACCGACGATGTGGGCGACTGCCGCATCGGTGGCAACATCGCTGCGTTCCCCCGACCTGCGATCGCGCACCTCGACCTTGCCCTCAGCGAGGCCCTTGCCGACGATGACGATCGTGGGCATTCCCAGTAGTTCTGCGTCCTTGAACTTCACTCCGGGCGACACCCCGACACGGTCGTCGAGGAGAACCTTGAGACCCTCCGCCTCGAGCGCAGCAGCCAACCCATCACTAAAAGTGGTGACGTCGTCGTTGCCCTTGCCCGTCGACACCAGGTGAACGTCGGCCGGCGCGATTTCGCGCGGCCAACACAAGCCGAGTTCGTCGTGGGAGGCTTCCGCAACGACGGCGACGGCGCGCGACACACCGATGCCGTACGAGCCCATCGTGACGACCTGCTGTTTGCCGTGCTGGTCGAGCACCCGCAAGTCGAGCGCCTCGGCGTACTTGCGACCGAGTTGGAACACGTGCCCGATTTCGATGCCACGGTCGATGCGCAAGGCGGCTCCGCACTTGGGGCACGCGTCGCCCGGGCGAACCTCGGCCGCCTCGATCCTGCCGTCGGCGGCGAAGTCGCGACCGCACACGAGGTTGACGACATGTTTGCCCACGGTGTTGGCCCCCGTCACCCAGGCCGATCCTTCGTTCACGCGGGTGTCGAGCAGGTAACGCACGCCCGCCGCCTTGTGGGCACCGAGCACGTCGGGGCCGATGTAACCCCTCACCAGTGCGGGGTGTGCGGCGAAATCCGCCTCACCGAAGGGTTCGACTTCGCCCGGGGAGAGTTGCGCCTCGAGACGCTTCATGTCGACCTCGCGGTCGCCGGGCACGCCGACGGCGAGTGGCGTGCGCGTCCCGTCGGGGTTCTTCACGATCACTACGACGTTCTTTAGTGTGTCGGCCCCCGACCATTCACCGCCGTGCGGAGCAGAAACCCCCGACGTCTTGAGGCACTCCACGAGCGCGTCGATGGTCGGCGTGTTCGGTGTGTCAAGGACCCGTGGCGCGGGAACGTCCAGACGGGGCGACGCGGGAACGCGCACACGCACCGCCTCGGTGTTGGCCGCGTAGTCGCAGCTGGTGCACCGAACAAAAGTGTCCTCTCCGACCTCACACTCGGCAAGGAATTCCTCCGATATCGAACCGCCCATGGCGCCCGACATCGCCGTCACCACGACGTAGGGGATGCCGAGACGGTCGAAGATACGGATGTATGCGTCGCGGTGCGCACCGTAACTCGCCGCGAGTCCGGCATCGTCGAGGTCGAAACTGTACGAGTCCTTCATCGTGAACTCACGCCCACGCAAGAGACCCGCGCGCGGGCGGGCTTCGTCGCGGTACTTCGTCTGGATCTGGTACAGCGAAACCGGCAGATCCTTGTAGCTGCTGTAGAGGTCGCGAACCAACAGGGTGAACATCTCTTCGTGGGTGGGACCCAGGAGAAAATCGGCTCCGCGACGGTCCTTCAAGCGGAACAACGTGTCCCCGTAGTCGTCCCAGCGGTTCGTCGCCTCGTAGGGCTCACGGGGGAGAAGGGCGGGAAAGTGAACTTCCTGGGCACCGATCGCGTTCATCTCGTCGCGTACGACACGTTCGATGTTGCGGTGAACCTCCCACCCGAGGGGGAGCCAGGTGTATCCGCCGGGGGCGGCACGGCGAATGTAGCCCGCTCGGAGGAGCAGTTTGTGGCTCGGAACTTCTGCGTCGGCGGGGTCGTCGCGGAGGGTGCGCAGGAACAACCGGGACATACGCAACATATGTGGCAAGGGTATAGGTCGGGCGCGGAGCGCCCCGAGCAAACCCGCTCGGAAACGGGTAGACTAGAGATTCGACCTTTCGATCTCACAGCGAGCGGGCCAACGGCCCGGCTGAACGACAAGGCGTGGGCTGAGGCCCACGCCTTTTTTGTTCAGGCGACTCGTTTCGGGATGGCGGGGTCGAGAATAGAAGACCGAAATGACGATCGAGAGGGCACACGAAAGGCAGGTGGAGAAGATGGACACACAACACGACTTCGGCTCCGCCGTTGCGAACAAAGTCGCCGCTCTGCTGACCCCCATAGCCGAGGCCCTCGGTCTGTCCATCTACGACATCGACTACAGCGGGGGCACGCTGCGGGTCGTGCTCGACACGCCACCCGGCCAACCGGCGGGTGTCAGCCTCGATGACCTGTCCCTCGTCACGCGCCAACTCGGCCGTGAACTCGATCATTCCGACCCCGTGCCCGGCCGCTACACCCTCGAGGTCACGAGCCCGGGCCTCGAGCGCACCCTGCGCCGGCCCGAGCACTACGCGCGCGAGATCGGCAAGACGGTGAACATTCGACTCCATGCGCCCGTCAACGGTTCGCGTCGTCTGCTGGGACAACTCGTCGAGGCGACACCGTCGGTCATCACCGTGCGCGACGCCGACACCCTCGTCGACACTGAGGTCGCCCTCGTCGACATCGAACGCGCCCGTACAGTTTTTGAATGGGGTGCAGCCGAAAAGCCCGGCAAGGCACCGAAGAAACCGGCGCCAAAGGGAGCAACCTCGAAGAAGAAGTCCGTAAGCGAGCACCCGGAAACGAACGAAACATCACACACGGAGGCAAGTGCATCATGAGCAACCTCGACATGGCCGAAGCCATTCGCATGCTGGCGAACGAAAAAGGAATCTCCGTTGACACGCTCCTCCAGGTTCTCGTCGAGGCCCTCGCAACCGCTTACAAAAAGCGCCCGGGCGCTGCTGACGAGGTGATCGTCGAGATCAATCCCGACAACCTCGACATGCGTTTCACCGCCTACGACCTCGATGACGACGGCAACTGGGTCAACGAACGCGATGACACACCAAAGAAAGACGAACTGGGCCGTATCGCCGCCGTCACGTTCCGTCAGGTGATGAGCCAGCGCATCCGCGAAGCCGAGCGCGACCGCAAGTTCGAGGAATACGCGAACCGCGAGGGAGACATCGTCACCGGCATCATCCAGCAGATCGACAAGCGCTACACGCTGCTCGACCTCGGCAAGGTCGAGGCTCTGCTGCCCCAGGCCGAGCAGGTTCCCTACGAAAAACCAGAACCGGGCGGTCGCGTGAAGGCCTACATCGTCGAGGTACGCAAGACCGCGAAGGGTCCCCAGATCGTGGTCAGCCGCACGCACCCCGGCCTCATCAAGCGCCTGTTCGAACTTGAAGTTCCTGAAATCGCCGACGGTGTCGTCGAAATCAAGGCCTGCTCGCGCGAGCCCGGCCACCGCACCAAGATCGCCGTCTGGTCGAATGATCACAACGTCGACCCCGTGGGTGCCTGCGTCGGTGCCCGTGGCGGACGCGTGCGGATGGTCGTCAACGAACTGCGTGGGGAGAAGATCGACATCGTTCCCTACAGCGAGGACCTCGCCGACTTCGTCGCCAAGGCTCTTTCGCCGGCCAAGGTGACCGAAGTGCGCATCAGCGCCGACGGTACGCAGGCCGACGTCATCGTTCCCGACTTCCAGTTGTCTCTTGCCATCGGCAAGGAGGGCCAGAACGCCCGCCTCGCCGCGCGTCTGACGGGCCTGCGCATCGACATCAAGAGCGAAACCCAGGCCGCCGCCGAGGCGTCGGGTGAGGTTCCGGTCTCGGCCGGCGACTCGGGCTACGCCGAGGGTCAGTGGATTGCCAATGATGCCACCGGTGAAATGGAATGGCATGCCGCCGACGGCAGCGTCATCAGCGAGAAGGAATGGGCTGGTGGTGGCGCAGCGGCACCGGAGGTGGCCGAGTAGTGGTGGGTTGCGGTCATCTTCGGGCACGCCCGCGCACGGGCCCTCGACGTTGCTTCGGCGTACGCGGTCATGCTCCGAACTCGCCTGCATCGACGCGGCGGCGCGTGGCAATCCCCGTCGCCGGATGTGCGCACCCGTCCCGTAGCGATCTCCTCAAACCGGTTTTGAAAGGCTGAAGTCAAGTTGCCAAAGAACATGCGTGTCCACGAGCTCGCCAAAGAGCTCGGCCTCACCAACAAAGAGGCCGTCGACCTCTGCCTCGTCATGGGCATCGACGTGAAGGGCCATTCGTCGTCGATCATCGAGGCGCAGGCCGACCGTGTGCGACGTCGCGCGGAACGCGACGGTCTTGTCCGCGACGAACAGCCCCAAGAGCCGAAGCCCGAGAAGAAGGCGGCGGCGAAGAAAGCACCCGCCAACAAGACCGCCAAGGAGGCACACGACGCCGACAAGCCCGTGAAGAAGGCGGCGGCGAAGAAAGCGCCTGCGAAGAAGACCGCCGCAAAGCCAAAACCGACCGCCACGGCCGCCGGCGTCGCTGAAGTGCCCGTGGTCAAGGTCGCTCCCGTCGTTGTTCCCGAACCTGGTGTCCAAACCCCCATCGTCGAACCGGCAGTCGCCGCGACCGAGACACCGGCACCCAGTCCGGCACCCCCGGAGGCCACGGGCGACCAGGGTCGCAGCGGTTTCATCTCCAGTGGTCGTCCGACTCCCACGCCCCCAGCCCGTCCCGCAGGCATGCCACCCACCGCCGCGCCGCGTTCGCCGGCTCCTCCGGCGCGTCCGCTCGCACCCGGAGCAACGCCTCCGCCTCGGCCCGCGGGCCCCGTCTCGGCCTCGGGCCGTCCGATTCCGCCGCCGCCCTCGGCACGCCCCTTGTCGGCTTCGGGTCGTCCGATTCCCCCGCCCCCCAGTGGCGCGCGTCCCGGCGCCCCCGGCGCACGCACGGGCGGACCCGGTGCACGTCCCGGGGGTCCGCGCACGGGTGGCCCCGGTCGTCCTGGTGGGCCGGGGGGTCCGCGCACGGGTGGTCCGGGGGGTCCGCGCACGGGTGGTCCGGGCGGTCCGCGCACGGGTGGTCCGGGCGGTCCGCGCACGGGTGGTCCGGGCGGTCCGCGCACGGGTGGTCCACGTCCGGGTGGTTTCGGTGGCCCGCGTCCCGGCGCGCCAGGCGGTCCCGGCGCGGGCGGTCCTGGTGGCAACCGACCCAGCGGCCAGCGTCGCGCGCCGCGCAAGAAGTCGCGTGCACGTCGTCGTCGCGACATGGAAGAGCTGCAACCACAGTTGATGACCTCCTACACCGCGAGCGACGCTGCGGTACCCGAGGGCACCGTCATCATCGAACGCGGTGTGTCGGCCCAGGAGTTTGCTCCGAAGTTGAACCGCACCGCGGCCGACGTGGTGCGTTTCCTCCTCCAGCAGGGCGAAATGGTGACCGCCACGATGACCCTCACCGACGACCAAATGGAGGTCTTCGCGCTCGAAGTCGGCGCCGAGGTTCTTCTCGTCGACCCTGGCCAGCAGCAGGAGATGGAACTGCAGGCACTCTTCGACGACTCCGACGACGACGACCCGGATGCACAAGAAGTGCGCCCACCCGTCATCACCGTCATGGGCCACGTCGACCACGGCAAGACGACGCTGCTCGACAAAATTCGCTCGGCAAACGTCGTTGCCGGTGAAGCGGGTGGCATTACTCAACACATCGGTGCGTACCAGGTCACCAAGGACAACAAGAAGATCACCTTCATCGACACCCCTGGTCACGCCGCATTCACCAAGATGCGTGCACGCGGTGCCCAGGTCACCGACGTTGTGGTTCTCGTGGTCGCGGCCGACGACGGCGTCATGCCCCAGACGATCGAAGCAATCAACCATGCCCGCGCGGCCGACGTTCCGATCGTCGTTGCGGTCAACAAGATCGACAAGGAAAATGCCGACCCGCAGCGCGTGCTCACACAGCTCGCCGAGTACGAACTCGTACCCGAAGCGTGGGGTGGTGACACCATCGTCGTGGAGATGTCGGCACAGCAGAACCTCGGCGTCGACGACCTCCTCGAACAGGTGAACGTGGTCGCAGAACTCGAAGACCTCACGGCCAATCCCCAGGGACGCGCCAAAGGCGTCGTGCTCGAGGCCAATCTCGATGTTGGCCGGGGCCCCGTTGCCACGGTGCTCGTCGACAAAGGCACCCTCAAGGTCGGCGACCCGATCGTTGCCGGTGCGGCGTGGGGTCGCGTCCGCGCACTCATCAACGATCGCGGTGAACAGGTCAGGGAAGCCGAACCTTCCACGCCGGTGCAGGTGCTGGGTCTGTCCAGCGTGCCTGCGGCGGGTGACGAATTCCGCGGTGCGCCCGATGAAAAGACCGCACGCACGGTTGGAGAGGCCCGTGAGCAGCGTTACCGCGTGCTCAACCAGCGTGGTGACGCGCGCGTTCAGCGCGGTGTTCGCCTCGAAGACATCTTCAGCCAAATTCAGGCCGGTGAACTCGCGACGCTCAACCTCATCATCAAGGCCGACGTGCACGGCTCGCTCGAAGCGGTCACCGAGAGTCTGCGCAAGCTCGAGCGGCCCGAGGTGAAGCCTGCGTTCGTGCACCGTGGGGTCGGTGCGATCACCGAAAACGACATCACGCTGGCCGCTGCAACCAATGCAACACTCATCGGCTTCAACGTGCGTCCCGATCGCAAGGCCCGGGATGTCGCCGAGGCCGAAAAGGTCGAGATCCGCACTTACGAAATCATCTACAAGCTGCTGGAAGACATCGAGCACGCGATGGTCGGCATGCTCGCCCCCGAGTTCGAGGAAGTGGTCACCGGCGAAGCCGAGGTCCGCGAGATCTTCCGTGTGCCCAAGGTCGGCGCCATCGCGGGTTGCTACGTGCGCAGCGGCGTCGTCACCCGCGGCACCAAGGTGCGCTTCTTGCGCGACGGTGTCGTCATCTGGAAGGGTTCGATCAGTTCACTGCGTCGGTTCAAGGACGATGCTCGCGAAGTCCGTGAGGGTTTCGAGTGCGGTATAGGTCTCTCCGACTTCCAAGATCTCAAGTCCGGTGACCTGATCGAAACATTCGAGGAAAAGGAAGTAGCACGTGGCTGATCTCGAGTTCTTCTTCGACCCGGTGTGCCCCTGGGCGTGGATCACATCGCGCTGGGTGGACGAGGTCAGCGAACAGCGCAACTACGACGTCACCTGGCGTTTCATTTCACTGCGGATGATCAACGAGGAGATCGGCTACGGTCCCAACAGCGAACCCTGGCGCGAGGCACATGCGGCCGGGAGTCGTGTCCTGCGTGCGGCGGCCTATGCGCGCGAGAAGGTGGGCAACGAGGCCGTCGCCGGTCTCTACACCGCCGTGGGAACCGCTCTCCACAAGAATGGTCAACGGGAGGGGTTCGTGGAGAACACGACGTACTTCCTCGTCGACGTGCTGTCCCGTGCGGGCCTCGACCCCGATTGGGCGAACGGCGCCGACAACGAAGATTTCGATGCGATCCTGCGCGAGGAAACGGACCTCGCCTTCTCGCGCACGGGCAAGGGCGTCGGCACGCCGATTCTCACTTTCAAGCCCGGCCAGTCCAACGAGGGCAGTTTCTTCGGCCCCGTCATCTCGCGGGCACCGCGCGGTGCCGAGGCCCTGCGGTTGTGGGACGCGGTGGAGACACTGGCCACCACGTCGGGCCTGGCCGAGGTGAAGCGCTCGTTGCGCTCTGCACCGAATTTCGACTGAGCCGCAGCCTCGCCCGACGGGCGTAGTGTCGTGGCGAGGGGGCCATGGCAGCCAGAGTCGACAACGAGTTCACCAGCCTTCTTCCCGAGGGCGACGTTCATCCCTATCGCACGGGTGCCTGGCGTCCCCAGACCAAGGAATGGACGGCAACGGCAATGGCCGTCGAAGGCAGGATCCCCGACGACTTCGCCGGCACGTATCTGCGCAACACCGAGAATCCGCTCGTGCCCGGTGTGGGGCGGTACCACCCCTTCGATGGCGACGGAATGATCCACTCGATCACTTTCGGCAACGGCGAGGCGACCTATCGCAACCGGTTCGTACGCACGAAAGGTCTTGCTGCCGAGTTGGCAAACGGAGGCCCCCTGTGGGCGGGTCTTGCCGAATCCCCGAAGAAGGCGGTGCGTGGTGACGGTTGGGGGGCGCGCACGCGGATGAAGGATGCATCGTCGACCGATGTCGTGGTGCACCGCGGAATCGCGCTGTCGAGCTTCTACCAGTGCGGCGACTTGTACAGGCTCGACCCGCGCACTCTCGACGACATGGGAACCGAATCCTGGAGAGGTGCCTTTCCCGCCGAGGGTGTGTCGGCGCACACCAAAGTGGACGAAGCAACGGGTGAATTGTTGTTCTTCAATTACTCGACGGCCGCGCCCTACATGCACTTCGGAGTGGTGTCGGGGCAGGGTGAGCTCGTTCACTACGTCGACGTTCCGTTGCCGGGCCCGCGCCTCCCACACGACATGTGCTTCACCGAGAACTTTGCGATCCTGAACGACTGCCCACTCTTTTGGGACGAAGACCTGTTGAAAAAGGACGTGTACGCGAACCGCTTCCACCGCGACATGCCGATGCGCCTCGGGGTGATTCCGCGCAGGGGTTCGTCATCCGACATCAAGTGGTTCGACTGTGACGCAACGTACGTGCTGCATTGGATCAACGCCTACGAAGACGGTGACGAGGTGGTGGTCGACGGTTACTTCCAGTACGACCCCTCGCCGACGTTGCCGCCCGAGGCGACAATCGACGAGCGACTCTTCCGCTACCTCGATCTCTATGCGATGCAGTCCCGGCCGTATCGCTGGAGGCTGAACATGCGCACCGGCACGGTGAAGGAGGGCCCGCTCAGCGACACCATCACCGAGTTCGGTGTCATCAACGGTGCCGTGAGTGGCCGTCGCCACGAGACCACCTATTGCATCATCCCGACGGAGGGGTGGTTCATGTTCGAGGGCCTGATCCGCCACGACATTTCAACCGGCCACGAAACCCGGTTCCATCTTCCCGAAGGCGAATACTGCAGCGAGGCGGTCTTTGCCCCGCGCATCGGCGCAACCGCCGAGGACGACGGCTACGTGATCACATTCACCATCGACGTCCAAAACGACCGCAGTGACTGCGCGATTTTCGATGCACGCGACATCGCTGCCGGCCCGCTGGCGCGGGTACGCCTGCCGGAACGCATTTGCAGCGGGACGCACGCCTGTTGGACGAACCTCGTCTGAACTAGTTCTGCAGTTCGGAAATCATGCGGCGCCAGCGCTCGGGGTCGCTCTTGTACGGCGCGTAGAAGCTGATCCGCTGAACAACGTCGTCATAGCGACGCTTGAGTTCCGGCGCGACCTGTTCGGGGGAGCCCACGACGGCGAACGTGTTGAGGATTTCGTCGTTGATGAGGTTGCCCATCTCGACCCACTGGCCCTGCTTGGAGAGCGAGTTGAGTTCTTCCTGTAGGCCGCCCCAGCCGTGGATGTCGAGCACACCCTTGTACGCAGGGGTCGAGCCGTAGAAGGCGATCTGTTGGCGCGTGCCCGCCGCGGCCTGGGTCATTTCGGCTTCGTTGTTTCCGGTCACGACGAACGAAGGCCCGACGATTTCGAATCCCTCCATTGTCTTGCCGGCCTTTGCGCGGCCGCGCGCGAGCGCGGGGAGAGTGACCTCGCGCAGGTACTTCTCGGTGGTGAACCCGTGGCAGAGAAACCCGTCGCACACTTCGCCCGCGACTTCGGTCATCAATTCACCGACGCCCGCGAGGAAGATCTTCGGCGTGCCGAAACCGGCGAGGTCGGCGCGGTCGGGTGTGAAGAACGGCGTCATCAGCGTGTGGGTGTAGAAGTCGCCGCGGAAGTTCAGCGGTGTGCCGTTCTCCCAGGTGTCCCAGATCGCGCGGATGGCCATGATCATCTCGCGCATGCGAGCGGCGGGGTGGCTCCACTCCATGCTGAAGCGCTTGGTGATGTGGGGCTTGATCTGGCTGCCGAGGCCGAGAATGAAGCGACCCTTCGAATACGCCTGGAGGTCCCATCCGATGTTGGCGAGCGTCATCGGGTTGCGTGCGAACGCAACGGCGATCGAGGTGCCGAGCTCCATGCGCCGGGTGTGCTCGGCGGCCAGCAGCAGTGGGAAGAACGGATCGTGGTTCGTCTCCGCCGTCCATGCGCCGCTGTAGCCCGCGGCCTCGGCTTCCTTGGCCGACTCCGCCGACTTCGCCAGATCGAGTGCTACGCCACCGTCAACCTTCATGACCCATCCTTGTTGTGCAGAAATTCGTTACGACTCGCCAGATGTTAGAGCGACTTCGTTCTAGATCAGCAACCAGCCTCCATCGACGGGCAGGGTCACGCCCGTGACGTACGACGAGGCTTCGCTGGCGAGGAAAAGTACGGCGTTGCCGATGTCGTTGGGTGTCCCGCGCCGACCGAGTGGAATGTTCGAGGAACGGATCTTGGTGATGGGGTTCATGAGGCCCGTGGGCTCGGTTTCAGAGGGCCACAGGGGCGGCAGTTCACCGGCCTGCATCTTGCGCAGTGTTTCCACCATGACGGCGCCCGGCGCGATGTTGTTCACGCGGATGTGGTGTGGCGCCAGGTCGACGGCGAGTGAACGCGTGAACGCGATGACGGCGGCCTTTGCCGTGTCGTATCCGGTACCCATGCAGGGGAGCAGTCCGTCGACCGACGAGATGTTGATGATCGCCCCACCCCGCCCCGCATCCACCATGCGCCGCGCCGCGGCGCGGCTGGCGTTGTAACAAGTGGTGATGTTGTTGTCCATCGCCCGCCGCCAACCCGCAGGTGACTGCTTGAGGATCGGCCCGACGTCGAAGTAGCTGCCGGCGTTGTTCACGAGAACGTCGACGGCGGGGCCGGCGGAGATGAGCGCGTTGGTCTGCGATTCATCGGTGAGGTCGGCAACCACCGCTGTTCCACCGATTCCCCTGGCGATGTCGGTGAGGCCGTTGTCGCGGATGTCAGACACGACGACGGTGGCGCCCGCCGCGGCGAGCGTGCGCGCGATGCCCTCACCGATGCTCCCCGTGCTCACACCCGTTACCACGGCATGCCTGCCGTCGAGGCTCCAGAGTTTTTCGATATCTGCGCGGTTCGGCACGTCTACCCCTCGTTCTGAACACAAATTACTTGTTGTCGCGACCCATCTCTTCGCGCAGGAACCGCTCGATCTCGGCTGCGATTGCATCGCCGCTCGCGGGTGTCTGGCCGCGTGGATCGACTTGTCCCGACTTCACCGCCTCATCGAACATGCGCTCGAGTTGGAGCACCATCTCGAGGTGTTCGGGGTTCGCCGACACCAACTGGTCGATGCGTTCGCGTTGCTGCTGTGCGTCGGCGACGAGTTCGCTGACGTCGACGACGAGGCCTGCCACCATCTGCACCGCCGACACGAGGGCCGCTGCGGCCGCGGGGTAGGAGAGCGCCGCGACGTAATGCGGGACCTGGGCCCAGAGGCTCAGCGCCGCGATGCCGTGTTCGGTGAGGCCGTGTTCCAACACCGCCGACATCCCCGCGGGAACGTCGACTGAATTCTTGAGAAAGGGAACTTCGGCCAGCACGTGGGGCGAGGGTGAATGGCACGACAACTGTGGTGGCCGGGTGTGGGGAGTGGCGAACGGGTAGGCGCCGATGGCGAAGGCGCGCTCGACGCCATGGTCCGTGCAGTAGTTGCAGACCGTTTCGACGAACAGTTCCCAGGCGGTGTCGGGCTCGGGGCCGCAGAGAATGAGGATGTCGCGGCCGTTTGTGTCGGCACCGTGGTGGATTTCAGGTACCGACCAGCGCAGACGGGTGTTGAGTCCTTCGCGCAGTTCCATGATCGGCCGCCGTGCGCGGTAGTCGATGAAGGTGTCGGTATCGAACGTCGCTACGAGTTGGGCGTTCGACGCCTCCTTGAGCGTCTCGATCGCAGCGTTGGCCGCCCCCGATGCGTCGATCCATCCTGACAACATCGTGATGAGTATCGGCTTGTCGAGCAGCGGGCGCTCGCCGACGTCGTGGAGGGCCGGCATCAGGCGAGTCTTTCGAGTGTTGCCTCGGCCTTTGCCGCCGCGGCAACGACCTGCTGGTCGAATGGTGCGAGTTCCTCTGCGCTGCGCTCGCCGAGTGCGCCACCGAGATAGCGGGCATACACGCCCTCGAGAATGCAGGCGAGTTTCCAGAAGGCGAACGCAATGTAGAAGTCGATGTTCGAGATGTCGCGTCCCGATACCTGCGCGTAACGCGTTGCGAGGTCACCACGGTCGCAGAAGCCCTCGAGTGTGGTCTGGGCCCCGGCCCAGGCGCTTTCCTCGTCGCCCGGACCCGTCCAATACACCATCAACAGGCCGAGGTCGGCGAGGGGATCGCCGAGTGTGCAGATCTCCCAGTCGAGAACGGCAACCACACTGCCCGTGTCGTCGACCATGCAGTTGTCGAGTCGGTAGTCACCGTGAACGATCGTTGCCGGGCCCTGAACGGGAATGCGTTTCATCAGTTCGTCGTGAACACGATCGACGCGGGGTAGTTCACGGGTCTTTTGCGCATTCCACTGTCCGTACCAACGCTTCAGCTGACGGGCGATGTAACCCTCGTGTTTGCCGAGCGTGTCGAGACCGACCGCGGCAAGGTCGACGGAATGGATGGCCGCCATCGTGTCGACGATCGATTCGCTCGCCCGTCGCCGTGCCGGAACGCCAAGGATGCGCAGCGCGGTCTCCGTGTCGCGGATCACGTGGCCGTCGACGAATGCCATCACATAGAAAGGTGAGTCGTTCACCGTTGGGTCGTCGCAGAAACCGAGGGCCGGGGCCACCGGCACCTTCGACTTGCTGAGCGCCGAGATGATGCGATGTTCGCGGCCCATGTCGTGTGCGCTGGCGAGAACATGGCCCAGCGGAGGGCGACGCAAGACGTATTTGCAGCCGTTGGCGTCGACGACGGCGTAGGTGAGATTCGAGTGTCCTCCGGCGATGACGCTAAAGGAGAACGGTGCCTTTGCCCCGGCGATGTTCTCCTCGAGCCAGGCCGGCACTACGCGGGAGAGTCCGGTGAGGGGTTCGTGGGACATGCGAGAAGAAAACTAGCCACGTTTCCCTCCCGATAGCGTCTCGGACATGTTCATCGACGTCACCGACGCCACTTTCCAGGCCGAGGTCATCGAGCGGTCCCGCACCACCCCGGTCATTGTCGACTTGTGGGCCGAGTGGTGTGGCCCGTGCAAAACCCTCGGTCCGATCCTCGAAAAGGTCGTCGACGCCACGCGTGGCCAGGTCGTGTTGGCAAAGCTCGACGTGGATGCAAATCCGCAGGTGGCCGCCGCGTTCCGGGTGCAGTCGATTCCCGCCGTGTACGCGATTGTCAACGGCCAGATGGTCGATGCGTTCATGGGTGCCCAGCCCGAACAAGTCGTCGCCGAGTTCGTGGCCCGCCTGCTGCCGTCGGAGGAGAGTCAAACGGTGCGCAAGCTGATCGAGGCCGGCGATGAGGAAAGCCTGCGGGTTGCCTTGTCGATGGAACCCGGCAACCATGACGCCGTCGTTGCGATGGCGCAGCTTTTGGTGAAAACCGATCGTGCGCCAGAGGCGCTGGGGTTGCTCGCGCGCATTCCCGAAACCGACGACGTGCGTCGTGTCGCTGCCGCGGCCCGCCTGGCCGCCGACCCCGTGGACGACTTCGACGCGCAACTCACCGAACTCCTCGAGAGCGTGAAGGCAGACGAGGCGGCCCGCCAGAAGTTCCTCGACATCCTCGCCACAATGGGCCCCGACGACCCGCGCACGCCGAAATACCGCAAGCAACTCACGGCACGCCTCTTTTAGATCTTGCCGTGACGCGCGGGGTGGCGCACACACGGAGGGCATGAGCCCGCAACCTCTCCTCGAACGCCTCCGCCAGCGTGCGTCAGCCGCCCTGGCTTGGCACGGCCCCGCACGGGCACTCGCCACGGCCGGATCGGTGGTCGTCGTGTGCATCGGCGCATGGTGGCTGTTGCGAGCCCCGTCGCCACCCATCGAGGCATCGTTACCGTTCGCCGGTCAATCCGATTCCCCATCCACGTTGCAGACCGAGATTGCCGCCGCAACGCTCCCGCCCCCGGAGATTTCGTCGCATGCCCCCGACATCACGGTGCACGTCATCGGCGCAGTGGTCGCGCCGGGGGTCTACGAACTAGCGGCCCCGAGCCGTGTGGTGGATGCCGTGACCGCGGCCGGCGGCCCGACGCCGCAGGCCGATCTCTCCTCGCTCAACATGGCCTTGCCTCTCAGCGACGCGGATCAGGTGTACGTGCCACCGCGTTCCGTGGTGGGGTCACCCAAGCGCTCGCCAACGACTCGGGCGAGTCGTACGAACCCGACCGTGGCCACGGTGCCGCAGCAAATTGCCGCAGCAACCAGCCTGCCTCAGCCGACGGCTGCGGCCCCGGCTACGGGCGTGGTCAACATCAACACGGCAGATGCAACCTTGCTCGAGTCGCTGCCGGGGGTCGGTCCGTCGACGGCGAAGGCGATCATCGCCCACCGTCAGGTCAACGGTCCTTTCGCAAAGCCCGAGGCCCTCCTTGACGTGAAGGGAATAGGCAAGGGCAAGTGGGCCGCGATGAAACAGTTCGTCACGGTGTCGTGACCCGACGGTGTGTGCGGGTCGATCAGATAGCGCCGAGCGAGCGCGCAGCGAACACGAGGCCGAGCACGACACCGATCCACACACCGCCGGCGTACACGGCGAACTCGCCTGCCCACTCGCGCCAGCCGGCAATCACGCGCCTGCGCACGCGGGCCGCCGCCAACTGGCCGATCGTCCACCACAGTGCGGCCGAGCCGATGATCGCCAGGCTCCAACGCGCGGCTCCCGTCACTGCGGGAACGCCGACCAGAGCGAGCAGGGGAACACCGAACGAGACCAAGACGTAGCCGGTCGCCCCGAGAAAGGCGCCGTCGGTGGCAAAGAGCACGAGAGCACCGAAAGTGGCGAATCCTGCGCCGATTCCCACACCTGCGATTCCGCCTTGTTTGGCGAGGCGGCGCTTCAAGTCGACGATCCCACCCGGCACGATGCGTCGACGACGCGGCCGGGTATCGGGTGTCGTTGACATGGCCCGATCGTACGTCACGCCGTTTGTCGGCGCGTGTGTTGCATTGTTCCTTTGCGTCTTTGCCTTTCGGGCGCACGGTGAATGGAACCGCATCGAGAACGTTCCCGTCGGCGCGTACAGCGGTCTGGCAACGGTGGTCGGTGATCCCGAACCGCGCGGCGTTGGGGTCTCCGTCGTGCTCCGGGTGGAGGGTTGGCGCTACGAGGCAATCCTCCACGGGGCCGACGCGTGGCGTGTGCGTAACCGGATGCAGGGCGAGTCGGTGTTGATGTCGGCCACACGCCAGCGGTGGGGGGAGGGCCTGCCGCGTTACAAACTCGTGCGCCACGTCGCGGGCCGGCTCGTCGACGTCAACCTCGGCGGCGACTGGACGCAGGGGTCCGCTTTGACGCGCGCGACCAACAGACTGCGCCGCCTCATTGCACACGGCGCGTCGGCGCTACCGCGCGCGGAGGGGTCGCTGCTGGTGGGTCTCGTGATCGGCGACGATCGTGCTCAACCTCGCGGGATGCGCACATCGTTTCGTGACGCCGGTTTGTCGCATCTCACGGCGGTGTCGGGTCAGAACATCGTGTTCGTACTCGCCGTCTTTTCGCCCGCGATCACTCGCATGAAGCCCCGTGCACGTCTCGTAGCGACGCTGGGCGTGCTTGCTGCCTTCACGTTGATGACGCGAGCCGAACCGTCCGTTTTGCGTGCGGGGGGAATGGCCGGTCTCTCGGCGGTCGTCTTTGCGGCGGGCGGCAAGATTGCCGCAGGCAGGGCGTTGCTCGCATCGTCGGCTGTGTTGGTGATCGCCGACCCGTTTCTTGCGTGGTCGGTGGGCTATTGGTTGTCGTTTGCGGCGACGGCCGGTCTCGTTGTCGTCGGCCCGCAATGTGAATCGTTGCTGCGCCAGCGGCTGCGGTGCCCGGGATTCATCGCAGCGCCGCTCGCGGCTTCGTTCGCCGCGCAGTTGGCGACGTTGCCGATTCTCGTCGTCGTTTTCGGCAGGGTGGCGCCGTGGGGTCTCGTTGCGAACCTGTTCGCCGTGCCCGTGGCGGGGGCGGTGATGTTGGCCGGCCTGCCGTTGTGTCTCGTCGCCGGTCTTGTCGGCCAACCAGTGGCGAGTCTGCTCACCGCCCCTTTGCTGCTCGGCGTGCGTTGGGTGTGGTGGGTGGCCGAGATCGTTGCGCGACTTCCGGCCTAGACGACACCCGTGTGCGACACTGGTGCGTGTCGGTCATGCTCCTCACCGGCGACGACGAGTCGCTCCTTGTCGAGGAACTCGGCACGCGTATCCACGAGGCGCTCGGCGGTGCGGATCGCTCGCTGGCCCTCGACGATTTCGATGCCGACAGGCCGACCGTCGGCGAACGGGATTCAGCCATACGCTCGGCCGTGGATGCGGCTGCGACACGGTCGTTGTTCTCCGATTTCCGAGTCGTGGTTCTTCGCCGTATCGATGCGGCGGTCGTCGATTCGCTCGAGCCACTCGTCGACTACCTCGCCAACCCCCTCGACTCCACGCGACTGATCCTCACCTCGAAGGGCAAGCCGCCAAAGAGCATCAACGATGCCATCAAGCGGGCGGGTGGCACGTCGATGTCGACGGCGATCGGCAACTCAGCCGAGCGCGAAGTCTGGTACCGAGCACAGATCCAAGCCGCGGGCCTGCATCTCGACCCGGCCGCGATCTCCGCCCTCACCGAGCGACTCGGTGAGGACGTGGGTCGTTTCCCCGGCATTCTCGACACGCTGATCTCCGCCTACGGCACGTCGAAGAAATTGACCCGCGACGAGGTGTTGCCGTTCGTGGGGGAGGCGGGGGCGGTTCCCCTCTACGAACTCGCAAATGCAATCGACGCCGGTGACGCTTCGGGGGCGCTGGCGGTTCTCCACCGCATGTTGGGTGCGGGCGAGATGCATCCCCTGCAGGTCGTCAAACTGCTGCACAACCATTTCGCACGCCTCCTTGGCCTGGAAGGTGCCGATGTATCGACCCCGCGTGAGGCACTCGATTTGTTGGGCATGAAGCCGAAGAGCGATTTCCCCGGCAGGAAAATGCTGCAACAAATTGCCCGCCTCGGCCCCGAGGGTGTGCACCGCGCGATCCAATTGGTGGCCGATGCCGACCTGCAACTGCGCGGCACGCGCGACTGGCCCGAGGGCCTGGTGGTCGAGGTGCTCGTTGCGCGACTCGCACGACTCTCGGCGCGACGCCCGGTGCGTCGCTGACTCTCACGCCACTCGGGCGATGACTGTGCCGAAGATCACGCCTTGGCGGCGTTGATCTTCTTCATCAGGCGACTCTTGCGGCGCGCGGCCTGATTCGGGTGGATGATGCCCTTCGTGGCCGCCTTGTCGAGGCGCTTCATCGCCAGACGCACGTCGTCTTCGTTGGTATCGGTGCCGATGCTGGCCGTCGCGCTCTTCACGCGGGTGCGCAGTTCACTCTTGACGGCTTTGTTGCGCTCTTGGCGTTTGGCGTTGGTGAGGATGCGCTTCTTTTGGCTTTTGATGTTTGCCACGGCGCCCGAGGCTAACAGCCGCTCCCCACGACCCCAACCCCGTCGCGCCTCTAGAATTCGACCACCCCCATGGACCTTTCCCGCATCAGAAATTTTTCGATCATCGCCCATATCGACCATGGGAAGTCGACGTTGTCCGACCGCATTCTGGAACTGACCAAGGCGGTCGATGCCCGCGAGATGCGGGCTCAATACCTCGACTCGATGGACCTCGAACGTGAGCGCGGGATCACCATCAAGGCCCAGAACGTGCGCGTCGACTGGAAGGGTTCGGTGTTGCACCTCATCGACACCCCGGGCCATGTCGACTTCGGTTACGAGGTCAGCCGTTCGCTCGCCGCCTGCGAGGGAGTCGTGCTCGTCGTCGACGCAGCGCAGGGCATCGAGGCACAGACGCTGGCGAACTGCTACCTCGCACTCGAGAACGACCTCGAGATCGTTGCGGCACTCAACAAAATCGACCTGCCAGCCGCGAACCCCGACTACTACGCCGATGAAATCGAGCGTGTTCTGGGAATCCCCGCGGACCAGATCCTGCGCATATCGGCCAAGACCGGCGAGGGTGTGCCCGACCTGCTCGATGCGATCATCGAGCGAATCCCTGCACCGAAGGGTGACGCCGGCCAGCCACTACAGGCACTCATCTTCGACAGCCAGTTCGACCAGTACCGCGGCGTCGTCAGTTCGGTGCGCGTCATGAACGGTGTGCTCGACTCGCGCAGCAAGTTGTTCCTCATGCAGGCCGGCGCCACGCACGAGGCAATCGAAATTGGTGTGCGACGACCCGTCAACACCCCGGTCGATTCACTCGGGCCGGGCGAGGTGGGTTACCTCATCGCGGGAATCAAGGATGTCTCCGAAGCACGCAGCGGTGAAACCGTGACGAAGGCCAACCGCCAGGCAGCCGAGCCACTGCCCGGCTATCGCGACCCGAAGCCGATGGTGTTCTGCGGCTTGTATCCGATCGACGGTGACGACTTCGAGAACCTGCGCGACAGTCTCCAGAAGCTGAAGCTGAACGACGCCTCCATCACATACGAGCCCGAGAGTTCGGGTGCGCTGGGGTTCGGTTTCCGCTGCGGCTTCCTTGGTCTCTTGCACATGGAGATCGTCAAGGAGCGTCTCGAGCGCGAATTCAACCTTGCGCTCATCGCCACGGCCCCATCGGTCGAGTACCGCGTGCACAAGACCAACGGTGAGGTGCAGTTCGTCGACACGCCGATGTCGCTGCCCTCCGCGCAGCAGATCGACTTCATCGAAGAACCGTATTTCAAGGTCGGCATCGTCACACCCAAGGACTACACCGGCACGCTCATGGAACTTTGCCAGTCACGTCGTGGCGAGCTGCAGAAGATCGAGTACCTGTCACCCGAACGGGTCGAACTGATCTACTCGATCCCGCTCGCCGAGGTCGTCGTCGACTTCTTCGACCAGATGAAGAGCCGTTCACAGGGGTATGCCAGCCTCGACTACGAGCTCGAGGGCTACCGCGAGTCGAACCTCGTGCGCGTCGACCTGCTGCTCAACGGCCAGGCCGCCGACGCATTCAGCACCATCGTCCACCGTGATCGTGCCTTCGATTACGGCCGCAGGATGTGCGAGAAGTTGAAGGAATTGATTCCGCGCCAGATGTTCGACATCCCGATCCAGGCGGCGATAGGCGGCAAGGTGTTGGCCCGCGAAACCGTCAAGGCGAAGCGCAAGGACGTCCTCGCCAAGTGCTACGGCGGCGACATCACGCGCAAGCGCAAACTCCTCGAGAAGCAAAAAGAGGGCAAGAAGAAGATGAAGTCGATCGGCCGCGTCGAGGTCCCGGGAGACGTCTTCATTTCGGCCCTCAAACTCGACGACTGACCAGCGATGCCCGCCACTTTCCGGTCGCTGCGGAACCGCAACGCCAAGTACTTCTTTGCGGGTGTGCTCGTCAGCAACATCGGCACCTGGATGCAGTTCACGGCATCCGCGTTCCTGCTGTACCGACTCACGGGCAGGGCCACCGACCTTGGTCTCAACGTCATGTTCCAGTTCCTGCCGATGCTGCTGCTCGGTGCATGGGCCGGCACCATCGCCGATCGCCACAACAGGCGCCGGATGACGCTGATCACACAGTCGGGCCTGGCCATCCAGTCGATCGTCCTGGGAGTGCTCGACCTCACGGGCAACATCAACATAGGTGTCGTCTACGTGCTCAGCCTCGCACTCGGTGTGATCAATGCCTTCGACAATCCGGCTCGGCGCGGCCTTGTCACGGAACTGGTCGACGTCGATGACATCGGCAACGCGGTGTCGCTGAACACCGCGGCGATGACCGGCTCGCGCATCCTGGGGCCGGCGCTTGCCGCCACACTCGTGGGCCCACTGGGAACGGGGTGGTTGTTCGTCATCAATGGCCTGTCGTTCGCGGCGATTCTCCTCGGCATCGTTGCCATGGATGTGTCACTCCTGCGTGTCGCACCGCCCGCTCCGCGCGGTGGCAGGCCCGTGCGCGAAGCGATTGGGTTCATCCGAAACGACCACGTGCTCCGACCTCTCTTCATCGTGCTGGTGATTGTCAGCACGTTCGCGTTCAACTACAGCGTCGTGCTACCCAAGCTGGCCGACGCGCGGTGGGGCAGCGAGAATTCGTTCGGCTGGTTGCTTGCCGTCGTCAGTGTTGGCAGCCTGATCGGAAGCCTGATGACCGCCGGCCGTGAAACCGTTTCGCTGCGCTGGTTCAACTGGACCGTCTTCGTTCTTGCGGTCAGCAACATCGCCCTCGCATGGGCTCCGAACCTCGCGCTGGCATTCGTTTTTGCCGTGCCCCTGGGAATCGGCGGTGCCGGCTTCATAGCGAGTGTGAACGCCATCTCTCAGGTGATGTCGCCACCGAACATGCGGGGGCGCCTGCTCGCCCTGGGTGCGGTCGCATTCCTTGGTTCGACACCCATCGGTGGTCCGGTGACGGGTTGGATCGCCGACCACGTCAGTCCCGAATGGTCACTCGGGTACGGAGGGGTCATCGCACTGCTTTGTTGGGCTTGGATGGCGACGGTGATGAAACGTGGGCCACAATCGGTGGCATGACGAGCGTCATGTGGTTTCGCCGCGACCTTCGCGGCCATGACAACGAGGCGCTCGCGGCCGCCTGTGCCGACGGACCATGTGTGCCGCTGTTCGTGCTCGACCCTGTGTTCCTCGAACGAGCAGGCCCAGCACGGCTCTGGTTCTTGTTCGGTGCCCTGGAGTCGTTGAACGACACCCTCGGGGGAACGCTCGTCGTGCGTGCGGGCGACCCGGTCGAGGTTGTGCCCGCCGTGGCGCACGAGGCGGCGGCCGAGGCTGTGTACGTCGCCAAGGACTTCGCCCCGTACGGTCGGCGTCGCGACATGGCCGTCGCCGCGGTGCTGAAAAAGTCGGGCGTACGTCTGGGCGGTGTCGGCAGTCCGTATGCCGTCGAGCCGGGCTCGGTGACCAAGGACGACGGTTCGCCCTACGCGGTCTTCACGCCCTTCTACAAGCGGTGGTCACCCCTTCTCACGCCTCTCGGCGAAAGCGACCCGCTACACAGCCTGCTCGTGGCTCCCGGAGCGGTTCGGACCCAACCGCTACCGCCACGACCGAAACTCGACGTCGAATTGCCCACGCCCACCGAAACCGCGGCACACGAGCGCTGGGAATGGTTCGCCGACAATGCACTGAGCGGTTACTACGAAAAGCGCAACACGCCTGGTATCGACGGCACGTCGAAGCTGTCGATGTACCTGCGCTTCGGTTTGTTGCATCCCAAGCAGTTGATCGCCGATCTCGTCATCGACGGCACGAAAGCCACGAAAGACCACGAACACTTCCGTTCGGAACTGTGTTGGCGCGAGTTCTATGCAGACGTCTTGTTCCACCAGCCGAACACGGCCTGGGAGAACCTGCAGTCGAAGATGGTGGCGATGCGCGTCGACACCGACGGGCGGGCAAAGGCCCGCTTCGAGAAGTGGTGCCGGGGAGAAACCGGCTATCCGATCGTGGATGCGGGAATGCGTCAGTTGCTGCGCACGGGGTGGATGCACAATCGCATGCGCATGATCACCGCAAGTTTTCTCGTGAAGGACCTGCACCTGCCGTGGCAGTGGGGTGCACGCCACTTCATGCGGCACCTTGTCGACGGCGACATCGCCTCGAACAACCATGGATGGCAGTGGACCGCGGGCACGGGTACCGACGCCGCACCATATTTCCGAATTTTCAACCCGCAGAGTCAGTCCGAGAAGTTCGACCCGAACGGCACCTACATCCGAGAGTTCGTGCCCGAACTGGCCGACTGTCCAACCAGACAGATCCACTTTCCCGGTGCGGGTGGTTTCGCGGGTTACGCGACGCCGATGGTCGATCATTCCGTCGAGCGCGAAGAGAGCCTCGCCCGCTACAAGGCGGTGTCCGGCAAGTAGCCTGACATTCGGCATGTTGGACGAGCGCAAGACCGCAATTCTCCGCGCAGTCGTGCAGGAGTACATCGCCACGGGCCAGCCCGTGGGCTCCGCCCACGTAGCGGCCGTCGCGGGCGTCAAGATGTCGCCCGCGACCGTGCGCAACGACATGGTGATCCTCGAACAAGACGGTTACCTCGCACAACCGCACACATCCGCGGGTCGAATCCCGACCGACAAGGGCTACCGCTTTTTCGTCGATGCCCTGGAACTCTCCGGCAGGCCGAACAAGGTCACCGCCGAGCGCGTCGGCTCGTTCTTCACCCACGCGACGGGTCGTCTCGAAGAGTTGTTGCAGCGAACCTCGGGTCTCCTCACCGACATGACCAAGTACGCAGCCCTCGTCGTTGGTTCGAGTGGTCAAGCCGCGACTGTGCGCAGCGTGCAGGTGGTTCGCCTGTCGCCGCGGATGGCGACCGTCGTTGCGGTGCTGTCCAACGGTGTGGTGCAAAGCGAGTCGTTCGACATAAACGAAACGGTCTCCGACGTCCAGGTGTCAGCCGCGAGTGCACACCTCAACGCCGCGGCATTCGGACACACCTTCGGGCAGGTGCATCTCGCACCGACCGGTGACGGGGGAGTCGACAAAGTGTGTACCGAAGCACTCGGTCTCCTGGAACCGCATCAAAGCGATGCGAGTGTGATCGTCGGTGGTGCGGCTGCCATGGCGCAGGCATTCGACGCGGTCGACGTCGTGCGTTCGGTGCTCACGGCCCTCGAACAGCAGTACGTCGTGGTCTCGTTGATAAAAGACGTGGTTGACCGCGGTCTTACGGTTGCGATCGGCAGTGAGCACGGCGTCGAACCGCTGTCGGCGTGTTCTGTTGTCCTGGCACCCGTCATCGCCGACGGTGAGAAGTTGGGCACGGTGGGCGTGCTCGGTCCGACCCGCATGAACTATCCCCAGGCGCTTGCCACCGTCGAGGCGGTCAGCACTCAACTCGGTCGCCGCCTCAGCGAAGCCGGCCAGGTCTGACCGCCGGAGCCCTGACCATGGCCGACTTCTACGAGATCCTTGGTGTGGGGCGTGACGCGTCGGCCGACGAGGTCAAGCGCGCGTACCGTAAACGGGCCCGTGAACTGCATCCCGACACCAAACCCGACGACCCGGGTGCCGAGGAGAAATTCAAGGAACTCAGCCGCGCCTACGAAGTGCTGTCCGACCCGCAGCAGCGTGCGAACTACGACCGCTTCGGCGAAGCAGGCGTCGGCGCCGCCGGTGCCGGGGACCCCTTCGGTGGCGGGGGACTAGGCGACATATTCGACGCCTTCTTCGGTGGCAACTCGCCGTTCGGTGGTGGCTTCGGTGGGCGCGGGCCGGCGGGACCGCCACGCGGCCAGGACATCGAAACGATTGCCGACATCACCTTCGAGAACGCGGTGTTCGGCGGCACGGTTCCCGTCACGTTGAAGACCGCGCTCAAGTGTGAGGACTGCGGTGGAACGGGTGCCGCTTCGGGCACCAAGCCCGTTAGCTGTGTGGACTGTCAAGGAACGGGACAGGTTCGTCGGGTGCGTCAGAGTCTGCTCGGCCAGATGGTGACGGCAAGCCCTTGTCAGCGTTGCGGCGGCCTCGGCCAGGTCATTGCCACGCCATGCGCGACGTGTCGCGGTGACGGACGCGTTGTCGACACTGCGACGTACCAGATCGACGTTCCCGCCGGCATCGACACCGGCGCAACACTGCGCCTCACCGGCCGCGGTGCGGTCGGTCCGCGCGGCGGCGGCGCGGGAGACCTCTATGTGCACGTGCGTGTGGCACCGCACCCGACGCTGCAACGCGACGACTACGACCTCATCCATGTTCTGCGGCTCGGCATCGCCCAGGCAGCCCTTGGAACCACGGCAGCCATCGACACGCTCGAAGGCAGCGAAGAACTCAGCGTTCCCGCCGGAACCCAGCACGGCCAGGAGTTCACCCTGCGGGGCAGGGGCGTGCCGCATCTCAATGCTGGCGGGCGTCGGCGCGGCGACCTGCGCGTCGTCGCGCAGATCGACATCCCGACAAAGCTCACCGAGGACGAAGCGAAGTTGTTGCGCCAGTTCGCCGAACTACGCGGTGACGCGGTGTCGGGCCCCGACAAGGGACTGAAGTCGCGCATCAAGTCGGCGTTTTCGTGAATCCGGTTCTGCGCGGTTCGGCGGCACACGTCATCGTCGAGGATCTCGACTTGCCCCGCCTCGAGGCACCCGATGCACACCATCTCTTCCGCGTGTTGCGCCTGCATGACGGCGCAGTCGTCACCGCCACGAACGGCCGTGGATCGTGGCGCGAATGCCGGGCGCGCGGGCGCGAGGAGATCGAACCCGCGGGCGACATCAGGCACGAATCCGCCCCACCGCTTCCCCTCGGTGTGGCATTCGTTCCGGTGAAGGCAGAGAAGCCCGAAAACACCATTCGCCAATTGGTCGAGGTTGGAGTCGACGAAATCTTCGTCGTCGCACCGACCAAGCGCGCCGTTGCCGGTGCACGCGACCGTCTCAACGACCGCGCGGGCCGCATCGTCCGCGAGGCCTGCATGCAGAGTCGACGCGTTTTCCTGCCCGCCGTACATCTGGGGATTCCGCTCGTCGACGTCGTCGCTTTGTCGGGCGCCGCGGTCGCCGACCCCGATGGCATCCCGCCGTCCGCAGCGAACCGGCTGGTGATCGTGGGTCCCGAGGGTGGTTTCGACGACGGTGAAATCCCGACGTCGGTCGCCCGCGTCAACATCGGCCCCGCAATTCTGCGTGCCCAAACTGCGGCGTTGGTAGCGGGCGCACGCCTCGTTGGTCTCCACAAATGACGGTGGGTTCTCATGGCTGAGGGTGACTTCGACGAATCCCCGTACTCGCGTCTCGTGGGTGAGCGGCTGCGCGCGATCCGGCGCCAGAAGAAGCTGTCGCTCAACGAAGTCGAAGCGCGGACCAACGACGAATTCCGCGCGTCGGTGCTCGGTGCGTACGAACGTGGCGAACGAGTCATCTCCGTGCCACGCCTCGAGCGCCTGGCGCGCTTCTACGGGGTCTCCGTGGACCAGTTGCTGCCACGCGATCCGCTCGCGGTCGAAGGCAACCAGCCCGGTGCCACGGGTCCGACGAAGATCCGCATCGACGTGGCGAAACTTGCGGCGCACCCCGAGGAAAAGTTCCGCATGCTCGAGCGTTTCCTGCGGATGATCCAGGTGCAACGCCAGGACTTCAACGGCAAGGTCATCACCGTGCGGGCCCACGACACGAGGGCAATTGCCGTCATGCTCGACGTCCCCGTCGACGAAGTCGCCGCCGAGCTTGCAGGGCTCGGTCTCATCTTCGTGCCCCCCACAGCATGAAGACACCACCACCCGCCGGATTCGGTGTCTACATCCACGTGCCGTTCTGCGCGCGCAAGTGTGACTATTGCGCCTTTGCGACCTGGGACGACAAGGCGGGCCAGATCGACGCCTACATGACGGCACTGGTCGCCGAGGTGCGGCGTGCAACCGACGCGGGGATGCCGCTCGCCGAGACCGTTTTCGTCGGCGGGGGAACGCCGTCGCTCGTTCCGGGTGACGCTCTCGCCCGGGTCATCACAGCCGTACGGAGATCGCCCGACGCAGAGGTGACGGTCGAGTGCAACCCCGACAACGTCACCGAATCGTTGCTGCGCACTTACCGCGACGCCGGCGTGAACCGCATCAGTCTCGGTGTCCAGTCGATGGTTCCCCGCGTGCTCGCCGCGCTCGGTCGCCAACACAACCCCGACAACGTCGTGGCCGCGGTCGATGCGATTCGCGGCGTGGGAATCCCCACGTTCAATCTCGATCTCATCTACGGCGCTCACGGCGAAACACCCCACGATTGGCAGACGACCCTGCACCGTGCACTTGCATTGTCACCACCACACGTGTCTGCATACGCGCTCACCGTCGAAGCGGGAACACCCCTCGCCGCCGACGACGCGCGCCACCCCGACGACGACGACCAGGCCGACAAGTACCCGATGGCCGACGCGGCCTTCGAAGACGCGGGTCTTGCCAACTACGAGATCTCGAACTGGGCCGTGCCCGGTCACGAGAGCCGGCACAACAGGCTGTACTGGACACAGGCCGACTACCGCGGCTTCGGGTGTGCCGCACATTCGCACGCTGCGGGTCGTCGTTGGTGGAACGTTCGTACACCCGAGCGCTACGTCGACCTCGTCAACACCGGCCGGTCGACGCAGGCCGCGTTCGAAGAACTCACGACCCAGCAGATTGCCGCCGAGCGCCTGCAATTGACGATCCGCTGCCGCCAAGGCGCTGCGCTGGCAGACATCGCGCCCGACAAACACAATGAGATCGACGAAATGGCCGCCGGTGGACTCTTGGCGGTCGTCGACGACCGGGTCGTGCTGACGCCGCGGGGGAGACTGCTCGCCAATGCGGTTACTCTTCGCCTGACATGACGAACGCGATCTATCTCGTGCGCCACGCCAAGGCCGGCAGTCGCGCGGCGTGGGGAGAGGATGACGCGCTGCGACCCCTCGTCGACGAGGGCAGGCAACAGGCTTGTCTCGTCGCGGCGCGTCTCGCGCCGTTGCATCCACCGCGTCTGGTGTCGAGTCCGTTTCTACGCTGCCGCCAAACGCTCGAACCACTCGCGGAGATGACATCCCTCGCGGTCGAGAGCGTCGATGCCCTGCGCGAGGGGGTCGACACCGACACCGCCCTCACGTTTCTCGAGGCTCTGGCGGACGGCGCGGTGGCATGCAGCCACGGCGACGTCATCCCCGCGGTCTTGAAGCGCCTCGAATGGTACGGCCTCGACATCGTCGACTGGCCCGACACACGCAAGGGCTCGGTCTGTCGTCTCGAGCGACTCGAAGGCCGCTTCGTGCGCGCCCATTTCTCCGCGCCGCCCCGCTGAACTTTCTCGACCTCCGCTATGCTCCGCATTGCCTTTTCAGGGCGCGTAGCTCAGTTGGTTAGAGCGCTACCATGACACGGTAGAGGTCCCGGGTTCGAGTCCCGTCGTGCCCACAAAACGCGGTTGGGGAATCGCGTATGACTGGGGGAAACACCATGGCTACCGTTCCGGTTTCTTTGTCGAAAGAGCGTCTCGGCCTCGACCTGCGCATGTATGACGGCCCCGGGCCCGTCACCAGCGACACATGGTCCTTCGGCGGGTGGAGGCTGTACTTCGTTCGTCTCGACGGTGGCCAGAAGATCGATCTCGGCCAGGAGGGTACGACTTACATCAAGGTCGTCACCGGCGCACTTGCATCACCTGCACGCATTCCCTACATCGAGGCCCGTTCACTCGCCGACACGCGCGTGACGGAGAGCGAACTCGTTGCCGGTGCCGACGGCGCGCTCGTCACGGTTCTCGTGAAAACTCCGGCCGCGCCGAACCATGTCAGATCGATGAACGACATCGCCCTCGTCGGCCCGCACGCCGACCACCTCGGATGGACGTCGTTCGGCGAACGCTTCGCCGCCTATACCGACTACTTCAACGGCCTCGATGCGGGTCTCACGCCGGGCTTCCATTTGCTTGATGCCAACGGTGACGAGATCTGTTACCTCTACCTGTGGACCGCGGGCAAGGGGGTCGACCTGTCGACGCACAACCACGGCCGTCCGCCCGGCCCCACCAGTCCGGCCTTCGCCGAGGTGCACTGGGTCGTGTCGAACGGGACCGGCACGGGCGGCATGTACGAAACCGCCGAACCCGGCGCCGCGCACCGCGACCGCCTGCCCGTGCCCGAGGGTTTCGAACACGGTCCCTTCTTCGAGTTCGACGCCAGCGGTGCACCGGTCCTGCGTGAGAACGGGGCGGTCATGTATCCCTGGCACGGATGGCAGGGCGGCGACGACGGCCAGCCCGGCCAGGCCTACGACGTGGTGATTCCCTTCGAGATCACCGTGCCCTACGCCCGCGTCACTGCCTGAGTCCTGCCGGCCGGGGGCGGGCAGGGTTCGAGTCCGCTGTTGTCGAACCGAACGGTTCAGATCCCCTGCGTGCTGGGGGTGTTGGTGGCGGGGTGAATGACGGAAACTTAGATCTTCACCGTGCCGAGTCTCCGAAGCGGTATTCGCGGGTGAGGGCGTCGAGACGCTTGGTGAGTTCCGCGTCGAGGGGGGTCGACAGCGCGGCGACGGCATCGGCGAGTTGCTCGGGCCTGCTTGCACCGATGATCGGTGACGTGATGGCGGGTCGGGTGAACTGCCAGGCGACGGCGAGTTGTGCCATCGTCATGTTCGCTTCCGTCGCGGTGGTGCGCAGCACCTCGATCGTTTCGAACATGCGGTCGTGCCAGTAGCGCTCTTGGTAGCGGCCGGCCGTGCCGTCGCCCTGGATCGAGAAGCGGGTGCCCTCGGCGGGTGTGCCGGGGCTGTGCTTGCCCGTGAGGAAGCCGCCCGCGAGCGGGTTGTAGGGAATGATCGCGATGTTCTCCTGCTCGCAGAGGGGAAGAAGCTCGCGTTCGTTCTCGCGGAACAGCATGTTGTAACGGGGTTGGATGCTGGCGAATCGAGCCCAACCGTTCGCGTCGCTGCGGCCGAGGGCCGTGGCGAGTTGGTAGGCGAGGTAATTCGAGCAGCCGATGTAGCGGACCTTGCCCTGCTTGACGAGGTCATCGAGGGCCGCGAGTGACTCCTCGTGCGGGACCTTCGCATCGTAGAAGTGCAATTGATAGAGGTCGATGTGGTCGGTCTGCAGCCGGCGCAGCGAGGCTTCGACGGCGCGAAAGATGTTCTTGCGGCTGTTGCCCTGGTCCCACGGGTTCGGCCCTGTCGGCGCGTAGCACTTGGTCGCAAGGATGAAGTTGTCGCGTTGGCCTCTCATCCAGCGGCCGATGATGCTCTCGGTTTCGCCGTAAGCCCCCGACATGTTGCCGATGGGGTACACGTCGGCGGTGTCGATGAACGTGAAGCCGTGTTCCTTCGCCCGGTTGAGGATTGCAACCGACAGCTCCTCGCTGCACTGGTGTCCGAAGGTCATGGTGCCGAGGCACAGCCTCGAGACCATCATTCCGGTGCGACCGAATCTCACGTGCTCCACGGCGCTGACCGTAGTCTTTGGGCCCGTGGCCGTTGTATTCGCTCTGCTGACGGCCGTCGTCTACGGCATCGCCGATTATTCGGGAGGCCGCGGTAGTCGGCTCGCCTCGTCGTTCACGGTGACATTCGTCGGTCAGTGCGCGGGGTTCGTCGCGGCGTTGATGTTGGCGGTGTTCATCGGCGATGCGGTGCCGTCCGGCCGCGATCTCCTCATCAGCGGGGCGGCCGGTGTCGCCGGTTCGCTCGGGCTGTTGGGGTTCTACCGCGCGATGGCTTCGGGGTCGATGACGATCGTCGCCCCGATCACGGCGTTGGTGGGTACGACGATTCCGGTGGTGTGGGGTCTCGTCGCAGGGGAGCGGCCGGGCTTCTTGTCGTACGTCGGAATGGTCGTTGCGCTGCTCGCCGTGGTGTTGGTGACCGACGCGCTGGGTGTGCAGGACAAGCGGACCCCGGCCGACATCGTCGTGCTGGCCGCCCTCGCCGGTACCTGCTTTGCGACCATCTTCATCACGTTCGACTACGTCTCACCGGATGCGGGGTTGTGGCCATTGGTGGCGTTGAGGTCGGTGAGTCTTCCGCTCGTCTTCCTGGTCGTCGTTTCGACGCGGCATCCGCTGCGCACGAGGGGCGAGGCCACGCGTTGGGCGTTGACCAGCGGCATTCTTGATTCGGCCGCGAACGGTTTCTATTTGATTGCGGCACGACACGGGCTGTTGTCGGTGGTCGCCGTGATCGCCTCGTTGTATCCCGTCAGCACGTTGGCGTTGGCTACGTCGCTGGACAAGGAGAAACTGCACTCCGCCCAATGGGTGGGAGTTGGTTTGGCGCTGGTTGCACTAGTGCTCGTCAGCGCCGGTTGATGCGCTTCGACTCTTTCGAGGCCGCGGCGAAGATGCCCTTGGCCATCAACGACAGTTCGGCCTTCCGGCGACGTTCGTAGACCTCGGCACGAATGCCGTGCACTTCAGGGTCGTCGGGTGCGGCCCAACCCGCAAAGTCGGCAAGGTGACAGGCAAGGCGCAGATCGCCCTCTTCGGCGAGTTTCTGTGCGCGGCGCACAAGAACGTCGGCGCCACCGGCAAGCGCGGCGACCTCCGCGCCGACTGCGGCGTCGGGTGCGGGCTTGAGGCGCGATGCCGCCCCGTCCCACCATCCGCCGAACTGACGCCACACGTTGTGCACGATGAACTCGGGTTCGTCGTACATCGGGCGCAGGTAGGGCCGACCGAGCGTTGCGTCGGGGACCTTGACCGCGTGGATGATGGTGTCGAGTGTTTCGCCCGCGTTCATCATCTGGAGCACCTCGCGCACGAGGTTCTCGAGGGCGGCTGCGATTTCGTCGAGAACGCGAGCGATGCGGTTCTTTCCCTCGATGGGCAGTCCGTGCGCGGGCAGGAGCAGTTCCGGCTCCTGGGTGATCATGCGCCGCAGTGCCGACGCCCACTCGAGCGGCCAACGTTGCACCTTTTGAGGATTGCCGGCATTGGGAAAGTTCCAGATGATGAAATCACCCGTCACGATCCATTTGCGGTCGGGGAAGAAGGCCCACAAATGGTCGTCGGTCTCGCCGCGGGCGTGGTGGAACTCGACGGTGTCGTCGCCGATCTTCATCGACGTGAAGTCGCCGAGGCTTTCGTTGACCTCGAGAACGCTGTCGTGCAGGAACGTCGGGTGCCTCGCTCCGACCTGCGAGGAGTCCGAGACGAGGCCGTAGCCGTGCTCCTCGCGCACGCCACCGAATTGGCGGGCGTTGATGATGCGGTTCCAGTCGCTGGTGTCGCGGTAGCGGGTGAAGCGGCGCTCGACGTTTTCGTGGCCGATCACGCGAAGTTTTCTGCCCGCCGTACCGAGCGTCGCCGCGATTGGGCCGCTGCCCCCGACGTGGTCGACGTGGCCGTGGGTGTAGACGATGGCGTGCAGCGGGGCCTTGGTCCAGGTGCGTATTTGGTCGGCAACATGCGCTCCGTTGTCGTAGGTGCCGGTATCGAAGATGACGAGGCCCTCGGGGCTGCTCCAGGTGACGGCGTGGCTGAACGATTCGACGACGGCAAGATCGGGTGCGAGTTCGGAGATCTCGTTGATGATGCGGTTCGCCGGTTGATCAAGGACTCCCGAGTCGATGATCTTCGTCGAAAGCGCAAGCAGGTCGGCCATGGACCGACCCTAGTCGCCTACTTCCCGGGCTCTTTTGGAAGGCCGAGGACGCGTTCGCCGAGGATGTTGCGCATCACGTTGGAAGTTCCGCCCATGATCGTGTAGCCGGGGCCGTACATCAGGCCGGCGGTGACGTCGTCCCACAGCGTGGCTTGGAGGCCGAAGGTGCGGGCGACGAAGTTGGCGACACGCTGTTCGTGTTCGGTGCAGAAGCACTTGGTCGCAGCCGAGAATCCGGCGGGTGCCTGACGAAGGACTTCACGAACGACGAGGATGCGCCCGATGCGGTAGCCGGTCTCGAGACGGGCAACCTCCTGACGCACGCGAGGGTCGCTCATGTCGGCACGAGCAAGTGCCATCGCGTACAGCGCGTAGTTCGACACCAAGCGGTCGATTCCACCACGTTCGTGTTCGAGTTGGCGCATCGTTTGTTTGAACGCACCGCCCTGCGTGCCGACGAGGTTTTCCTTGGGTATGCGCACGTCGGTGAAGAACACCTCACAGAAGTGACGGTTGGTCGTCATGTCCTGTATTTCACGGGCCTCAATGCCCGGGGTTTTCATCGGCACGACGATTTCGCTGATGCCGGCATGCGCAGGGCCGTCACTCGACGTCCGGCAGATGAGATAGCAGTAGTCGGCAACCGCACCGAACGACGTCCAGATCTTCTGGCCGTTGATGACCCACTCGTCGCCATCGAGGACGGCGCTCGTCTTCAACGACGCAAGGTCGCTGCCGGCATTCGGTTCCGACATTCCGATGCACCAGGTGTCGGCGCCCGAGAGAATTCCGGGCAGAAACTTGGCCTGCTGTTCGGGTGTCCCGTAGGTCATGAGGGTCGGCCCCATTTGGCGGTCGCCGAACCACGATGCGGCAATCGGTGCCCCGGCCTTGATCATTTCCTCGCCCACGATCAGGCGATCGATTGCCGGACGCCCACCGCCTCCGAATTCCTTCGGCCATGTCATGCCGATGAAACCGTGTTCACCGAGTTCCTTGGAGAACCCCTTGGAATACCCGTTCATCCACGTGTCGTTGTGGCGGCCGTAGCGCACGACGGCGTCTTCGGCGATTTTGCGGGCGTGCTCGCGAAGGTCGAGCTGCTCGGGCGTCCAGGCGAAATCCATGGCGCAAAGCGTAGGTTCGCGGGGCCCCGGGAGGGGACACCAGCGACCGATTCCTGCCGCACCCACGAGGGGTTCGCCGAGTGTCACGTTTACAAGTAACGTACAAGTTCGAACCGAACCGAAAGGGCCGCAACATGGCAAAGATCAAGGTCGACAACCCGGTCGTCGAACTCGACGGCGACGAGATGACTCGCATCATCTGGCAGTTCATCAAAGACCGCCTCATCCTTCCGTACCTCGACATCGAACTCGACTACTACGACCTCGGCATCGAGTACCGCGACAAGACCGACGACCAGGTCACAATCGACTCGGCGCACGCGATCCTCAGGCACGGTGTCGGCGTCAAGTGCGCAACCATCACCCCCGACGAGGCCCGCGTCGAGGAATTCAAGTTGAAGAAGATGTGGAAGTCGCCGAACGGCACGATCCGTAACATTCTCGGTGGCGTGGTGTTTCGCGAGCCGATCATCTGCAACAACATCCCGCGTCTCGTTCCTGGTTGGACCAAGCCCATCGTCATCGGCCGCCATGCCCACGGCGACCAGTACAAGGCGAGCGACTTCAAGGTTCCCGGTGCCGGCACCGTCACCATCACCTATACCCCGGCCGACGGCAATGCGCCCGTCGAGATGGAAATCGCCAAATTCGGCAAGGACGGCGGCGTCACCATGGGCATGTACAACTTCAACGATTCGATCCGCGACTTCGCGCGTGCGTCGATGCGCTACGGCCTGCAGCGCAACTATCCCGTCTACATGTCGACAAAGAACACGATCCTCAAGGCCTATGACGGTTCGTTCAAGGACATCTTCGAAGAGGTGTACGAGAACGAATTCAAAGCCGAGTTCGAGAAGGCAGGTCTGACCTACGAGCACCGGCTCATCGATGACATGGTTGCCTGCGTCATGAAGTGGGAGGGTGGCTACGTGTGGGCCTGCAAGAACTACGACGGTGACGTCCAGTCCGACACCGTGGCCCAGGGCTTTGGTTCGCTCGGTCTCATGACGTCGGTACTCATGAGCCCCGACGGCCGTACCGTCGAGGCCGAGGCCGCACACGGCACCGTCACACGCCATTACCGCGAACACCAAAAGGGCAACAAGACCTCGACCAACCCGGTTGCGTCGATCTTCGCCTGGACGCGTGGTCTCGAGCACCGCGGCAAGCTCGACAACAACCCGAAACTCATCGAGTTCGCAACGACGCTGGAAAAGGTGTGCGTCGAGGCAATCGAAGCCGGCGAGATGACCAAGGACCTGTCGATCCTCATCTCGAAGGATCAGCCGTGGCTCACGACCGAGGGCTTCCTTGAAGCACTCGATGTCCGCCTGCAAGAGAAGATGGGCTGAACCCCGTGCGCGCCGTCGTGCTCACCGAGTTCGGGGGGCCCGAGGTGCTGCGCATCGCCGAAGTCCCCGCGCCGGCGCCCGGACCCGAAGAGGTCTTGGTCTCGGTGCGGGCGACCGCACTCAACCGCGCCGACCTCCTCGAGCGCATGGGGATGTACCCCAACCCGTTTCCCTCCGGCCACCAGATTCCGGGACTCGAATTCTCGGGCGTTGTCGAGTCGCTGGGTGAGCGGGTGCGCGACTGGAAGCCCGGCGACGCCGTGATGGGCATCGTCAGCGGTGGTGGATACGCCGAAAAGCTGGTGATCCACGAACGCCAAGCCATCCGCGTGCCCCATGGCATGAAGGTGAACGATGCGGCGGCAATTCCCGAGGTGTTCATCACCGCATGGGATGCGTTGGTGGCACAGGGTGGCCTCACCAGCGGACGCACGGCTTTGGTGCACGCCGGTGCGTCGGGTGTCGGTACGGCCGCGATTCAAATTTGTCGTGCAATCGGCTCGCGGGTCATCGTCACGTGTTCCACCCCGAAGATGGCCGCGTGCCGCCACCTCGGAGCCGATCTCATCATCGACTACACCCAGACGGACTTCGTCGACGCGGTGCGGACCTTCACCAAAAACAGGGGAGTCGACGTGGTTCTCGACGTTGTCGGCGGCGACTACGTGGATCGCAACATCAACTGTCTCGCAACCAAGGGCTCGATCATCCAGGTCGGCACGATGGCCGGTTCGCCACAGGCGGTCAACGTCGGTGGGTTGATGTTCAGGCGCGCCCGCATCATCGGCACGGTGCTTCGTGCGCGGCCGATCGAGGAAAAGATCGCCATCAGCCGCCGCTTCGCCGATGAGGTGCTTCCATTGTTCGACTCCGGCGCGTTGAAACCCGTCATCGACTCGCGCTACGCCCTCGCCGACATCGCCAGGGCCCACGCACACATGGCCGCCAACGCGAACACGGGCAAGATTCTCGTCGAGGTCAGTTGACGGGTGCGATGAGTGAATCGTTGGCGGTGAGCGCGCAAAGCCCGATGGCGGCCACCTCGTGTCCCGTCGGTCAGCGAGCCGCGATCGGCACGTAGTCGCGCGAGTCCTGGCCCTTGTACCACTGGCGGGGGCGACTGATCTTCTGCTCCTTGTCACCGAGAAGTTCGGCAAAGTGGGCGAGCCAGCCCGCCGTGCGCGGAATCGCGAAGAGCACCGTGAACATGTCGACAGGGAAGCCGAGTGCCTGGTAGATGAGACCCGAGTAGAAGTCGACGTTCGGGTACAGCTTGCGCTGCACGAAGTAATCGTCCCTCAACGCCGTCTCTTCCAGCTTGAGCGCGATGTCGAGCAGCGGATTCTTGCCCGTCACCGCGAACACGTCGTAGGCGGTTTTCTTGACGATCGTCGCGCGCGGGTCGTAGTTCTTGTAGACGCGGTGGCCGAAGCCCATGAGGCGACCCTTGCCCTCCTTCACTGACTGGATGAAGGCGGGGACGTTGTCGAGCGTGCCGATTTCCTCGAGCATGTGCACGACTGCCTCGTTGGCGCCGCCGTGCAACGGACCGTAGAGGGCCGCCGAGGCGCCGGCCGCGGCCGAGTACGGGTCGGCGTTCGACGAGGCGATGACGCGCATCGCGGTGGTACCACAGTTCTGTTCGTGGTCGGCATGGAGGATGAACAAGATGTCCATCGCGCGGGCGAGCACCGGGTCGATGGTGTCGTCGTTGCCGATCTTGAACATCATGTTGAGGAAATTGGCCGAGTACAACAGCGAGTTTTCGGGCTGTACGAAGGGCAGGCCCCTGCTGAAGCGGTAGGCCATCGCCGCTAGGGTCGGCACCTTGGCGATGAGGCGCAGGGTCTGGCGGTCGAGTGCCTGCTTGTTGAAGATGTCCTTGGCATCGTCGTAGAAGGTCCCGAGAGCGGCGATCGACGAGATGAACATGCCCATCGGATGGGCGTCGTAGTGGAAACCGTCGACAAACCGCTTGCGCATGTTCTCGTGGATCATCGTGTGGTGCGTGACGTCGTAGGTCCACTTCGACAGTTGTTCGGCGGTCGGCAAGTCGCCGTTCAAGAGGAGATAGGCGACTTCGAGGAACGTGCTTTTCTCGGCGAGCTGCTCTATCGGGTAGCCGCGGTAGCGCAGGATGCCGGCATCACCATCCAGGTAGGTGATGGCAGACGCGCAAGCCGCCGTGCTGAGGTACGCCGGGTCGTACATACGCAGGTCGGGGTCGAGTTCACGGAGCGCGGATGAGGGAAACACCCCGCCCGTGATCGGAACGGTGACCTTCTTGCCGGTGCGGTCGTCAATGATCGTGATGGTGTTGTCGGCCATCGTGTACCCCTTTGAACTTTGCAATCGGGGGCTTCCTCCCCGTGGGCAAGGATAGGCGAGAGGGTCCCGCTGCCTACAATGGACCGTTGTCGTGCTTGCGGGCCTGCAGGCGCTCGCACTTGTGCGCGAGGGCGCGAAGTGCCAGGGCAATCTCGCGGCGCGTGTCGGCGGGCTCGACGACGCCGTCCACCAGTCCCCGTTCGGCGGCGATGTAGGGGTTCAACAGACGCTCCGTGTAGTCGGCTTCGAACGCCACGCGCTCTTCGGGGCTGGCTCGGCGCTGGAGAATCGCGGCGGCCTGACCGGCTCCCATCACGGCGAGTTCCGACCACGGCCAGGCGAGGCAGAGGTCGTTGCCCATCGTCTTTGAGTCCATCACGATGTAGGCACCGCCGTAGGATTTCCGCAGGATGATGCAGATTCGCGGTACCGACGCCCGCGCGTAGGCGAAAACCAACTGCGCTCCGTGGCGAATCATGCCGCGCCACTCGAGGTCCTTGCCGGGGTAGAAGCCCGGCGTGTCGACAAGGGTGAGAAGCGGGATGTTGAACGCATCACAGAAGGCGACGAATCGAGCGGCTTTTTGCGACGCGGGAATGTCGAGGGTGCCAGCCAGGACAGCCGGCTGGTTGGCGACGATGCCAAGAGGGTGACCGTCGATGCGCGCGAATGCGGTGACGGCGTTGGCCGCCCAGCGTGGGCGCAATTCGAGGTACTCGCCGTCGTCGACCAGGGCCGAGATGACCTCGCGAACATCGTACGAACCCGTCGACGAGGCGGGGATGCACTCTCCGGCCTCCGGTGTGGGGCGATCCCACGGGTCGGCGGATTCCACGACCTCGGGCAAGTCATCGACGCTGTCGGGTAGGTACTGCAGCAGTTGTTCGGTGGCGGCGATGGCGGCATCGAGGTTGGGAACGATGATCGATGCCACACCGCTCTTGCGGTCGTGCGTGGTGGCGCCACCGAGTTCGTCGGTGTTGACAACCTCGCCGGTGAACTCGGCGACCATTGTCGGCCCCGAAACGAACGCATACGCCTCGTCGGTGAAGATCACAAAGTCAGCGAGGCCGATGAGAAGGGCGGGTCCCGAGACCGCCGGTCCATTGACGATGTGAATCATCGGCACGACACCCGAGCATGCGGCGAGTGCCCGTGCGGCCGATCCCCACCCGTGAAGGGCGGCGATACCCTCGACAATGTCGGCACCCGACGAGCCCACCACCATCACGAGCGGCATTTTTCCTTCACGAGCGGCGCGCGCACCGGTTTCGATGACGAGTGATGCATCGGCCGACAGCGTGCCGCGTCGGACGGTTTCCTCGATTTCGATCCACACCACTCGTCGTTGGGCCGCGGGGTCGAGCGCGTCGAACGAGCGAACCTCGCAACTGGCCGCACCCTTGATCGCCTTGACCAATTGAACGGTGGAGTTCGGTGCGGCGATCGACATCAATCCCCGAGATTAGGCGCGGGCGAAGGGGAAGGCCCCCTTGCCGACGTGCACGCCCGGTTGGCGTGGCCCGCTGCGGGCCACCACCTCGTGGGCGATTTCCAGCGCTGCTTGCGTCGCGCGGTTCGGTTGCGGGCGATAGCGCTGCGCCCAGCCGACCACCCGACGCGGCAACTCGGGGACCTGTACGCGCATGAAGTCCCCCTTCAGCCAGCCGGGTATCGCGCTCGCGGGTGCGATGGCTGCACCGAAGCCCTCGAATGCCATCGATGCGAGGAGCCGAACACCATCGATTTCGGCTTGCGATTGCAGTACGACACCACGGCTGGCGGCGGCGCGGTCGACGATGCGACGAAACGCCGTGCTGCGTGGTGGCAAGAGCAGGGGGAAGCGAGCCAGTTCCTTGAGCGTGATCGACTCGTAGGCGGAGAGTTCGTGTTTGTTCGGAACGATCAGCAACATGTCCTCGGCAAAGAGCGCTTCCACACGGAACTCGTTGTCCTCGACGGGCAGGTGAACAATCGCGGCATCGATTCCGCCGTTGTGTAGTCGGGGAGTCAGCGACGATGTGCTGCCCTCGTGGACGACCGTGCGCACATCGGGGTGGGCCTTGGCGAGGGCGACGAGCATGCGTGGCATCAGCCAGCGGGCGGTGGTGCCCAGTACGCCGATACGCGTGTCACCCGTGACGTGGTCGTCGCGCGACTTGATGTCGGTTTCGATGTCGTCGAGCTCGTGGAGGATTCGCCGGGCCCGCTCCGCCACGATTTCGCCGTCGTCTGTCAGTTTTCCCGACAAGCGGTCCACCAGGGTGACCCCGAGGTCCTTCTCCAGACGGGCGATGTGGGCCGAGACGTTCGACTGCACGGTGCCAAGCGTCCGGGCAGCCCCGGAGAACGACCCTTGCTCGGCGATGGCCACGAGGCTGGAGAGTTGGCGCAACTCCATCTCTGATGCCTATCACAAAAAATGATGACAAGTATCACTCTGTTCGCCTTGAGTGTTCACACAAGCACGCGGCACACTTATGTGCATAGAGCAAGGCCCTTCCCCCGGGGCATTGCGAGAACCGTTTCGGTCCCCCCCGAAGGTTCGACAGGTTGAGAGGCCCCGCGTCCCCCCGCGGGGCTTCTCCCGTTTTCGGGGCTGGTCCCGTGGCCGGCTGGTCGTATCGTGCCGCCATGGCCGATGCCGCCTTTTTCGATTTGGATCGCACCCTGTTGGGTGAGGCGTCGGGCCCGGTGTTGTCGCGGGCGCTGCGTGGAGCAGGAATCGGTGGCGCCGAGTTTCCGCTCGAGCCGCTTCTCTTCAAGATCTTCAACACGGTCGGCGAAACGTTGCCGAGCATGGTGCTCGCGCGACAAGGCGCAAGCATTCTCGTGGGCACACGGCAGGCCGACGTGCGCGATGCCGTGGCCGGTGCGGTGCATGGCCTGCGTTCGTTGCTGCAGCCCTATGCCGAACAGGTCATCGAGTCTCATCGTGCGGCGGGTGACCGCATTGTCATGGCGACGACAACGCCCTACGACTTCATCCTTCCCTTCGCCGAGGAACTTGGCTTCGACGATGTCATCGCGACGAAGTTCGCCGTCGATGATGATGGTCGGTACACGGGTGAACTCGACGGCCCGTTCGTGTGGTCGCAGGGGAAATTGAATGCCGTCAAATCGTGGGCTGCAGCGAACGGTGTGTCGCTCGCCAACAGCACCGCGTATTCCGACAGCTTCTACGACGCACCCTTGTTGTCGGCGGTCGGGAAGCCCTTTGCGGTGAATCCCGACGCGCGCTTGTCCCTGCTGGCGGCCGCACGACGCTGGCGTGTGAAGAACTTCGACGTCGCGGATGGAATATCGAAGATTCCGGTGGTCGGTCTCGAGGTACAGAAACTGGCCTTGGCGCTCACGCGACCGACCACGTTTCCGTTCGCAAGGTTCAAGTTGTCGGGAATCGAGAACATTCCGCGTACCGGGCCCGCAATACTCGTGGGCAACCACCGCAGCTATTTCGACGTTGCCGCGGTCGCGATGGCCGTGGCGCGGTCGGGCCGAACGGTGCGATTTCTCGGCAAGAAAGAAGTGTTCGACGCCCCGATCATCGGTCAGATCGCGACGGCGATGGGCGGGATCCGCGTCGAGCGCGGAACCGGAAGCGACGAACCTTTGCTCGCAGCCGCAGATGCTTTGGCCGTGGGAGAGATGGTGGCGATCATGCCGCAGGGCACGATTCCCCGCGGGCGCGCATTCTTCGACCCCGTGTTGAAGGGCAAGTGGGGTGCGGCGCGTCTCGCTGCGCAAGCGCGCGTCCCCGTCGTTCCGATCGGCCTGTGGGGCACCGAAAATGTGTGGCCCCGCAACTCACGTTTGCCGAACGTCTTGAACATCACCAGACCGCCGCTCGTGGAAGTGACGGTCGGGTCACCGGTTGCCTTGGCTTACGACGATGTCGATGCCGACACGACGCGCATCATGAGTGCGATCATGAACTTGTTGCCCGAAGAATCCCGTGTGCCCATCGAGCCGACGGATGAACAAATCCGTCAGGCCTCGCCGCCCGTCTCGTCGAAGAAAAAGCCCGTCTCGCCGACGAAAAAGTAGGTCACTTCCTCGCAATTTTTCGGCGCACGATGTTGAGCGCGGACCCTGCTTTGAACCACTCGACCTGCTCGGGGCTGAACGTGTGCTTGGCCTCGAATTCGATCTTCGTGCCGTCGGGCTTGGTGATCTGGCACTTGACGTTCTTGTCGGGAACGGGCGGAAGGTCGAGCACGCTGATGCGGTCGTCCTCGCCGATTTTGTCGTACGTGTCGGGGTCGGCGAACGTCAACGGGACGAGTCCTTGCTTCTTCAGGTTGGTTTCGTGGATGCGGGCGAACGACCGGGCAAAAATGACCACTCCACCGCGGAATCGCGGTTCCATCGCCGCGTGTTCACGCGACGAACCCTCGCCGTAGTTGTGGTCACCGACGGCGCACCACTTGATGCCGGCCTGCGAGTAGCGCTTGGCGATGTCGGGGTACGAGCGGGTGCCACCGTCGGTCGCATCCTTGCCCTCGCCGACGGCGTCTCTGTGGGCATTGACCGCGCCGAGGAAAAGGTTTCCCGAGATGTTCTCGAGGTGACCGCGGTACGCGAGCCACCTGCCTGCCGCCGAGATGTGGTCGGTGGTGCACTTGCCCTTGGCTTTCATCAGCACGGGCAGCTCCACATAGTCCTTGCCGTCCCAGGCGGCGAATGGTTCGAGCAATTGCAGGCGCTCGGACGTCGGCGACACCTGAACCTCGATGTCGCTTCGGTCGGCCGGTGGGGCAGTGAAGGTGTTGCTGCCCGGGTCGTAGCCCTTTGACGGGAGCACCTCACCGACCGGTGGATCCAGTTTCACTTCGGCGCCGTCTGGTGTGGTGATGGTGTCGAGCGTCGGATCGAAGTCGAGGCGGCCCGACAGTGCGATTGCGATGACGGTGTCGGGGCTGGTGACGAACGACAGCGTGTTGACCGAGCCGTCGGCGCGCTTCGGAAAGTTTCGGTTGAACGAGTTGACGATGCTGTTCGGCTTGGCCGTCTTGTCGGCGGCGCGTTCCCACTGGCCGATGCACGGGCCGCATGCGTTGGCGAGGACCGTCGCGCCGATGGCTTCAAGGTCGGCCATCAGACCGTCGCGCTCGATGGTCGCACGGATCTGTTCGGACCCCGGCGAGATGAGCAACTCGACCTTTGCCCGCAATCCCCTCGCTGCGGCCTGACGGGCGACCGATGCGGCCCGGGTGATGTCTTCGTATGACGAGTTGGTGCAACTGCCGATGAGGGCGGCCGAGATGTCGAGCGGCCAGTTATTTTCGCGCGCGGCCTTGCCGACACCGTCCCTGCCGACTTGGTGCGCGCGATCGGGGGAGTGCGGGCCGTTGATGAGCGGCTTCAACGCGGACAGGTCGATGGTGATCGTCTGGTCGTACTGCGCACCGTCATCCGGACGCAGGTCAGCGGCAACCTTGTCGGCCGCATCGGCGATGGCTTCGCGGCCCGTCGACTTCAGATACATCGCCATGTTGTGGTCGTAACCAAACACCGAACAAGTTGCGCCGATTTCCGCGCCCATGTTGCAGATGGTTGCCTTTCCTGTGGCCGAGATGGTGTCGGCCCCGGGGCCGAAGTATTCGACGATCGCGCCGGTACCGCCTTCGACGGTGAGTCGGCGTGCGACTTCGAGGATGACGTCTTTCGGACTCGACCAGCCGGAGAGTTGGCCCGTCAGTTTCACGCCGATGATCTTGGGCCATCGCACGTTGAATGGAAAGCCCGTCATCACGTCGACCGCGTCGGCACCACCGACACCGATGGCCACCATGCCGAGGCCACCCGCGTTTGGGGTGTGGCTGTCGGTGCCGATCATCATGCCGCCGGGGAACGCATAGTTCTCGAGCACGACCTGGTGGATGATGCCGCTACCGGGGCCCCAAAAGCCGATGCCGAATTTCGCCGAGACCGAACACAGGAAGTCGTAGACCTCTTTGTTCGTGTCGATGGCGACACCCATGTCGATCTTTGCTCCCACCTTGGCGGTGATGAGGTGGTCGCAGTGAACGGTCGTTGGGACCGCCGTGTCGGGCAGGCCCGCGGTCATGAATTGCAACAGAGCCATCTGTGCGGTGGCGTCCTGCATCGCAACGCGGTCGGGATGAAAGTCGGCATAACTGCGGCCGCGTTCCATTTCTTGGTTCGCGGGGTCGGTGAGGTGGTTGATGAGAATCTTCTCGGCCAGCGACAAAGGGCGTCCGAGGCGCTTGCGTCCGAGCACCACGCGCTCGCCGAGGGTGCCATAGACCTTGTTCACGAGCTCCATCGGGGTACCAGCAAAAACGGCCAAGGCGACTCCTTCACTTTCTGGGGGTTGCAATTTGTCGACTCGTAGACAACTCTAATACAAGTGCGCTTGATTCGGTACCAGCAAATCGCAGAGAAACTTCGCGGCCGGGTGCTTGCCGGCGAGTTCGCCGCGGGGCGGATGCTGCCGAGCGAGTCGGAACTGTCGGCGGAATTCGCCGCCAGTCGGGTGACCGTGCGCCGAGCACTTGAGGTGCTGCGCGACGAGGGCTTGGTCGACGCACGACAGGGTTTTGGGTGGTTCGTTGCCGGGGATCCGTTGCGTCAGCCGCTCGGACGGCTCGCCACGATCGAAGAGCAGATGGCCGAAAGCGGTGTTGTCTCTGAAAGGCGCATCCTTGAATTCGCCTTCGAGCGAGCACCGAAGTTCGTGTCGCAGGTGTTGAGCACGACGCAGGTCCTGCGGGTCAAGCGTCTGAACATGGCCGATGGTGAACCCTTTGCGATCGTCACCGTGTGGTGCCCGGCTGACCTCGGGCAGAACCTGTCACGTCGTGATGTCGAGAAGTCGCCGTTCTATGAACTACTCGATGTTCCACTGCAGGGCGCGTCACAAACGATCGGTGCGGACGCAGCCAACGAAGATGACGCGAAGTTGTTGCACGTTCCCGTCGGGTCGCCCGTCCTGCGGTGCCAGCGCACGACCTCTGACGCCTCAGGCCGCGCGGTGCTCTTGTCACGCCATGTGTTTCCCGGCCATCGCACCGAGTTCGTCGTCGACCTCCCACAGTCGGCCCCCTCGATCGCGCCGACGGGCCTCCGCCTCATCGACTGACCCCGAGGGTTTTCGGTGCGCCCGGGTGCAACTTTTGTCGGGATTTGCGCCGAGAATCCCCTCGCTAGCGCGAACCCCAGGTGTCCCAGTGCATCACGGTGTTGAGGGGCAGGCGCTTGGCGACCTTGAAGTCGGTTCCCACGGTGTAGGCGATGGGGAAGAGACCCGCCTGCGACACGGTGTCGTAGGGAATGCCAAGAAGCTCGGCGGCCTGCTTTTCGCCATCGCCGATGAGGTGGATCGTCGTCCATGCCGAACCCATGCCGCGCTCGCGCAAGGCCATCATGAACGACCACACGGCCGGAAGCAGTGAACCCCACGCCGATGCACCCTGAAAGACCGACGCATTGTCGAGGCGGCCAGTGATGCACGGAACCAACATCAAAGGCACGCGATGGAAGTTCTCGGTGAGGAACGTCGCCGACTCGGTGATCTTGTCGCGCTGCTCGGCGCGCAGGTCGCCTTCCTCGTATTGGGCGCTGCGCGGGTTCTTGGCATAGATCGAGAAGTTCGACTTGTAGATGTCGGCGAGGGCCTTTTTCTTCGCGGCGTCTTCGACGATGACGAATTGCCAACCCTGGCTGTTCGAGCCCGTGGGGGCCTGAAGGGCGATATGCAAACATTCCTCGACGACCGAACGCTCGACCGGCTTGTCGAAGTCGAGGCGCTTGCGCACGCTACGAGTGGTGGTGAGGACTTCATCTGCTCCAAGGTTTAGTTTCATAACCGCAGTGTGTCACGATTCGTCGGTACGTGGCACACTGGTGTGATGACCTTTGAAAAGCGAGTGACCGTGAGCGTCAGCGGGGGAATCGCCGACGTCCGATTGAACCGACCCGACAAGCGCAACGCTCTCGATGGACCCATGTTCGCCGCCTTGGTCGAGGCGGGCGAGGAACTCAAGTCGCGCCGCGACGTGCGTTGCGTGGTGCTGTCGGGGGAGGGGTCGTCTTTCTGTGCCGGCCTTGACTTCGGGTCGTTCCAGGCGATGGCCGGCGGAGCACAAGGCGAGGGTGATCGTCAGCCCGCGGCATCCGACATGGCGCCGGGTCGGATAACACACCTTGGCCAACAGTCGGCATGGGTGTGGCAGGAGATTCCCGTTCCCGTCATCGCGGCGGTGCATGGTCACGCCCTCGGTGGCGGTATTCAACTGGCACTGGGAGCCGACATTCGTGTCGTGCACCCCGACACGCAGATGTCGGTGCGTGAGGTGCACTGGGGCCTCGTCCCCGACATGACCGGGACGCTCGTCCTCTCGCGTCTCGCGCGCCCCGACCTTGCGAAAGAAATCGTCTTCACAGCGCGAGTGTTCAGCGGTCTCGAGGCGTATGAAATCGGTCTCGCCACGCGCATCTCCGAAAAGCCCCTCGATGACGCGCTCACGATGGCGGCCGAGATCGCCGACCGCAGTCCGGATGCCATCCGCGGGGCCAAGGCCCTGATCAACCGACTGTTCACGCAGCAGGCAGCCGAGCAGTTCGCCGAGGAACGGCGCATCATCGGTGGCCTGATCGGCAAGCCGAACCAGGTCGAGGCCGTCGTGGCCAACTTCGAAAAGCGCAAAACGGCTTTCGCCGACCCCGCCTGAGGCGGTAGTATGAAAGGGTCACCCGGGCCAGCGTCGTCCCCCGTGGCCACATAGTCCGGACCTGTCCGGGCACCAGCCGAGTTCTCGGGGCGAAAACGTGCAAGGCCTGCACCTTCGCGCGCCGAGAACCCTCTTGTAGAGGTGTGATGTGACGACGCAAATCGAATCTCCTTTTTACCGTCCCGCGACGGGTCTCTACGACCCGCGGTTCGAGCACGACGCGTGTGGTGTGTCGTTCGTGGCAAACATGAAAGGTGTGGCGAGCCACGACATCGTCGCGCGCGGTGTCGGTGCGCTGTGCAACATGGAGCATCGCGGTGCAACCGGTGCCGAGTCCGACACGGGCGACGGCGCGGGCGTGCTGATCCAGATTCCCGACAGGTTCCTGCGCGCGGTTGCCGGATTCGAACTGCCCGCTGCGGGTACCTACGCCTGCGGCATGGCGTTTCTTCCCACCGACGCGCACGATGCCGAAAAGGCAATCGTGGCCATCGAGCGCATTTTGACCCAGGAGGGTCTGCGTCCTCTCGGTTGGCGCAAAATCCCGGTGAACCCCGACTGCCTGGGCAAGACATCGCGCGAAGTGATGCCGTCATTCCGGCACCTGTTCGTTGCCGACGCCGCCGGCTCAGCCGTCGGCATCGACCTGGACCGCAAGTTGTTCGTCGCGCGCAAGCGCATCGAACACGAACTGCCCACCGAAGAACGCACGTACTTCCCGTCCCTGTCGTCGCGCACACTCGTCTACAAGGGCATGTTCACCACGCCGCAGCTCGCTGCGTTCTACCCCGACCTTTCCGATGAGCGCGTCGAGTCGGCGCTCGCCCTCGTGCACAGCCGCTTTAGCACCAACACCTTCCCGTCGTGGCCGCTCGCACACCCCTACCGCTTCATCGCCCACAACGGTGAGATCAACACCGTGCAGGGCAATCGCAACTGGATGCGCACGCGTGAATCCCTGATGCAGAGCAACCATCTGCCCGGCCTCGAGCGCGCGTTCCCCATCTGCACGGCCGGTGGATCGGATTCGATGTCGTTCGACGAAGTGCTCGAGGTCGTCCACCTCGGCGGCCGGTCGCTGCCGCATGCGGTGTTGATGATGATTCCCGAAGCCTGGGAGAACAACGATCGCATGGATCCGAAGAAGCGGGCCTTCTACGCCTACCACAGCACCTTGATAGAGCCATGGGACGGTCCCGCAAGCGTGGCGTTCACCGATGGCACCGTCATCGGAGCGGTGCTTGACCGCAACGGTTTGCGGCCCAGCCGTTTCTGGGTCACCGATGACGACCTCGTCGTGATGGCGAGCGAGGTCGGCGTTCTCGACATCGACCCGGCGAAGATAGTGAAGAAGGGCCGCCTGCAACCCGGCCGCATGTTTCTCATCGACACCGCGCAGGGACGCATCATCGACGACGACGAAGTCAAGGCGGAGCTTGCCGCGGCCGCACCCTACGACGAGTGGCTTGCCGAGGGCATGGTGGCCCTCGACGACCTTCCCGAGCGCGAGCACGTGGTGTACAGCCATGACAGCGTGTTGCGTCGCCAACAGGTGTTCGGCTACACCCATGAGGAACTGAAGATCATCGTTGCGCCGATGGCCAAGGCGGGTGCCGAGCCCATCGGTTCGATGGGAACCGACACGCCGATCGCCGTGTTGTCGAAGCGTCCACGATTGTTGTTCGACTATTTCCAGCAGTTGTTCGCCCAGGTCACGAACCCGCCGCTGGACGCGATCCGCGAGGAGGTCGTCACCGCGGTCAGCCGTACGGTTGGACCCGAGGCGAACCTGTTGGCCGAGGGACCCGCTGCATGCCGCCAGCTCGAGTTGCCGTTCCCGGTCATCGACAACGACGACCTCGCCAAGATCATTCACATCAATGACGACGGCAACCTTCCGCATCTTGAATCTGCGGTCATCGGTGGTCTCTACCGCGTGGCGGGTGGCGGAGCGGGGATGCGCGAAGCTCTCGACCGCGTTCGCGCGGAAACCGTCGCGGCAATCGATGCCGGTGCGCGCATCATCATCCTCTCCGACCGCAACAGCGACGCGGCCAACGCCCCTATTCCCTCGCTGCTGCTCACGAGTGCCGTGCACCACCACCTCATCCGCGAGAAGAAGCGCACACTCGTCGGCCTGATCGCCGAGTGTGGTGACGCCCGCGAGGTGCACCACATGGCCCTGCTCATCGGCTTTGGGGCCGCCGCGATCAACCCGTACCTCGCCTTTGAGTCGATCGACGACATGATCCTCAACGAGGGTGGCCTCGGCCTCCACGGCCTGGGCGGGGTCGACCCCGCCAAGGCCCGCAAGAACTACATCAAGGCCGCCGGCAAGGGCGTGCTGAAGGTGATGTCGAAGATGGGGGTGTCGACGGTCGCGTCGTACACCGGCGCGCAGATTTTCGAAGCCATCGGTTTGTCGAACGACCTCGTCGACGAGTTCTTCGCGGGAACCGTCTCGCGTCTCGGCGGTATCGGCCTCGACGAGGTGGCAGCCGAGGTCGCTGCCCGTCACGCCACCGCCCACCCCAGCCGCCCCGAAGAACGGGCGCACCGCAAGCTCGAGTTGGGAGGCGAATACCAGTGGCGCCGCGAAGGTGAGTTCCACCTCTTCAACCCGGAGACCGTCTACCGCCTCCAGCACGCCACCCGCAGTGGTCGCTACGACATCTTCAAGCAGTACACCGCCGCGGTCGACGACCAGTCGCGCGAACTCGCGACGCTTCGTGGACTCTTCAAGTTGAAGACCGGCATGCGTCCCGCGCTGTCGATCGACGAGGTCGAACCGGTGAGCGAGATCGTCAAGCGTTTCTCGACCGGCGCGATGAGCTACGGCTCGATATCGGCCGAGGCGCACGAAACCCTCGCAGTCGCGATGAACCGTCTCGGCGGCAAGAGCAACACGGGTGAAGGTGGCGAGGATGCAGAGCGGTTCACGCCGCTGCCGAACGGTGATTCGAAGCGCTCGGCCATCAAGCAGGTGGCCTCGGGTCGGTTCGGTGTGACGAGCGAATATCTCGTGAATGCCGACGACCTGCAGATCAAAATGGCCCAGGGTGCCAAGCCCGGCGAGGGTGGCCAGTTGCCCGGACACAAGGTGTATCCGTGGATTGCGAAAACGCGTTACAGCACGCCGGGTGTCGGCCTCATCTCGCCGCCGCCGCACCACGACATCTACTCGATCGAGGATCTCAAGCAACTGATCCACGACTTGAAGAACTCGAACCCCGCCGCACGCGTGCACGTCAAGCTCGTCGCCGAAGTCGGCGTCGGCACCGTCGCTGCCGGCGTCAGCAAGGCGAAGGCCGACGTGGTTCTCATCTCGGGCCACGACGGTGGAACCGGCGCTTCACCACTCACTTCGCTCAAGCATGCGGGCGCCCCATGGGAGCTCGGACTCGCCGAGGCGCAGCAGACGTTGATGTTGAACGGATTGCGCGACCGCATCGTGGTGCAGGCCGATGGTCAGATGAAGACGGGTCGTGACGTCGTGGTTGCGGCACTGCTCGGCGCCGAGGAGTACGGCTTTGCGACCGCACCGCTGGTGGTGAGCGGCTGCATCATGATGCGCGTGTGTCACCTCGACACCTGTCCCGTCGGCGTCGCAACGCAGAACCCGGAATTGCGCAAGCGTTTCGACGGCAAGCCCGAGTTCGTCGTCAACTTCTTCGAGTACGTCGCAGAGGAAGTGCGCGAATATCTCGCCGCCCTCGGATTCCGCTCGATCACGGAAGCCGTCGGCCACGTCGAAATGATCGATGCCGTCGCGGCGATCGACCACTGGAAGGCGAGTGGCCTCGACATCTCGCCGTTGCTCGCCGTTCCGCAGAACCCCTACGGCCAGACCCTGCACCACAGTGTCGGCCAGAACCACGAACTCGGCGAGGCGCTCGACAATCAGCTCATCGCCGAATGCCAGCCCGCGATCATGGATGGCAAGTCGGTCGAGATGAAGGTGCGCATCAACAACGTCAACCGCACGGTCGGCACGATGCTCGGCAGCGAAGTCACCAAGAAGTGGGGTGGTGCGGGTCTGCCCGACGGCACCATCAAGATCCACTTCACGGGTTCGGCCGGACAATCCTTCGGTGCATTCGTGCCGAGGGGGATCGAGTTGCGTCTCGAGGGCGATGCCAACGACTACGTCGGCAAGGGTCTCTCGGGTGGTCGTCTGGTCGTGCACCCCGACACCAAGGCGAAATTCGTCGCCGAGGAAAACGTGATCGCCGGCAACGTCATCGCCTACGGCGCGACCGGGGGCGAGATCTTCCTGCGCGGAATCGTGGGTGAGCGTTTCTGCGTGCGCAACTCGGGCGCAACCGCCGTCGTCGAGGGGGTCGGAGACCACGGCTGCGAGTACATGACAGGCGGCCGTGTCGTGGTTCTCGGCCAGACGGGGCGCAACTTCGCGGCCGGCATGTCGGGAGGTATCGCCTACGTCTACGACCGTGACGGCGCGTTCGCCTCACGTGTGAACTACGAGTTGGTGGAAATCGAACCACTCGATGACGATGACATCGCATGGCTGAAGAAGACCGTCGAAGACCACAGGCGCCACACCGCTTCGAGCGTTGCCGGGCGACTGCTCGAGGGTTGGAACGTCGAGGTCTCCAAGATCCGCAAGGTGATGCCACGCGACTACCGCAGCGTGCTCAACGTCATCGCAAAGGCGCAGGCCGAGGGTCTGAACGAGGAACAAACCAACGAACGAGTGATGGAGGCCGCCCGTGGGTGAGGCAACCGGTTTCTTGAAGTGGGACCGCAAGGGCCCCGAGCGCCGCGGGGTGCCCGTGCGGCTGCGTGACTGGAAAGAGGTTTACACGCCCTTCGACCGCGATGAGTTGAACCGTCAGGCTGGACGTTGCATGGACTGCGGTATCCCGTTCTGCAACAACGGCTGTCCGCTCGGCAATCTCATTCCCGACTGGAACGACCTTGTCTACCGCGGAGCGTGGCGTGACGCCATCGATCGTCTGCACGCAACGAACAACTTTCCCGAATTCACCGGACGCCTGTGCCCGGCGCCGTGCGAGTCGGCCTGCGTGCTTGGCATCAGCCAGGACCCGGTTGCCATCAAGCAGGTCGAAGTCGAGATCATCGACCATGCCTGGGCCCAAGGTTGGGTGACCCCGCAGAAGCCGACGGTCACCACCGGCAAGCGTGTCGCCGTCATCGGCAGCGGACCCGCGGGCCTTGCCGCCGCTCAACAGCTCACCCGCGCCGGCCACGACGTTGTCGTGCTGGAACGCTCCGACCGCATCGGTGGTCTCTTGCGCTACGGGATCCCCGAATTCAAGATGGAAAAGCGCCACGTCGACCGTCGTCTCGAGCAGATGAAGGCCGAAGGCACCGAGTTCCGCACGAACGCCATCGTGGGGGAGAACATCGACATCGACATCCTGCGTGCCAGCAACGACGCGATCGTGCTCGCATGCGGCGCAACCGCATGGCGCGACCTTCCCGTTCCCGGCCGCCAGTTGCAGGGAATCCATCAGGCGATGGAGTACCTGCCGATCTCGAACAAGGTGCAAGAGGGCGACCTCGACAACCATCCGATCGACGCCAAGGACAAGCACGTCGTCATCATCGGTGGCGGCGACACCGGTGCCGACTGCCTCGGCACGGCGCTGCGTCAAGGCGCGAAGTCGGTGACGTCGCTCGAGATCATGCCGCGCCCGCCCGAGCAGCGTGGCGGCAACAACCCGTGGCCACAGTACGCGTTGGTCTACCGCGTCGCGAGTGCGCACGAAGAAGGTGGCGAGCGTATCTACAGCGTGAACACCGAACGCTTCGTCGACGACGGCAACGGCAACGTTCGTGCACTACTTATCCACGAAGTGCAGATGGTCAACGGCAAGTTCGAAAAGGTCGAAGGCTCCGACCGGGAACTTCGTGCCGACCTGGTTTTCCTTGCGCTCGGATTCCTCGGCCCGGAAAAGGGCAGCTGGCTCGACCAACTGGGCGTTGCGCTCGACGAGCGAGGCAACGTGCGGCGCAACGACGACTACGCAACCAACCTGGACGGAGTTTTCGTTGCCGGCGACATGGGTCGTGGCCAGAGCCTCATCGTGTGGGCGATCGCCGAGGGCCGCGCAGCCGCAGCCGGCGTGGATCGGTACCTGATGGGTGAAACGCACCTGCCAAAGCCCATTTCGCCGACGGCACGCCCGCTGGTCTGACGCGATCCGGGCGGCACCGTCACCTACGCTGACGGGGCAATGAAAATCGGCCCCCGCATCACGACCATTGCGCTCGGCGTCACCATCGCGCCGCTGCTCGTATTGGGCGTCTCTGCCTGCGGTGGCGACGTGGGAGGCACCGCCACGACTCTGGTGCCCATCGCGCCGACCGACTTCGCCACCATTCCGCCGGTCATCACGACCGCGCCGATGTCGAACACGACGTTGCCGCCGGGTTCGGTTGGTGTTGAGCAAGCGTACGTCGTCGAACTCGGTGACTCGCCGATAAAATTGGCGACGATGTACGGCATCAGCGTCGAGGAGCTGTTGATGTACAACGGATGGGTGTCCGTGACCCAGTTCCCGTACCCAGGTCAAACGTTGCGTATTCCGCCGACCGCAAAGACCACAACCGAGATGGCAATGTCACAGACGACGCTCACACCTCAAGGTCCTGCTGGTCAGGGCTGTGGTGCACGGCCGGCCGGTACGTATGAAATTCAGCCCGGCGATTCGCTGTCGCTCATCGGTTCAAAGTTCTGCGTGAAGATCGCCGCACTGATGGCAGCAAACGGCTGGATGGATGCAAACGCGGTTGCCCTGTTCGCCGGTCAGTCGATCGTGATTCCTGCCGTTGGCGGCTGAGAAGACCGTTTTGTCAGTTGCCCAAGTCGGGCCAACGGCGCTTCTGGCGACGACGTTGTCCGGCGACACCCACCTTGCGGTGTTCGTAGAGGGCCCACTGCCTGCGCCAACCCGTGTAGTCGGGACCGGTGAGTGGCGTTGCGTTGCCGCTGGCGGCGCGGCGCCGCGCGGTCCAGAAGTCGGTCGATGATTCGTCGCCGAGCAGGGTGACTGCGCGTTCAATGCGATCGTTGAAACGTCGCGTGTTCTCGTTTTCGTCGGGGAAGAGTGGCGCACCGAACACGACACGGGTGTGGCCGCGCTTCGGGCGCTTCATGCCCTTGCCGAAGATTGCACCGGTACCGTCGATGAAGACGGGAACAACCGGTGCGCCGGTCTTGGCACTCAGGTACGCGGCACCCGCCTTGAACTCCTGGCCCCAGCCGTCGGGCGAACGACCGCCCTCGGGGTAGATCACCAGGCTCCAGTCGCGGGTGAGCAGGCGGCGTAGTTCATCCGACGACTTGCGGCTGGTGGTTTCCCGGTCGATCGGAATGGCGTTGAGAGTGAGTGCAGCGAGTGTGCCCTTCACGCGCTTGTCGAAGAAGTAGTCGGCGGCCGCCGCGACAACGAGGCGGTCGCGCCAGGGCTTCGGAACGGCGGTGACCATGAGCGGCGTGTCGAGGTGCGAGTGGTGGTTGGGGGCGAAGATGACGCCGCCGATCGACTCATTGTTGGCAAGGTCGGTGAGGCGGTCGGCGCCCTCGACCTTTGGCCGCGCGAGGAACTGCACCATTGCGGTGACCGGTCCGGCGACGAGAAGGCGCCGAACGAAACGTGAACCGGGACCGCGAGCAAAATCGGTGTCGAAGTCGGCACCAAGGGTCGACGGCTTCGGGGGCACCTCGACACCGCGCGGCACGCTGGGCGCGCGGTACGGGAAACCCTTCGAGCGCCACGACCTCACCGGCTTGCGGGCGAGGGATTCGAGGCCCTCGGCGAGTCCGGCGGCGCGCTCCAGTACGCGCCGCGAGGCGGCGCTGCGCACGGTCTGCTTCGGGTAGTCGCGGGCCATCGTGGGTCGTTTCCTACTTCACGTCCGCGACCATGAGCGGCGGGGTGTGGAGGTGGGTGATCGTGGGGCTGCGGCCAACCACGTCGCTGGCGATTTCCAGCGCGTCGTTGAGCGTCGAGGCCGGCGTGAAGCCGAGACGGTGGACTGTCGGAGCGTCACCGCCGACGATGATGACCTTGCCGCAGTGCTGCAGGCCGTGACTGCCCCAGTACCACATGTAGAAGGGGTGCACACCGTGGTAGGCGTAGCTCGTGCGGTAGAGGTGGCGGTACCAATCGTCTTGGGCGAATTGCTTTTCGAAGCGTGCTTCCAGTTCGTGAGGCACGGTGGTTTCGGTGAGCACCTGTTCGAAGAAGTCGATGTAGCTGGGGTGATGAACGGGATGGAACTCGTTCGTCGTTGGGTGGGTCATGATGACGACGCCACCTTCGCGCACGAGGGGCTTGCCGCGGTACAGGTTGAAGAAGTAGCCGAGACCCGTGCACATGACGAGGATCGGGTTCATGATCGAGTTCACGTTGTAGGGACAGATGAAGGGGATGCCCATCGTCAGGATGTCGGTTTGGCCCTGCACCTCGACCAACTGCTGCTTCCACACGTTTTCTGTGGTGAGCCTGTGAACGGCTTCGACCTCGCCGCACTGAATGCTCGTCATGTTGTGCGGTGCTTCGATGCCGTGGAAGATGTTGCGCGCCATGCGCGGGGGCGTGCGATTGAGGCCGGCCTTGGCGGCGACGAACTTGGCGCGGTCACGGCCGTTCCATTCCCACTCGCGCTTGGCGAGGAAGTCGAAGGGCTTGGGGAACGTGTCGTTGTTGACGGTGGTTTCGATCTGGAAGATCTTCGGGCCGTGCTTGCGCATGACCTCACCCATGCGCCAGTTGCTCTTGTGCAGTTCGCTCTTGTGGGCATCCATGAACGAGCGGCTGTTCTGCATCGTGTGGGTGTTGTGGTGATGGCGCAGCGAGCGGTACGACGCGAGCCCCGTTGCCGTGCTCTTCCATCCGCCGTCCATCGCGACCAGGTTGATGTTGACGTACACCAAGAGGTCGCTCTCCGCGGCACGCTTGTTGATCTCGACCTCCTCGCCGTGGGCGGTTTCGCCGAGCAGCGCGAGGTTGTCGGGGTCTTCGGCATCGTGTTGGTACAACATGCCGCGCGGCGCGAAGGCGTCGTAGATGCGGTCGCCGAGTTGGTGACGCAGTTCGTCCTCGGTCATGCGGCGGTGCAGCGCGAGGGCGGCGATGATGTGCACGTCGTCGACGCCGGCCTCGGCCGCCATGTCGAGAACGGCCTCGATGATGCGCTGGCGGATGTCGGGTCGCGTCATCTTGGGCAGCGGCAGGCTGATGTCGTCGAAGGCGATGGTCAGTTTCATGCCGGGGACCAAAAGTGTCGGTAGCGGGTCCATGTCCACGGGGTTGAGCAGCGCGTGGTTGATCGCACCGTCGATGTCGTCGATGACCTTGTGGGGTTCGGGCGCATAGATGACGCGCGAGCGGTCGGCGGGCAGTTTTTCGAGCGAGAAGTTCTCTCCGCGCCAGAAGAGAATCGGGGGAGTCGAGCGGTCGACTTCGAGGACGAAACCGGGACGTGGCATCAGCGGTTCTCTGCTTTCTTCGATTTGTCGGTCTTGAGAAGTTCGGGGCGAAGGTCGAAGGCGATCTTGATGGCGCCGCGCGGGCCCGCCTCGGCCGCGTGGCGCAGTGCGCGCACGTAGTCCTCGAGTGGGTAGGTGGCCGACAGCAGGCGTTCGGTTTGGACCGCGCCGGCGAGTTCGATCGCAAGCTCGAACGTGCGGCGCCGCGACCCGTCGGGCAGCGTTTCGGTTCCGTAGGTGTAGGAACCCTTGAGTTCGGTTTCGCGGTGCCACAGGCCGGTCAGGTCGACGTCGACCCGTGCGGGCATGCCCATCAACACAATGCGGCCATGCGGGCGGGTGATGTGAATCGAAGTTCCGATGCTCTCGCTGTTGCCGACGGCGTCGATCGTGACGTGTGCCCCCGACGACAGGTAGTTGCCCACGATGTGGCAGCCCACGACGTGGCGTACGGTGCGGGCGAGTTCGCTTGCGTCGACCACGGTGGTGGCGCCGAGTTCCTTGGCTGCGCGCACCTGGGCGGGGTAGCGGGCGCCGACGACGACGTGCGCGTGCGGCGCGAAGGTACGCAGACCCGCAATGGCGCACAGGCCCATCGTTCCCGCACCCTGCACCGCAATGACCGGGGATTCGACGCCGCGCACCGACTCCACGGCCTGAAGGGCGGAGTGGATTCCACCAGCGAGGGGCTCGATGAGAACCGCGCGTTCATCACTCATGTCGTGGGGGATGCGGTGGATCTGCGATTCGTGTGCGACGAGTTCGGTGGCCCACCCACCGCCGGTGGAGTTGCAAAAACCGATCTGAATGCCGGGTTCGAGGGGTGGCAACGCAAGGTGTGCGTAGTCGTCACCATCGCCGGGTGCAGCACCCTCGAAGGGCAGCGCGTGACCACGTGCGGCATGGCCGAGTACGGGTTCGACGACGATGCGTTCGCCCGAGTCGAGTTCACCCACGATCTCGTGGCCGGGAACGAAGGGAAAGCTGACCCAATTCTCGAAGTAGGTCGACGCATGGCCCTCGACGGTGGCGAGGTCGCTACCGCAGATGCCGGTCAGGCGCGGGTAGACGCGCTGCCAGCCGACACCGGGCAGCGCGGGTGCATCGGCCTCGCCGAGGGTCAACGGGCCGATCTTTGCGGCCGAACCGGTGTCGATGCCCGAAGCCAGACGCGCGATCATGAAGCGCCCGGTGTTGCGGTCGATGCGAAGTGCTCTCATCGCTGTCGCTCATTTAGCATTGGCGCGAGAGGGAGCAGTTTTTTCGGGGCGCCTGCGGCCTTGTCCCACTCCTCGACCAGCCATCCACGCTTGCGGGCGATGGCAGCCAGCCGTGTTTCAGGGTTGACCGCAACGGGGTGCCCGACGGCTTCGAGCAAGGGCAGATCGGAGGTCGAGTCGGCGTATGCGACGCACTCGTCGAGCGAGTACCCGTTGGCGTCGCAATACTCGCCGAGAACCTGTGCGCGTGTTTCGCCGGTCGGGGGCACCTTGGTCAGCTGGCCGCTGTAGGTGCCGTCGGGGCGAATCGACATTTCCGCGGCGACGATTTCGTCGAACAGTGGGCGCAGCGATTCGACGTTGAACGACAGCGCACCGGTGATGAGGACCGTCCTGTGTCCCAGCGCGCGGTGCTCGCGCACACGGCGGATGGCCGCCGGGAACGACTTGGCGACGATGATGTGGGTCATCATCTCCATCGCATCACGCTCGATCTGTTCGACCGGGGCGTCTTCGTATCGACGGTAGAAGTAACGCAGGAAGTCGCCACGGTCCTTTCGATCCATGCCGAGCAGTGTCGGTGCTTCGCGCAAGGTCCGGATCACGTAGCGCATGCGCTCGGGGCCGTTGAGGTGGCGTGTGGCCAGCCACGAATAACTCTCCACGACATTGGAGGCGATGAGGGTGTTCTCGAGGTCGAATGCTGCGACCTGGCGGTTGGGTGACAATACGTTGGCACGCAGCCGAGCGCTGCGGTCGGTCTTCGTTTTTCCCGGCGTCATCTTCACGCGAGCGTGTTCGACGACCGACGGGAGGTGGATGTTCTGTACGTAGTGGTCCCACGAGACAGCCCGCGGGTCGAAGCAGAAGGTGTCCTGATCGCGGGCGTCGAGTTCGTTCCAGATGCGCAGCAAATTGTCGACCGAGTAGATCGCCTCACACTCGGTGTAGAGCCCGTAGAGTTCGACGTATTCGAGGGCGCGCTGGATTTCGATGCGGCGCTCCTCGAGTCTCGCGCTCCATGTCGCCTGCGTGCCGCGCAGCGGCAAGGACTGGAGAAGGCGCTCGCCCCGCATCACGAGTGTCTGGGCCCTGTCGAGTTGTTTTTGCACACGACCCCGACCGGGGAAGTTCCAGTCGGGTACGACGATCGGTTGGCCCTCGGCATCGTGCACGGGGTGGGCGGTGAACCAGTCACGAACGTTGTCGACGAGTTGGCTGTAGCGCAAGGGGTTCGTGCTGCCCGATGCAACCTGAGTGATGAAGGGGGCCTCGGGACCCTTCGCGGCGACGGCGATGATTGCCGCGACGACGATGTCGACGGGAATCACGTCGATGGTTCCCTCGGGCACGCCCGGGAACTCGCGCAACAAACCGCGCGCATAGGAAATGATGACCGGCTCGGCCATGCGGAACCCGCGGATCCATCCGGGTCGCGGTTCGGCGAGAGCGGACTCGATGATCGACGGACGCACGACGTTGACCGGAAGGTCACCCTTTGTCTCGAAGACGGCCTGCTCGGCGAGGGCCTTGGTGAATGCGTAGGCGTCGGGCCAACCAACGCTCGCCGCACGCGCACGACCCGCCCGCACCAATTCGTTCTCAACCCACTTGTCGCGCAGTTGTTCGGTTTTGGCTGCAAGGGCAGGCGCCCCGGCTGCGCCGAGTTCGCGTCGTGCATTGGCACGGAAGCGTTCGAGCGCCTGTGGAGTGCGGCTTGCGGCCTCGACGTCACCGCGCAGGCGCCGCGCCGAGTCGACTTCGGCGCGCCAGTCGAGACCGATGTCGAATGGTCCTTCGGACACGAGCAACTCGGGTGCGTGACCGCGGCGGTTTCCAGCCACGTAGCACGTGCTCACGGCAACGAGGTGGGGTTTGGCGGCTGATTCCGAGTGCATCTCGTTCAGCAACGCCGCGAGACGAACGGGGCCGAGCAAGTTCACCTCGACGGCCGAATCAAGCGGAGAGTCGAATGCCACCGCGGCGGCGGAGTGAATGATGATGTGACACGAGGCGAGTTGCGCGCGACCCGACTCGGAAAGGCCAAGGCCGTCGACCGAAATGTCACCGTCGATTGCGTGGACGCGTCGGGCGCACATTGCCTCGAAATCCTCCGCGGTGTCCTTCAACTCGCTGCGCAGGCGGTCGAATGCGTCGTTGTTGAGGATCTCGCGCCTCACGCGGCTTGGCGCACCGCGCCGCCCACCGCGCACGATGAGAAACAATTCGCAACCCGGCACGCTGCGCAGAAGTCGCTCGACGAGGGCGGTGCCGACGAAACCCGTCGAACCCGTAATGGCAATGCGCCGCCCCGCCAATGATTCCGCAATCACGGAACAAGTTCTAGCAGGTTTCTCTACCATTTGGTAGAGGTTCTCCTGTAAGGTCTCAAACATGGCGGGAAAACCCACGCGGGAGCGGATTCTCGAAGAGGCGCTGGACCGCTTCGGCGCGTCCGGCATCGATGCCACGAGCCTCGACGACATCGCCCGCGGGGTGGGAGTCGCCAAGCAGACCCTGCTCTATTGGTTCGCCTCCAAAGAAGAGTTGGTGGTCGCGGTCCTCCAGCGCGTGGCCGACGAACTGGTTGTCGAAGTGGGGGCCGCGGTGCGCAGTGCACCACACGGGTTCGCGCGCGTCGAAGCCGCGGTGACGGCCGTGTTCAGGCCGGCGGTGCGGCGCCCGGCCCTGCTGGGCCTGGTACGTGAACTGAACCGGCTGAGTCCCGAGCTCGCCGATGCGGTGGTCCTGCGCATGCAGCCACTGGTTGATCTTGCGGTTGCGTACCTCGAGGGCGAGATGGACCGGGGACACCTGCGACGAGCCGATGCACGGCTGTTGATGGCCTTTGCGTATTCCACCGTTGTCGGCGTGGCAACTGAACCCGTCGCGCTGCGTGCCGTGGGTTGGGAGCCGGGCGTTGCGTCGTTGCGCAAACTGCGCACCGAACTACTTGCGTTCCTGCGCGCCGCGCTTGCTGCGTGAACGACGGTCGAGGGCAAGCTCGACTAGTCGATCGATCAACCCGTCGTAGGGGAGACCGCTCGCCGCCCACATCTTCGGGTACATCGAAATGGGCGTGAAGCCCGGGATCGTATTCACCTCGTTCAACAAGAACCCACGGCCTTTTTCCTCGAAGAAGAAATCGACACGTGCCATACCCTCGCAACGCAGTTCTGCGTACACGCGGGCCGCGAGTTCCCGCACGATGCACGTCTGGTCGGTGTCGAGAGTCGCGGGAATGATCAGTCGTGCCGAGGTATTCACGTATTTGTCGTCGTAGTCGTAGAACTCGGCACCGGCGATGATTTCTCCGGGCAGCGACACCTCGGCTGTCAAGTTGCCGAGAACCGCAACTTCGATTTCCCGACCGACGATCGCTTCCTCACACAGGACCCACTCGTCGAAGATGAAGGCGTGACGCACCGCCGCCAGTGCATCTTCGCGGGTCTTGGCCTTGCGCACACCCACCGACGACCCCATGTTGGCTGGCTTCACGAACATCGGCAGACCCACGGAGGCGACGACCTCGTCGATCTCGGCGCTCTCGAAGTGCGGTTCATGAACGACGCGGAAGTGGGGCTGGGGTAGCCCGGCCGCGGCGACGATCTGCTTTGCCATTGCCTTGTCCATGCACAGGGCACTGGACAACACGCCCGCCCCGACGTAGGCGAAATCGGCCACCTCGAGCATGCCCTGGACGGTGCCGTCCTCGCCGAGCGGTCCGTGGAGCAGGGGCATCACGACGGTGTTGTGGCGCGAAATGTCGGCCAGCGTGAGGGGCGGCCCCGTTGGCGCGAGTCGACCCGACCGTGTCGCGGCGGGCGAGGCATCGGCGCGATGCCACGAGCCGTCGCGGGCGATACCGATCGCGGTGATTTCGTACTTGGTTTGGTTCGCGGCAGCGATCACGTGCGCGGCGGTCACGCAACTCACGTCGTGTTCGGCAGATTCACCGCCGAAGAGCACGACAAGGTCGAGCTTCGCACCACTCATGGCCCCGACGGTACTAGCCACCGGCGGTAGCGTCACGGTATGCGGATTCCCGTTGCCGATGCGGCGCGCGCGACGAACGCTCGGGTCGTGGGCGATGAGTCGGTGATCTGCACGGGTGTTTCGTACGACTCGCGTTCGCTTGCGGCGGGGAACCTCTTTGTTGCCGTGGTCGGCGCGCGTGATGGTCACGACTTCGTGGGCGATGCGGTTCGTGCCGGCTGTTCGGCGGTGCTCGTCTCGCACGAGACACCCGGTTGCGCCGTGCCCCAGATCGTTGTGTCTGATACCTCGGCGGGGTTGACGCAACTCGGCCGTTGGGCTCGGCGTGTGCTGGCCGGACGGGTGGCCGGCCGCGTGATCGGCATCACCGGCTCGGTCGGCAAAACCACATCGAAAGATTTCCTTGCCGTGGCGCTTGGATCCCGCTACCGGGTCGGTGCGAGTGAAAAGTCGCTGAACAACGACCAGGGGTTGCCCGTCACGTTGTTGAACGCCCCTGACGATGCCGAGGCCTTGGTGTTGGAAATGGGAATGCGCGGATTCGGTGAAATCGCACGCCTGGCACGTCTGGTGCAGCCCGACATCGGTGTGGTCACACGAGTTGCCGAGGCGCACGGTGAACGCCTCGGTGGCATCGACGGTGTGGCGCGAGCCAAAGGTGAACTTGTCGAGGCGTTGCCGTCCAGCGGTTGTGCGGTTCTCAACGCTGATGATCACCGTGTGCTTGCGATGCGGGCGCTCACCGACGCGCAGGTTTGCACCTACGGCTTTGCCGAACGAGCCGACCTGCGCATCGTCGATGCGGTTCAGCACGGGGCTCGGGGAGTGGACTTTCGCTACGTGTCACGATGGGGGGAGGGCAGGTGTTGGGTGGGGGCACCGGGGATGCACATGGCCTCCAACGCCGCCGCCGCCCTGCTCGTTGCGGGTGTGGCCGGCTGTGATCTCGCCGCCGCGGCGGCTGGACTTGCGAACACGGTGCGATCACCGATGCGTATGGCGATTCACCAAATTGACGGCCGGACGATCATCGACGACACCTACAACGCCAGTCCGGCATCGCTGCGAGCGGCACTCGAGGCCATGGCCGCCGTTCCCGCGCCACGGAGGCTTGCGGTGCTGGGTGCGATGGCGGAAATCGAGAATTCCGAGTCGCAGCACCGATCGGTGATCCATCATGCAGACACACTCGGCATAGACGTCGTGGCCTACGGCACCGATCTCTACGGTGCGCGGCGAGTCGACGGCCCTGCTGCCGTGGTCGACTTGGTGAAGGCTTTGCCCGAGGGGTCGGTGGTGTTGTTCAAGGCTTCACGTGTCGTTGGCCTCGACCGCATCGTGGGCCTTTTGTTGGCGCCTAACATCGGCACATGACGACGTCGACGGTCGAGGGTTTCGTTCGCGGTTTTCTCGGGGGTTTCGTGGGAGACCCGGCGACGAACGTGGAACGGCTCATTGAAACCCCATCCGGTCTCGTCGCCAACGACATGCTTGCCGCGCTCGGACATCCCGACGTTGCCGCAGCCGGGCGCACCTTCGGCATCCAGCTGATTGCCGATCTCATGCACCCGACTGATTCTCTCTACTTCGATTCGATCTACGGCGCATTCCGCGGTCAGCGCGACATACGGGGGTGGCTGGTTCCAACGATGTCGTCGGTACCTTTTCTCGAGTTCGTGCCCACTCATGAGCCGCACGTGTTTTCGGATGGTGCGGGCAATGCGAGTGTCGACGAGTGGAAGATGGTGATCGACCCGACTGCGATCGGCGGCGAGGGTGAGCCGATGGACGTCGGTCGAGGCGTGTCGGTCCGGCGCTACCGCGACGGATGGATCAACTGGTCCTGCGACGTCTATGACACCGGCCCTTTCCGCACCGACCCGGGTGCGGGCCTTCCACCGGTTCCCCGGGTGGTCTGGCCGACCGAGGCGAATGTGGGCGAAAGGCGGGCTCGCGACGTCGACTTCGAAGCCGAGTGCGCAAATTTTCATCCAACCGACTCGGAGTACCACGATCCGATCTTCGGTACGTTCCGCGGTCGCGCGGAAATCACCGCGTGGATGCTCGATGTGATGCCGAGGTGCGGTGACATCATCTTCGAACCGCTCGGGCCCGTCTTTGACGACGGCGAAGTGTTCGTGCAGGAGTGGCTGCAGAAGGCGATCGTTCCCGGTGGTGCTCGGGTCGAGATGACGCGCGGGACGAGCGTGCGGCGTTACCGGGACGGGGTGACGGTTTACGCGGCAGATTATTTTGACACCGCTCCGCTCCTGGCGGCGGATGTACAGGAGGCATCCGTGGCGTGTGGTTCGACGCTGACGTTGGACGACGTACTGCGTTGGCGGAACCGCTGACCCGTCGCGCGAAAGTCAGATGTCATCGGGTTCGACCACGTAATGCGACCTGTCCGGGGCCGAACCCTCGAGACCCTTCACGTCGCACCACCGGGCCAGTAACAAGGCCCAGAGCGCACCACCAACCAGCACCCAGCGTGCACCGATGGCGTCGATCACCGGGCCAAAGACGAGGTTGCCGATCGGAACCGTTCCGCCAAAGGCCATGAACCAGAGAGCCATCACTCGTCCGCGCTCGTTCGGCGCGAGCCGCGATTGAAGAACGGTCATCATCGCCGTCGTCGTACCGAAGTAGGCGATGCCGAGCGGCAAGGCGACGAGGAATGCGAGCAGTCGTGTGTCGGCGACGCCGAACAGGGCGAGGAACACCGCAAAAGACGCGAAGCCGCAGCGGATGATCGTGCGTTTGTCGACTGAGACGAGCACGGTTCCGATGGCAAGGCCGCCGAGCGCCGCACCGAGACCCCAAGTTGCATAGAGCCACCGGTACGTCGACCCCGTTTCGTCGATGCCGAAGTTGAGGCGTGCGACTGCGGGAAAGAGGCCCACGTAGGGGAGCGAGAGAAACGAGAAAGAGGCCAGCGAAAGGACGAGGCGACCGATGACGCGCCGTTCCCGCGCGATACGAATGCCCGTGGTCAGTTGTCGCCAACCTTCGTCGGATCCCACGGCAGCAAGATGAGGAAGCGAGACGCGCCACAACGCGTAGATCACGAAGAGGTACGTGAGTGAATTGATGAGGAACACCTGCGACGTATCGACACCCCAGTTGGCAAGAAGCGCAACGACGATCGGACCGATGACGCGCGAGCCGTTGATGATGGTCGAGTTGAGCGAGATCGCCCCGGCCAGGTCTTCGGGTGGAACGAGGCTCGGAAGCGATGCCGACCATGCGGGCGCGTTCAGGGCGTTGCCGATACCGACACCCAACTGTGCAGCGAAGATCCAAGTGATGTCGGCGTCGCCGGCCGTGAGCGGAAAGAGAAGAAAGGAGAACGACATCTGCACCGTCTGGGTGACGATCAGCCACTTCCTCCGGTCGAAGCGGTCGGCGATGACTCCGGCGGGAATCGAGAGAACGAGCATCGGACCCAGCTGGGCGAAAATGAAGAGACCGACCAGCGACGCGCGGCCGGTGCGGTTGTAGATGTACGCCGGCAGAACGACGTTTTGCATCCATGTGCCGATGTTCGACATGAACGAACCGGCGAACATCAGCCGAAACGCGTGGATCCGAAGCGCGGCACGTACCGTGCCGCGCCTGATGTCGGGCATCAGGCGGCGAGAATCTCTGCGTACATCGACAGCGTCTGGGGTGGGCCACTGAGGAGGAACGTCGTGATGCAGGTCTCACGCCACTGCGCCAGTTCGTCCTTGATCTTTGCAACCGGACCAACGAGTGCGACGTCTTCCACCATCGCCAACGGAATCGCCGCCGCGGCCTCGGCCTTCTTGCCGGCGAGGTAGAGGTCCTGGACCTTCAAGGCGACGTCTTCGTAACCCATTCGCGCGAACACCTCGAAGTGGAAGTTCGCGCCTCGTGCGCCCATGCCACCCGCGTAGAGGGCGAGGAACGGCCGCACGAAGTCGGCACACTGCTCGGCGTTGTCACCGGGGATGATGAAAAGACCCGACGCCACCTCGAAACGGTCGGTCTTGCCGGCCTCACCACTCTTGGCGAAACCCTCGTCGAGGCACTTGCGGTAGAACGGGTCTTCTTTCGGGGAGAAGAACAGCGGCAACCAGCCATCGCAGAGTTCGGCGGCCAGTGCGACGTTCTTCGGGCCTTCGGCGCCGAGGAAGATCGGGATCTCCTTGCGCAGAGGATGGATCGTGCTCTTGAGTGGTTTGCCGAGACCTGCGCCACCCTGATGGGGCATGTCGTAGAACTCGCCGTGGTGGTTGATCGGTGATTCGCGGCGAACGATGTCGCGCACGATGCCGATGTATTCGCGCGTGCGGGCGAGCGGCTTCGGATACGGCTGGCCGTACCATCCCTCGACGACCTGCGGGCCCGAGGCGCCGAGTCCGAGGATGAAGCGACCGTTGCTGAGGTGATCGACCGTCATCGCGGCCATCGCGGTCGCGGCGGGCGTGCGGGCGCTCATCTGGACGATGCCGGTGCCGAGACGGACGCGCTCGGTGTGCGCACCCCACCACGCCAGGGGCGTCAGCGCATCGCTGCCGTAGGCCTCGGCTGTCCACACGGAGTCGAAACCGAGCCGTTCGGCCTCCTTGATGCCCTCGAGGGCCCCAGCCGGAGGGCCACTGCCCCAGTAACCGGTGTTGTAGCCGAGCTTCAGGTTTTTCTTGGGAGACATGGACCCAGACGATAGGTCAGTCCCGACGGTCAAGTCGGGTCGAAGCCGACCGGCAGGGATGTCGGCCCGAAGACGCCCGCGGTGGCGATCTTGTAGCGGGGCTCGGCGGTGCGGCGGATGTTGGGCATGCGGCGGGCCAGCAACGGCAGGGCCTCTTGTAGTTCGGCGCGTGCAAGGGCGGCACCGAGGCAGTAGTGGATGCCCGACCCGAAGGTGAGTTGCGGCTGGCCGCTGTCACGATTCGTCGGGTCGAAATGGTTCGGGTCGGTGAAGACCGACGCATCGCGATTGGCCGAGGCGAGCGCGGGGAAGACGATCGAGCCGGCTGGGAAAAGGACACCACGGTATTCGATGTCGCACGATGCGACGCGGCCCGTTGCGCGCACGGCACCGTTGAGACGCATCGTCTCTTCGACGAAACGCGGCGCCGTCGTTGGGTCGTCGGCAAGAAGGCCCCACTTGTCGGGATGGTCGATCAGCATGTCGACGGCGAGACCGAGTTGGTTCCGCGTGGTATCGGTACCGCCAACGATGACCGCCTCGACCATCATCACCAATTCCTCGGTCGTCAGCCTGTCGCCGGCTTCTTCCATCGCGATCAGGTCGGTGAGCAGGTCGTCGCGTGGTTTGCTGCGACGGTCGGCGATGAGGTTGCGCGTGTAGAGATCGAGCCCGTCCTGGGCGGCGATGATCGCCGGCATGTCGACCTTGAAGTTGTTGTCGAACACACGCAACACATCGGTCGCCCAACGGCTGAACAACTCCCAGTCGGCTTTTGGTGCGCCAAGCAACTCGCAGATGATGGGAATCGGATAGGGCTCGCACACGTCGGCGGCGATGTCGGCGGTGCCGGACGATGCGACACGGTCGACGAGGCCGTTGACCACCTCGCGCATCGCGGGGCGCAACTTGTCGGCACGCCGCGGCGAGAACGCCGGTGCAACCAGACGACGTAGGCGTACGTGTGTGTCGCCTTCCGCGGAGAGGATCGACTCGCGGCGTCGCATCTTGAACTCGGGTGTTGCTTCGGCGGACATCTCGACGACGAGGGGCACCGCACTGTGCCACCGCTTGTCGCGCAGCACCGCTACCACGTCGTCGTAGCGCAGAACCGTGTAGCCGATCTCGCCGCGAGCCAGCCACGACTGTTCCGCCGCGCGCAGGGTTGCCACGAGGCGTTCGTTGCGGTCATCGCCGAAACCGACGAAGGGGAGGTCGAGTTCGCCAACGGGTGTCGACATGTCGCTACTTCACCGCGTCGCTCGGGGCCACGTAGGGGAGTCCCAATGCCTCGGCGACCGGCCGATTGGTGACGGCGCCGCCCGCGACGTTGAGGCCAAAGGCCAGCGATTCGTCGGTGCTCACCGCATCGTGCGGGCCCTTTTGTGCGACCGCAATGATGTAGGGGAGTGTCGCGTTGGTGAGTGCGTAGGTGCTCGTGTGGGGCACTGCGCCGGGCATGTTGCCGACCGCGTAGTGAACGATGTCGTGGAGCACATAGGTCGGTTTCGAGTGGGTGGTTTCCCTCGTCGTTTCGATGCATCCGCCTTGGTCGACCGCCACGTCGACGATCACGGCGCCGGGCTTCATCGTCTTGACCATGGCCTCCGAGACGACGACCGGCGCGCGGCCGCCGGCCACCAACACCGCTCCGATCACGAGATCGGCCTCGGCAACGGAGCGTTCGATCGCGCCACGGTTCGAGGCAAGCGTCATGATGCGTCCCTTGTGGATCTGGTCGACGTAGCGCAGGCGGTCGATGTTCTTGTCGAGGAGAATCACCTCGGCTTCCATACCCGCCGCGATCCATGCCGCGTTCCAGCCGACATTGCCGGCGCCCAGAACCACGACACGCGCGGGTCGTACGCCCGGGGCGCCACCCATCAAGACGCCACGACCACCGTGTGTGCGCTCGAGGAAGTGGGCACCCATCTGCGGGGCAAGTCGGCCCGCAACCTCGCTCATCGGCGCGAGCAAAGGCAGTTGACGATCCTTCGTCTGGACGGTTTCGTAGGCGAACGCGGTCGTACCCGATGCAACGAGGGCCTTTGCAACCTCGGGATAGGCCGCGAGATGAAGGTAGGTGAACAACACCAGGTCGCGGCGCATGAATCCGAACTCCTCGACCTTTGGCTCCTTGACCTTCACGACCATGTCGCACGCCCACGCATCGGCTGCCGTCGGAACGATGTCGGCGCCCGCAGCGCGGTAGTCGGCGTCGGTGATCGATGCACCCGCACCCGCGTTTGTCTCGACGTAGACGTTGATGCCGAGGCGTTCGAGTTCGCGCACACCGTCGGGCGTGAGGGCGATGCGTCCCTCGGATTCCTTGATCTCGCGAGGTACACCGACAGTTGTGATCACTCGTGCCATACCCTATTTATACACACCGGTCGCTGTGGCAGGATGACAAGATGCAGGCCTTCAGAAACTTCATCAACGGTCGCTTTGTCGATGCACACAACGGCGAGACGACCGACGTCATCAATCCGGCCACGGGCAAGACCTATGCGAAGGCCGCCCTCTCGCGTGAGGCCGACGTCGACGCGGCGATGGCAGCGGCCGAGGCGGGTTTCGAGGTGTGGCGCGACTCGACACCCTCGGAACGCTCCCTTGCGTTGTTCCGCATCGCCGATGCGATCGAGGCCCGTGCCGGCGACCTGGTCGCCGCGGAGGTGGAGAACACGGGCAAGCCGATCAGCCTGACCACGAGCGAGGAAATCCCCCCGATGGTCGACCAGATTCGGTTCTTTGCGGGTGCTGCCCGTCACCTCGAGGGGAAAAGCGCCGGCGAGTACATGCGCAACATGACGTCGATGATCCGCCGCGAACCCGTCGGTGTGTGTGCACAGGTTGCACCGTGGAACTATCCGATGATGATGGCGGTGTGGAAATTCGCACCGGCAATCGCGGCCGGCAACAGCATCGTCCTGAAGCCCTCGGACACGACGCCTGCAACGACCACGATCCTCGCCGAGGTCGCCGCTGAGTTTTTGCCGACCGGCGTGTTCAACGTCATCTGCGGTGACCGTGACACGGGGCGAGCAATGGTGTCGCACCCGACTCCGAGTCTGGTGTCGGTGACGGGCAGCGTTCGCGCAGGCATGGAGGTTGCCCAAGCCGCCGCAGCGAGCCTCAAGCGTGTGCACCTGGAACTCGGCGGCAAGGCACCCGTCGTGGTCTTCGACGATGCCGACATCGAGGCCGCGGCCGCGGGCATTGCCACCGCGGGTCTGTTCAATGCGGGTCAAGACTGCACCGCAGCGACGCGTGTCCTGGCTGCTCCGCGGGTGTACTCCGACTTTGTCGCAGCCCTCACCGAAGCGGTCGCCGCATCCAAAACCGGCCAACCCGACGACGACGACATTCTCTTTGGCCCGCTCAACAACGCCAATCAACTCGCGCGCGTCGCGGGTTTCGTCGAGCGTGCGCCATCGCACGCGCGTGTCACCACGGGCGGCGGCAGGGTGTCGGGGGACGGTTACTTCTACTCTCCGACCGTCGTCGCCGACCTGATGCAGAACGACGAGATGATCCAGAACGAGGTCTTCGGGCCGGTGCTGACCGTGCAGCAGTTCAGCGACGAGGACGAAGCCGTGCGCTGGGCCAACGGTGTCGAGTACGGCCTTGCGTCGTCGGTGTGGACCAGGGACTTCGGGCGCGCGATGCGGATGGCAAAGCGGCTCGACTTCGGGTGCGTGTGGATCAACACCCATATTCCGGTGGTTGCCGAAATGCCGCACGGTGGTTTCAAGAAGTCCGGCTACGGCAAGGACCTCTCGGCCTACTCACTCGAGGACTACACGCGCATCAAGCACGTGATGGCAAACCTCGAGAGTTGACGACTCGGCCTTCGGTCGCCGGGCTGCCGGCCGCGGCGATCTCCGACAAACCCGCCGCGGCACCGAGTTGCGTGGCGGGGAGATGCCCGTCGGCCCGCAGACATTCCCCGTAGCCATTCGATGATGCGTGCGTCGGTGGTGTCGAGGCACACGGGACGACTCAATGCAATGGACGCCGACGAGTCGTTCATCACGGCTGGTCGTGTGCGTGGTGTTACGCTCGCCAAGATGTCCGCTGAGAGGCACACGAGGTGAGCGATGCCGCTTCGCCTGTCGCCGACGGTGCGAATGTCGACGTCATTCGCCTCGACCAGGTCTGCAAGCGATACGGCTCCTTCGTCGCGGTCGACAATGCCGACTTCTCGATCGGCCGCGGAGAGTTTTTCGCGATGCTCGGTCCCTCGGGCTGTGGGAAGACCACCACCCTCAAGATGATCGCCGGGTTCGAACAACCCTCGTCGGGGCGGGTGCTCCTCGAGGGTGTCGATGTCTCGACCGTGCCTCCCCACAAGCGCAACGTCAACACGGTGTTCCAGCAATATGCCCTGTTCCCGCACATGACTGTCGCCGACAACATTGCCTTCGGCCCGCGCAGCAAGAGGCTCGACGAAGCCGAGATAACAAAGCGTGTCTCCGACATGCTCGACGTGGTGCGCCTGTCGGACTTTGCCAACCGCCGTCCGGCACAGTTGTCGGGCGGCCAGCAACAACGCGTGGCGCTCGCGCGGGCCCTGGTCAACTACCCGAGTGCGTTGCTGCTCGACGAACCGCTCGCGGCACTCGACCTGAAACTCCGTGAGGCGATGCAGATCGAACTCAAGCGCATCCAGCGCGAAGTCGAGATCACTTTCGTCTTCGTCACCCACGACCAGGGTGAGGCGCTGACGATGAGCGACCGCATCGCGGTCATGAGCCAAGGTGTCGTGGAACAGATCGGTTCCGCGACCGACATCTACAAGCGACCGCACTCGTTGTTCGTCGCTGGCTTCATCGGTTCGGCCAACCTGCTGCCCGCGGTCGTGGCGCAGGGCGACTCAGCCGGTGCGTCGTTCGACTTCTGGGGTGGTGGCCGCATCACGGTGAAGTCCGGCCACGTGAACGCCGACGTCGCCTTGACCCCGGGCGAACAGGTCACCGTCATGCTGCGCCCCGAACACCTGCATGTGTCGGCGACCCAACCCGCGGGTGAATCACTTTCCGCAGCGATCACCGACATCGTGTTCCAGGGCGCCTCGGTACGTGTTGTCGCGCGGCTGGCCAACGACACCGAGGTCACCGCGCTGGTGGCGGGCGACGGCGCCCCGCCTTTCCTGCGGCCCGATTCGACCGTCTGGCTGTCGTGGGGCCCTGATGCTCCGTTCGTTCTCGATGGTTGGCCGAGTGTCGCGGGGGCAACCACCACCAATGTCGACTCGATCGAGGCGTCGCTGTAGCGCGCCGACAATTTCCAATAGTCTCTCAACAAGCACTCGGGAGGGGTACAACCATGGCAGGGAAGTTGAATCGTCGGCAGTTCCTCATTAGGTCCGGCATGGCAGGTGCGGGCGCGCTCTCGCTGCCGGCGCTTCTCGCTGCGTGCGGTGGTGACGAGGGTGGTTCGGGTGGCGGGGGAGGCAACTCGCTCTTCTTTGAGAACTGGCCGCTCTACATCGACGAAGAAACAGTGAAGGTCTTCCAGGAGGCGAGTGGTGTATCGCTGAAGTACACCGAGGCCTACAACGACAACAACGAGTACTTCGCCAAGGTGCAGCCGTCTCTCTCCAAGGGTGACAAGATCGATCCCGACGTCATCGCCCCGACTTTCTGGATGGCCGCCCGCTACGTGCAGTTGGGTTGGGCGCAGAAACTGCCCGTCGACAAGATCCCGAACATCGCCAATCTGCGCGACGATCTCAAGGGCCAGCCCTGGGACAAGGACCAGGAGTACAACCTGCCGTGGCAGACGGGTGTCGCCGGTATCGCCTACAACATGAAGACCACGGGCCGTGAACTAAAGAGCGTCGAGGATCTCTTCGCCCCCGAGTTCAAGGGCAAGATCGGCCTGCTCACCGAAATGCGCGACACGATGGGCCTCGTGCTCATGGGTCTCGGCAAAAACATTTCCAAACTCAGCACCTTCGACGAGGCTGCCGAGGCCTTCGACAAGGTCGAAAAAGCCAAGAACGACGGTCAGATCCGCGCCTTCACCGGCAACGACTATGTCGACGATCTCAGTGCCGGGAACTTTGCGGCATGCGTCGCGTGGTCGGGCGACGTCCTGCAATTGACGAAGGACAACCCCGACGTCAGATTCGTCATCCCCGAGGAGGGAGGCACCAACTGGTTCGACACCATGATCTGGGTCAAGGGTTCCGAGAACAGCGATGCGGTGGCGAAATGGATGGACTACGTGTACGACCCGGTGAACGCAGCCAAGATCACCGCGTACGTGCAGTACATGTCGCCGGTCAAGGGTGTGCAGGACGAACTCGTGAAGATGGGTGGCGAGGCTGCGCCACTCGCGGAGGATCCGCTGTTGTTCCCCGACGAGGCGACGGTCGCGCGCCTGCAGAGTTGGGGGGCGCTCAGCGAAGAGGAAGAAGCCAAGTTCGACGAGGCTTTCGCCGCAATCACCGGCGCTTGATCGGGATCCCGCGGACCGCGTGAACGCAACGGCCCGTCTCGCCACGGTCGCATCGCGACCCGAGCGCGTCGGGTTGGGCGTCATGGTCACCTTGTCGCTCGGGGTGATTGCCCTCGGCGCCGGATGGGTGGCGGGGCCATCTGCAGCCGTCGTCGCAGCCGCGATGTTGGCGACGGTCGTCGGACTCGTCTCCGTGGCCTTCGTCGGTGGCCTCGAGACACGACGGGCGTTGGCACCCTACGGACTGCTCAAGCCCGGCATTCTGTGGCTCAGCCTGTTCTTTCTGGCGCCGCTGTGGTCGATGGTCGTCATGTCCCTGTCCAGCAAGGAGAGCAGATTCGACTTCTTCCCGTCGTTCACATGGGAGTGGGACAACTACCGCATCGCACTCACGGATTTCCGCCCGCAGTTCCTGCGCAGTTTCGGTTACGCGGCCGTCGCCACGTTGCTGACGATCCTCATCGGGTTTCCGCTGGCGTACGTGATCGCATTCCGTGGTGGTAGGTACCGCAACATCCTCCTCGGTCTCGTCGTCATCCCGTTCTTCACGTCGTATCTCATCAGAACGCTCGCCTGGGGCAACATCCTCGCCGACGAGGGTCCGGTCGTGTCGATCATCGACGGCCTCGGCCTCCAGGGGGCGTTCGAGTCGTTGAACATCATGGACAACGGCAAGTTGCTCAACACGCCCGCCGCCGTGATCGGAGGTCTCACCTACAACTTCCTGCCGTTCATGGTGCTGCCCATCTACGTCAGCCTGGAAAAAATCGACCCGCACCTCATCGACGCGGCAATGGACCTCTATTCGTCCGCATCGGCGGCGTTCCGCAGGATCGTCGTACCGCTCGCCCTGCCGGGCATCTTCGCGGGAAGCCTTCTCGTGTTCATCCCGGCCGCCGGTGACTTCGTGAACGCACAGTTCCTCGGCAACCCGCAGACGACGATGGTCGGCAACTCGATTCAGGACCAGTTCCTGCGGCAGCTGAACTATCCCGTCGCATCCGCGATGTCCTTCGTCTTGATGTTCATCATCACGATCGCCGTACTGGTCTACACCAAGTTCATGGGGACAGAGGATCTGGCATGAGACAGATCCCCAATGGGTGGGGCCTCGCATGACGGCGTTCTCGCGGCGGCAGCGCATCGGTCAGCGCTTGATCAATGGTGTGGCGGGCCTCGGCCTCTTCTACATCTTCCTGCCGATCCTCGTGATCGTGATCTTCTCGTTCAACGCCCCGAAGGGCAAGTACAACATCAAATGGCAGGGCTTCACCCTCGACAACTGGGCAAAGCCGTTTGCCGAGTCGGAATTGACTGCTGCACTCTGGGTGAGCCTGCGCATCGCCCTCATCTCCACGTTCTGCGCAACCATCCTCGGCTCGTTGATTGCGCTCGCCCTCAGCCGCTACAAGTTCAAGGGCAGCGGCGGAATCAACCTCTTTCTCGTCTTGCCCCTCACGTCGCCCGAGATCGTTCTCGGTTCGTCACTTGCGACGCTGTTCCTGAACAGGGGAGTCGACTTCGGCTACGTCACGGTGATCATCGCCCACGTCATGTTCCAGATCTCGTTCGTGGCCGTGACGGTGCGGGCGCGCATCCGCGGCTTCGACTGGACACTCGAACAGGCTGCGATGGATCTCGGCGCCACGCCGTCACGAGCGTTCTGGAAGATCACGTTCCCGCTGATCCTGCCGGGCATCCTCGCCGCCGCGCTGCTCTCGTTCGCGCTTTCGATCGACGACTTCATCATCACGTTCTTCAACGCTGGTTCTCTCGTCACGTTCCCACTGCAGATCTTCGGTGCGTCGCGCGTCAAGATTCCACCGCAGATAAACGTCCTTGCAACCATGCTCTTGTTCGCCAGCGTCAGCCTGATGGTGGCCGGAACCGTGATCGGCAACCGCCGGCAGCGCAAACTCGCCGGCAACTGAACAAAGAAACCGAATGCCCGAATCATCCGCCATCGCCGTCGGGCCCGTCAGTGCCCCCGACTGGGTGCGCGAGGCCGTCGTTGCGGGCGGGGGAGAACTCGTCGCAGTCACGCGGGCGCGGGGGCTCGTGTGGGCGTCATCCACAGAGGTGCAGGAACTCGAACAAGTCCTCGATGCGAATCCGCACATCGAGTGGGTGCAGCTTCCCTGGGCCGGTGTCGAGCGGTTTGTGCACCTCGTCGAGGAGTCGCGACGATGGACCTGCGGCAAGGGCGTGTACGCCGAACCGGTGGCCGAGCATGCGTTGGCGTTGTTGCTGGCCGCTGTGCGCAACATCGGCGGCTACGCCCGGCAAAACGAATGGACCGGCCCGGTCGGTCGCAACCTTCTCGCTGCCAGGGTGACCATCCTCGGTGCGGGTGGGATCACCACTTCTCTCGTGCGCTTGCTCAAACCTTTCGGTTGTCACATCACCGTCGTGCGCAACATGCCCGAGCATTTCCCGGGCGCCGACACAGTGATGACCAGCGTGAACCTGATCGATGCCCTCGTCGGCGCCGACGCCGTCGTCGTGGCCCTCGCCCTGACGCCCGACACCGACGGAATCCTCAGCCGCGGCGAGTTCGAACAGATGGAGCGCCATGCGTGGGTGGTCAACGTCGCCCGCGGCCGCCACATCGTCACAGACGACCTTGTGTGGGCGCTACGCGAAGGGGTCATCGGGGGTGCGGCGCTCGATGTCACGGATCCCGAACCGCTGCCGGCCGGCCACCCGCTGTGGTCGGCACCAAACTGCATCATCACGCCACACGTCGGCAACACCCCCGAGATGGCGGTGCCGTTGTTGTCGGAGCGCATCAGAGAAAACGTGCGCCGTTTCGCGGCGGGTACCGAGCTGATTGGTGCGATCCACCCCGAACTCGGCTATTGATGGTTGGGTGAACCGGCGCCCCGACCACTACGACGTTCTCGGGGTGCCCCGAAACGCGAGTGCAAAAGCCGTCAAGGCCGCGTACCGCCGCCGGATGCGCGAACTTCACCCCGACACCGCCAAACGTGCAGTCGACACCGAGACGATCGCAGCGGTGTCACGGGCGTGGAGCGTTCTCTCCGACCCGCACAAGCGCGCCGCATACGACGGGGACCGCGACGCGTCGGCACCGATCAACACCCCCGCGGCACCGGTTCGGTTCGACGTGACGCCCGCGAGGTTCCCGTGGCGTTTCGTGCTCACGCTCATCGCCATCGGCACCGCCGCAATTCTTGTCGTCGCCGCCTTCACCGAGCCGTCCGATCCGGGCGGCCCCGACAACCTGCTGCAATCGGGGTCGTGTGTGGACCTGGCCGCCGACGGCACCGCCAG